>CAVPFR010000034.1:0-177242 GCA_963703785.1 uncultured Acidobacteriota bacterium | reverse complement strand
GCGCGCGCTCGCCGAGCCAGGCCTGCTCGTCCGCGCTCGCCAGCGCATCGAGGTCACGCGGCGTCGCTGCCGCATCGTCGACCCATTCGCGCAGCAGCGGACCGCCGTTGATCACATCGATGGCGAGCTTGCCGTGCTCGTACTCGTAGGGGAAATCGCGCCACAGCGGATAGTCGGGATACAAGCGGCGGATCGCCTTGAAGGCCAGCGCCTGGACGCGCCAGGGCTTGAAGCGGCCGTGATCGTAGCCGCGATCTTCGGTGTGGATCTGCACGCCGTGGCAGAGCTTGCCGGCGTGCTTGTGGAATGTGGGCTCGAACCAGCACGCGCGCAGCCGGCAGCCGCGCAGCCACTCCGGCGCCAGCGCGGCCATCTCCCGCATGATCGCTTGCGCATCGATGTCGGGCGCGCCGAACAGCTCGAGCGGCCGCGTGGTCCCGCGCCCTTCCGACAGCGTCGTGCCCTCGAGCAGCACGGTGCCCGCATAGGCGCGCGCCATGAAGAGGCTCGGCGCATTGGGGCTCGGATTGACCCATGTGCGCTCGCCCAGCGGCCAGCCGAATCCGGGCGCGGCGTCGGGCTGCCATCCCTCCATCGCGACGGCGCGATAGTCGATGTCGAGCCGCAGCGTCGCGACGAACCAGGACCCGAGCTCGCCGAGGGTCAGCCCATGGCGCATCGGCATAGGCCCGGCGCCGACGAAGCTTTCCCAGCCCGCGCGCAACGCCAGGCCTTCGACGGGCCGGCCCGCCGGATTGGGCCGATCGAGCACCCATACGGCCTTGCCGTGCTTGGCGGCCGCTTCGAGCACATAACGCAACGTCGTCGTGAAGGTATAGATGCGGCAGCCGAGGTCCTGCAGGTCGGCCAGGATGACGTCGAACGCGTCCATCATCGCGTCCGTCGGCCTACGCACCTCGCCATACAGGCTGAAGACCGGAATGCGGTGCACCGGATCGATGAAGTCCGGCGACTCGATCATGTTGTCCTGCTTGTCGCCGCGCAGGCCGTGCTGCGGCCCGAACGCGGCCGCGAGTTTGACGTCGCCGCAGGCGGCGAGCGCGTCGAGCGAATGGGTCAGGTCCGCGGTGACCGAGGCGGGATGCGCCAGCAGCGCGACGCGCCGGCCGGCGAGCGGCGCGCGCAAGCTCGGGTCAGCGACGAGTTGATCGATGCCGAATTTCATGAGCTTTGCTTACGCCGCGGATAGTTCATGCGCAAAGCCATCGCGATGATGGAAATCCGCCTTGCCGGGCGGATGCGCCAGGGCCCAGTACGACATGCCGCCGCGCGTGTCCTCGGTCACCGCCGCGAGGCCGAGACGCCATCCGGCGTCACGCCGCAGGTCCGACAGGGCGTTGAGCTCCAGCGAGGCCTGCAACGTGTAGCGCTCGGGCGTCGACTGCACCTCGATCCGCAGCGCGCGCGTCTCGGTCGCGATCCGCATCCCGTCGCGGTAGCCGCTAAACCGATAGGCGGCCCATTGTGTCGAGGGCGCGAAATTGAATTCGTAGTACGCATCGCCCGCCGTGGTCCCGACGAACGCCTCGAAGCAGGTATGCCGCCAGAGCTCATTGCCGCGCGCCGGCGCGGTCCTGGGCATCAGGCGCAGCGCGCCGATGTCGCCGTGCACGACGTAGGACAGCAGAAGGCTGGCGGCGGATGGCTGCGCGACGTCCACGTCGATGCGCGTCGCCGCGATGCAACGCGAATCCGGATGACGTTTCAACGCCTGGCGCATATCGGCATTCTAGCGGCCGGCGCGCCAGCCGATCAACGCGCACGTACCGCGCGCGCGATCCCTTCCGCGGCCACGGATCGGGCGATACGACTTTGCGCACCGCTCCCACGCAAAGGCGCCTCCAAGCAGCTCCCTCGCCGTCGATTCCTCTGGCTTTTCGGCAGCGCTCTCGCGGCGCCGTCGGCCGCATGGGCGCAGAACTATCCCAGCCGCCCGGTCCTGTTCGTCGTGCCGCTCGCGGCGGGCGGCGGGCTCGATTTCATCGCCCGCCTCGCCGCCGGACTGATCGGGCAGCAGGTGGTGATCGAGAATCGTACCGGCGCCGGCGGCACCATCGGCATCGAGGCCGCGGCGAAGAGCACGCCCGACGGCTACACGGTGCTGGTCACCAACGACAACATCGTGAGCGCCCCGCACATCCTCAAGGTCAACGGCGATTATGCAAAGGACCTCCTGCCGGTGATCCTGGTCGCGCGCCAGCCGCTGGTGCTCGCCACCCATCCCTCGCTCGACGTGCATTCGCTCGCCGACCTGATCGCGTTGGCGAAGCAGAAATCCGGCCTCGCCTTCGCGTCGTCCGGCGTCGGCTCGAACCAGCACATCCTGGGCGCATGGTTCAACGAGATGGCCAACATCAAGCTCGACCACATCCCCTATCGCGGCGCCGGCCAGGCGGCCGGCGACCTCATCGCCGGCCATGTCCCGATCGGCATCCTCGGCCCGACCGCGCTCATGCCGCACGCCAAGACCGGCGCGCTGCGCATCCTCGCGGTGTCCGGGCAAGCGCGCTCGCCGAGCCTGCCGGAGGTCCCGACCTTCGAGCATCAGGGCTTCAAGGGCATGGTGCTTGACACCTGGTACGGCGCGTTCGTCCCGCGCGGCACGCCGCCGGCGATCATCGCGCGCCTCAATGCCGAGATCGACAAGGCCGTCCAGAATCCAGCCGCCCGCGCCAAGATGATGCAGTCCGCCAACGAGCCGGTCGGCGGCAGCGCCGACGTGCTGGCGAAGCAATTCCATGACGACTACGAGAAGTACGGGTGGCTGGTGAAGGAGCTGAATATCAGGATCGGGTGAACGCAGAGGCGTTCTCCACACCGCGCGGTGGTCGCCCGACAAAATGTTCTTGCGTCGTTGGTGCCGACCTTTGACAATGGCGAAATGGGATGCGGCGATGTGCGCTTGCGTGCCGCTACGATCGGCGTGCTCGCGCGTGCGCTCTTTCTGAACGGCATCTGCACGTGCGCCGCCGTCACGTGCGGGTTTTCGCGGATGGCTCTTGTAGATTCCTTGTATTTTACAAGCCGCCCGGGCTGCGCCCGATCCTGCGCACGCATTTTGGCAGATTGAACCCAACTGGGATAACAGCAACGATTTCAATCGCGCCCCGCCGCCTCCGATCGGCGAACCGTTTTGGCAGAACAAAGCCATTCGAGGAAAAGTGAATGATTTCAGTCTATCCGCTTCGGCGGCGGCAGGGGCGTGCCAAAAGTTCCGCGATATCACTCGCGCCCAAACGGAATGGGATCTCGCGACAGAGTAACCGAGCATCCTCGTGCGTTGCGCGGCAATTCGGCGGCAAGGACCGGAGTGAGCGACTCCGACGAGAGCGCTACTTTGATGATCGAGACATCAAAGGAGCAACGAACATGGACCTCGACATCACGAACAAGTCTGCCCGGCTCGACGTCACGCGCATCACGAGCCAGCATGACGCGCCATCAGGCGAGATTGCCTTCGCGACCGGCACAAGCATCTTGGGAACGGTGCTGGTCGCGCGAAGCGCCCGTGGCGTCTGCGCTGTCCTGATCGGATCGGAGGCCGGCGAATTGACCGCCGATCTCGCGGCGCGATTTCCGCAGAACAGGCTTGCCAAAGACGACCGAAAACTGGCACGCGACCTCGAGAAGGTCCTCCGCTTCATCGAAACGCCGGCACGGGGGCTCGATCTCGAGCTCGATGTCCACGGCACGCCTTTCCAGCGGCGGGTCGGACGCTCTCTGCGCGATTCCGGTCCGCCGCACCGTGACCTATGCGGCGCTCGCGCGCCGCATCGGCGAGCCAGGGTCGGCGCGCGCCGTCGCAAATGCCTGCGCGGCCAACGCGATTGCGCTTGCGATCCCGTGTCACCGTGTGATCCGGAGCGACGGCACACCCTCCGGCTACCGCTGGGGTGCCGAACGCAAGCGTGCGCTACTCGCACATGAGGCGCAGGTGTGAGCGGCAGTCCAGGCGCCGTCAGCGGCCGCGGCTCGGCCCGCCGCGGACCGTCACGTTACCGCATCGTCGAATGAGAAATTGGTGGGCGCAGTAGGACTCGAACCTACGACCCGCTGATTAAGAGTCAGCTGCTCTACCAACTGAGCTATGCGCCCGGATCCGCTGCGGTTTTCCGGCAGGCGCGCGTCTCTAGCAAAGGCACGGCACCCTGTCCAGGGAAGGCCCGCCCGGAGGCCGGCAGGCAGGTCGGCCGCGGAGGCTACTGAGGACGGCAGACGACAACGCCGCCGGCGGACCGGCGGCGTTGCGATCAGGCGCGATCGGAAATTGTGCGCGTCGACGCGCGGCGCGGATCAGAGCGGGCCGTGGTAGTCGCCGTCCTCGTCGCGCTTGCGTTCCATGCCGCGCATGTCGCGGTCGCCGAAACCGCGATCGCGGAATTCGCCGCCCATTCCGCGCATGCCGTCGCGACCACGCCACATCACGCGATGCGGCTCGTGTCGGCGCATGAAGCGGGCAAGCATCATGAAGCGCTGCTTCTGCGCGTCGTCGAGGCTCTGGTAGAGCGGCGCCGCGGCGTCGGCGAGCTTCTTGAGCGCGGTGCCGCGCGTCGTCATCGCGTCCGCGCGCTTCTGCAGCCGCTCGATCGGATTGGCGGGCTGCTGGTCGGTCGGCTGCTGCTCGCGCGCCGTGATGCGCGCGATGCGCATCTTGGCGAGGTCGCGCAGCGCCTGCTCGAACGGCGCCCAGTTCTTCTCCTGATCGGCCTTGAGCTCGAGGCCGGCATGCAGCGCCGCGATGCGCGCGTCCGCGAACGCGTTGAGGTCCTCTGGGCTGAGATGCCGCATGCCCAGTCCCGCCACGCGCGCCCGCCGCCGGGCCCGGATTGCCCGGCTGCTGCTGCGCGTAGGTTGCGGTTGTGCCGGCGATGATCAGCGCGATCGCGCCGGCGGTTGCTGTCTTCCACATGGTGGTGTCTCCACGAAGAGCGTTCCCCTGTCCTGAAGTAGAAGACGACGGCCAATACATTGGCAAGTTACAGTTATGTAATAGGCATGGATCTGAACGCTGCCGATGAAGCAACGTTCAGACTTCGGACGACGTCGTGACGACGATGACGACGGATGAACGCAGTCGCCGCGAAGATTTCGTCCAGTTGTCGTTCGACTTCATGCGCGCATCGGCGCGAAGAACAACGATGCCCAGCCCATGGCGGTCGCGGTCGTTAACCTCGCGCTAACCATGCACCCGGCAAATTTTGCCCAACGGATGCGCCGCGTCGCGGCGCGCGGAGGCATTGCGGCATGACCGACGTGACGGCGGGCCAAGGCGGCGCGGTAGGCGGCCCGGGCGGGCGGGCGCGCGCGCGGGCCGGCGGCTTCCAGCTGCCGAGCCTCACCGAGATCGTCACCATGCTGCGGCGCGGCGACGTCGGGCTCGCGGTCGGCATCCTGACCATCCTGGTGGTGCTGATCCTGCCGCTGCCGCCGCTGCTGCTCGACTTCGCGCTCGCGATCTCGATCATCTTCTCGGTGCTGATCCTGATGACGGCGCTGTTCATCCGGGCACCGCTCGAGTTCTCCACCTTCCCGACGGTGCTGTTGATCTCGACCATGCTGCGGCTCGCGCTCAACCTCGCCTCGACCCGCCTGATCCTCGCGCACGGCCACGAGGGCCCGACCGCCGCCGGCCACGTCATCGCGGCGTTCGGCAACTTCGTGATGAGCGGCAACTTCGTCATCGGCATCATCGTCTTCATCATCCTGGTGATCGTGAACTTCGTGGTGATCACCAAGGGCTCGGGGCGCATCGCCGAGGTCGCGGCGCGCTTCAACCTCGACGCCATGCCCGGCAAGCAGATGGCGGTCGACGCCGACCTCTCGGCCGGCCTGATCGACGAAAAGGAGGCGCGGCGGCGCCGCAAGCAGCTCGAGGACGAGAGCCGTTCTACGGCGCCATGGACGGCGCCTCGAAGTTCGTGCGCGGCGACGCCATCGCCGGCCTGCTGGTAGTGTTCATCAACATCATCGGCGGCATGATCATCGGCATCGCCCAGCAGGGCATCAGCTTCGCGGACGCGGCGGCAAGCTACACGCTGCTCACCGTCGGCGACGGCCTCGTCACCCAGGTGCCGGCGCTGATCGTGTCGACCGCCGCCGGCCTCCTCGTCTCCAAGGCCGGCCTCGGCGAGGCCGCCGACAAGGCGCTGCTGCGGCGAGCTGTCGGGCTACCCGACCGCGCTCGGCATGTCGGGCGCCGTGATGATGGTGATGTCGTTCCTGCCCGGCATTCCGATGCTTCCGTTCGTCGCCCTCGGCGCCGGCGCAAGCGCGCTCGCGGTCATCATGGACAAGCGCAACAAGGCGCAGGTCGCGGCGCAGACGCAAGCCAGCCGCGGCGGGCACCAAGGCGGCGCCGACCGAGGAGCCGATCTCGGCGGCGCTGAAGATCGACGACCTCAAGATCGAGCTCGGCTACGCGCTGCTGCCGCTCGTCAACTCGCCGGACGGCAGCGACCGGCTGACCGAGCAGATCAAGGCGCTGCGCCGCTCGCTCGCGATGGAGATGGGCTTCGTGATGCCGTCGGTGCGCATCCTCGACAACGTGCAGCTCGACGCCAACACCTACATCATCAAGATCAAGGAGGTCGACGCCGGCACCGGCAAGGTGTGGCCGGGCCAGTACATGGTGATGGACCCGGGCGGCGGCCAAGTGAACATCGCCGGCATCCACACCACCGAGCCGACCTTCGGCCTGCCCGCCACCTGGGTCGACGGCGCGCTCAAGGAGGAGGCCGCGGTGCGCGGCTATACGGTGGTCGACGCCGCGACCGTGCTCGCCACCCACCTGACCGAGCTGCTCAAGGGCAACATCTCCGAACTCCTCTCCTACGCGGAGGTGGCGAAGCTGCTCAAGGACCTGCCGAAGGAGCAGGGCGATCTCGTCAAGGAGCTGGTGCCCTCGCAGATCACCATCACGGGCATCCAGCGCGTGCTGCAGAACCTGCTCACCGAGCGCATCTCGATCCGCGACCTCTCGACCATCCTGGAAGGCATCGCCGACGGCATCAGCTTCACCCGCAATCCGAGCGCCCTCGCCGAACACGTGCGTGCCCGCCTCGCCCGCCAGATCTGCGCGCAGTACACCGCGCCGGGCGGCTATCTGCCGCTTATCTCGCTCAGCGCCAAGTGGGAGCAGGCGTTCGTGGAATCGATCGTCGGCCAGGGTGACGACAAGCAGCTCGCCATGCAGCCGTCGCGGCTTTCCGAGTTCATCACCCTGGTGCGCGAGCGCTTCGAGGATGCGGCGCGGCAGGGCGAGAACCCGGTGCTGGTCACCTCGCCCAGCATCCGCCCGTTCGTGCGCTCGATCGTGGAGCGCTTCCGCAGCCAGACCACGGTGCTGTCGCAGTCGGAGATCCACCCGCGCGCACGGCTCAAGACCGTGGGGAGTATCTGACCACGCCCGCGCCAACACCGAAGCTCACGGCCGATCAAGCGCACGTGACCACGGCTTGGAACCAAGCGGAGACTTCCTAGTTAACGTGGCAGTGGGAAAGGGAAGGGGTGTTCGAGCGTGTCCGCTCGAAGGCCCTTTTTTTTCGCCCAAGCGCTGAACCTTCGACCCGGCCCCGTTGACTACGGGACAAACCCGGGAGACCCCCCGATGAACAATTCCTCGTTCTTCACCGCCGATCAGACCACTCACCTCAAGATCGTGGTGGTGTCGCTGCTCGCCTCCATCGTCGTGCTGGCGGTCGGCATCGCGGCCCGCCCACAGGCGACCGACAACACCGCCGTCGTGTACAAGCCCGCGCCTGCCGTCATGGCGACCTCGGACACCGCCGCGACCATCCGCTGAACGGAGCCCCGATCGGCACGGCGCGACAACGCGCCGGGCTCGCGTTGGATTCTTGCGTGATTTCATATAGTTGTGTCGCAACTCGCCCTGCCGCGACGTTTTTTTCGCGGTAGGTTTGAACCTTTGGGCCGTCCGCCGCGACTTATGGTTAACACCGGGTCAATGACCTTGACCGCCGCTTTTCTGGGGACCCTGCCGTGAACAACTCATCCCTCATCACCGCCGATCGCGCGACCCACCTGAAGATCGTCGTCGTGGCGCTGCTCGCTTCCCTCACCGTCATGGTCGTCGGCATCGCGGCCCGGCCGCAGGCCGATGTCGGTGGTCCGCAGGCCGTGAAGGCCGGCCCCTCGATGCTCGCCACGAGCGACGAGCGCACCACCATCCGCTGAGTTTTTTGTTGAACCTCCAGACCTTGGCGCGCCCTCACGGGCGCGCTTTTTTTGTCTGGTCTCGCCTCGGCTCGCGCGTGACGCGGGTCAGCGCGACGCCGGCACCACCTCGACGAGCTTGGCGGTGAACAGCACCGGCCCGCTCGGCCCGTCCTCCGGGTGCGGCGCGCCGCCTTCCGGCTCGAGCGAGACCGCATAGGTCGCGCCGCTGATGACCGCCGGGTCGTAGCTCGCGAGCGTCGGCCGCGCGAACTCGTCGCCGCCGACGAGGCCGAGCGCGCGCGGCTTGGGGAATTTGTCGGACACGAGCCACAGCTCATAGCTCTTGCCGGCCTGCGGCGCGGCCGCGACGCGGCGCACCGAGGCGGTGCGCGTCGCGACGTTGACCGTGAGGATGAAGGCGGGCGAGGCCGAATCCTGCTGCAGCACCGCGACGAAGCGGCCCGGATCGACCGGCTTCTCGACGATCCGCTCGACCGTGCGCACGATCTCGACCGGCTTGGGCCGCAGCGGATCCGGCAGCACATCCGGGCGCATCACCGAGGTCACCACCACGGCGAGCAGTGTCGCCGCGATCGCCGCAAGGCCGGCTGCCGCCTGCCGCCAGCGGCCGAGCCGGCGGCGGATGTCGGTGACGTTGCTCTCGGCCACGACGCGCGCCGCGTGGTCCGGGTGCGGCAGCAGCATGGTGGCGCTTGGCTCGACGCCGGCGACGCGCGCCTCGATGCGCGCCCAGGTCTCGGGCGGCGGCTCGACCGACGCCACCATCGCCTGCAGCTGCCCGAGCCGGCGCTCCCACGCGGCGACGAGCCGGGCGAACTCGGGATCGTTCGCGATCAGGGTCTCGGCCTGCTCGCGCTCGTTGCGCGCCAGCGTTCCGAGCACGTACTCGGCAGCCAGCATGTCCGGGGTATCGGTGTCGTCGTCGCTCATGACCCGAGGCACTCCCGAATTTCCATGAGGGCGCGCCGCAGCCAGGTCTTGATGGTGTTCACGGGCTTCTCGAACTTGGTCGCAAGCTGCTCCCGGCTCCAGCCACCATAATAGGCGAAAAGCACGAGGCGGCGGCGCTCCTCGTCGAGGCGGCCCATGCAGGCGAGCAGGCGCCGCAGCTCCTCGGCCATCTCCCGCTTCGCCAGCGGGTCCGGGGTATCGGCGGCGGCCTCGAGCACGTCGGACTCCTCTTCGATCGACACTTCGGTCTTCTTGCGGACCAGGTCGATCGCCCGGTTGCGGGCGATCGCGACCATCCATGTGATCGGCGACGACAGGGCCGGGTCGAACTGGCCGGCGCTGTTCCAGATCTTGAGATAGGTCTCCTGCATGACCTCGTCGGCGAGGTCGTGTCGGCGCAAGATACGCAAGACGACGCCATAGAGTTTCGCGCGCGTCGCCGCGTACAGCCGCTCGAAGGCGGCCCGATCCGCCTTGGCGACCGCCGCCAGCAGCCACACAAGTTCCTGCGCACTCAGCATTGCGTCGATCGCCCCGCTCCGTGCCGCCGATTATCGACGCCGGCGGGGCTTCCGTCGAGTCCGGGCCAGTCCGGGCCGGGCCACCGTGTTCCGCCAAGACCAGCGCCGTCATCGTCCACGCAAGCGAACGATCCAGTACGCCGCGGCGGATCAATGGGGCGCTGTCGTACGTCCCCGCGCACCGCCTGCGATTACTGGATTGCCCGCTTTCGCCGGCAACGACGCATGCTTTGTACGATGATGGGGCGGTGAAGAATCGCCCGCGCGGGCCTACGCCAGCGCGCCGCGCGCGCGCAGGATGCCGATGGTGTCGAGCTCGGTCTGCTCGCGCGCGTTGTCATCCGCGCGCTCGCGCGCCTGGTCGCGCTCGTCGAGCAGCTCGACCTTCTTGAGCTCCTCGAACGCCTCGCCGAGCGAGGCCTTGGCGTCGTCGAGCTGGCCCTTGAGCTCGTCGGCCGAGCGCTTGAGGTTCTCTTTGCGCTGCATCGCCGCCTTGGCATAGGTCGGATAGGCGAAATGCGCCGGGTCGTGGATGCCGGCGCGCTCCTGCTCGGTCTTGATCTCGCGGTCGAGGTCCGTCGCCATGCGTTCGAACTCGGCGATCATGCCCTCGATCTGCGCCACCTTGCGGCGCTTCTCGTCGACCTGAAATTTCTTCAGCCGAATGAGCGTATCACGCGACTTCATCTACGCTTACTCCCCTGAAGTCCCGCGAGCGTGAGCGGGGGAAATGCCCGATCGCAGCCGCCCGCTGCGCGGGTAACAGGCGGGGATTGTGGTCGGATAGTGTTAGTTTTCGGTTTCCGCGCCAGCGAAAATGCCGGCCAATCGGCGGTATCCCTCCGCCAGACTGGTTGATTCTTCCTTACCCTGGGCAAGGAACCCTTCGAGCGCGGGATGCAGGCCGATCGCCTCGTCGACCTCGGCGCTCGAGCCTTTGCGGTAGGCGCCGAGACGGATGAGCTCCTCCATGTCGGTATAGGTCGCCATCACCTGGCGCGCGCGGTTGACCACCGGCAGGAAGGCCGGGTCGGCCGATTTCGGCATGGTGCGCGAGATCGACTTGAGCACGTTGATCGCCGGATAGCGGCCGCGCTCGGCGATCGCGCGCTCCATCACGATGTGGCCGTCGAGGATGCCGCGCACCGCGTCGGCGACCGGCTCGTTGTGGTCATCGCCGTCGACCAGCACCGTGAAGATCCCCGTCACGGTGCCCTCGCCGATGCCGGGCCCGGCGCGCTCGAGCAGGCGCGGCAGCTCGGTGAACACGGTCGGCGTATAGCCCTTGGCGGTCGGCGGCTCGCCGGCCGAGAGCCCGATCTCGCGCTGCGCCATGGCGAAGCGCGTGACCGAATCCATCAACACCAGCACGTCCTGCTCCTCGTCGCGGAAATACTCGGCGATCGCGAGCGTGAGATACGCCGCCTGCCGGCGCATCAGCGCGGGCTCGTCCGAGGTCGACACCACGACGACCGAGCGCGCGAGGCCGGCATCGCCGAGGTCGTCCTGCAGGAACTCCTGCACCTCGCGGCCGCGTTCGCCGATCAGCCCGATCACCGAAACGTCGGCCGCGACGTTGCGGGCGAGCATCGAGAGGAGCACCGACTTGCCGACGCCGGATCCCGAGAAGATGCCGATGCGCTGACCGCGGCAGCAGGTCGTGAAGGTGTTGAGCGCGCGCACGCCGAGATCGAGCGGCGCGCCGACGCGGCGGCGCGCGTGCGCCGGCGGCGGCGAGCTGCGAAACGCAAAAGGCGACGGCCCGGCCGGCAGCGGCCCCTTGCCGTCGATCGGCTCGCCCATGGCGTTGACGACGCGGCCGAGCCAGCCGCCGGACGGGCGTACCGCAGCCGCAACCGAGGTCACTACCGCGCGGCAGCCGCGCCGCACGCCCTCGAGCGCCGCGAACGGCATCAGCAGCGCGTTGGGTCCCGAGAAGCCGACCACTTCGCACGGTATGAGGCGGCCGCCCGCCTCAATCGTTACCCGCGCGCCGACCGACATGGCATGCAGCGAGCCCGCGACCTCGACCATCAGGCCGCGCACGCCGACCACGCGGCCATAGATTTCGGCCGCATCAAGCTCGTCGATCTGGTCTGCAAGCGCCTTCACGCCGGGCCCCCGGAGGGCGCAACGAAGCCTTCACCTTTAACCTCGTGTTTACCCGCGTCGTTAATCATTGCGTCACCGTCCTTGGGATCGACTGTCTCGCCCGCCAGGACGGAGGGGCGAGTTCGCGGGAATCGGTTACCGCCGATTCCTAAGGTCAAATATGAACTCTGACGTGTCGAAAAAACTGGCTCTTCGCAATATTTTAGGCCGATTCGGGCGCTCCTGCCCAGTCGGCGCTTGCATGCGGGAATCATGTTTTGTTAACCATCGATTCGTTAGCGTCCGAATCAGTTCCCAAGGCGTATTCCAAGGCTGCCCCGGCAGCTGGCCGACCGAGCCCTGAGCGGAAGGGGACCTGGCATGCGCGTTCTACTGATTGAAGACGATAGCGCCACTGCGCAATCGATCGAGTTGATGTTGAAATCCGAGAGTTTCAACGTCTACACGACGGACCTCGGCGAGGAGGGCGTCGATCTCGGCAAGCTATACGACTACGACATCATCCTGCTCGACCTCAATCTGCCGGACATGTCCGGCTTCGAGGTCTTGCGTTCGCTGCGGGTGTCGAAGGTCAAGACCCCTATCCTGATCCTCTCCGGCCTCGCCGGCATCGAGGACAAGGTCAAAGGTCTCGGCTTCGGCGCCGACGACTACATGACCAAGCCGTTCCACAAGGACGAGCTGGTGGCGCGCATCCACGCCATCGTGCGCCGCTCCAAGGGTCACGCCCAGTCGGTCATCCAGACCGGCGACCTCGTCGTCAACCTCGACACCAAGACCGTCGAGGTCAACCAGGCGCGCGTGCACCTGACCGGCAAGGAATATCAGATGCTCGAGCTGTTGAGCCTGCGCAAAGGCACGACGCTCACCAAGGAGATGTTCCTCAACCATCTCTACGGCGGCATGGACGAGCCCGAGCTCAAGATCATCGACGTGTTCATCTGCAAGCTGCGCAAGAAGCTCGCCAACGCGTCGAGCGGCAAGAACTACATCGAGACCGTCTGGGGCCGCGGCTATGTGCTGCGGGAACCAGTTGACGACGAGAGCCGGATTTCCGCCTGAGGCGGCGCAGATCGCTGCTCGACTCATCGTCGTTAAACCGAAGCTTTCCAGACCCCGCCGCGAACGGCGGGGTTTTTATTTGGCGCCTATCGCGCGCCGCCGTGATGCGCTTGAATGATGCGAAAGCCGGCGGGAGAAGGGCCATGAGACGATGGATGCGCGCGCTTGTCGCGTTGGCGGCACTCATGGCCGCAAGCGGCGCGGCGCTCGCGCAAGCGCCCTTCCCGGCGCGGCCCGTCCACCTGCTCGTGCCCTTCCCGCCCGGCGGCGCGGTCGACATCGTGGCGCGCACGCTCGGCGACGAGTTGTCCAAGCGCTGGGGCCAGCCGGTCGTCGTCGAGAACCGGGCGGGCGCCGGCGGCACGATCGCTGCCGCGGCCGCCGCCAAGGCCGCGCCGGACGGCTACACGATCATCCTGGTGGCGAGCGGCCACGCCATCGTGTCCTATCTCTATCCCGACCTGCCCTACGATCCGGTGCGCGATTTCACGCCGCTGTCGCTGGTCGGCTCCTCGCCCAACATGATGCTGGTGCGCGCGGACTCGCAGTTCAAAACGATCGCCGACGTGCTCGCCTTCGCGCGCAAGAATCCGGGCCAGCTCTCCTACGGCTACCCCGGCAACGGCACCTCGCCGCATCTCGCGGGGGAGCTGCTCAAATACATGGCCAAGGTCGCGATCACGCCGGTACCCTACAAGGGCGGCGCGCCGGTGCTCAACGATCTGCTCGGCGGACACATTCCGCTGTCGTTCAACAACATCCCGGAGTTCGATCGGCTTCGTGCAGGCCGGCAAGCTGCGGCCGCTCGGCATGACGACGGCGGCGCGCTCGCCGGTGCTGCCCGACGTGCCCACCATCGCCGAAGCGGGGCTCCCAGGCTACGACACCGGCGTGTGGTGGGGATTTCTCGCGCCCGCCGGCCTGCCGGCCGACGTGAAGGCAAAGCTTGCCAAGGACTGCGCCGAAGCCGCACTCGTTCCGGCCGTGCGCGATCGCCTGTCCAAGCTCGGCGCCACGCCGATCGGGGGCTCGTCGGAGGATTTCGCCAGGCTGATCGCGTCCGAGCGCGCGAAGTGGGGACCGATCATCAAGGCTGCCGGCATCAAGGGCGAGTGACGCGCGACAAGAATTCTGGCTCGTGCCCCGGGCGCAGCGCAGCGTGAAACGATGCGCTGCAGAACCGGGGCCCAGAGAGTTGCAAAGAATGGGTCCCGGGTCTGCACCGCAGCACTTCGTGCTGCAGTGCGCCCGGGACACGAGTTACGACTTACTCACCGCATCGCCGCGACGGCTGCCGCCTTGAGCGCCCCGAAGCCCGGCGTTGCCACCTTCGCGGCCGCGGCGTTCGGCATATAGAGCCCGCGCCGCTCGGGAAACGGCTTGAACACCTCGGTGAGGCCGACCACCGTCTCGGCGGCGCCGAGCACGAGGTAGCCGTCGCCCTCGGTCAGGCGCGCGATCCGCTCCAGCACGTCGATCTTGGTGGCCTGGTCGAAATAGATGAGCACGTTGCGGCAGAACACGATGTCGAAGCCGCCGAGATGGGAGAAATCGGCGAGCAGGTTGAGCGGACGGTACTGCACCATGGCCTTGATCTCGGGCGAGATCTGCCAGGTCTCGCCCGCCTGCGTGAAGTACTTCATCAGCATCTGGATCGGCAGGCCGCGCTGCACCTCGAACTGGCTGTAGAGTCCGGCGCGCGCCTTCTCGAGCACCTCGTTAGACAGGTCCGTGCCGATGATCTCGATGCGCCAGCCGGCGACCTGCGCGGCCATTTCCTTCAAGATCATGGCGAGCGAATAGGGTTCCTGGCCAGTCGAGGCGGCGGCGCACCAAATGCGGAGGCGGCGCTGCCCGGCGCGCGCCTTGATCAGGTTCGGCATCATGTGGTCGCGGAAATGCTCGAACGGAATCTTGTCGCGGTAGAAGAACGACTCGTTGGTCGTCATCGCCTCGACCACGTCGACGATCAGCCGCTCGGCGCCCGACGCCTTGAGCTTCGCGACCAGGTCGGTCAGGTGCGACACGCCGATCTTGCGCGCGAGCGGCAGCAGGCGGCTCTCCACCAGGTACTGCTTGTCGGCGGACAGCACCAGGCCGGAGCGGTCCTTGAGCAGCTTGCGCAGGTAATCGTAGTCCGACGGTGTCACGATCGCTCTCCGGAGAATAGACGCATGACCTTGGGAGCAATCCGATCGAGTGGAAGCACGGCCGAGCAGATGCCCGCGTGGGCCGCCGCGCCCGGCATCCCCCACACCACGCTGGTTGCCTCGTCCTGCGCAATGACGCTGCCGCCATGGGCGGCGATCTCGGCGCCGCCCTTGGCCCCGTCCGAACCCATGCCGGTGAGCACGAGCGCGAGCACCGCCGGGCCCCACGCCGCGGCAGCGGAACGAAACAGCGGGTCGACCGCCGGCTTGCAGAAGTTCACCAACGGCCCGTCGTCGAGCGCGATGAACACGCCGTTGCCGCGCTTGACCGCCTGCATGTGCTTGCCGCCGGGCGCGACATAGATGGTGCCGGCCGCGACGGCTCGCCGTCGACGCCCTCATGCGCCTTGCCGGCGGCGGCGCGCGCGATGTGCTCGGCCAGAATGGTCGTGAAGGTCGGCGGCATGTGCTGCGTGATCAGCACCGGCACGCGCGGCAGCAGGGCGCGCAGATTGGAGATGACCGAGGTGAGCGCCTGCGGCCCGCCGGTCGAGGATCCGATCAGCAGGACGCGCGGCAGCGTCGGCGCGAAGGGACGCAGCTTGATCGGCGCGCCGTGATCGGCGCGCGCCGGGATCAACGTCGCCGCCGAGGCCGCCGCGCTTGTCGCGGGCGCCGGGGGCCGGGCCGCGCCGTGCACGGCGGCGGCCGCCCAGCTCGCGGATCTTCTCGATCAGCTCGCGGCGGAACGTCGCCGAGGGGTGGGCGGAGGCATACTCTCCGTCGGTCGGCTGGGCTATCGGTGACGGACGTGAACACGATGGCGATCCGGCATGGGACGCGTCGGAAGCCGAGACTCTTTACGGGTTACTCGAACGGGAGATTGTCCCGGAATTCTATTCCCGTGACGGAGGAATCCCTCGCGGCTGGGTTGCTCGCATGCGCGAGAGCATGGCTAAGTTGACTCCTGTTTTTTCCACCAACCGCGCCGTCCGCCAGTACACCGAGGAACATTACTTGTCGGCTGCCTTGGCCTTCAAGGAGCGCGCCTCGAACCAAGGTGCACGGGCAACGGATTTGCTCAATTGGCAGGCGCAACTCGCAAAGCACTGGCCGGCACTTCGCTTCGGCTCCGCCACGGTTGAACAACGCGATGGGCAGCACCTCTTTCAAGTGCAGCTTTTTCTGGACGATCTCGATCCCGGCGCTGTTAGTGTAGAGCTCTACGCGGAGGGCAATGGTAACGCGCCTTCGCTCGATACCATGAATCGCCGCCAGCTTCTCGTCGGTTCGACAAACGCTTTCATGTACACCGCGCGTATTCCAGCGGTTCGTTCCGCGGCGGACTACACGCCGCGACTGGTCCCCTATCATGATGGCGCATCGATACCACTGGAGGCTCCTTTTATCTTATGGCACGACTCGCCGTCATGGCGATGACCGAATCCAACGAGAATTGAAAGACAGGTGAAAAAATGAAAGCGACGCAACTGCTCCATAATTTGGGCCAAAGTCTCTGGGTCGACAATATCACCCGCAATCTTCTGGATAGCGGCACGCTTCAGCACTACATCGATGAATTGTCCGTAACAGGTCTGACCTCCAACCCCACGATCTTCGATCACGCCATCAAGAGCGGCGATGCTTACGACGCGGCGATTCGCGAGAAGCTGAACAAGGCTAAATCGGCCGAGGCGCTATTCTTTGACTTGGCGCTGGAGGATATTACCCGGGCCGCTGCGCTATTTCGCGCAGTCCACGATCGAACCGACGGCGTGGATGGGTGGGTCTCCTTGGAGGTTTCGCCGTTGCTGGCGCACGACACAACCAGCACTCTGGCAGCGGCCAAGGATTTGTATGCCCGCGCCGCGCAACCAAACGTATTCATCAAGATTCCCGGCACGAAGGAGGGCCTGCCGGCGATCGAAGAGGCGATCTTCGCCGGCATCCCGATCAATGTTACGCTCTTGTTCTCCCGCGAGCAGTATCTGGCGGCTGCGAACGCGTTCTTGCGCGGAGTCGAGCGCCGCATCGATGCGGGACTCAACCCCTGCGTTGGTTCTGTCGCTTCGCTATTTGTGAGCCGTTGGGATGTGGCCGTTGCGGATAAAGTGCCGGATTCCCTGCGCGGTCGGCTGGGCATCGCTATCGCCATGCGTGCCTACGAAGCGTATCGCACCTTGCTCGATTCCCCTCGTTGGCAACGCGCTGCAAATGCCGGGGCGCGCCCGCAGCGGTTCCTTTGGGCCAGCACCGGCACCAAAGATCCCAAGGCGTCCGATGTCCTCTACGTCAAGTCCCTCGCCGCGCCACTCACTGTGAACACCATGCCGGACGCTACCCTGAAGGCCCTCGCCGACCACGGCGAAATCGGAGCGATCTTGCCGCCTGACGGTGGCGACTGCGAGCAAGTGCTGGAAAAGTTCGCCAAGGCAGGCATTGATATTGACGCGCTGGCGGCACAACTGCAGGACGAAGGTGCGAAGTCATTCGTTCAGTCTTGGAACGACTTGATGGCGGTCATTACGGCCAAAGGCGCCGCACTGAAGCAGGCGGCCGCGCGGTAAAGAGAAATAGAGGAGGCATGAAAATGGCTGCGCGTTCGACGACAGGCGCGAAACCCCAGGTGATTGAACCACTGGCGAAGCGCGAGGCTTGGAAGGCGCTCCAGGCGCACTATGAAAAAGTGCGGGAATTACATCTCCGAGGGCTATTCGCGGAAGATGCCAAGCGCGGCGAGCGCATGACCGCCGAAGCCGTGGGTATCTTCCTCGACTACTCGAAGAATCGAATCACGCAACAAACGCTCGAGCTCCTCATCCAGCTGGCTGAGGAATCGGGCCTGCGCTCGCAAATCGACGCCATGTTTCGAGGAGACAAAATTAACTTCACGGAGCATCGTGCCGTGCTGCATGTGGCCCTGCGGGCGCCCAAAGACACGTCGATTGTGTTGGACGGTGAGGACGTCGTGCCCCAGGTCCACGCCGTCCTCGATAAAATGACGGAATTCTCGCGACGCATCCGCGAGGGCGAATGGAAGGGACACACCGGCAAGCGCATTCGCAACGTCATTAATATCGGGATAGGTGGCTCGGACCTCGGTCCTGTGATGGCTTACGAGGCGCTGAAGTACTACAGCGACCGCAACATGACCTTCCGTTTTGTTTCCAATGTTGATGGCACCGACTTCGTGGAAGCTGTCCGGGACCTCGACGCGGCGGAGACGCTCTTCATCGTCTCGTCCAAAACCTTCACCACGTTGGAAACCATGACCAACGCCCATTCCGCTCGCGCCTGGTCCTTGGCGGGTTTGGGCGGCGACGAAAAGTCGGTGGCCCGGCACTTCGTTGCGGTTTCCACCAACGCCGCGGACGTGGCGAAATTTGGCATCGATACCGCCAACATGTTCGGCTTCTGGGATTGGGTGGGTGGACGCTACTCCATGGATTCGGCGATCGGTCTGTCAACCATGCTGGCCATTGGCCCCGACAATTTCCAAGCGATGCTCCGCGGCTTTCACCAGATGGACGAGCATTTCCGCACCGCGCCTTTTGAGCGGAATCTGCCGGTGCTCATAGGGCTTCTCAGCATCTGGTACAACGACTTTTTCGGCGCCCAGACCGTTGCAGTGCTCCCTTACGAGCAGTACCTGAAGCGATTCCCAGCTTACTTGCAACAGTTGACGATGGAGAGCAATGGCAAACACGTCACCATCCACGGGACTGATGTTACCTATTCGACCGGCCCGATTTATTGGGGTGAGCCGGGAACCAACGGCCAGCACTCCTTCTATCAGCTGATTCACCAAGGAACCAGGTTGATCCCCTGCGACTTCATCGCCTTTGAGCGGCCGATCAATCCGCTCGGCCGCCAGCATGACATGCTCCTCGCAAACGTTTTTGCCCAAACCGAAGCGCTGGCCTTCGGAAAAACGCCCCAGCAAGTCAAAGCTGAAGGCACTCCGGACTGGCTGGTTCCTCACCGCGTGTTCGAGGGCAACCGTCCCTCGAATACAATCCTTGCGGACCAGCTCACGCCGGAAACTCTGGGCAAACTTGTGGCTCTTTACGAGCATTCCGTATTTACCCAGGGCGCCATCTGGCAGATCAACTCCTTCGACCAGTGGGGTGTGGAACTTGGCAAAGTGCTGGCTCAACGCATCATCCCTGAGCTCGAAAGCGCGACGGAGCCTTCGCTTGGCCACGATAGTTCCACCAACAACCTGATCCGCCGATATAGAAACCAAAAGACGGTTTCGTGATTAGTCGAAAGAAAAAAAATTACGCCCATGCCAGACGACGCTGGAGCCCCTTCCAATTCGCGAGCGCCCGATTCGAGTGTCGATTCGGGTGCCAATCCAGCTGCACCCTCACTGCCGGCTGAACCCTGGCGCCCGACTTTCAACCCCTGGCTGATTGCCGTCGTCGTCGCCTTGGCCGCCTTCATGGAGGTGCTGGACACCAGCATCGCCAATGTCGCTCTGCCTTACATGGCCGGCAGCTTGGGGGCCAGCAACGACCAGAGCACCTGGGTGCTCACCTCCTATCTCGTGTCGAACGCCATCGTATTGCCCATCAGCGGATGGTTTTCAAGCGTCCTTGGCCGCAAGCGTTTCTTCATGATTTGCCTCACGATTTTCACTTTGAGCTCTTTGCTCTGCGGAATAGCCCCCAACCTCGCCGCGATAATCTTCTTTCGCGTATTGCAGGGCGCGGGCGGTGGTGGACTGCAACCGTTAGCGCAGGCTATCCTGGCCGACTCCTTTCCTCCTGAGAAGCGAGGCCTCGCGTTCGCCCTTTACGGTGTGACAGCGATTGTCGCTCCCACGATCGGCCCTACTCTAGGTGGCTGGATTACCGACAACTACACTTGGCGGTGGATTTTTTTTATTAACCTGCCGGTAGGTATTCTCACTTTATTTCTCGTCTATCGCCTGGTCGAAGATCCCCCTGGGTCAAACGCCTCAGCGGCGCGGGAATCAAGATCGACTATATCGGCGTGGCTTTTCTTGCCCTCGGCGTGGGCGCGCTCCAAATCATGCTGGACAAGGGCCAGGAGGATGATTGGTTCGGCTCGCATTTCATTCTCACCCTCGCCATCGTTGCCGGCGTGTGCCTTGTTTCACTGGTGATTTGGGAATGGTTTTACAAGAGCCCTATTATTGAAGTTAAGCTCTTCAGGAATCTAAACTTTCTGGGTGCCAACGCCATGATGTTCATTCTGGGGATAATGCTGTTCTCCAGCCTCGTCATGATGCCTCTGTTCCTGCAAACGCTCCTGGGCTACACCTCCGAATTGGCGGGCTTAGTGCTCTCCGGCGGCGGCGTTTTGCTTCTCGTTTTAATGCCGGTGGTGGGAACGCTAACCAGCAAGGTTCAGGCGCGCTACCTCATCGCCTTCGGCTGGCTGACACTTTCAATTGCGATGTTTTATTCTACTCGGCGACTTGACCTCGAGATCAGCTTTGGATTTGCCAGCTTTTTGCGTGTGACCCAGGTGTTCGGTCTTGCCTTCTTGTTCGTACCCATCAACCTCGCCAGTTATGTCGGCATGCCATTGGAAAAGAGCAATAGCGTGGCCGGTTTGGTTAACTTTATGCGGAATATGGGAAGCAGCGTGGGAACGTCGATGGTAACCACCCTGATCGCCCGCCGTTCACAGGTTCACCAAGCTTACTTGATCGCGCATGCGGGTCCCGGGCAGCCGGTCTTCACCCAAGCCCTTGCAGCTTTGGCCGCCCGTCTTACCACTTCGGGATTTGACGCCGAGTTGGCTGCCAGGAAGGCCTATGGTCTGCTTTATCGGAGTTTGGTTGGTGAGGCCACCACTCTGGCTTACATCGATACTTACGCGGTCTTGGCAATCGGAGCGGCCATCATGTTTATGCTTTCCTTCACGCTGCGGAGGAATCAACTTGGCGGCGGCCGCGTGGTTACGGAGTAGGTACCGTCCATCTGGCAAGCATTTTGGTTTTCATCTCCGGGCAGTCTAGGCAATTGCAACGAGCCTCAAGGGAGAAGCCATGATTCGAGTGATTACGATTGAACGGGAATACGGTAGCGGTGCCGCCGACATCGCGAAAACGGTAGCAGAGCGCCTAGGCTGGAAGCTGTGGGACCAATTATTGACCAACCATATCGCCCGGCTGCTCGACTGCGATAGCCGGACGGTCGAAGAAGCGCGAAGAGAAGCGCGACCCCGTTGTCTATAGGCTCTTCCGCGCATTTATGCGCGGCAGCTACGAAGGAAGTTTGAACGCTCCAAGGTTAAAAATCGTGGACGCCGATTGCATCCGTGAGGTTACGGAGCGAGTTGTAAAGGAAGCGGCGGAGGAAGGCAACTGCGTGATTGTGGGACGCGGCGCCGCTTATTACCTGCAATCTCGCAACGACGCGTTTCACGTGTTTATTTATGCTCCGTTTGAGAAAAAGGTTCGCCGCTTGCAAGCCGGTGGCACGAGCGAGAGTGAAGCCGTCCAGCTTGCGGAGACTGTGGACCGCGACCGTGCCGATTTCATCAAGCAGTATTTCGGCGTCGACTGGCCCGACCGTCACCGTTTCCATCTCATGATCAATTCCAGCTTGGGTGATGAGTGGGCGGTGCAGGCTATCCTGAATAGCGCCGCCTCGTTTCATAACCCCCAGGGTTCATCTGCATCTGTATCTTCGTCCCACTGACGGGAGGCGCAATGGTTCGTGACGGGAAGGTTTGCCACCTTGCAAGCTCTTTGGCCATCGCTCTGTTGTTTCTGCTCGGCGCTCCGCGGCAAAGCGCGGCGCAAATCGGCCAGCCTGCCGCCGCGCCTCCGGCTGCGTCGCAGAATCCGCTTCTCGGCAGCGTGCCCACAGGTCAAGCTTCTCCCACCCCTGTGGCTCTATCCCTCAAGGACGCGCTCGGCCGGGCCCTCAAGTACAACCTCGGCGCGATCGAGGCCGATGAGGATACGCGCGCCGCGCACGCCGCGCGCTTGCGCAATCTGAACGCGTTGTTGCCGAATCTCTCGGCCCGCGTAACCAGCACCGTGGAGGAGATCAACCTAAGAACTGTCGGCTTTTTCGTGAACATTCCCGGTGTCACTATTCCCTCTGTCGTGGGTCCGTTTGGAGTCGCGGATGCCCGTTTCATCTTTTCACAGGAGCTCTTCAACTGGTCTGCCTTCAAGAGCCTGAGAGCGTCCAGCGAGTCCGAAAAGGCCTCGCAGTATGCTTACAAGAGCGATTGGGACCTGGTTGTGCTAACTACGGTCAATTCCTACCTTCTCGTCATCGCGGACGCGGCCTTGCTCGATTCGATTCGCGCCCAGGTTCTTACCGCGCGGACTCTTTTCCAAAAGACCTCGGATCAACACGCGTCGGGCGTGGTCGCCAGCATAGATGTGCTTCGCTCGCAGGTGGAATTGCAGAACCAGCAGCAGCGCCTTATCGCGGCGGAGAATCAGTTGGCGATCGACAAACTCACCCTTGCCAGGGTCATCGGCCTTCCTAACGGGCAGGAGTTCCAGCTAATGGACTCGGTGCCTTACGCGCCCCTCGCCGAAATGAATCTCGACCAGGCCTTACAGCAGGCCTACGCCACCCGGCCGGACTATCTCAGCGCCAAGGAACAGGTGCGTTCCGGCGAGCTTGCGCAGCCAAGCGGCGGGCGCGGAAAACTACCCGACACTCTCCCTTTATACGGACTTCGGCGACGCCGGCAGCCCTAATTTTGCCACCTCCCACGGCGTGTTCACTTTTCAAGCCAGCCTGAATGTCCCGATCTTTCAAGGCACGCGCGTCCGAGCGGACAAGCTGCAGACGAATAGTGCCCTGCGGCAGCGCCAGGCCGAACTTGAGGATTTGCGTGGGAAGATTGACGATCAAGTGCGGACGGCATTCTTGAACTTAAAGTCCTCATCCGATTTGGTCGCTGTCGCCAAGAGCAACATTGATCTTGCAAGCCAGACGCTGAAGCAGGCCCAGGACCGCTTCCTCTCGGGGGTTGCGGACAACCTAGAGGTTGTCCAGGCCCAGGAGTCGGTCGCCTCGGCCGAACAGTCTTACATCGCAAGTGTGTACTCCTACAATCTGGCAAAGGTTTCGCTCGCTCAAGCCGTCGGGATTGCCGAGCAGTCGGCGCTGCAGTACTTGGGAGTATATTGAAATGGCCAATACATCACCCACAACCCTCGAACACTCGGAATCATCGGGCACCGGATCGGCCACACTAGGCACCGGACGATATACGACTCGGCGCAAGAGATCGCGCAGGATCCTCTTCTTCCTGGGAATCGGTATCGTGCTGGCCGTGGCTGCGGTCCTGCTCTATCGCTACTTTGCTCTTACGAATCCACGGATGATGCGGAGATCGATGGCTATATTTACCCAGTCAGCTCCCGCGTTCCTGGCTACGTAGTTCGCGTCACGGCGGACAATAACCAGTTTGTGCAAGCCGGCACCGTGCTCGCACAGCTCGACCCGAAAGACTTTGACGTGGCCGTCGCCAATGCTAAGGCAACCTTGGCTAATGTCCGATCCGCGTCCGAGGCGGCGCGGATCAACGTGCCGCTCACCTCGGCAAATACGTCCAGCCAACTTTCGTCCGCCCAATCGGACGTGGAGAATGTTCAGGCTGGCTTGACCGCTGCGGAGCGGCAGTTTGACGCGGCCCAAGCCACGCTGCGGCAGGCGGAAGCGAACGACCTGAAGGCACAGGACGACGTCACTCGCTACAAACCGCTTGCGGAAAAGGACGAAATTCCGCAGCAGAATATATTCAGGCGGTAGACAGCCAAAAGGCTACGGCTGCGGCCATCGAAGCGGCCCGCGCTTCGGCGGCGGCAGCGGAACAAGTTGTGACTGGGGCTCGCACTCGTGTGGCGCAAGCCGAGGCTCAATTGCACTACGCTGAGACGCGTCCACAACAAATCTCCTTGCAGCAGTCTCGCGCTCAGGCTGCCGACGCGCAGGCGGAGCAGGCACAGGCTGCCCTGCAGCAAGCTCAGCTCAATCTGCAATACACCACCATTGTGGCCCCCATCAGTGGAATCGTGGGTCAACGAACCGCGCAGCCGGGGCAAAATCTTTCCCCGGGCCAACAGCTCATGACCATCGTTCCGCTCGACAGCGACAACATCTGGGTGACGGCTAATTTCAAAGAGACGCAGTTGACTTACATGCAACCCGGGCAGCCGGTGAAAATATCGGTGGATACGTACGGCCGGTCCTATGATGGACACGTGCTCAATATCGGAGGCGCCACCGGCTCTCGCTATAGTTTGTTGCCGCCCGAGAATGCCACCGGGAACTATGTCAAGGTGGTGCAGCGAATCCCGGTGAAAATCGTGTTCGAGAAGGGCCAGGACCCGCAGCACCTCTTGAGGGTCGGCATGTCCGTGGAACCCAGGGTGAGAATAAAGTAGCGTTCCCTGGCCGCGGGCGACCTCGAGAAGCCTGCTTAGCGTGCCCGATTCGATTGGCAGATCGATTAACTGACCGGGCGCCTCACGAACAAACCTCGCACTGCTTCGCGATCTGAAATTCCGGTTCATCGGGTATCATTCTCTGCTCATGCGATGGATCGTTCGTGGCGACATCGACGGCTTCTTCGGGTTGGCGCTCGACAATCTCGTCCAACTTCTCCTCGTCGAAACACTCTGTCAATTTGTCCTGGGATTCCCACCGGAGCTCATTTACGGCCGTGTGCTCCCCGGGGCCGCGGTATCAATCCTCGTCGGCAACCTTTTCTACTCCTTCCAGGCTAAGAAACTCGCTGCGCGCACGGGTCGCACCGATGTCTGTGCGCTGCCATATGGGATCAATACAGTCTCCCTCATTGCCCATGTGTTTTTGGTGATGCTGCCTGCGAAGGTGCTCGCAACCAGGGCAGGCGCGCTCGATCCTGCGCGCGTCGCCTGGCAGGCGGGACTCCTCGCAACATTCTGCTCCGGCATCATTGAACTGGTCTTGGCTTTCCTCGCTGAGCGGGTCCGCAAGGCCACGCCGCGTGCGGCGATGCTCTCAACGCTTGCCGGCATCGCTCTGGGCTACATCTCGCTGGGCTTTCTCTATCGAACGTTCGCGCGCCCGATCGTCGGTCTGACCACGTTCGGCATTGTCATGCTTACTTATTTCGGCCGCGTGAGATTCAAGGGCCGAATTCCTGGAGGCATGGTGGCCGTTGGCCTGGGAACCTTGCTCTCCTGGATCATTGGCTTCGCACCGGTGGGCCCACATCCGGCTACAGCATCTTTACATCTCCCGGTTCCGGTCATTGGCGATCTGCTCGCGGCCATCGGCGGCGGTCACCTTCTGCCATACCTCTCCGTGATTATCGCCATGGGCCTCTTTAACGTCCTCGGTTCGCTGCAGAACATCGAGTCTGCCGAAGCGGCCGGCGATTCGTACGACACCAGATCGTCGCTGATGGTCAACGGTGCGGGTAGCATCATAGCGGCGGTGTTCGGATCGGCGTTCCCCACGACAATCTACATCGGCCATCCCGGATGGAAAGCGCTGGGCGCGCGCGCCGGCTACTCCGTGCTGAACGGGGCGTTCGTGACGATCATCTGCCTAACGGGGACGCTCGCGTGGATCGCGTGGGCAATTCCGATCGACGCAGGCATGGCCATCGTCCTGTGGATTGGCATCGTGATCAGCGCCCAGGCCTTTCAGACCACGCCTCGCGCGCACGCGCCCGCGGTGATTATGGGTTTGCTCCCAGGAATTGGCGCCTGGGGAGCATTTATGGCCAAGAGCGGTCTCCACGCCGCCGGGCTTGGCGGCAAAGCCGGGCCATTCAGCGATGCGCTGATAGCCGAGTTCGCCAAGAGCGACGTGTGGATCCAGGGCGCCTTCTCTTTGGAGCAAGGCTTCTTATTCACCGCGATGCTGCTTTCGGCGGCGACGGTCGCCGTGATCGAGCGAGAATGGGTGACGGCGGCGAAGTGGTGCGCCGTGGCCGCGCTGCTATCCGCGGCGGGCCTGATGCACTCGTACCAGTGGACGCCGGATGACACGGTGCTAAGGTTGACGCCAGCGTGGCCGTTCGCCGCCGGATACGCTGTGATGGCGTTACTTTTCTTCTGCGCGCAATGGACCACCGAAAAAACAGGCGAGGAAGGATGAGCAGCGTGGCGAAGCAAAGAAACGCTCGCGATAACTCCACCAATATTCCCGATTCTTACAAACCACGTAAGAGGTTCATGGAACTGGCGATTGCAGAGGCCAAGCGCGCCGCCGACCGAGGCGACTATCCGATCGGCGCGGTGATTACACGCCTCATGGGCAAGCGAGAGGTGGTGATCGCCAGCGCAGGCAATCGAGTAAAAACTTCGGGCTCGAGCATCAAACACGTGGAACTGGAAACGCTCAAGTACGTTTCCAGCGGCTATGGCCGCTACTTGCAGGAGTTCGTCCTTTACTCCACTCACGAACCGTGCGCGATGTGCGCCGGCGCCTGCGTATGGTCTCGAATCGGCGCGGTGGTCTACGGCGTCTCTCAGGAAGACATTGCCGCTTACGGCCGCAAGCACGGCACGGAATACTACAAGTGGCGAGCGTGCCTTATTTCCTGTCAGTTCGTCTTTGAGAAGGGCAATCACCGCGTCCCAGTCTTCGGCGGCTTCCTGCGAAAAGAATGCCACAAACTTTTCAGCTACAGATCGCCGATAGCGACCCCGGCTCCTCAATAAACTCAAGCTTCTTAACGCACCATATTTATTATTCCCCTTTTAACTAGCTCCCCTTATGAACGGCTCTCATCAGTTCCGCCATGGTGACCTTGCGGCCGTCAGGCGGGTAGTGGATGGGGATGATGGTTTCGACGTCCAGATTCAACCGATTAATGTTCTCGAGAAGATTGGTGTTGTTGGGATTGATGACGGCGGGCGGCGGAGCATTGGCCTGAGCCGGCGGGTTGAAGCCGTCCGCTTCGACCAGAATCTTCTCCTTGGGCAGATAGGCCATGATCAGCCCGTAATTGTGGTTGCTGCCCTGCGAGCGGTACAGATCGATCTCGCGATTGCCGTCCGTCAGCACTTTTTTATCTCCCATGGTTTCGATGGAGATCTTTTTCCTGGCTGCCGACTGGCGGTCCGGATTGAGCGTGTGCGGCAGGCTGAAAATTTTCTCGAAATAGCCCTTGTTGCCCTGGTAGGTGATGATCGTGGCGCCTTCCGCGATGAAGGTGCGCAGACCGCCGGAATGATCGAAATGGTTGTGGGTATTGACGACATACTTGATGGGCTTATTGGGAATGTCTTTCTTCGCTTCGGCGATGATGGCGCTGGCGCGTTCGTCGCTCTGCGGTCCCTCGACGATCACAATGTAGTCCTTGAAATCGACGGCCAACGACGCATACGCCGGCAGGATCGCAAAGACGCCATCGGCGAGCTTCATAGACGTGGTCGGAGGAGTCTGCGGAGCGCCACCGGGATTGCCCTTTATCTGGCGGGCACGTTGGGCTTTACATCCGTAACCGCGAGGTCGAGGACGGGATAGCCGCCGCGCTTCAGCACGATCTTGGCAGGGAACTGGACGCCGCCAAAATCCCGATAACCGCTATAGTTGGCCTCGATCAGCAGGTCGCCGAGCATCGGATCGTCGATCCAGGTCTCGACGCGATCGAGCATATTCTGCGCATCGAAGTAGCCATTGAATTTCGCTTTATTGGGCGCGGTGAAGGTTGCCACGGAGTATTTCTTCCCGCCCATGGACTTGGACGAGACCGTAACGTCGCTCTTCATGGCCTCGCGCAAGAAACCGTAGGGAGTCATCCACAGGTCCACCTGCGTGGCCCACGGCGTATTGGCGCCAACGACTACGTTCTGGGTGGGACCGGGAGGCAGCCCGCCACCACGGCGATCCGGAGGGATCGCGTCCAGAACCCGATCGACACGCCATGCGGGCGTTTCGTAGTTGATGGTTCGGACGTAGGACTTATCGGCAAACGGGGGCCAGGGCGAATCCGGGTTGTAGGCTTGGCCGTAAGCGAACTCCGTTCCCGTGCCGGAATACTGAACGGTCTTCAGGTTGTCTGCGCCCATCGCTTTGGATGCATTGCCGAGAAGAGTCTTAGCGTCTTGCGGGGGCGCAGCAGGCGCGGCCCACGCCGCCACGGCCGCGAGCAGCACGAAGACCACGGACTTCTTGAGTGAATTCACCATTTCAGGAGTGCTCCTCTTCGGAAGGGTTCCCTAACAGGACGGCCGGAAGTATATCCTTTATTTATTCGGCCTGTCACCCAACCGAGCATTTGCGCCCGGATCGCTGCCGACAGGGCCTCGCGAGCGAATAGACAGAATGGCACGATAAGTGCGCCGATGCCCCCCTCCCCCCACCTTTTTGTGCAAGAGTATCATTCCAGGGGAGTTATTTTGTAACATTTGATAAGGATGTGATTCTAAAGGGTTTAACAGGGCGGTGCTTTGGCGCAGCGGAATGGCTATATCTCTATTATTTTCTGAGAGTTTCGCGTGATCGAGAGTATCCGGACTGGACGGCGACGGTTTCGAGACACTGTTTTGTTAAGAGTATCATTCTAAGGTGCTTATCTTTTTCGCTTCTCTAAACGTTTTCATTCTAACCAGTTAAGGGCTAAGTCGGTCAAGAGCCCAGAAGCGTCGGCCGTAATTTAAAGGTTCCCCAACGACGCTTGGTGAGGAGCACCTCCGCACAGCCAGGAGTGGCTGCGCCACTCATCCTCCGACACCGCCGGCGCTCGAAAAGTCGACGACCATTGGTGCGCGACTGGTGACGGCATCATCCCCTACGCTCACGTCTGCGGACGCAAATCCAAGAACTCATCCCCGCCGCATTTATATCTATTATATCGCGCGAGTAAAGCGGCGCAGCGTGAGTGTAGCGATCGCCTTTGAAAAGACCCGAGACATCAGCCGAAACCGCCGCTCTCAGGCCTTTGGACCGGTGCCCGGCATGTTACTTCCGCGCCGTTGTTTGAGTTCAGAGCATATTGTGTCTATGAGGTCGGAGGAATGTGATACGTAATCCGAGGCGACTGTCTGGAGGTTCGCTAGATTCTCAGGCGTGACATCGTCCATGTCGCTTGAAGCTTCCTGTAGATGTGGAACTTGGAGACGGTAATAAGTGCATCCTGGCAAAGCATTCAGTTCGTAATCGACGGCCTCGGACACGCTATCCATTAGTACGGGCACGATCTGCCTTGCCCAACCCAGCAGTCCCCACTCCTTTGCCAATGCATACGTAATCTGGTCCTGCCGATCACCCGTACCCACGGAAACCACGATGATTTGTTCTGCATCCGGATACAGCGATCGGGCTTCAGCATAAGCTGCCATAGCGGGGTTGTTAACGAAGACTCCTCCGTCTATAAGGGCATAGTCTTCATTCCCTCTCACAAGGTGCAACGGTGGGAAAAATGTTGGCGCGGCAGACGTTGCTCGGGCAATGTCTGTCAGGTTCCAGTTATAGTTCGGATCGGCGGCAATCTTGTGGCTTTTGAAGAAGAAGGGAAGCTGTCCTTGAAGGTCATAGCTGGATATGAGGAGCGGGGTCAGGGCCGTATCGAACTGCGTATCTCCAAAAAATTCCGCCAGTACTGTTTCAAGAGTGTCGGGTGAATATTTTGGCAGAATTATTTCTTTTTCGGGTGTCACAAAGCTCTTCTTGAAAATCGAAGGCCCGTTTTGAACGTACAGATTAACCAATTCATCGGGCGAATATGGCTGACCATTGTTGCAGCCCGTACCGATCCCCAGCGCGATGATGCCGCCGGTTGACGTACCCGCAATGAGGTCGAATGCCTGCCATAAGTCCTGCGAAAGGCGCTTCTGGAGTTCGTCTAGAATGATGGCGGGAATAATTCCGCGAATGCCCCCGCCGTCTATCGTGAGAACCTTAATGCTTTTCGCTTCTGTGTTTGCCATCTCAGTGGGACTCCGACCGCCAAGCTTTGCCGTTTCCTGAAGGAGCATAAGCCAATATGTTTGAGACGTATGCCCCTGCCAATCATAATCCGAATGGGTCTGAGGATTTGTTTCCTCAGAATTTATCGGGCGGAACCGCTGCGGCCCGCGATGGCCGCCGGTGCGAAAACCCCGATCGCCTTGGACTGACTGCGGGCATTTGGTGCTAGAATTCGCGGCACGGAACGTACGCTCACCAAAGCCTCAGACGGTGTATATGACCGCGATTACTTCACTGTAATTCGTCCAGATGTTGTCTCAGGGAAATACCGGCCGAGCGGAGTAAGAACACTTGGAGGAAACCGATGAAGCACACAATCGATACTCTGGTGGGGCAATTCGAGCGTGGCAGTTTGACCAGGCGAGAACTCGTCCAGGCCCTCCTCATGCTCGCGGCTTCGCCTGTGCTGGCACAGGAACGTCCAGCGGGCGCATTCCGCGCAACGGGCATCGACCATGTTCAGATTACGGTGACCGATCTGAAAGCGACTCAGCAGTTTTATGAAAAGCTGTTCGGAGTAACAACGATTTCTCCGAGTCCAACGCAATTGAGCCTTAGGCTCGGGTCGTCGGGCAATACCATCAGCGCGCATAGTGAAAGCGGGCCAATTAAACCGATTGACCACTTCGGGATTGGAGTCGAAGACTTTTCGGCGGAGGCAGCCCTTGCGAGCGTCAAGCGCGCGGTGCCGGGTTTCAAGGCGGAGATAAGCGGCACGTCTGTGTTCGTTATAGGGCCGGACGGTGTTCGCGTCCAGCTTGTGGCTGCAAGGAAGTAGTGGGATCAGCGCAGAGACCTAGTAGCAAGGGCTAGCGAACGTTGTCAGTTCTTATTTGCGAGAAGCGGAAGAAGACTTCCTAGACTTTTTCCGCTTCTTCGCGGCCTTTTCTGCATCAAGTTTGGCCTTAATTTCCCTATGGGGAACCGTAAGCAACCTATCCACTAGATCGGTGAAATTGTCATACTCGGTTTTCTTTTTCACTTTTCCTCGGCTGGCGGTGGTGTTAGTAGACCGCCAAATATCGGTCCTACCCCAGCAGATATGGCAAGGGCCTTTTCCTGTTCTTTCAATTGCGCTTCAAGTTTTTCTGCATCTCGAATTTCCACAATGGCTCTTGTCATTGAAGTTATGGCACTGAGTGCTGTGCCGAACAAACCGAAAGCTTCTTCTGGGTCGAGTGTATCGTCAGGATGGTTGATCGGGTTGCGGTACTCGGCTCTTATATGATCCAAAAACACCGTGATTTTCTTGTCAGCCTTAGACCCATCGAGTGCCTTAATATAGTCGCCCCAATTCCTAGTCACTTTTGCCTCTGCGAAAGTCTTGCCGGTAAGTGCTTGATAATAAGAATTCATTACAGATTCTACGGCTCGCCACATATGAAATGCAGACGCTGTAGAAACCTCAAAGGCGAGACATTTCCCGGCCTGTTGGATATCGTCCGTTGCCTTTCCACTTAGAACCTCGCGGTATTTTTCAGGAACATGGGTTTCGGCTCGGGCAATTAATTCATCCGTCGAGTAGATGCCTTTTTGCGACACCATATAGGTTGCCAGTCCGGGAGTTCGTTAGCCAGAACTGTTTCAAATTCCTTCGCACGATTCACGGCTCCATTAAGGGTCCAAGTGTTAATGGCAGTTTCCAAGTTGGACTGCGTAATATCCGTTGGTCGATTTAAATCGTAAATTGCTTCTAATAGCGTTCCAGCGGAGCGTTTAAGCGACGGCGAGAAATAGCTGTCATTTGCTTCAACCTGCCCGTTCAATGTAACCTGCGCCCGTAGCAATGGGAAAAAGACATCTTGTAGTTTTAGATTCTCTTTTGGGTTCCATCTCAGTAAAAGGGATGAACTCTTAATGCGAGCGTGTAAATCGCGTGGGTATTTAGCTTGTACATGTACTCGCCTCTTGGCTGTGTCAGCCAGAAATACTCTTGCTCACTTTACAAAGGCCATACCAGTGAACCAATCCTTTCACTGGCAACTAATAGACCTGTCAGACGGTAGCAAGCATATTATTGCCCTTATTTGAGGCATTTTTCGCAGTAATTTGAATGGTCTTCGAATTCAAGGATGATTGACAACGAGCGCTAGCCGGGCGGACGTTACGGCAGCGCATGGCCGCCGCTTCCCTCTAAGCAAAATGCAGATCCCTCGGCCCAGGCACAGGGCCTCGGGATGACAGCTTAGGATTGGGCTGCCAGGCGCCGTGGCGAAGATCTTCTCTCTGTCTCTTCCAGAGAACCCGCAACCCGCAACCCGCAGAGGGATTCTTCGCTGCGCTTCCCGACGGAAATCGCAAAGCTGATTTCCGGAGGCAAAAAAAAAGAACTTCGGGAGGCTCCGCTCAGAATGACAGCCTACATGGATTGGTCTCTGCCCAGACAGCGGGTCTCGTGACTACAACCAGCCGAGACAGCGTCATCGAGAGGTGTCAGGTTTCGATGGTTGGTTGGAGGCTACATCATTTGGGGAGGGGAGTTGGGAATTGTTCCAGCTTCCGCCCAGAGCTTCGATTAATTGGACGGCGGCGACCATCTCCTGCATTCGAATGGTTTCGGCGGTCTGCTGGTTACTGAGCAATGTCGTTTGAGCCGTTATGACGTTGAGGTAGGGGTCGATGCCGAGGCGATAGCGGTCCGTGGCCACCGCGAGATTTTGCTCGGCCGACTTACAGCCGTGTCTTGCTGCTGGATTTCCGTGGAGATGATGCGCAGAGAGGCCAAATTGTCTTCGACCTGCTGAAATGCGGTGAGCACGGTTTCGCGATAGTTGGCTACCTCCTGGTCGTAAGCCGAACGGAATTGCTGGACGGTGGCCTTGCGCAGCCCAGCATCGAAGAGCGTCTGCGCTAGAGAAGGTCCGACGGACCAGAAGCGGCTGGGCCAAGTGAACCAATTTGCGATCGACGTACTTTCGAGGCCAGCCGAGGCGCTGAGGGAGATGGTGGGATAGAAAGCCGCGGTGGCAACACCTATTTGGGCGTTGGCTTGGGCCATGCCGCGTTCGGCCGCGGCAATATCGGGGCGGCGCTCGAGAAGCTGCGACGGCACACCATAAGGGATTTCCGGGGGGTTGGCCCGGAGCTCTGCCGCAGGTATCGAAAAGCTGGAGGCGGGCTGGCCCACCAAAAGAGCGATGGCGTGTTCGTATTGGGCGCGCAGAACGCCCACTGCCGTAGCTTGTGCCTGCGTGGCGTCGAGTTGGGTGGCTGCCTGGGCAACGGACTCCTGCGAATCGATTCCCGTGTCGTAAAGGGCTTGCGTCAAACCGAGGGATTGCTGGTAGGCGGCCACAGTGGAATCGAGCAGTTGCTTCATGGAGTCCTGGTTGCGCAGTTGGTAATAATTAATCGCCACTTGGGCCTGCTCCGTCAGCCGTACGTTTTCCAGATCGGCGGCACTGGCTTGTGCGGCGTTGATATTCGACCGAACCGTATTGCGGATGCGGCCCCAGAGGTCCGCCTGCCAGGCGAGGTCGAAGGGCAGCGTGTAAGTTGTGACGGCGCGGCCGGCGTTCGTTGTGCCCCCTAGCGCTCCGCCAAATGCATTCGCCGATTGCCGCGATTCAACGATGGAGGGGCTGGCAGTAACCGTGGGGTAATACTGGGCTCGGGCCTCGCGGATCAAGGCTCGCGCGGCCATAAAGGCAGCGGTGGCCGACGCAACATTCTGGTTCGAGACATTCACCTGTTCTTCCAGGGAATTCAATTCCTGGTCGTTGAAAATCTCCCACCATTTTCCGTGAAGAGTGGCATCGGCGGGCTGCGCCGTCTTCCAGCCCAAAGCTTGAGAAGTGTCGGGAGAGAGCTCTTTGAATGCGGGCGGAGTTGCCACCGAAGGCCGCGCGTATTTCGGCCCGACGGTGCATCCGCTGAGCGACAGCAGAGCTAAAGCCGTCAGCCTGATCGGATTTTTCGAAAATCGCTTGGAACATCGAGTGGATGTGGCAGCCATGTTCTCCTCTGGTGGGTGGGCGTTGCTCTCTCCGCTTACGAATCTTCTGGGGGCTTTTGGTGCTCCTGCGGGCCTTGGGGAGGACCGGCCCTGTCTGCCTGCGGGGTGTTCAGGGAGTTTGCGGATCAGGGTTTGGCTGAGCCGACGGCGGCGTCCCTGATGCGATCATTGAAGTGCTCTTCTTCCGAAGGAACGCAGAGCTCCTCGAAAACCGCCGCCTTGGCGCGAACAAAGGTGATGGTATCGCCGACCCAGGGAGCGGTGTACGTCTTCGGATCTGTGATGGTCATGTCCAGCGTCAGGGTGTTCGCGTCGGGATGCCGCCAGCGTTCGACGAGAACCATCTGATCGCTATGGGGATTGCCAAGGTGATCGAGCCAGGTGCGTTCGTCGTATCCGGTGGAGGTGATGACGAAAGTGTCTCCGTCCCACTTGCCGATCGAATATCCCATCCAGGCTGGATCGGGATCCTTGGGGAGATCGCGGCCGTCGGTCCAGACTTGCCGCCATATCTCGTGGTACTGCATGTGGATCAGCATTCGGTCGGGGGCTTGGATGATCTCAAAAGGACGCAGATTGGCCTCGTACAAGTCGCGTGGGTAACCCATGGGGTCACACGTAGAGACCGTATCATTGCCCAATCCGGGGGGAACGGAACGGGGGCCATAACTGGGCTTGGTGGCCTCGAATTTGGCCTTGCCCCAATCGGTGAGGGGAGGCGGATAGGTTTGAGATCCTCATCTGATCGGGAATGCTCTTATCCTGGATTGGCAACCACTTGTCGTTAAGCGCATGCCTTTCAAAATAACCCGCCTTGGTGGGCGACGACCAAACTCCGGAGAAGTCGCGAGGGTTGAAGGGCTTGGGCTTGGAAAGATCTTTTGGTAATTCCTGCGGCTTCCAGGTTCCCGGCGCGTATCCGGGCGTGCCATACGTTTGGGCGAAGGTTACGGCGGAGAAGGCCAGCATGGCGGCGATGACTAGAAAAGAATCACTCAGTCGATTGCGCATTTGGAAAACCCCCGATTCAACCTTTGTTCAAACGTTGTTCAGGCACCCGGTTACTTTGCCCCAACACACCCAAGAACGGGGCGTGTTGGGGACCCGGTTACTGCGCCGGCTCGTCGGTCAGGTTGGCGTCTTCGCCCCTGTGTCTTTCCGGCAGAGTGCGGCCATCGGCCGTGATGAACCGCTGAAAAGAGATTCGTGGCGCGCCGGACTTGGCAGGGTGGCCGAGAACCGTAATTTTGTCGCCTGGCTTCAGAATGTCTTTGTTCAAGCCGGCCAGGGAAAGCGTGTGCGGATTTCCAAGCTCGGCGCCCCAATGCTGGACGGCACCCTTGTCGTCGGTCACATCGAAGAGAATACCGCAATGGGGGTTTGCCCAGATCCATTCCGTGACGGTTCCTTTGAGAGTGACGGTCTTCTCGGTATCGTAGGCCACTCCGGTGCCGTGATGGGCAAACGACGGGCCAGTGAAGAGCATGCCAACTACTACCAGGGCCAGGCAGACCGTCGACTTCATACGATCTCCTCAGGAACAGTCACGATTATATAACTGCCGACAGGTGAACGCCTACGTTGCTAGTAACACATAACGAGTTCCTCGGTCAACCGCGTGGGCGCGGCGATGGCGTTGAGGTTAGCGCTTCGGAGAGATGAAGAGATAGATGCGGCTGGCGATGGGATCGTGCCCGCTGAAGGCAGGAATGAACTTCCAGCGGGTCGTCGCTTCTTTCAGCGAGGCGTCAAACAACGGATCGGCGGACCGCACCGAGCGAACCTTCCCGGCCGAATCAATCGTCAGATCCAAGAGGATTTCAGAGCCGGAGATGTTCGCCTCGGACTGGCCCGCGGGGGCCTGGCGATCAATCAGGATCGGCAGAGGCGGCATGAGGGGCGGTTCGCTCCGTGGCCAGATCCGCCTGGTCGATCTGATGTCCGGCGGCTCAACCGACTGGCTTCTGAGGTCGTAAACTTTTGTCAAACCGGCTCGGGACGGTACCGGGGGCGAAACACCATCCACTTGAGCGAGGATTCCCCTCGCTCGCGCGCTGAGAATTTCCGTCCGAATGCGGTTGAAGTCCTCCGCCGGCCACATCTCCTCTAATGAATTCCAGGCGATTTGTTCGCGGCCGCTATAAAGATACGAAGAGACGATCCGCAAAACTCCGATTTTGGTGCGCTCCAAGTTCTGGCTTCTAAGCAAATCTTCCGCGGAGAAATGCGCGGTGGGAGGCAATCGGCCATTGCTATTTTTAAACTCCCGGAGATCGTCGGAATTGAGCTGGCCTCGTAACGCGGCAATTTGGTTATCGAAATAGCCTCGAAAGTGAGAACTTACGTCCAACAACCGGCCTTGGACAAAGCGAAGGACGACGGTAGGCGCAAGCTCCGGCCTCTCGACATTGGGGTCGTAAAACTCGTGCGTCGAAGCGGCGTCGTTGGTCCAAATTTCGATTCGGCCATCGAGTTCGGCATCGGCGGCACTGAAGAAGCTTCCTCCCGTTATGGTTCGCAGCAATTTTGGGGGTTTTTGGAGCGAATAGATCAGGAATGTGCGGCAGCAGTCGGCATCGGCGCGCGTCACCTGGAAGGCAACAACCGGTGTTCCCATGCCCAGATCGATGCCCAGCGCATCGACGTCCACCTGAGCAGCCGCGTCGGTGACGACGAGACTGCGCTTGTCCCACCCAATCGTGGCTTGACACATTCGCGTGGCAAGTCCATCCCTCCTCGCGGCTCCAACCTCGACCGTGACGCCTGTTCGAAACGTGGTTCCGAAACTACCGGTGCCGCGGCTGCACACAACGGAATCGGTTTGAGCATGGCAAAGGGTTGCGGCGGCGCAAAAGAACGCGAGGAATGCCAGCTTCGCAATCAGCAGGGGCGAAACTGGTAAACGCGCCTTCGACATAGGGCGATGGTAACAGGCCCGCTAATTCCTTGCACTTGGGTTACTGGTAAGGCTTGCTACTTGATTGTGAACGATCCGTCGGCCGCTTTGTCGCGGTGTACTTTATGACAGTTTGCGCAGGAGTTCTGAGCGGTCTTCAAGGCGGCTCCCGCTTCATCGAATTTATTTTGCGAGATCAGGACGTCGACTTGAGCGAGCCCGTAGGTGCCGTCGAGAGAGAACCTTGCTCCATCGGCGATGTTCCGCGATTGCCAGTAGGCCATCACCATGGCCAGATTCTCCTGGAGCTTGCGCACGTCCGTATGGGCCGCGGCGCCGTCCTTGGCAGTGAGACGCTGATTCAGATCAGCCACAGTCGCGGCGTTGGACTTCATCCAGCCCTGATATTCAGCGAAGTCGTTGGCGGTTTGGGCCGCGAGTGCTGTTCCCAGCAAGAGCACGCATAAGAGCAAAGGAATCGCAACTCTCATTCCATCTCCTCTCAACCCAAATCTCCATTGGCTCCCGTGCATAAACGCAAAGCTCATCTCTCGCTCACCAATCGCCCGTTTGCAGCTGCATGGTTGACGTTCTTGTTCAGCCAGTCGTCGATCAACTTAATGATGACGTCGCTATTCCGGTCGAGGAACATTTCGTGCATGTTGCCGTGAATGCCCACGTCCTCGAGTCGAATAAAGTCATCTTTCGCCCCGGCTTGATTGAGCCACTCCGGCATGCAGGCGTCAAACACGCGGTGATAAGTTCCCTCGGCTGAGAGCGAGAGGATGCGCAGGCCTTCGAAGCTGACCAGTTTGTGTGCCGGTTCATCTTGCACGTAGCACCCCACTTCATCGGGGCGGGTGGACGGCTTCAAGTGAACTTTCAATTCCGAAGCGCTGTTGACCGGCGGATCGAAGTGGAACGGCATCGAGGTCAAGCCCCAAGTGCTTCGGGGCTGCTCGGTGTAGGCAACTTTGGCGGTATCGACGGCGCGCATCGGCGGGCCGCCTGGCTCGATGGCGACCATTCCGGCGACCAGCTTGGGGCGCTTTTCCGTAGCGTCGAAGCCCATATCGCCGCCCTGCGAATGGGTGATCAGAATCACGGGTTTGCCGATGGCGTCGAGCAAGGCCTCGCTGGCGGGAAGCACCAACTCCTCCTGGTTATTCACAAATTGCACCTGGCCGCGGATGAAATTATCGAAGACGGGATCGCCCATCATTCCCTTCATGGGCGAATCGCTGGGCCATTGCGTGTAGAGCTTCATGCGCGGGAAATTGCCGCCCGAAGGCACAGGCGCCGTCCAGATCTGTTCGAGATCGAGCGCAGTGCGGATGTTCAAGCGCCCATCCGGACCAACGCCATCCGGGACGTAAGCGGAGCGCCCACGCGCGGGATAATCCACCATGTAAACGGTGTAGCCCTGGGCCATCAAATAGTAAGCCCAACCCGCGCGCCCGTCGGGAGTCTGCCGCCAAACCGCGCCGGTCTGCCCGTTCCCGTGGAAAAAAACGATGGGATAGGGATGCTTGGGCTGCTTGGGCACCCAGACTTCCGTGTACATGGCATCGCCCATAACTTCTTTGCCCTTCTCGCCCACATACTGGCCGCCTGCGTAGTAGAACGCCTGGCGAGCAATGTTTTCGGTGGAGAAAATTGGAATCGAAGAAGGCGGCATGGCCGTGCGGGGGCTTACCTTCTCCTCGGGAACATTCTTGGACATCCAATCGGCGATGAATTTGGCTATCTCATCGCTGTTTTTCTCCAGCATCATCTCGTGGCCGTTGCCGTGGATGCCTACGGATTCGAGCGGCACGAACTGCGTGTGCACGCCGGCCTGATTGAGCCATTTTGCAAGACAGGGGTCATATTCGCGGTGATAGCCGCCCTCAGCCGAAAGATAAACGACGGGAATTTTCTCGAGATTGATCAGCTTATGCGCAGGCTCCGTCTGCATGTAACAGGGCACCACGTCGCCGGGCGCGTCCGATTTTGCCTCCAACACCGGCTTAAGCTCGGCGGGGTCCTTGACCGGCGGATCGTAAGTAATCGGCTGCCCGGCAACTCCCCAGGACAGGCCGCCGCCCGTGTTGTATTTCAGGGTGGCCGTGTCCACGGAATGGATCGGCGGCGCGGCGGGCTCGATCGTGACGATCGCTTTCACCAGGTTCGGCCGCGAATCCGCCGTCAGCCATCCAGGCGTTCCGCCTTGGGAATGGGTCAGCAAAATCACGGGGGAGCCGATGGCGTCCAGCAACGCGACGAGCGCCCGGTGAGTGAGTTCGTCCTGGCTCACCGGCACGCCCCCCCCAGAAACTGCACCTGCGTTTTAGCGAAAGTATCGAAGGCAGCGTCACCCATCATGCCGGTGCCGGGAAATTGATTGTGCAGATGCGCGCGCGGGAAATTGCCCTTCTTCTCCGATGCCGTGAAGATCTCTTCCAGATTGGGCGCGGTGCGGATCGTCAGATCGCCGTCGTGTCCCGGGACGTAGGGCGAGCGGCCGCGCGCGGGCGAATCCACCATGTATTGCACATAGCCCAGCTTCGCGAAGTAATAAGCCCAGCCCGGGCGTCCGTCGGGCGTCTGCTCCCAGTCGGTGGCCGTCTGTCCCGCGCCATGCACGTATACGATGGGGTAGGGATGCTTGATCTGCTTGGGCACCCACACAACGACGTAGGCGTCGCCGCCCATCGTCTCCTTGCCCTTTTCCCCGACGTATTGCCCGCCGGCATAATAGATTCCTTCTCGCGCGATATCTTCCGTGGAAAATGTCTTGATAGCACCCGTAGAGGAATCGCTCGAGGGTTTAGGCGCCTTCGCGGGCTTGGCACCGGCCTGAGGGGCCACGAAGAAGAGCGAGGCCGCTAAGCACACCAAGACCACAAGGCTAGACGTACGCGACTTCATAAGACCTCCACGTAATCCTTCCGCGCATGTTCTACCTTTTTGAGGCAGGGCGTCAAGGGTTGAGCCGGGGCGTCAAGGGTTAAGCCGGGGGCCACGGCCGCGCATATGGATTCCAGAGCCCGCTTCGCCGACTAGCGACACGCTTTCACGGCGTTAGAAGCTTAGCTTCAGGCCAAACTGTATATGGCGCGGTCCTCCCGACCCAAGCACCGGGTTGCTCGAATCCGGTGTGGAACTGGCGAAACCGAAGGATGATTTGGACGGATCGGTACCGAAATTCGCGAAATCCGTGCGGTTGAGGACATTGAAGAATTCCACCCGGAATTGGGCGCTATACCGTTCCCGGAATTTCCAGAGCTTGGACGCGGAGAAATCCACATTCTTGTAGCTCGGTCCCAGGAAAAAGCCATGGCCAGCGTTTCCGAGGGTTCCATAAGCGGGAGGAGTCAAAATGCCGCCATTCGATTTGTAACAACCACCGTTAAAGAGCGCGGCGACGGCGAGTTGGGCGTTTGCGCTGCCGGCGGCGTAGGGGGCCTGGGCCGCGGCGAGGCACGCGGAATCGGCCAAGGCAGCATTGCCCGTCAACTTAGTCGGAGCCTTCGCATTGTGCGCGAAGGCATCGCGCGGCCCGACAAAATTCCAATACTGTTCGACGCCGCCGCCAAGCCCCTGGTTAAGTATCTCGTTGGTTCCGAGCCAGTCGGTTTTTAAAAGGTCCTCCACGGTGAGATACGAGCCCGTCTGAAGAACCAGGATGGCATTGACCGACCAGCCTTCCAGCATTTGTCCTGGCGCTTTTCTCCCGGGTATGTCGTAAGTGGGCGAGAATGAAAAACGATGCTTGAGTCCGTCGCTTCCGTAGTTCAAACCCAGGTTGTTTATGTCGGATGGCTGAATAACACCGATGGTGTCTGGACGGCCCTCGGGGCCGGCGAGGTTATGAGAATAGGTGTAGCCGGAGAGGAAAGAGATCCCGTGGTATCTCCGTGCTTGCAGCGTCACCTGAAGGGCGTTGTAGTTTGAGAAGGAAGTGGCCGTTCCGGTATCGATCTGGCTAAGGTACGGGAACGTGCTGGCGTATGCCCCGGCCGCGAGCATGAGAACGGTATTGGGTTTACAGACATACGTGGGAGCGGTGATGCAGGTGTTTGTGTTATTTCCAGTCGCGGGTGCGGGCCATCCCGTGCCAATGGGTGGCTGGTTAAGGTCCTTCTGCTGCGATAGGTCGTAGCCCCAGGTGCCTACGTAAGCGACGTCCAGCGTCAAGGTGTTGGTGATGGCCCGCTGGATATCCAGATTCCATTGAGCCGATTTATTCGGGCCATAGTCATGGGCCATCGCGCCGGTCTGGCACGGGGTGGCCTTGGTGCACGTAAGTCCTGTATAGGTAGTGCCGTTAATCGTCACAGACGATGGGGGGAAGATTGTCACACCCGCTGGCAGGTTGGCCGCGGTGTTCCACCCCGGACTTAGTTGGGCCGAACTCAAGTTAACATTCGAGAAGGTGTTTTGGTTAGCCACCGTACCGCTCGTGTTGACGCGAATGTCCGGGAAATTGGCGCCCCAAGGACTCGCTGTAAATTGGCCTGCCATGAGGGGGCCGGCTGAAAACATGCCTCCTCCCAGGCGGACCACGGTTCTCCCGTTGCCCTGGACATCCCAGGCCACGCCCAGGCGCGGCGAAACAACTCCCAAACCGGTTTTGTAGAGAGACGTCAGCGGCTGCCCCGGGCCAACTCGTTGAATCGCTGGAGTTGTTGCCGGGTTGACGCTGGGATCAAAGTTGCCGAGGAAGTTGGAGACGTCTCCGGTGGGCCTGTAGACCTCGTAGCGCAAGCCAAGGTTCAACGTGACTCTGGGCCTGAGGCGCCAATCGTCCTGAAAGAATCCTGAATACCAGTTAGCCCGGCCCTGCGTTCCAGCAAGACCCAAGAAAACCGACCCAGTGTTCGGCGCGCCGGTGAGGAAGCTTTGCAAGGTAGTGAAGCTAATCGTGCCGGTGGCGTTGCTATAGTTGTTGTGGTTAAAAATGAATCGCACAAGCTCAAAGCCAAACTTGAAGGCATGATTTCCGTGCAAATGGGAGACACTTTCGACGAAATTCATTTCGCCCTGTACGCCGCCGGTGCTGGTCCGAGCGTTAGACCCCAAAACGCCTGAGAAACTGGTGAAGTTGATCGTGGGGAGCCCGCCATACAGCGGGTAGGTTACCCCCGTGGGCATCCCATAGCCGGAAGGCCAAGGATTCCCGGGAATCATGTTTGCGTCGCCATTGAGCGTTTGATTCTTGGTGAAGACGATGCCCCCGCGGAAATCATTGACCCAGGTGGAATTTGGCGTCCAAGCCCAGTCTCCGGAGTACTGCTGGGCATTGTTCACGCCGAACGTGAAATATTGAGGCAGCAGTTGGACAGCGGGAGCCTGATGGGAGTTGGATTTGGATATGTATATCAAACCGCTCACGTGGTGGTGGGTGCCGAGGACGTAGTCGCCTTTGGCGAGTCCGTTGTTGAGCGGTTCATTACTGATGGTATTCGGGAAAAACGTGTTGGTCTGCTGGTTAACGAACGGGAAAATGTTCTCCACTGTGGCGGAAGCGGGCGAGACCACGCAGGTCGCAGGATTCAAGCCGGCTAGCTGGGCGCTGAGCGGATTGATAGCCACATGGTTGGCGTTCATGTTGTTGCAGGTATCCACGAAGCTGTTGCCCACTCCTGCGCCCGCGACGGAGGTGGGGGCCGTGACGGTGCTTGTGTTTCCATTCTGGTCGCGGATGGCTTCAAAGCTCACGAACCAGAAGAGCTTGTCCTTGAGAATTGGTCCGCCCGCCGTGGCGCCAAACTGTTCCAAAGTCGCGGGCGTCACCTGGCCAGTGAAATAGTTGGCCGAGTCCGTGGCGGTGGTATCACGCCCGAAAGCATAAGCCGTGCCGTGAATCGCATTGGTGCCCGACTTGATCCCAATGTTTACGAACGAGCCATCCCTAAAGCCATATTCGGCCTTGGGATTCGCCGTGGTACTGAATTCCTGGATGGCGTCGATAGGCACCAGGGAGGCTGTATCTCCGCCTCGGTAACTGGCATTCAAATTACTCGAGCCGGTGCCGGTGGGCATTCCGAGAATTCCCTCCATCCGGAAGCTATTGGCGACCGTGCGTAAGCCGTTGGTGCTCGAACTGCCATTTGTGCCGCTTCCCACTGCCGTGACGGTTCCCGGGCGCAGGTCGAGCAAGCGTTCGAAGTTACGGCCGTTCAGAGGCAACTCGACGATGGACTGATTGCTTACCGTTCCACCTAAAGTCGCATCGGTCGTGTTGATCGCCGGGATCTCGCTGGTCACCGTGACAGTCTGACTTTGCTCGCCAGGCTGCACCACCAAATCCACGCGAAGGCTCTGACCCACCTCCACTAACACACCGCTGTGCTCCACCGTCTGGAAGCCTTTGGCTTCGGCGCGCACCGTGTAGGTGCCTGGAGTAAGGTTGGTGGCTACATATTGGCCGGCGCCGTCCGTAGTTAACGCGCGGGTGACGCCTCTCGAAACGTCAATCACTGTCACGGTGGCGCCCACGATGGCTCCTCCGCTCTGATCAAAGACGCCGCCCCCCAGAGTGCCTTGACTGGTTTGAGAAAACAGAGGCAGGCAAAGAAGGAGTACGGCTAGAAACGCAGCGAACAACGCTGCCGCGCTCTTCGCTTTTTTGCACACGTGTCCGCAGAAATCGACAAAAGGAGAACTCATAGTCCACCTCCCGGAATTCATCTTTTGTACTTGACCTGTTCGAGACCTTGGAGGCGTCTTTAGCACCCTCGCTGTGGCAAGTCAACAGATTTTTTGCTGAAGCAACCGGCGATTGTGTCGACGAAAGGGCGCATTTTGTCTTTCAAAACGCGGAATTCGTTATCGGAAGGAACGGATCAGATTAGGGGGAGTCATTACGAAATGCTACGAATTAGTGCGCTGGTGATTCAAGTGGGACGGGCACAGCTTTTAGGAAGCGGCAAGGGACGGGCTCAGCTCTAGGGACGAAACACCCTCCGCGGACCGAAGTCCGACGACGACTCTCGGCGCCCCGTGAGTTCCGTCAGGTGGCCGGTCACGTAAACTTGAATTGCATTTCTGTCTTCGGGAGCGAGTTCGATGAACTCGAAGGCAACGCGCTCGTTTCCTTCTTTGCGAGTGATTCGCGCGCGTAAATTGAGCGAGGCGCGAACCTCCGCGATCTTGAAGGCCAGCGAAACTTCCGAACCGATCGCCGCGTCAAGCGATGGTTGCAATAGCATGCCGCTTTGGCTGATGTTCAAGCTGTGTAAAGCATGTTGCTGGTTATCCAAGGTGCACATCACGTCGGTGAACAGCGGCAATCGGGCTGCGGCCCTTTTTTGCTTCCATTCAGGAGACTCCATTGCCGCCAGCATGCGGCGAAGATGATCCGCCTGAATGGGTTTTGTGATCACCAGATCCGCGCCTTCGCCGAAAGCCTTCCGCAAACTGGGGATGTCGACCGTCGAACTTAACATCACGATTGGGGTCCCATGGTTGGCCTGCGACTTTCGAATGCGGTGAGCCAGCTCAAGCCCGCCTGATTCGGGCAGCTGCATGCCTACAAAGGCCACATCGAATGGCTGAGCTTCCCCCCGTTCGCCCGCAGCTTTGTAATCGCCAAAGTGCAAGACCGTGTGGCCGAGAGGAGTAGCCAGCGCCCTCATGAGTTGCACGGTCCTGGGTTCTTCGTCTGCTACCATAATCTTGAGTGACATGACCTTGGCCTCGGCGCTTCATTCCATCGGGCCTTGCCCGAAGGTTTTTCCGTCATTTAAGAATAGGCCCTTTGCCCTGTTTAGGCGTGTGAACAATTGCGAGTGATGTTCAAAGCGTGAAGTACAGGGTTGATTACCAAAAGAGAACCGGCTTGAAGTACAGGGAGCATGGGATTTGGCCTCCCACTCCTTTATCTCCAATTCCTTTGTGGGTTGCCCGGCAGATATCTAACGCGCCTGGCGACACCAAATGTGCCTTGTACCCGGGATGCGCTTTCCACTATATTCGTGGCAATAGCAAACGAACGCTGGGGATCGAGATCAATCCCGTTGGTGAGGTGCCGCAATGTCTTTTCGTCTCTTCGACTCATTTCTACTCGTCGGATTTATGGTTTTTCTCCTGGCTCTTTCGGGAAAAGCAGCTCCGAATTCGCCGATTCCTGCGGCGAAAGTGGACGCGCCCGTGGCCGGTTCTGCCGGAAAAGCCACGGCCGTTTTTGCCGGCGGCTGCTTTTGGGGCACTCAGGCCGTTTTTGAGCGCCTCAAAGGCGTAATTCAGACCACCGTCGGGTATTCCGGCGGCTCGGCCGATACCGCGACTTACAGGCAGGTGATCACGGAAAAAACGGGGCACGCGGAATCGGTGGAAGTGGTTTACGATCCAGCCCGCCTCACCTACGGCCAACTGCTGCGCATCTTCTTTTCCGTGGCTCACGATCCAACGCAGCTCAATCGGCAGGGGCCGGACGTGGGAACGTCCTATCGCTCGGCGATTTTTTACTCGAATGACGAACAGAAGCGCATTGCCACCGCGTACATCGCGCAGCTGAACGCAGCCAAGGTTTTCCCGGGACCGATCGTCACGGAGGTCACGCCGCTGAAGGCTTTCTACCGCGCGGAAGATTATCACCAGGATTTCGCCTTGAAGAATCCCGGCAATGCCTACATTCAGATTTGCGACTTGCCGAAGATCGACGCCTTGAAGGCGCAGTTTCCCGACCTCTTTGTCGATTACAGAGGCAGCCACTAGAGGGAGGCCGGTCTCTAACAGCTTTCGGCCCAGTTTGTAAGCTTTTCACAATTTCCATCTCATCCGAGGAAAGGAGTCAGAATATGGCGACTGCGGTATCGATTCCGTCCGTGGATTCCAACGTTTCTAAATTCGTAGCCCAAACGCGAAAGATGCTCATCAACGGCAAATGGGTGGAGGCCGCTTCCGGCAGAACCTTTGCCACCTTCAACCCCGCTACCGGCGAGGTATTGGCGAACGTGGCCGAAGGCGACCGCGAAGACATCAACCGCGCGGTGAGCGCCGCTCGGGCCGCTTTCGAGATCGGTCCATGGTCTCGCATGGCGCCGGCGGAGCGCGGCAAATTGATGTGGAAACTGGGCGATCTGATCGAGGAGCGCCTGGAAGAGTTCGCGCAGCTCGAATCGCTTGATAACGGCAAACCCCTGAAGGTTGCGCGCGCCGCCGACGTTCCGCTTTCGGCCGAACATTTTCGCTACTATGCCGGCTGGGCCACCAAGATCGAAGGCAACACCATCCCCATCAGCGGCGCGGGGCCATTGAAATATCTGGCGTACACGCTGCGCGAACCGGTTGGCGTGGTCGGCCAGATTATTCCTTGGAATTTCCCGCTGCTCATGGCCGCCTGGAAGCTGGGCCCGGCGCTGGCGACAGGTTGCACGGTCGTGCTCAAGCCCGCGGAGCAGACGCCGCTTTCGGCTTTGCTGCTCGGCGAACTCATTCAGGAAGCCGGCTTCCCGGATGGCGTGGTGAATATTGTCCCTGGATTTGGAGAAACCGCCGGCGCCGCGCTGGCCGCTCATCAGGATGTCGATAAGGTCGCGTTCACCGGCTCGACTGAGGTGGGCAGGCTGATCGTTCAAGCCGCCGCCGGCAATTTGAAGAAGGTCTCGCTGGAACTCGGGGGCAAGTCGCCAAACGTCATTCTGGGCGATGCCGATATCGACGCAGCCATTCCGGGAGCCGCCAGCGCCATCTTCTTCAATCACGGCCAATGCTGCTGCGCGGGCTCGCGTTTGTACGTGGAGAAGAAAATCTTCGACAAAGTCGTCGATGGCATCGCCCAGCAAGCCGGGAAAATCCGGGTCGAAGCCGGGCTTCGATCCCGATAGCGAAATGGGTCCGCTTGTCTCCGAGGAGCAATTGAACCGCGTGTGCGGCTATCTCGAGTCCGGCATCAAGCAAGGGGCCAAACCCATCGTGGGCGGCTCGCGCCTAGGCGACAAAGGATATTTCGTGAAACCCACCGTCTTGGTGAACACCAGCAACGAGATGAAGGTTGAGCGCGAGGAGATTTTCGGTCCCGTGGTGGCCGCCATTCCGTTCAGCGACCCCGACGAGGTTGTGCCGCGCGCCAATGACTCCATTTACGGTTTAGCGGCGGGGGTGTGGACCAAAGACATTAAGAAAGCGCACACGATCGCTGCGAAACTCCGCGCCGGTACGGTGTGGATCAATTGCTACAACGTTTTCGACGCCGCTTTGCCCTTCGGCGGGTACAAGCAGTCGGGCTGGGGCCGCGAAATGGGCCACGAGGTGCTGGAGCAGTACACGGAAGTGAAGTCCGTCTGCGCCGCCTTGTAGGGTCTGGGTATTGCAACAAGGGAGCCTGGCTGATCAGATCGGGCTTGGATCGAGCGGGCTCCCCGAAGCATTCATTCCTGCCGCCGTGATCGGCGTGGGCTGGAGCTATTTCACTTCTCCCCAACGCCAGACCGGCCCGACGGAGACACGAACTCCGTTGCGTGGTTCCAAAAGATCCGAGAATAGATGGGTGTGTATGAAATCCGCCGTCACTCGAATCGCCACGTGCTTGCTGAAATTGTAATCGAAGCCGCCTCCGGCCCCGTAGAACACCACGGTGTTGGTGAGGTTTGGACTCAGCCCCGGAACGAGCGCGGCAAGAGGCACTAGAGGCGCGGGAATCTGTAGCGAGGCTGACTCATGCAGAGCTCCGAGACCGGGGCGCGCGAACAAAGTCACCCATTTGAATTTACGAAGGTTGAACTGCGGGCCGGCGGCGAAAGTGTAGGTGGTGGCGCTAAAGGGAATAAGAGGATTCTGTCCGCCAAGAAAAGGAGCGAGCATTGGCGCAACCGTGGTGTTTGCCAAGCCGATCGAGCCATCTCCTTTGAGCACGCTGAAATCCGCGCCCACTGCCAGCCAGCGCGTCAGGTTTGCCCCGAACGAAGTGTTGAATCCGTTCTGTTCCAGACTCACGCTGGGGGAAGTCAGATGAGAGTACGCGGTAAAGAAATCCCACCGATTTACATATTCCTGTTGGGCCCGCGCGGGCAGGGAAGTCGATAGCGTCGCAAGGACAATCGATACCAAAATTAAACGCGAACGAGTCCGCGCATAAGCACGCCTAAAGCAGTATGTTTTCAATTTCTTGGCCTCGATGTAATCGTCGCCGGAACAGATGCTTCAAGATTCGCGACATCTCCTCGACAGTTCGAACTTTACGCAGTCAAAGAATACCGAGTCCACGGAATCAGGCAAGGGTTAACCTTTTTGTTTGGACGCTACTTAGATACGAGCCGTTGGGCCATGCGGCGAACTGCGTCGCTTCCCGTTGGAATTGCCCGTTTGCGACACACTCTGTTTGGCATGCGTTGACAACCACCCGCCTTGGGCTACCATGACAGACCCCTTCCTAACACGCCTCTAAACGGACCGTTGTTCGTTACCGCTACGCTCGTTTTGTAGCCGAAGGAAGTAAATCATGGATCCTATCAAGCGGATGTACGGGTCAAACCGATGGACGGCCTGAATCGGAGAGATCTCCGAGATGGCGCGGTTCACAAGTTCCTGCGCCATTCCGAGAGGCATTATCGCTTGCTCTTCGAGAGCAATCCCCAAGCTGTATGGGTTTATGACGCTAAGACTCTCCAGTTTCTCGAAGTGAATCAATCCGCCGTCCGGAAGTATGGCTATTCGCGCGAGGAATTTCTGGCCATGACGCTTCGAGATATCAGAATCGAGGAGGACAATTCGACTTCCTCGGGAACTCCCTCCAACCCTGGCGTGGACCCAGAAACGATTGCCGTACGAAAGCATCGCAAGCGGGACGGCACCCCGATCGACGCCGAAATCACTTCCGTCCCTCTCACTTTGAACGGCAGAGCAGCCCGCCTGGATGTTGCCAGCGATATTACCGCGCGCAAGAGGGCCAACGCGGAGTTGACTGCCGCGAATCGGGAATTGGAATCCTTCAGCTATTCGGTATCGCACGATTTACGCGCCCCGCTGCGAAGTATCTCCGGGTTCAGTACCGCTCTATTGGAAGACTTCGGCGAGAGCCTCAATGCCGAAGCGAGAGATTACCTGCGGCGTATACGGCTGGCCACGGAACGCATGGGAATTTTGATTGACGACCTTCTCAATCTATCCCGATTGGCCCGCACCAAAATGACCGTTGGGCCCGTGGACCTGAGCAACATGGCCAAACGTATCGCCTCCGAGCTTCAGAAGACCCAGCCCGAGCGCCTGGCGGAGTTCCGCATTGAAGACGGTCTCCAAGCCATGGCCGATCCCCATCTGATGCGCATTGCTTTCGAGAACCTCCTCGGCAATGCTTGGAAATTCACCTCCAAACGCGAGCGTGCCCTGATTGAATTGGGTAAAGCCGAGGGGAACGGAACGCCGGCTTATTTTGTCCGCGACAACGGAGCGGGTTTTGATCCAGCCTACAAGGATCATCTCTTCGGCGCCTTTCAGCGCCTTCATAACGCGAGCGACTTTCCTGGGACGGGAGTAGGACTGGCAACCGTGGAGCGGATTATTCGCCGGCAGGGCGGTCGGATATGGGCGGAAGGCGCCGTGGAGCAGGGCGCCACTTTCTACTTCACCCTCTCGGAAAAGATCGAGGCTGGGGCTTCTGCGAAGAGTTAGGATTTGAAAGCAAACTGAGAGGGCAGCGGCTCACGAAACCTGCTTCCTGCCGCGGCCCCTGGTAGCCCGACTACCCGCGACCCGGCGCGATTCAAACCTCGTGGGCGCCTCTGGATCGCCTGTGGCAAAGCTAGACCGTCACAAACTCCTCGAGAGCTTCCCGGTTTTCGATAAGCAAATTCGAGCCGCGCAGTTCCGCCAGGTGGTGGCTCTTGAATTCACCGAGCGCGCGTGTGACCGTCTCCCGCGTGGTGCCAATGAATTCGGCAATCTCCTCGTGCGTCAGAGGCAATTTGATTCGCGTGCCTTCCTTCGTTTGCTGTCCGCCTACCGCAAAATCCAAAAGGAACCTCGCCAGCTTTTCCGGAGCCGAGGCAGACAAGCCCAAGTTGCGCACCTGTTCGCAGGCCACGCTGTACTGCGCGCCGAGTTGGTCGACAATGAACGGGTAGGCCTCGGGATGCTTGGCAATAAAGCCCAAGAAAGCGTCTCGTGGAATGAACGCCGCCTGTGCTGGCCGCAGCGTCTCCGCCGTGACTTCGTGTGGAGTTCCCGCGAGCGCGGAGACCAGCCCCAAAACTTCGCCGGCCTTGGCGATCCGCAGGATCATCTTCTTGCCCTCGCTCGAGCTGATCGAGAGCTTCACTTGCCCCTCGCACAGAATGTACACGCCCCGCGCCGGCTGTCTTTCGATAAAGAGCACCGCGCCTTCGGGATACACTGAATAGAACTTGATGGCATCAAGGTCCGTCACGGCGTCCGCGGGCAATTGGCAGAAGAAGCCAGTGCTCCGCAGCTTGCATTTCTCGAAGTTTTCCGTCAGTTCGGAGCCATAAGGACGGCCGTAGGGACCTTTCATTTTGATTCTCCTCTCAGTTTAGTGTTTCCGTTGTTGGAACTGGCCCGTGCTTCTTCGGCGAAATATTCCGCCAGCGGTGTATCGGTTTTGAACTGCGCCTGCGTTTGCCGGTAGATGTCGGCCAGGATTCGCCTGCCGTCGTGATCGATATAGGAGACACCGCAAAGATCGACGCAGAGCTTTCTTTCTCCCAGGGAGGGACTGAGCGAATGCCAGGTTCGATCCAGTTCAGCTACCCAAGGTCCTACGATCCTTCCCTCGAGTTTCAGCCTGACCGGATTTGCTTCGTCGTCGATTGTGATTCTCAGCACGCCATACTATGTGGCAATCGCGGAACCAAAGTGAGCGTGGACACATCGGGAGGGCTATCTACCATAAGACAAGCCTCTTACGATCCTGCGGGCAAGCTCGGCCCCGAGCCATTTTGGCGAGGAGACGAAGTGGCGGAGACGACAGTTCGTCTCTCAGACTGAGTTTAGTCTCCTCGCTGTTATAGACGCTAAAACTTGCCGGCAATGATTGAATGACGGGACGAAGCGATTTTGACGGAGAGTTTCGATACGAAACCGCTGGTGATCCGATGTCACGGAGTCCGATTTGAAATGGCCTTACTCTTCGCCGCCGCGCCAGCCTCCGGCGGCCGCCTCTTCGAAGCGCGTGAATTTGCCCAGGAAAACAAAGGGAATGCTGTCCACCGGCCCATTTCTCTGCTTGGCGATTTTCAATTCCGTCTCGGCCCGTTCTTCATCGGTGACTTCGCCTTTCTTCTTGAAAAGGTTCGGACGATGAATAAAGAGCACCACGTCGGCGTCCTGCTCGATCGCGCCCGACTCGCGAAGGTCGGCCAATTGCGGGCTTCGTTCCTCGCGCTCAGGAGCACGAGTAAGCTGGCTCAAGACCAGCACGGGAACCTTGAGCTCCTTGGCCAGAGCTTTTAATCCCCGCGTTATGCTGGAAACTTCTTCGTTTCGATTCGAAAAGCGGCCTCGCGCCGCGATGAGCTGCAGGTAATCCACAATCACCAGCGAAAGCCCTCGATCGCGCTTGAGCCTCCTGGCCTTGGCCCCGATTTCGGTCACGGTCGCCGACCCGGAGTCGTCAATCCACAGCGGCGACACGGCCAATTGCGCCAGCGCCGTAGTCATCTCCTTCCAGTCCTCGCGCCGCAGATGGCCGGTTCGAAACCGATGAGCGTCCACGCGCGCCTGGGACGCCAGCAAGCGCATCAGCAGCGATTCCTTGGACATTTCCAGGCTGAAGATTGCCGTTGGCGCTTGCTGGTGCAGCGCCACGTTTTCGGCGATGTTCAGCGCCAGGGCCGTTTTTCCCACCGAAGGACGCGCCGCCAGAATGATCAGCTCCGAAGGCTGCAGCCCCGAAGTGAGGCTGTCGAGCTGCGCGTAATTCGTGGGCAGCCCGGTGATGCGCTTACCCTCCGTGATTATGCGTTCCAGCCGCTCCATGTTGTCCTGGACCACGTCCTTCATGGAGACGAGGCCAGTCCGAATGCGATCTTCGGCGATCTGGAAGATGGAGGACTCGGCGCGGTCCAGCAACGCGTCCGCTTCTTCCTCGGCGTCCAAAGCCGTCTGCTGGATCGATTGCGTGGCGTAAATCAAGCTGCGCAGCAGGGACTTCTCTTTAATGATCCGGGCGTAATGTTCCAGATTCGAAACACGCGGGACCCCGTCGACCAGTTGCGAAAGATAAGCCGCTCCGCCCGCGGCCTCGAGTTCTCCTTTCCGGCGAAGTTGGTCGCTGAGGGTAACCAGGTCGATGGGCTGCTGCGCCTCGCCCAGCTGAATCATGTAGTTGAAGATGCGCCGGTGCTGATCGGAAAAGAAATCTTCCGGCTTGAGCTTTTCAATCGCCGTGTTTAGCGCGTGATTATCGAGGAGGATGGCGCCGAGCACGCTGCGCTCGGCTTCCAGGTTCTGCGGTAGCGGTCGTTCGAGAGTTGCCTCGGCCATGAAGTCGGCTTCGCCCTATCTTCGCCCAGGACTGCTTCTGACGCAAGCACTTCCGATTGCCGCGGGCCTCGATAGACCTGTGCGTGCCTTCACAAAAAATTCGGCTTGCGCGAGTTGTGTTTGGGGGGATTGATTTTGCGGAGGTGCGGGGGAGAGGTCAAGAAATCAGGAGCGGCTGTGACGCGTGGGATGCTAAAAAGCCCTGCAAACTGAGGAATTCGCGTGCAAAATCTGTTGAATGCTTGCGGAAAAGCGCCGAAGCGTAGATCGGCTCTAAGAGTCGTGCGCGATTCAGCGGACACGACTTGGCTCCAAGTGGCGCCAAGTTCGAGCGCTATTTCTTAACCTTCGCGGGAAACGTTGACCTTGAAACTCGCTGTAACACTATGAACCAGCTTGGCGGTCACTTCGTGTTGGCCCACGACTTTGATCGGCTCGGCCAATTCGATGCGTCTCTTGTCGACTTCAAACCCTTGCGCCGCCAGCGCTTCCGCGATATCGGCTGCGGTAACCGAGCCGAATAGCTGATCGTTCTCTCCGGCTTTGCGCGAGAAGCTGACGGTGACGTCCTTCAGCAGTTCCGCTTGTTTCTGGGCCTGGTCGCGTTCCGTGGCCGTGCGCTTCGCCAAGGTTGTGCGGATCTTCTCCAGGCGCTTCAGGTTCCCTGGCGAAGCCTCCAGGGCCAGTTTGCGCGGCAGCAAAAAGTTTCGCGCGTATCCCTCCTTCACCGTAACCACCTCGCCGCGCGTCCCCAGTTTTTCCACGTCTTCCTGCAGGATGATTTGCATCGCCTTCCCCTCGTAATTCCGCGCTATAGTTCCGTCGCAAACGGCAGCAGGGCGATGTTTCGCGCCCGCTTGATGGCCAAGCCCAGCCATCGCTGGTGTTTCGAGCAGGTTCCCGTCATGCGCCGCGGCAAAATCTTCCCGCGCTCCTGCACGAACGGCTGAAGCATCTCGACTTTTTTGTAGTCTATGAAATCCACTTTCTCCACGCAGAAGCGGCAGACCTTCTTCTTTCGGAAGTATTGCCGCTTACCGCGCCGAGGTCCCCCCGGTCCTCCGCCGCCTCCGGGAGGTCCGGAACGCCCTTCTCGTGGTGGTCCCGACGGTCTTGCTGGTTGTTGCTCGCTCATTTAGTTCGATCTCGACTTTCTCTCGAATTGAATTCTTGGCCTAGCTGGCCGGCGGCTGTTCGGGCGCCGGCGCCGCGGGTGGTGCTACCGGCGGTGCTGCCGGTGGTGCTGCGGGCGGAGCTGCCGGAGCCGCCGCCACGGGTTTGCGTGGACGCCGCCTGGCGCGATGTTCCCGGTGCGACACAAGCTTCTGCTGCCGCTTGATCTCTTCGTCCAGGCGCACGGTCATGTACTTGATGACGGCGTCGGAAACCTTCAAGCGACGCTCGAGTTCCTTGATCAGGTTGCCCTCGGTGCTCTGCAAGGCCATATAGACGTAAAGCCCTTCGCGCTGTTTGGCCACTCGGTAAGCCATCTTCCGCGTGCCCCACTTCTCCACTTTCTCCACCTTGCCCCCGTGCTCGGAAGCGGTCTGCTCCAGCGTACTCACGATTTTCGCGACCTCTTCCTCGGGCGTCGTGGGCATACAGATAAAAATCAGGTCGTACAGCCGTTCTGCCATATATCCTCGTTTCGATGTCCGGCCTCATTCCAGCGCCGTAACACTCTAAATATCGCTTTCCTCCGCGGTTTCGCCGGGTTGGGCGATGCGCCGATTGAACCGGTTCATCGCCTGCGCGGTACCCGTGGTCAGTATCAGTTCCACTGCCTCCGCGGCCTGCCCGATCATGTCCGCGGCAATCTCCAATTCCGCCTTGCGCATCGGCCGGAGCACATAATCCGCCAGGTCGCTCACCGGATGCTCCGGCTGAATGCCCAGGCGCACGCGCGGAAATTCGTTGCTGCCGATCGTGCCGATAATCGACTTCAGCCCGTTGTGGCTTCCCGCGCTTCCCCGTTCCCGGATTCGCAGCATGCCCCAGGGCAGCGCCACATCGTCATACAGCACGATCATCTCTTCCGGACCGCACTCAAAGCGCTTCAGCAGATCCCGCACGGCCAGTCCGCTCAGATTCATCATCGTGTGCGGCTTGGCCAGGGCCACGTCTTGTCCCGCGAATTGGCCCAGGCCGACCAGCGACTTGGCTTCCGGCCTCTCCACGCGAATTCGAGCCCGCTCGGCGATTGCGTCCACACCCAGAAAGCCGAGGTTATGCGGCGTCCACGCGTACTCCGGCCCGGGATTTCCGAGGCCCACGATCACCATAGGCGCATCTCAGGGCGCATCTCAGCCGCATCGGCGCGCCAGCCGGACTGCCATTCTCCACGCCACGGGCAACATCGCAGCCTCCGGCGCCCGCTTACTTCTTGGTCTTCTCTTTTTCCTCGGCTGCCGGAGCGGCCCCTGCTTCCTCGCCCTCTTCCGCTTCCTTCTTGCCCTTCTTGATGACCTCGGGCTCGGCCGGCGCGGCGGCTTCGGCTGCCGCGGCTTCCGCCGGCTTCTCTTCTTCGGCGCGCAGGGCCACCACGTGCGCCACCACGCGTTGCGGATCGGTCACCAGTTTTATTTTCGCCGTGTCGATGGGCAAATCGCTCATGCGCAGCTGCTTGCCGATCATCAATTCGCTTATGTCGACGCGAATTTCGCCCGGAATATCCGACGGCAAGCACTCGATCTCCGCTTCGCGCGTGACCATCTCGAAGATGCCGCCTTGCAGCTTCACGCCTTGCGGTTCGCCAAACGTATGTATCGGCACCTTGACGCGCATGCGCACATCCATCGCCACGCGCAGCAGATCCACGTGCAGAAGGGAACCGATCAGTGGATCCACCTGCCAATCCTTCAGCATCGCCGGCTGATCGCCCGTCGGCAGCTTCACCTTGAAAATCGTGTTGTGCCCGGACTGCGAGCGCAGAATCGCGGCCAACTGCTTGGTGTTCACAGACAAGGTGAGGGAACCGCCCTCCCCGCCGTACAGCACGGCCGGCACCTGGCCTGCGCGGCGCATGCGCCGCGCCGCATTTTTGCCGCGATCTTCGCGCGGCTTGGCTTCTACCGTAATCTGGTCCATGTTCTTCTCTCCGTTATCCCGTCACTCTACTTGGGGCGCCTTCGGGCGCTCGAACGAAATCTAGATAAATAGTTCGCTGATCGAGGTCTCTTCGTGAATCGAACGGATTCCCCGCGCCAGCAGCTCCGCGACGCTCAGCACTTTGATCTTGCCGATCTGGCGCGCCTCTTGCGAAAGCGGCAGGGAGTCCGTCACCACCACTTCCGAAATCGGCGAACGGCACAAGCGCTCCACAGCGGGACCGGAAAGCACCGGATGGGTGCAGGCCGCGAAGACCTCCGTGGCGCCTTCTTTCAACAAAGCCTCGGCCGTTTTCACCAGCGTTCCGGCCGTATCGATGATGTCGTCGATCACCAGCGCCGGCCTGCCGCGCACATCGCCGATCAGATGCATTACTTCGCTCACATCGACGTCCACGCGGCGCTTATCCACTATGGCCAAAGGCGCGTCCAGTTTCTTGGCAAAGGCCCGCGCTCTTTCCACGCCCCCCGCGTCCGGCGAAACCACCGTCACATCGTGCAGTTGCCGTTGTTTGAAATACTCCACCAGCACCGGCGACGCATACAGATGATCCACGGGCACGTTGAAATAGCCTTGTATCTGCGGCGCGTGCAGGTCCAGCGTCAGCGCCCGGCTGGCGCCCGCCGTTTCCAGCAGATCGGCCACCAGCTTGGCGGAAATCGGCACCCGCGGCTTATCCTTGCGATCCTGGCGCGCATAAGCGTAGTAGGGCACCACGGCGGTCACCCGCCAGGCCGAAGCGCGCTTGAACGCGTCGATCATCAGCAGGAGCTCGAGCAAGTGACGATCGACCGGGTCGGCGCAGGTCTGCACCACGAAAACGTCCGCGCCGCGGACGTTCTCCAAAATCTGGAAATAGATCTCGCCGTCGCTGAAGCGGCCCAGCTTGGCTCCGCCGACGTCGACTCCGAGATAACCGCAAATGCGTTGCGCGAGTTGCGGGTACGCGCTTCCCGCGAAAATCTTGAATTTTTCGTCGATCAAGTCTGTCCCACCGAGCTACGAGTTTGCCGGGCGAAATCGCATGCTCCGGGAAGGGCTTTTCTTACGCCGCGCACTCAAACTCCGGCCGGTCCGCTCCCCGCAGAGCCCCACAAAGCTCGGGCACATGCCCTGCGCGAAAGCGTATTGCAGAGGAAGACCTGGTCTTCCGGAAACAACCGGGCGGATCGGCGCGCCTGCGCTGGGTTTCGGTATATTCCAAACACCGCCGAACCGCTACCCGCCAGCGCGGCTTCCGCAGCTCCTCCCTGGAGCAAGTCCCGGCGAATACGAGCTAGCCGGGGGTGCCGCCGGAAAACTACCGCCTCGAAATCGTTGGAGAGACGGCCTTCCCGGGAGCTCCAGCACAGAGCGCAGAAACTCCATAGTCTAGAGTTCCGCGAATTCTTTGTCAATGCGCGATCCACCCAGCCGTAGGCGTCTCGCGTGCTCACGGCGATCTCCCTCGGCGAGACCACTAGAAGAGGTTGCTTCTTGTTGTCGGGAAGCGGGTAGATCTCGTCGCCCCGACTCGTTCCCAGCGCTCGCCCGCCGAACAGGAAGAAGGGCACGTCCGCGCCTAAATTTGCGGCGATCTCCAGCAGCCGTTCCAGGGCGATTTTCTGTCCAGTGAGGCGCAGTAAGCCCGCCAGGGCGGCGGCCGCGTCGCTCGATCCTCCGCCCAGCCCGCGGCCCACGGGAACGCGTTTCTCGAGCCTTATTCGGACTCCCGCCGATAATTTCAGAGCGTGACGAAGAGCGTCCGCGGCGCGCCAAACCAGGTTTTCGCGCGTCGCGGTGGCAGCCAGCGAAGAATTACCTACAATCTCGAGTTCGATGCCTCGTTTCCGGGTGCGCTCCAGATACAGCGTGTCGTGCAGGCTGATGGATTGGAAGATAGTGCGCAGCTCGTGATAGCCGTCGGCGCGGCGGGCCAGCACATCGAGGCGCAAATTTACCTTGGCAAAAGCCGGGACGCGAATGGATGGCATGCCGAGGATCAGCGGGGAGTTTCAGAGGCAGAAGGCTTCTGTTGCGCCATGTGGCGCTTCGCCGTGGAGATCTTCTGCTCCAGTTCCGCCACTTTGTCTTCCTCGAACTCGGCCGGCAGCGCCCGATGCCATTCCGCCAGCGATTTTTGCCATTCCGCGGCGGCCTGATCGGCGTGGCCGCTCTTGTCGAGGATATCGCCCAGGTGGCTGAGCATCGTGGGGTCGTGAGGATCGTGTTCGACGGCTTTGCGGATATAACTTTCCGCTTCGGCCAATTTGTTTTGCTTGTAGAGGATCCAACCCATGCTGTCGAGATAAGCGGCGTTCGCGGGATCCTGGTCCAGCGCCCGCTTCAGCATACCCGCAGCTTCATCTAGCCGCATGCCTCGCTCCGCTAGCATATAACCGAAATAGTTGAGCGTGGGCGCATTTTGAGGATTGATCCCCAGCACGCCTTTGAACGCTTGTTCGGCCTGGTCGTATTTCTTCTGCCGTTCGTACATGCCGCCAAGCAGAAATCCCAGCGTCTCTTTGTCGGACGGGCTCTGTGCCAGCTTTTCAGCGGAGTGCACGGCTTTCTCCGCATCGCCGAAACGCCGGCTCTCCGTATACACCTGCGCCAGATTGGAATAGATCTCCAGATCGTTCGGCGAATTCTCCAGCAGAGGCTGCAAAGTCTGTGTCGCCAGCTCGGGCTGCTTGTTCTCGCCGTAGAGGACGGCCTGGGTGATGAGAAGCCCGCGGTCCTTGGGATGCTCGCTCAGCGCCTGGGTTGTCTCCGCGAAGGCGTGGGTGAGATCGTGATCGGCGCGATAGGTCTCGATAATCAGCATGCGGCCGCGAAGGTCCTCTTCGGGGCCCAATCGCACCATCTCCTCGAAAGTATTGATCGCCGCGGAATCGTTTTGCTCGTCGCGATAGAGCTGCCCGAGCAACTGATAGAGAATTCCCAGGGAACGCCGGCGCGCCGGCGCGAACTCCGATTCTCCTTTCACCTGCGTCACGGCTTCGGAGAGCACGTGTATGGCGTCGTCGTAGTGCTCTTCGGCTTCGAATATGGCCGCTTCGTTATAGATCACCTCTAAATTTCCAGGAGCCAGCTTCTTGGCCAGCAAAACTTGTGCTTCCGCCTTATCGAATTGATGCAAGCGGCGGTAAATCTCGGACATGCGCAAATGATCGCTTACGCTGTCCGGCTCCAGCTCGGCTAAGTGCTGGTATTCCGCGAGGGCATCCGCGTACTTGCCTTGATCATAAAGCGATTGCGCCAGATGCCGCCGAGGATCGGTCTGATCCGGCTCCATGGATACCGCCCGGCGATAGGCCTCCTCGGCCTTGCCCGTTTGCTGCACCTGCTCGTAGGCGTCGCCCAGGCGATCGTAGAGGTCCGCGCTCGGCGCGTGCTGCAGGAAGGATTCCAGCAACGCTATGGCCGCCTCCGAGTTGTTGTGGTCCAGCAGAAGAAGCGATAGTTGATCGATCGCTCCCTTGTTATCCGCATCCTTGGCCAGCAGTCCCCTGAGCACTTGTTCGGCCTGATCGTCGTGATTGTTGAGGCGCAAAAGCCGCGCCAGCCAAAGCGCCGCTTCATTGTCGGAAGAATCCTGCTTAATGATCTCTTGCAACTGGACGATCGCGGCCGCGATGGTCTGCTGTTGTTCGGAAGGATTGGTCAAATCGCCAAGCGAACGGATGTAGATTCGCGCCAGCAAACGCCGCGCGGAAAGGTCGTTGGGATTGCGGCGAATGAGCTCTTGCGCTTCGTTGATCGCATCCCCGGAGCGATGCGACAGAAAATAGATTTCCGCGAGGTCCTCTCCGATTTCGGGACTGTTCGGATCGAGAGCGTAGGCCTTCTTGTAAAAGTCGATCGCTTTCGCGGCATCCTCGGCGTGACCCGCGTTTTCAAACTCCTGCTGGTACAGATGGCCCATGGTGACGTTGTAATAGGAATCCGCGCGGGACGCCGCGGGAGCACCCGGAGCGGGCGAGGCTGGCGAAGGATTTTGCCCACGAGCCTGAGCCCAAACGAACGGGCCTGTGGCGCCGAGGATCGTAAGCGCCACCATAGCAACTCGCCGCATAGTCATTTTGACCTCGGAGAACCCGATTATCCCACGAGTCGGGGGATGCTCAAAGGGTCCGAACGTTGAACCTTTCCATCGCTTTAGCCGATTCTGTCTGGCTTCTTTTAGTTGATGCGTCTCCGGAACGGAAGGTCTCCTGGGATCGCCCGTCTTTCGCTCCTGGCTAATGACGGAAATGCCGCACGCCCGTGAAGACCATGGACAGCCCCAGCCGATCGGCCGCCGCTATGACATCCGCATCGCGCACCGAGCCACCCGGCTGGATCACGGTGGCGGCGCCCGCGCGCGCGGCTTCTTCGACTCCATCGGGAAACGGGAAAAAAGCGTCCGACGCCACCGCGCTGCCGCTGAGCGATTGTTGCGCTTTCATCACCGCGATTTTGACCGAATCCACGCGGCTCATCTGTCCCGCGCCGATACCCAGCGTGCGGCCGCCGCGCGCGAATACAATCGCGTTGGATTTCACGTGTTTTGCCACTTTCCATCCAAAGAACAGGTCCCGCAGTTCCTCCTGGCTCGGCTGCCGCTTGGTAACAACCTTGACTTCGGACTCGGAGATTGTTCGCGTATCCGGGTCTTGTACTAAAACGCCTCCGGAAATGCGCTTTAGATCCCAAGGAAGCGCCGTTTTCGCGACCAGTGACCCCATCTGCATCAGCCTCAGATTCTTCTTGGCCGCCAACGTCTCGCGTGCCGCGGGGTCGTATCCGGGCGCGACGATACACTCTACGAATAGCTTGGCCACTTCCTCGGCCGTCTCGCGATCCATCGTTCGATTGAAAGCCATCACGCCGCCAAATGCCGAGACGGGATCACACGCCAGAGCTTGCCGGTAGGCTTCGGCGAGCGTGTTCTGTTCGGCCGTACCGCAGGGATTGTTGTGCTTCACGATGGCACACGCCGTTTCGGTAAATTCCTGGACCACCGACCAAGCAGCGTCCAGGTCCACCAGATTATTGTAAGAAAGCTCCTTGCCTTGAAGTTGCCGCGCCCCGGCCAAGCCGGATGCGGGCGCGCCGCTGGGAATGTACACGGCCGATTTCTGATGCGGATTCTCGCCGTAACGCAGCGAAGCGTGGCGTGAAAGTTCCAAATGCAACTGCGCCGGGAACTCCGGACGCTCGGCCAAAATCACGGAACCGTCTGACGCTTGGAGCCGCTCGAGTTCCGTGGCAATCAAGCTATCGTAACGCGCGGTGATGGCAAATGCCTTGCGCGCCAGCGACAGGCGGGTCTTCAGAGACCAATCGCGCCGTTCTCCAAATTCCGCGAGCAGGCTCGCATAGTCGCTCGGATCGGTCACCACGGCCACGCTCTCGAAATTCTTCGCTGCCGACCGCACCATAGCCGGTCCGCCGATATCGATGTTTTCGATGAGGTCTTCGGCCGAAATATCGGCTCGCGCGGCCGTGGCTTCGAACGGATAAAGGTTCACCACCACCAGATCAATCGCGGCGATCCCCTGTTTGCGCGTCTCGTCGCCGTCATCGGGCCGATTGCGGCGAAACAAGATTCCGCCATGCACTTTCGGGTGCAAAGTCTTCACCCGTCCGCCGAGCATCTCGGGCCAGCCGGTCAATTCGGAGACTTCACGAACTTTGACACCCGATTCGCGCAGCAATTTGGCTGTCCCGCCCGTCGAGACCACTTCGACGCCGGCCTGCGCCAACGCGCGCGCGAACTCCACGATTCCCGTTTTTTCATATACGCTAACAAGAGCCCGCTCGATAGCCACCGGCTGCACCCCGTTTGAGACCCGTTTAATGATACTAAGATTGGCGCAGTCGAATTGTAACGCGCTACACGCGAAAGTCATCTCGTTCACGCCCGCGGCACTCCCGCGAAAGGCGATTGACTTGGGTAGAGAGGCTCAGGATGTTTTGCAGGAATCGTTCCGCTTGGCCGGAAGGGTTAGCTCTTCACGCGCGCCTTAAGGCGCGCTTTTCCGCCTTCAACGCTCACCACGAACTCCACCTGCTGCCCGCGCTTGCGGATTTGCTCCGATTTCTCCGAAAGGAATTTCTCGAATTTCGCGCGGGAAAGCTTGTCGGTTGCTTGGCCTGAACTCTGCAAAGCCTCGCAAAAAGCGCGGTACAGTTGGTCCACGTCGCCGGATTCCGTCGACAAGTCGGAAGAAATGACGGCTACCTGAGGTGGGGTTTTCGCTTGGCGGGCGCGCTCGGCTTCGACGGCGCGCGCCGCCGCTCCGAAATGGCGCTCCTCCCGGCCTTCCTCCCGCCTTTGCATTCGCTTGCGGAAAATATCGCGATATTTGACGTAGGTTTGCGCCAGATTGCCGTAGCGGAAACGCTGCGCGTAATTCATTTGCGCAGACCGGTCGCCATAACGCTTTAGGGTTTGCTCGATCCTCCATTCGATATCCGCCGGAGGGCGCTTTCGACCTCCGCCGAAATATTGCTCATATTCAATCTTGAGCTGGCGGATGTCGCGCTCGAGCCGACCCATGTCGTCATCGGTTTGATTGAGGGGCATGGCGCAGAGATAAGATTTAATGCTAGAGAACCGCGAAACCCGCGTCAATTGGCCGCTTGGCCGCTGCGCCCAATCAAGCACGGCATCGGCCTCTCCCATATTGCTCTGCGGCGGTCCGTGTGCTGAAATGCATGAGTCATGAACTCCGCAGCGGATCCTGCTCGCGATTCACGCGCCGAACTGCTCCGCAACATTCCTTCGGTGGATGAACTGCTCGCGCTGCCCACGCTTGGCGGTCTGGCTCATCGCGTGGGCCGCGAACTCGTCGTCGATGCGGCAAGAAGCGTGCTGGAGCGGCTGCGCGAAGAGATCCGGCTCGGCGTCTCGACGCAAGCTGTGGAGCGCAATGCCCTCGCCGTGGCGATCGCCGCAAATGTCGCCCTGCTGCTCACGCCTTCGTTGCGGCCGGTAATCAACGCGACCGGCGTGATTTTGCACACGAATTTGGGTCGCGCACCGCTTGCCGAATCCGCCATCGAACACATCCGTAAGACCGCCGGTCAGTATACAAATCTCGAATACGACATCGCCGCCGGCGCGCGAGGACGGCGCGACGTTCACACGGGTGCGCTGCTTGGGCGCCTCACCGGAGCGGAGGCTGCCTGCGTGGTGAACAACAATGCGGCCGCTGTCTTCCTCGCGTTGGCCGCCCTGGCGCGAGGCGGGGAAGTGATCGTCTCTCGCGGCGAATTGATTGAGATCGGAGAGTCTTTTCGTATCCCGGACATCATGGCCGAGAGCGGCGCTCTCCTGCGCGAAGTGGGCACGACGAACCGCACTTCCATAGCGGATTACGAATGCGCCATCAGCGACCGCACGCGGCTGCTGCTGCGCGTGCATCGCTCGAATTTCGCCATCGTGGGCTTCACCGATCGGCCCACGCTCGACGAACTGGCCGATCTCACCCAGCGCACCCGCATTCCGTTGTACGAAGACCTGGGTTCGGGCTGCCTAACAGACCTTGCCGCGCGAGGTGTCGCGGAACCGGTGGCGAGCGCCAGCTTAAAAGCCGGAGTGGATCTGGTTTCGTTCAGCGGCGACAAACTCATGGGCGGTCCTCAAGCCGGCATTCTCGCCGGCCGGCGCGACATCATCGGGCGAATCCGCAAACATGCGCTGTTCCGGGCTCTGCGCCTGGATAAGCTGGTGATCGCCGCATTGGAAGCGACACTGCTCGCCTATTTGCGCAACGACCTTGATGAGTTGCCGGCGCTGCGCATGATTCGTGCCGCAGCCGACGAGATTGGCGAGCGCGCGCGGCGAATCGCCCAAGAGTTGAAACCGATGCTGCCTTCAATGCAAGCCGAGATCGAAATCACGGAAGGGCAATCCGTGATCGGCGGGGGATCGACTCCCGGCGAATATCTGCCCACGCGCTTGCTGCGCATTACCAGCGCGAAATATTCGGCTGCGCAACTCGAAGCGCGGCTCCGAAACACCGTTCCCGGCCAAGGCGAAACGGCGAATGCGGAGCGCGTTCCGGTGCTCGCGCGTATTTCCGAGGATCGCCTGGTGATCGATCTGCGAACCGTATTCCCGTCGCAGGAGGCCGCGCTCATCGAAGCACTCAAGGGGGCACTCACGGAGGCACTCACGGCGGCGCTGGCCTGAGTCTCAAAAACCGCTGGAAATCGTCAGCCGCAAAAACAGACAGAACGGCGGCGCAACTATTGCGCGCGCGAGTCTTTGCCCTGGCTCATGATCTTCTCGATCTCGTCCACGGTTCGCGGCAGCCGCGCCGTCAGCAATTTGTAACCCGTGGGAGTGATCAGCACGTCGTCCTCGATGCGCACTCCGATTTTTTCTTCAGGAATATAAATCCCCGGCTCGTCGGTTACGACCATGCCCGGTTCGAGCGGACGGTTGGGATCGCCGGCATCGTGAACCTCCAGGCCGATATGATGGCTCAGACCGTGAATGAAGTAACGGCCGAGGCTGCGTCCTTCGCGATCGGCGCCGTGGGTATTGATGTAGTCGTAGGCAATTTTGAAAAGACTATTGGATCCCGCCCGGCCGAGCGTCATTCCCGGCTTCATGGCCGCCAGCGCGGCATTTTGCGCGCCTAGAACGATTTCGTAAATTTCCCGCTGGCGCGGCGTGAAATGGCCATTCGCGGGAATGGTGCGGGTAATGTCCGCGGTGTAGCCGGAGTATTGGCCGCCGACATCCATCAGGACAACATCGCCGTCCTGGATCAAGCCATTCAGTTCGTTGAAATGCAAAATCGTGGAGTGCAAGCCCGTCCCCACAATGGGCGCATAGGCTTCGGTTTCGCACCCACCGTTGGAATGAATCTCCACCATGCGAGCGGCAACCTGGTATTCGTACAAACCGGGCCGAACCATGCGCATGGCGGCAAGTTGCGCATCCATGGAAAGCTCAATTGCCTTCGTGAGCAAGGCGATTTCGCCGGGCGATTTGATCTGGCGCATGGCGCCAAGAGCGGACGCGACATCTCGTTGAGCGAGTTCTGGCGCCGCCTGCGTGATCCAGGAAGACGACTCGCGCGCGTGGGGATAGCCAGTGTCATCCGAGTGCGGGAGTAAAGTCCAAACTTCGCGATAGCTTTGCGCCAAGTCGGCAAGGCGGCCCTTCAGATTGGGGAACGCTTCCACCGCGGCAAGACCGGTCTTCTCTTGAATGCCCGGATCGGCCGGGCCCATGCGCGGCCCGTTCCATTTCTCCTGCTCGGGATCGCGCGGCGGAAGAAATAGAATTTCCTTCGGTCCCTTCCAGCCTTTCTCGGCCGCGCCGGCGGGAACCAGCAAAAGCGCGGCGCCTTCTTCATTGTGGCCAGTGAGATAGTAAAAATTAGGTTCCTGGAAGAAGACGTAGGAAGGCGAGGAGTCTTCCTTGCCCGTGAAACCGAAGAGCACGACGGGAGCGTTGAGCTGCGCGACGAGGCGAGCGCGCCGCTCCGCGTAGACGCTGTTGGGTTCCCGCTCGCGGGCGGCAGCGGGCGCGACGAACGGAGCACCAATCGCCAAGAGCGCGACGGCAGCACAAACAAGAGCGCGAATTCCGCGGCGAAGGTGGATCGACTGAGGCATTTTCTCGGTCATTTCTCGTTCATCGCCTTTGCGGACCAAAAAAGCTCGCAGAGTTCGTTCGCGCGAGCGCCGGGGGCACAGGGCGCACTCGTTCAAGTTTTCGCACGGGAGGACAATCCGATGCGGATCGTCGATGCTCCCGATGCCAGGCGCTCAAGGGCTTCGCCGGTCAGACGGAAAGTGGTCCATTCCTCCATGGGCACGGCGCCGATATCCTGGTAGAACTCCATGGCTTGCTCGTTCCAATTCAATACCGACCATTCCAGGCGGCCACAGCCGCGCTCGCGACCGAGTTGTGCGAGAGTGACGAGCAGAGCCTTGCCCACTCCATGGCCGCGAAACCGATGCTCGACGAAGAGGTCCTCAACATAGATGCCGGGTTTGCCCATAAAGCTGGAAAACGTAAAGGAAAAGACGGCAAAGCCGGCGGGCTCGTCCCCGACATAAGCGAGGAGCGCCTCGGCCACAGGACGCGGGCCAAAAAGAGCGGCGCGCACGTCCGCTGCGGTGACGGTCGCTTCGCTGGAGATGTCTCCGTACTCCGCGAGTTTGCGGATGAAGTCGACAACGACGGGCACGTCGGACTCCTTGGCAGGCCGGATTTGGAGGCCGATGTCAGAAGGCATGGTGGGATTCTCGCAAATGGGAGCACGGTGCGCCAGGGCATCGCGAGTCTCGAGCATGGGCGTCGGCGAAGTCGAGCAAGGTAACCATAATCACCCCACCCATCCCTATTTTTCTGTAAGTGTTCGTTCCAGGCGACTTTAAGTCCAATAAATCGTAAGTGCGCATTCTAAGGGAGTTGCGAGCGCGCTTTGTGTAAGTGCACATTCTACGAAAGTTGCACGAAAAGCTCATTAAGGATACTCACCCAGCAGCCGGCTGATGGCACGAGAGGCGCGTCTGGCTCGGTACGATTTTGTTGACCGGCGAAAGCCCCACTGAAAGCTGCCCGCGACGCTCGAATCAAGCGCGGGAAGGCTGCCGCGCTAAAGGCCGCGGCGCTACGTTCAAACCTCCGACGAAGTCATCTTCTGCACGCTTATATCAATTATACCGTGCGAGTAAAGAGGTTCGGCGGAGCATGTAGGCTACGGCTTGCCAAATCAGAACGTGCCTTCCGGCCTTGGCGTGACCGCTCGATCGTCAAGTGCGTCGGACTCGTACGCGATGGAGGGAGCTTGGCTCGCAACCGATGCCGATCTGCTGCGCAAGAGACGATTCATCGGTTCCGAGTAGAAGGTCGCGACCGCAGCGCCGAGCAATCCCGAGATCAACACGGTTCCGACGAAATAGGCTGCGACGAGGCTCATCGGCTTGCCATCGTGGAGAAACAAACTCAAGAGAGCGAGCACTACGAACACATGAGTTAGATAAATCTCATAGCTGTATTGCCCCAACTTCAATAACGGCGCAAGAATGCGCGGCGCCTTCCATTGCGTTTGCGCCGTTGCCGCGATGAACATGCAGGTTCCGATACCCAGGACGGTCATGTACAGCCCGGATCTGCCGAGCCAGTCGCGGTGGATCTGCCAGGTAAATATAAGACTGAGCGTCACGATCGCTGCACCAACACTGCCCAAAATCATGAGCACAGGTCGGGAGAACTGAGTCCGCGAGACGATCAGCGCTGTTAGGCAGCCTAGAGCTATGCCCTCCATTCCTCCTAGATAGGAGTAGTCCTGCCAAATCGAGTTCCCGTGGGTCCACACAGTCCGCCCGAACGGACCAAGGACAACGAACGTGATGAGCGTCGCGATGAACAGCTTGCCGCGTCCGAACAGCCTATCGCCAGCGAATAGGAAACAGACCAGGGGAAAGAAGAGATAGAACATCTCCTCGACGGAAAGGGACCAAAGGATGTCCCAATTCGGCGGAAGATACCATGTGCGAGCTTCTAAGACATTGATGCGGAACGTGAAAGCTGCCAGAAGTGCTCGTCCAAGACCTCCCGTTCTTGCCGTCACTTCGAAATACGGAACATGAGCGAAATGCAAGCCGCAGAGCACCGTGAGCAACAGGAAAAACAACGGCGCAATGCGAGCGAAGCGCAGCCTATAGAAATCACGGATCTTGATCTGTGAGAGTGGCGCCCAACGTCGAAGGCTGATGGATGTGATCAGGAACCCAGAAACAGCAAAGAAGATTTGCACACCTAGTTCGCCATTACCACCGATGAAGTGCGCAAGCGCAGGGAAAATCTTGTTGTAGGGCACTTTGTTGACTAACAGACGGATGTGGACGTGGTCGATCAGCACTAACAAAATCGCGAGCCCGCGCAGCAGATCGATGCCGTCGAGCCGTTTCCAGCTAACGGTGTGAGTTGAGGATGCTGCGGAAGCCACGGCTCATTCTGCTCCAAAGTGCGACGGAAAAGCGTCGGATTTTAAGCTGTCCTACCGAATAGGTTACACCTACGTCCATGCTTGCCATTTTGATTCTTATAGCCAGCGCTGCGGCTCAATCAGCAACCGCGCCACGCGACCAAGTGGCCGCGGGGTCGCACTGCGTAGGATGATCCTTTACTCATGTTGGGGCATTCAATAGAGTAGTGATCAAATGCGCGTATTGGCTCTCCTGCTCACGCTCACAACACCTCTAGCCCAGACGCCGCTCCACCAGCAGATCGCCGAGATCGCGAAGGATGCGAAGGGCATTGTCTACGTCGCCTGCTCACTCCCCGGCATTAAACTCGATTGTGCCCTCAACGAGCACGGCCATCCGCCCATGCAGTCCACATTCAAATTTCCCCTGGCCATGGCCGTCCTGCACCAGATCTGAGCTAGGCAAACTCCAGCTTGATCAGCCCATCCGCTTCCTCAAGTCCGACCGCTCCGACACCTACAGCCCCCTACAGGACGAATTCCCCGAGGCCGACGTGGACGTTCCGCTTCGCAAGCTCATCAAGCTTTCGGTCGAAACCTCCGACAACTCCGCAACAGATATCGAGCTTCGACTGATCGGCGGCCCAATTTTTCTCCAGCAGTATCTCGACTCCCTCGGCTTTGCTGCCATTCATCAAAAGGACAGCGAACATACTCTGCACGGTGACCAGAAGTTGCAATACCGCGACTACGCCGAACCCACCGCCATGGTCGCACTACTCCGCCTGTTCGCCGACCACTCGCCACTCAATCCCGAGCACACCGCCCTGCTCAACACGTGGATGCTCGAAGCCTCCACCAGTTCCCAGCGCATCAATGGCCTGCTCCCCGCCGGCACGCCCGTCGCCCACAAGACCGGCTCTTCCGGCGTAGAGTTCGGCATGATTCCCGCAACCAACGACGTTGGCCTGATCACTCTTCCCGACGGACGGCGTCTGGCCGTCGCCATCTTCGTTACCGACGCGCACGCTGATCAGGCAACCTGCGAGGCAGTAATTGCTCGCATTGCCCAGGCCACGTATGGCAGCGCCGTCGCGAAAGCACGCTGAAAGTTGGAACCGAACCCTTCATCGTGGAACTTGCATTGCCTGCTGGGAATGGCTTGGTACTAGCTGGTGGAACCTCGGCGGTTCCATCGAACGATTTACAGCACGAACCTTGGTCGCAGAAAAAAGATTTCTGTTTAGAGAAAAAACACTTCCAGGCAGGTGCGCGGAGAAGTGTGTCTTGACAGAGCCGAGGTCGTTATAGACGGAATGACAACGAAAAGCTTGTGTTTGCTAGGGCGAGGGTTTGGGGGCGAGGCCGAGGGAGGGGGCGACGGAGCGCAGGGCGGCGATGCAGGTAGCGATGTGGTCTTCGAGCGAGACGCCGAGTTCCTGAGCGCCGCGGATGAGATCGTCGCGGCTGACGCCGCGGGCAAAGGCCTTGTCTTTCATCTTGCGCTTCACGGAGTCCGGCTCGACTTCGAAGATGGTCTTGCCCGGCTTGACCAGGGAACAGGCGGTGAGAAAGCCGGCCATTTCGTCACAGGCGAAAAGGGCGCGATCGAGCGGGGTTTCGCGCTTGACGCCGGTGTAATCGGCGTGGGCCAGGATGGCATGGAGCATCTCCTCGGGATAGCCGCGCTCGTGCAGGATTTTTGTTCCGGCAGAGGGATGGCCTTCGCTGGGGTGGTGCTCCTGATTGGGCCAGCGCTCGTAATCGAAATCGTGCAGCAGGGCGGCCAGACCCCAGAGTTCTTCATCGGCCGCCGATTTGCGGGCGTAAGCGCGCACGCAAGCCTCGACGGCCAGGGCGTGTTTGCGCAGATTTTCGTTTTGGGTGAACTCACAGAGGAGATTCCAGGCGTCGTCGCGGGTGGGCATCAAGGCAGATCCAGATGTGAAAGTTCCTTTCGAGGGAAAGAATACATGGGATGCAGAGAGGAGCAAAGAGGGCGGGGAAAAGGGAATGCCAGCCCGCTTTGGGGGTGTTCGGGGGCGAATTCTGGGACGGAACAAGGCGCGCGACGCAGAATAAAAGCAGATCCCTCACCGCCATTCGCAAAAGGCGCGACTGGGTTCGGGATGACAGCGGGGGGCGGTGGCACAAGGCGCGACTACTACCCCAACACACGCAAGAGCGGCGCGTGTTGGGGGCCGCGGCACTGGGTTTGGGATGACAAGCGGCGGCGACATTCGCCCGCTCGCGTTATTTTGAAGGGACTTTGCGGCGCTGCATTTTCTGGGCCATGAGAAAGACCAATCCAAGATCCTCCTGTTCGAGGCGGCTGAACAGCCGCCGGAACTTGGCAAGAATACGCGCGTCCGGGCCCGAGCTGCCCCACAGGATATCGTCGGCAGGCTCGCGCTTCGATAGATTCGGTATCTCGGGCGGCTCCTCGCTGTCATAAAACAGCTGGTACATGGGGACCTGGAGAGCGTGGGCGAACTTCTCAAGAGTCTCGACGCTGGGCACTGTGTGGCCGTTTTCGACACGAGAGATGTAGCAACGAAGCAGACCCGTTTCACGCTCTATGTCCGCTTGGGAAAGCTTTTTCTGCGCTCTGATTTGCTTTAGCCGTTCTCCAATAACCATCAAAGCCTCTATGTGGGAGATTGAACTTCCCGCCCTTTTTCAGCGGTTCTGGCCGCGAGCAGGCGGAACTGCTCCTGGTTGTCTTGCAATGATTTTTTGGTTCGCGCGTGAACGGCGATCTCCATATCGAGGGCCTGAACGGTGTTCGCGAGATCTCGACTCTTTCCTTCCACCTTCGCTTGCAAAAGGCTTTGTACGCCGAGCAACTGCTCTTCCATCCGCCTTCGTTCCACGACCATGGCGGCAACGACAAGAGTCATCGTGCCGATCACGCCAATGAAGGTGTCCAGAACGGCCAAAGAGACCATCCGGTTCTTGGAGACAAACGAGCCGTATCCATGCAAGGTGCCCCAAATCGCGCTCCCGAACAGGATCAGCGTGGTTCCGGCGGCCTCAAGGGGACAAAATCTAAAGGCCGCCCATATTAAGAATGGCACGCAAACCCAGACCCGCACAACCTGATGCTTATTCAGCGACAGAGAAAGAGGGCCGAATACGAGCAAACAAACAAAAAACAGGGCGAGGAGTAAGGCAATCAGTTCGCTGAACTCCGGCAGGTTTAACCGGTGGTGAGGAGCGCCGACCAAAAGTATAAAGAAGGGCGCCAACACCAGGGCGCCAATGCCATGCGAGAGCCACCAGGAGAGCACTAAGAGGGAAGAGTTCGCGAAGCTCGCGTGCCCACCGAAGTAATTTACTGCGATGCCGATGGCGGCATTTATCGATGGCGCGCAAATGCATGTGAAAAAAGCAAACCGGAAGACGTCTTTGGCGGTCTCAAAAGCCTTGATGCCGTGAGCAAATGTGTTGACGAGGTAAGCGCCGACGAGGCCTTCCAAGGTGGCACCGAGGGGGACGACGAAAGAAGCGCCTACGAAACCTAACGAGGTAATGTGGCCAAAAAAGGTTCCAACTAACACCGCGGGCCACACGCGATATCCGAAAACGATAAACGCAGCAATCGCGCCGCCCGCGGGGAGCCAAATGTGCGTCGCAAACGGCTGCACCAATGCCAATCTCAGCCCGACCCTGGCAGAAATGAAATAGCCGAGAGTCAGAAGCGCGAACAACGCAGCGTCTTTTGGCCAGACTGAATCGATGAGCCGCTTAGCCAATGAGAATTCCCGACCTGGTACCTCTTCAACGCCTGAGGTAACAAGCTTGCCGTCGCCTTTCAGCTGTGTGACCACAGCTCTTCGTCCGCGAGAGCCGAATCCCGCTGCCGCAGACAGCCTCCGTGAGATTACGATAGTTGTTCGGTGGTACGGCGGCGCTTTCTCGGGATGGTTTCGAATCCACAAACAGATATAAGTTGTGCTTCAAACGCCACGGTCGTCATCTCAGCTTGAAGTCCCTCCCTGAATATCCGACGGTATAATTCGCCAGGAGCGAAAGGCTTCTTCAGCATGCCATCCTCGGGTGATTTGTCGGGTGATTTGTCTGGCGATTTTTCGGGCGGACTGACGGATATAGAAGGCATTAAGGTCGGCCAGTTCACCGATTCAAGGCGGCCGACCGGGTGCACGGTGGTTTTGTGCGAGGGCGGAGCGGTTGCGGGGGTCGATGCGCGTGGAGGCGCTCCGGGCACCGCGCAGACAGACATACTCAATCCGATGAATACGGCGCAACAGATCCACGGCCTTGCGCTTGCCGGAGGCAGCGCTTTCGGTCTGGAGGCTGGAACCGGCGTGGTCCGATATCTGCGTGAACGAGGCCTGGGCTTCGTCATCGGCCCGTTCAAAGTTCCCATCGTCCCTGCGGCAGTTTTGTTCGATCTGGCCCTTGGCGACCAGAAAATTTATCCGACGGCGGAGTCGGGTTATCAGGCGTGCCTGGCCGCCTCGAGCGGCAAGATCCAAGAGGGTAATTTCGGCGCCGGAGCGGGTTGCGCGGTCGGCAAGCTCTTTGGACCCGGACTGGAGATGAAAAGCGGAATTGGCACCGCGTCCATTGTCGTCGGCAAGACGGGACTGGTGGTTGCGGCACTCACGGCCGTCAACGCGGTAGGGGACGTCCATGATTTTCGCACGGGGAAAATTCTGGCGGGCGCACGTTCGCCAGACGGGAAGGGATTCCTCAACAGTATGGAGATCATCCTGTCCGGTGGGTACGTGCTGACCCCGGCCGCCAATTCCAATACGACGATCGGCGTTGTGGCTACGAACGCTCAATTAAGCAAAGCAGAAATCACGAAAGTCGCGCAGATGGCGCACGACGGACTCGCGCGCACAATCAATCCAGTTCACACCCAATTCGACGGCGATACTATTTTTGGACTAGCTACAGGCACGCTCAAGTTAAAGGTATCGGCCGGGACCGTGGGCATGATTGCCGCAGCGGTGATTGCGCAAGCCGTGATTCGCGCCGTCACGGAAGCCGAGGGGATACCCGGCCTGCCTAGCTACCGCGATCTGCCGAGGTGAACCTCAGGGCCGTCTCCGCTCTCGTTGTAGGAGTGTGACTTCAAGCGAAAACCCCCAGGGCCGCGACTTCTATTTTGGCGTGCGCTTCGCGCCGGGCGGCGCGGCCTAGGCTACAAAGCTCAGCGCGAATGCTCGCCCGGCCGCAGGGAAAGACGACTGCAGAATTCGACGATGCGCGCTTCGGCCCAATAGCGTTGCGGGCCGCGGGAACGCGAAATGAAGGCGCAATGGCCGCCGAATTCCGGAGCCAGGACCTCAATGTGAGGGTTCCCGGCAATTTGCGGAGAATGGAACGCTTCGAAGGGCACGACGGGATCGTCTTTGGAAGTGATGATGAGGGCTGGGACGGCGACGCGATCGACTACGCGCAGGGCGCTGGCGCGCTGGTAATACTCGGCGGCATTGGCATAGCCGCAGCAAGGCGCGGTGATGGCATCGTCAAATTCTCGCACGGTGCGCACCCGGGCCAGGCCATTGAGCTCAAACCGGCCCGGAAACAGGAGCGCCTTGCGGCGCATACGCGACTTCAGTTCGCGAACGAAATGCCATTGGTAAAGACGATTCTCGGGCCGGGCGATGGCATCGACGCAGGCTGCGAGATCGAGCGTGGGACAGACGGCGCAGACGCCGCGAAGCTGGGGAGGGGGAGCGCCGCCCAATTCGCCGGCCATCTTCAAGACGAGATTGCCGCCCATGGAGTAGCCAGCGAAGAAGATGCGGGGCAGCGCGTCTTGCTCGATGAGCTCGAAGAGAACGGCGCGGAAGTCCGCGCTCAGCCCGGAATTGTAGAGCGTGGGCGTCAGCCGTTCGGTACCGCCGCAATTGCGCTGGTTGATGCGGAGCACGCTGAAGCCGGCGGCGAAGGCGGCGGCTGCCAGGCCGCGCATGTAGCCGGATTCGCTGGAGCCCTCGAGCCCGTGCACGACGATCAAAGCGGGGGACTGGCGCGGCTCGCGCTGCCAATGGCAGCGCGCCAGCAGGCGCGTTCCGGGTTCGACTTCGAACAGGCGGTCGCACGCGCGAGGCAGCGCCGCGGCGCGCCGGGGGAGCAATGCGCCGGCGAGCGTCATGAGGTGAGCGTTCCGAAGCAAGCGATGGGGCTGGAACTGGTCCACGCAGAAGCCTTGGCGAAGCGCTTGGTACAGTAACACGAAGGGAGAACTCGGACGGACGGAGCACGAACGGGACGACGACCCTAAGGGCCTAGACTCGCCAGCCGCGGCGATCTTGACCAATGCCAGCGCCGCCCCATACAATCGATTTTGACGGGCGAGTTTGATCATCCAACGGCAAATCGAAACGAGTTTTCCTCAGCCCAGTGGCTTGCCGCTGGGCTGTGAAGTTTTTGGCCTCTTTCTTGGGTTTTTGCGGCGAGGCCTTTTTCAAAAGACATAGGAGAGACATGGAAGGCGCTATTTTAGAAGGCCTGACGTTTGACGATGTTCTGTTACTGCCCGGGAAATCCTCCGTGCTTCCGGCCGAGGCGGACACCCGCACCTGCCTCAGCCGCGGAATCTCGCTCAATATCCCGATGGTATCGGCGGCGATGGATACGGTCACGGAAGCGCATCTGGCCATCGCCATGGCGCGGCAAGGAGGGCTGGGGTTCGTCCACCGCAACATGAGCGTGGAGCGCCAGGCGGAAGAGGTGGACCGGGTAAAGCGCTCGGAAAGCGGCATGATCGTGGACCCGGTAACCATTTCGCCGGAGTACTCGGTGCGGCACGCGCTGGAGTTGATGAACAAATATCACGTGTCCGGGCTGCCGGTGACGCGGGGCACGAAGCTGGTGGGCATTCTCACCAACCGCGATCTGCGCTTCGAGAAGAATCTGGATCAGCAGGTGAGCACGGTGATGACCAAGGACAATCTGGTCACCGTGCCGGTGGGGACGACGCTGGAGGAGGCGGAGCGGCTGCTGCAGCAGCACCGCATCGAAAAGCTGCTGGTGGTGGATCAGCACTTCAATCTGAAGGGGCTGATTACGGTGAAAGATATTCAGAAAAAACTGGAATATCCGCGGGCCACCAAAGACGAGCAGGGGCGGCTGCGCGCAGGCGCGGCGATCGGCGCCACGGGCGATTTTCTGGAGCGGGCGGTGGAACTGGCGCGCGCCGGCGTGGATGTGCTGGGGCTGGATACGGCGCACGGGCACTCCACGCGGGTGATGGAGGCGATCCGCGCCGTGAAGCAGCGCCTGCCGAATATGCAACTGGTGGCCGGAAACGTGGCCACTTACGAAGGAGCGCGGGACCTGATCGCGCTGGGAATCGACGGGCTGAAAGTGGGCATCGGGCCGGGATCGATCTGCACCACGCGCGTGGTGACCGGCGCGGGCGTGCCGCAGATGACGGCGATCGTGGAAGCGTCGCGGGCCGCGAAAGGCACGGGCGTGCCGATCATCGCCGACGGCGGCGTGAAATATTCCGGAGACATCACCAAAGCCATTGCCGCCGGAGCGTCCGTGGTGATGATCGGCGGACTGTTTGCCGGGACGGAAGAGTCGCCCGGCGAGACGATTCTGTATCAAGGGCGCACGTTCAAGTCTTACCGGGGCATGGGTTCGCTGGGGGCGATGGAAGCCGGTTCGGCCGACCGCTACGCGCAGGAGACGGCGGACCGCGGAAAATCGGTGCCGGAAGGCGTGGAAGGGCGCGTGCCGTACAAAGGACCGCTTGGCGGCCTGGTCGACCAGCTCATCGGCGGGTTGCGCAGCGGCATGGGATATTGCGGCGCGGCCAATCTTCGGGAACTGCAAGAACACAGCCGATTCGTGCGCATCACTTCGGCCGGCCTGCGCGAAAGCCACGTTCACGACGTCATCATCACGCGCGAGGCACCCAACTATCAGGTGGAATAGCCCCGGATTCTCACGGCTTGCGCGCATGGCTGCTGGTATTGGTGCTGGGCGGGAGTCATTTTCGCATTCTCGACCGACACCTTCTCGAGCGAGCACACGCAGCCGGGTCATCGGCCGATTCTTGCAGGGCTGCTGCCGCATGCGCTCGAACTGACGCTGCTCACGCTGCACGATTTCGTTCGCAAGTGCGCCCATTTCGGCGACTATTTCGTTTTGGGCTGCTGCTTTTTCGCGCGATCCGCATGCCGGAAAAGGGCTGGGCATTGCGCTGGGCTTTTCTGGCCGTGCTGATCGCGGCGCTTTACGCCTCGTCCGACGAGATTCACCAGATTTTCGTGCCCAGCCGGGGAGCTTCGATCTGGGACGCGCTGCTCGATACCGGCTCGGCGACAGCTCGCGCAATGGGCGCGTGGCTGGCGACGCGGCGACGAGAGTCCTGCGGTCGAGGAGGAAGTTAGCCCGCGCGATTCCGGAGTGAAGGCGATTTCACGCAGGGAATCGCGGCTGTGCAGATTGTTCGGCGAACCACGGCAAGCAGAATGAAAAAGGCCCGCGTCTGTGGAAGAGCGGGCCTTTCACCTGCGGGATAGCCTTTGGTTCTTCGGCTAGGTCTTAGACGCCTGCTTCTCGGCGGGTTCCTCTTCGGCTTCGACTTTTTTCTTCTCTTTCTTTTCCTTCTTCTTCAGCTTGGATCCCAGCAACTCGAGGATGGCGAGCTGCGCGCCGTCTCCAATGCGGAAGCCCGCATGGATGATCCGCGTATAGCCGCCCGCGCGGTCCGCAAAACGCGGGGCGATATCGTCGAACAACTTTTTGGTCGCGCCGGGCGTGAGCAGATAGGAAGCGGCCTGACGCCGGGTATGCAGGGAATCTCCCTTGCCCAGGGTGATGATTCGCTCCACCAGGGGCGAGCGGCCTTGGCGCGCGTGACGGTAGTGGTGATGCGCTCCTTCTCGATAACGTTGGTGACCAGATTGCGCAAAGTCGCGCGGCGATGCGCGGGGTTGCGGCCGAGTTTCGATCCTGAATTAAGGTGTCGCATATTGGTTGTCTTTAAGGAGCGGGCGGACTACAGGCCCGCGGTCTCCTCCGGCGTGGGCGGAGCGGTCTGGCTGGGCAGCGGCGGCCAGATAATGCGGCCGTGCTCGTCGAATTTCATGCCCAGGCCCAAGCCCATGCGCGTGAGGATTTCCTTGATCTCGTTCAGAGACTTGCGGCCGAAATTTTTGGTCTTGAGCATTTCGTTTTCGCTCTTCTGCACCAGTTCGCGAATGGTCTGGATATTGGCGTTCTTCAGGCAGTTGTAGGAGCGCACGGAAAGCTCGAGCTCTTCCACGGAACGATCCAAATGTTCGAGGCGAGGATCGTTGTAGGATTCGACGGCTTCCTCGGGGATTTCCGGTTTGCTCCTCGAAATTGATGAAGATGCTCATGTGGTCCTTGATGAGCTTGGCGGCGAGGCCGATGGCGTCCTGCGGAGTGATGGCGCCGTTGGTCCACACTTCCAGCATGAGGCGATCGTAATCGGTCATCTGGCCAAGCCGGGCGGCCTCGACGGAGTAGTTCACCTTGCGAACCGGCGAGTGCACGGAGTCCACGGGGATGTAGCCGATGGGCAGATCCTCGTCGAAATTGCGGTCGGCGCCCACGTATCCGCGGCCGTTCTTGACGCGCATTTCGAGCTGCAGCTTGCCGCCTTCGCTGACGGTGGCGATGTAGACGTTTTTATCGAGGACGGCGAAATCGGCGTCCTCCTCGATCATGGCGGAGGTGACCACGCCGGCGGCTTCGGCATTGAGCACGATCGTCTTGGGCTGATCGTTATTCAGCTTCAGGGGAACCTGTTTGAGGTTGAGAATGATATCGGTGGCATCTTCGACCACGCCGGGAATGGAGCTGAACTCGTGCAGCACGCCTTCGATCTTGACGGCGGTAATCGCGGCGCCCTCGATGGAACTCAGCAGCGCACGGCGAAGAGAATTGCCCACCGTGGTGCCCCAGCCGCGCTCAAAAGGCTGAGCCGAAAATTTTCCGTACTTGTCGGTCAGCGAATCGAGTTCCGCCGCCAGCCGCTTTGGTTTCTGAAAACCCTTCCACATTGTTGTTACTATCCTTCCTCTCCCGGCAAACCGGGATACGAAATTTCGGAATTCGCCGCCGGATTACTTCGAGTAGAGTTCCACGATCAATTGCTCGTTGAACGCCGGCGTCTGAACATTTTCCCTCTTGGGCATGGCCACGACGCGGGCCTTGAAATTCTCGCGATCGATCTCCAGCCAGGGAACGGTGTTTTGGCTTTGCGCGACGTTGCGCGCCTCGAGCACCATGGTGTTCTCGTGCATCTTGGGTTTGAGCACAATCTCATCGCCGACATGCACCAAGAACGAGGGAATATTGACCTTCCTCCCGTTCACGGTAACGTGTCCATGCAGCACGAATTGACGCGCCTGGGCATGGGAGCCGGCAATCCCGATGCGCCTGACGACATTATCGAGGCGCCTTTCGAGCATGACGATCAGATTTTCTCCCGTGGGTCCCTTGGCCTTCTCCGCCTTGTGAAAATAGCCGCGGAACTGCCGCTCGAGCAGCCCATAGGTGCGCTTTACCTTCTGCTTTTCACGCAATTGCAAACCGTAACCGACGGTCTTGGGCCGCCGCGACTGGCCGTGCTGTCCCGGAACGAAATTGCGCTTTTCGATGGCGCACTTTTCCGTGAAGCACCTCAGGCCCTTCAAAAAGAGCTTCTGGCCTTCCTTGCGGCAGAGCCGACAAACCGCCTCGCGATGTCTTGCCACTTCGTTTCTCCTTTTCTATCCGCGAAAAGCCCACCGCCGGCGGCGGCAAAGCCCTTTTCGCGACCGACAACCGACTGGTTAGCGCTTACCCTCGAGCCGGAGCGAGCCTTAGCTCTCCCTCACGATATCAAACGCGGCGGCGTTTCGGCGGCCGACAACCATTATGAGGAACGGGCGTCACGTCCTTGATATGCACGATGTGCAAGCCGGCAGAGGCGAGCGCCCGGACGGCCGATTCCCGTCCCGAGCCCGGCCCCTTCACGCGGACTTCAATCGATTTCATGCCGTACTGATCGCGCGCCACTGACGCGGCGGTCATGGAGGCCTGCTGCGCGGCATAGGGAGTGCCCTTGCGGGAGCCCTTGAACCCGATGGAACCCGCCGAAGACCAGCAGACGGACCGGCCATCGGGCGCCGTGATGGTCACGATGGTGTTGTTGAAGGTGGCCTGAATACAAGCCAGGCCGTGCGGCACCATGCGGCGCTCGCGCTTCTTCTTGAACTCCTTTTTGCGCCGCGCGGCGGGTTTACCCGCTGCCGCCGCGGCTGCTCCTTCTTGTGGTTCCTTCGCCAAAGTTCGTTCCTTTCCTGGAATCACTCCAAAGCCACGACAAAAACAGCAAGGCTACCCGAGAGATCCCTCGCTCCGGTTCGTCGCTCGGGATGACTGTCCCTGCGAAAAGCGCATCCTGGGTAGCCTTTTCGCAGACTGATCGGATGGTCACTTGCGAGCCGCAACTTTCTTCTTGGCGGCCACGGCACCCTTGCGCGGACCCTTGCGGGTGCGGGCGTTGGTGTGCGTGCGCTGGCCGTGGACCGGCAGATTGCGGCGATGGCGCAATCCGCGATAACACTGAATTTCAATCAGCCTGCGGATATTCATCTGGATCTCCTTGCGGAGATCGCCTTCCACCTGTCCTTCGGACTCAATTACCTGACGAATCTGGTTCACTTCTTCCTCGGTCAGGTCCTTGATCTTCTTGGTTTCATCCACCTTGGCCTTAGCACAGATGGAGCGAGCGCGCTTCAGCCCAATGCCATAAATGGACGTCAGCCCGACCCACAGACGTTTCTGAACCGGTAAATCAATTCCAGCAATACGTGCCATACGAGACTCCTAACCCTGGCGCTGCTTGTGCTTCGGGTTAGTGCAAATTACCCGAACCACGCCGCGCCGATGAATGACTTTGCATTTATCGCAAATCTTTTTAACCGAGGCCCGAACTTTCATGGTTACTCCATTTTCTCGGAGAGCTCCTGGCTCTCCACGAACCTTTCAGATGCTCAAAAACCCTCGGAAGCTTCGAAAGGCCAAGAGAGATCCCGCGCTCGCGATGCTCGCTCGGGATGACGATCCTGGCCGGATCGTCACTTGTACCGATAGACGATTCGGCCACGAGTCAAATCGTAGGGCGAAAGCTCCACGGCCACCTTGTCGCCCGCGAGAATACGAATAAAGTTTTTGCGCATCTTGCCGGAAATATGCGCCAGCACTTGATGTTTATTGTCCAACTGCACGCGAAACATCGCGTTGGGCAGCGGCTCGATGACCGTAGCCATCACTTCAATGGCGTCTTCCTTGGAATTGCCGGAATCCGCCGCTTTTTTCTTATCGGGCTGAGACGATTTAGGCATAAGCTCCAAAAACTACCAGGACGCTCCAACGGTTTCGCGAGGCCGCGTCAAAATCCAGGGACCATTCGAGGTAACCGCGACGGTGTGCTCGAAATGCGCGGAGCAACTGCCGTCGGTAGTGACCGCGGTCCACTTATCGTCGAGAACCTTCACTCCGGGTCCGCCGGCATTGACCATAGGCTCGATGGCCAAGACCATGCCCTCCTCGAGGCGAGGGCCGTGTCCGGGCTCGCCGTAATTCGGCAGGTTTGGCTCTTCGTGCATCTTGGTTCCTATGCCGTGACCGACGAACTCGCGCACCACAGAGTAGCCGTGCTGCTCGACCCATTGCTGCACGGCGGCGGAGATGTCGCTGAGGCGATTGCCCAAGCGAACCTTCTCGATGCCCTTATCCAGCGATTCCCGAGTGACCCGCAACAAGTCGGAAACTTCAGGCCGGATCTTACCCACGGGGAGGGTCAGGGCCGCATCGCCATAGTAGCCGTTCAATTCGACACCGAAATCGAGTGAAATAATATCTCCTTCTTTAAGCCGCCGCGAGGCCGACGGAATGCCGTGAACAACCTCCTGGTTGATCGAGGCGCACAGCACGCATGGGTACCCGCGGTAGCCTTTGAACGCTGGGCGAGCGCCATGCTTCGCGGCGCCCTCGGCGGCAATCTTCTCCAGGTCCAGCGTGCTTACGCCCGGCTGCACCGCCTGCCGCAAAGTATTGAGCACATCCCAGACGACCAAGCCGGCGCGGTGCATCGTATCGAGCTCCGCGGCGGATTTACACATAATCATTTTTTCTGCGCAAGCAACTCGAGAACGTCTTTGGTGACCGCTTCCGGAGGCGCCATGCCGTCTACATCCTTGAGCACGCCCCGCCCACGGTAATAGTCTACCAAAGGGCGCGTTTGGCGCTCGTAGGCCGCCAGCCGCTCGGCAATCACCTCTTCGCGGTCGTCAGGACGCTGCACAAGCTCGCCGCCGTCACGATCGCAGCGGCCGGGCACCTTGGGCGGGTGATCGTATACATTATAGATCTCCCCGCAAATTGCGCACGTGCGGCGTCCCGTAAGCCGCCGGATCAACTGATTCTGGTCGACGACAAAATGGACGACCAGAGGCTGCACCTTGCAGCGCTCGAGAATCTCGCCCAGCCTTTGCGCCTGCGGCAGCGTCCGCGGAAAGCCATCCAGGATGAACCCATCGGCGCAATCGAGGCGCGAAATGCGCTCCTCGACCATGCTCAGGACCAGGTCATCGGGAACCAATTCGCCGCGTTCCATGATGGCCTTGGCGCGCAAACCGAGCGCCGTGCCGCGGCTGACATGCTCGCGAAACATATCGCCCGTGGAAATATGGGGCACAGCGTATTCCTGAGCGATCTGCTTGGCCTGCGTGCCTTTACCCGCTCCAGGAGGGCCGAGGAAGATTACGGCGCGGCCCAGTCCCTTGGCGGCCAGCCGGGCCTCGACTGGGGCCTCAGGCATATCGCCGGCTCCGCAGCTTTCCTTTCTTGACGAAGCCCTCGTAATTGCGCATGACGAGCTGGGCTTCGATTTGCTGAACCGTATCCATGGCCACGCCGACCACGATGAGAAGCGAAGTGCCGCCGAAATAGAAATTGACGTTCAACCCTTCGAGCACGAACCGCCACATGTGGTTATCGAACCAGGCGCCCAAAGCTCCGGGCAAATGATGGAGGTGAATACCCGCGATCATCCATTCCGGGAGCAGACAGACAGCGGCGAGGTAAACGCCGCCAACAAAGGTGAGCCGGCGCAGGATGCGATTGATGTGCTCGGAGGTATTGCGGCCGGGGCGTATGCCGGGAACGAAGCCGCCGTACTTGCGCATATTGTCGGCAAGCTCGGTGGGGTTGAAAACAATGCCCACATAGAAAAACGCAAACAGAATGATCAGCAAAACGTAGATCAGCGTATAGAGCGGCTCGCCCCATTGCAAAGCCCTGGCCAACCGGTCAAAAGAAGGGAAGCGCTTTTGCACGACGAGGTCGATGGTGCCGGGAAACGTCAGCAGCGAGCTGGCAAAGATAGGCGGAATCACGCCGCCGGCATTCACGCGAAGCGGCAGGTAGGTCATCTGCCCGCCCATGACGCGGCGGCCGACGACGCGCTTGGCGTATTGCACCGGGATGCGCCGCTGTCCGCCCTCGACGAAAACGATGAAGCCGATCACGGCCAGCATCAAGGCGACCAGGACAAGCAACGCCAGGCCGGTGAACGGCCCCCACTGCTGGGTGGTCGCTTTGGTCCACAGATCGTAGAGGCCGCGAGGCAAGCCGACCACGATGCCGGCAAAGATGATCAAGGACATGCCGTTGCCCACGCCGCGCTCGCTGATCTGTTCGCCCAGCCACATGATGAAGGCCGAGCCGGTGGTCAGCGTAAGGACGGTCATCAAGGTAAAGGCGATGCCGGGGTTATAAACAAGGGACTGACCGTTGGGACCGTTCTGATGCTGCAAGGTGAAGGCAATCGACAGCGATTGCAGGATGCTGAGCAGGATGGTGAGATAGCGCGTGTATTGCGTAATCTTGCGGCGGCCGAGTTCGCCCTCTTTCTGCAGGCGCTCGAGATAAGGCCAGGCCACGGTCATCAACTGCAAAATAATGGAGGCGGTGATATAGGGCATGATGCCCAGGGCAAAGATGGTGAGCCGGCGGAAATTGCCGCCGCTGAACAGATCGATGATGCCCAGGACCGATCCCTGATTCTGCTGAAAGAGCTGCGTGAGAACGTCCGTATTGATGCCCGGGGTGGGCAGGAAGGCGCCCAGCCGGTAGACAGCCAGTATCCCCAGCGTAAACAAGATGCGCTTACGCAGGTCGGGAATACGAAACATATTGGCGAAGGACTCGAAAAATTGGTTCATGATATCCGCTCGATTTTGCCTCCGGCGCGCGCGATCTTTTCCTCGGCGGATTTACTGAAGGCGTGCGCGCGCACCGTGAGCGAAGTATTCAACTCTCCATCACCGAGAATTTTAACAGGGCGGGAAGCGCTGCGGGTGAGGCCCCGTCCGCGCAAGGAGTCCGGAGTGACCACGTCGCCGGCGGCGAAAATGTTGAGAGACTCGAGATTCACGACGGCGTAATCCTTGCCGAAAGGGTTGTGAAAGCCGCGCTTGGGAATGCGTCGGTGCAAGGGCATCTGGCCGCCCTCGAAGCCGGGACGCTGCGAGTATCCCTTGCGGGATTTCTGGCCCTTATTGCCCGCTCCGGAGGTCTTCCCCAGCTTTGAGCCAATGCCCCGGCCGACGCGCACCTTGCGGTGGCGAGAGCCACGGGGCGGCTTCAGATTGGACAAAGTTACCGACATGCTTGCCTCAATTCCTGGCTACGAAAATTTGCGTTCATTCCACGACGACGACGAGATGACGCACTTTGTCTACCATACCACGGACGGAAGGGGTATCCTCGCGCTCGACCACCTGCTGCAGGCGCCGGAAACCGAGCCCGCGCACCGTTTCGCGCATATCCCGGGTGCAGCCGATATAACTGACCACCCACTTCAGCTTAAGCGTTGCCGTCTTGTTTTTGGCCATGATCGATTCTCCGATCAGCTACGCAACTCTTCCACGGGCTTGGAACGCAACTCGGCGACGCGGGCTTCGTCCTTCAGGCGCAAGAGCGCGTCAAAGGTGGCCTTGATGACGTTATGCGGATTGGAGGTACCAATCGATTTTGTCAGGACGTTGGAGATGCCGGCCACTTCCATCACGGCGCGCACCGGACCTCCGGCGATGATTCCCGTTCCTTCGGAGGCAGGCTTGAGCAGCACCTGGCCCGAACCGTAATAGCCGACAACCTGATGGGGAATGGAAGTGCCCTTCAGGTTCAGGCGGATCAGGTTCTTCTTGGCCTGCTCGATGGCCTTGCGAATGGCCATGGGAACTTCGCGGGCCTTGCCCATGCCGAAACCGGCGTGGCCGCGCTGATCACCCACCACGACCAGGGCGGAGAAGCTCAGGTTTTTGCCGCCCTTCACGACCTTGGTGACGCGCTGGATGGATACCACCTGATCCTTCAAATTATTGGCGCTGACCTCGATGGGCCGGCGGACCGCTAGTGTTTCGCGCAGAATATGTTTGGACATGATTAAAACTTCAATCCCGCTTCGCGGGCGGCATCGGCGAGGGCTTCCACCCGGCCGTGGTACATATAGCCGCCGCGATCGAAAACGACCTGCTGGATTCCGGCCGCGACAGAACGCTCGGCAATCGTTTTGCCAACGATCTTGGCGGCTGCGATATTGCCGCCGCCCTTCAGCGCGGCGCGTGTGGACTTATCGACCGAACTGGCCGAGGCCAGCGTGCGGCCGGTGTGATCGTCGATCACTTGCGCATAGATGTGATCGAGGGAGCGATAAACGCACAGCCGCGGACGCGCGGTTGTGCCCAGGACGCGCTGGCGCACGCGGCGATGGATCCGCCGGCGGTGGGCGTCACGCGAAAGCTTGCGAACCGATTTCGTAGCCATTCTTTTTCCTTAGCGCCTTTCCTTGGCCTTTCGTTGCGGTCATTGCCGAACGTCGGGACCCCTGGTTTATGCGGCCGTCTTCGCGGCTCCAGCCTTGCCCGCTTTCTTCTTCAGGCGTTCGCCAGACAAGCGGATGCCCTTCTGCTTGTAAGGATCGGGCGGGCGCAAGGCGCGGATGTCCGCCGCCGCCTGCCCCACACGCCCACGATCCGCTCCGCTCACAGTGAGACGGGTCTGCTTTTCCACCGTGATCTGAATGCCTTCGGGGATAGGGAAGTCGACGGGATGCGAATATCCCAGCGCGAAAACGACGCTCTTCCCCTTCACTTCGGCGCGATAGCCGACGCCGACGATCTCGAGGTCCTTCTTGAATCCCTCCGTCACCCCGCGGACGGCGTTGGCCACCAGGGCGCGCGCCAATCCGTGCAGGGCGCGCCGCTCGTCGGATTCGCGGAGCGCGAGGAGAGTGCCGTCTTTTTGTTCAAAGTGGATGCCCGCAGGCACGCGCACAGTGAGCTTGCCCTTGGGGCCTTGCACTTCGACGGCCGCCGGCGATATCTGAACCTTCACGCCAGAGGGAACGGGTATCGGTTTTCGTCCAATTCGCGACATAACTTTTTCCCTTGCCTCTACCAGACTTCGCAGAGCACTTCGCCGCCGAGGCGCTGCTTGCGCGCCGACCGGCCGGTCATCACGCCGCGCGGGGTGCTCAGGATATTGACGCCGAGACCGCCAAGGATTCCGCGAATTTCCTTGGAGCCGAGGTAACGCCGGCTTCCCGGGCGCGAAATGCGGCGAAGGTCGCTGATCACCGAACGCTTGTCCGGCGTGTATTTCAAGAACAGACGCAGGGCCTTACGGGTCTTGATTCGTCCACGACTTTATAGGTGGAGATGTAGCCCTCTTCCTTGAGCACGCGGGCGATTTCGATCTTGAGCTTGGAAGCGGGCAACTCCACGCGGGCGTGGCGGGCACGCGAAGCATTGCGAATGCGCGTCAGCATGTCTGAAATCGGATCGGTCTGCATGGCTTACCAGCTCGCCTTAACAACGCCGGGAATTTCGCCGCGCAAAGCAAAGCCGCGGAAACAGATTCGGCACATCTGGAACTTGCGGATAAAGCCGCGCGGCCGGCCGCAAACGCGGCAACGGTTGCGCTGACGAATCTTGAACTTCAACTTCCTGCGCATCTTGGCAAATTGCGAAAGTCGGGCCATAGCTCTCCTTAGGCGCGCAGCGGCACTCCCATGAGTTTCAGCAGCTCGCGGCCTTCTTCGTCATTGCGCGCCGTGGTGGTCAGGGTGATGTTCATGCCCTTGATCTTGTCCACGCGCGTGTAATCGATCTCCGGAAAAACCAACTGGTCGCGCAATCCCATCGTGTAATTGCCGCGGCCATCAAAGGCATTCGGCGGCAGACCCTTGAAGTCGCGCACGCGCGGCAGCACCACGTTGCAAAGGCGGTCCAGGAACTCGTACATGCGGTCGCCGCGAAGGGTCACGCAGCAGCCGATGGGCATGCCGCGGCGAATCTTGAAATTGGCGATGGACTTCTTGGCCCGCGTGACCACGGCGCGCTGGCCGGAAATCTGGCCGAGCTCCGAGGCGGCCACGTCCAGCAGCTTGATGTTCTGGCTGGCCTCGCCCAAACCGATATTGACCACCACTTTGGCGACCTTGGGCACGGCCATGGGGTTCTTGTATCCAAAGCGCTTCATCAGCGCCGGAATCACTTCGCTTCGATATCGATCGTGCAATCTGGCCATGATGCCTATTTCTCCAGGCTCGTTCCGCAGCGGCGGCAGACGCGCACCTTGGTGCCGTCGGGCATGGACTTATGGCCGACGCGCGCGTGCTTGCCGCAAGAGGCGCAGAGCAGAAGGACGTTGGAAATCTGAATGGGGCCTTCTTTTTCCACGATGCCACCCTTGACGTTCTTCGAAGGGTTGGCGCGGGTGTGCCGCTTGATGATGTTGGCGTGCTCGACGGTGACGGTGCGGCGGCTGGGATTGACCCCCAGCACGCGGCCGGTCTTGCCGCGGTCGCGCCCGCTCATCACGCGCACTTGATCGCCCCTACGGATACTGGCGTTTGTCGGTGCTGGTTCCATGAATCTTCAGTCCTCAATCTCGCAATGGCCGCCGCTTACCAAACTTCCGGCGCCAGCGACACGATTTTGGCAAACTTCTTTTCGCGCAATTCGCGCGCCACGGGTCCGAAAACGCGCGTGCCCACGGGCTCGTTGGCGTCGTTGATGAGCACGGCGGCATTATCGTCGAAGCGGATGTAGGTGCCATCCCGGCGGCGATGCTCTTTACGGGTACGCACGACAACGGCGCGCACAACCTTGCCCTTCTTGATGGGGCTCTCCGGCGTCGCTTCTTTCACCGAGGCGGTGATGATATCGCCGAGGCCGGCCCGGCTGCCGATATCGCCGCCCACCGGAAGAATACACATAAGGCGACGCGCCCCCGAATTATCGGCCACGGTCAGCCAGCTTCGCATCTGAATCATTGCCGCGCTCTCTCCTTGCCTCGATCGTTAGTCGCTATTCGACGCTCGTGCGCCGGGACACGACTTCCGCCAAACGCCAGCGCTTCAATTTGGACATAGGCCGCGTTTCCACGATGCGCACCACATCGCCGGGCCGCGCCTCGCCCTGCTCGTCATGAGCGTAGAATTTCTTGGCCCTATGAACGTAGCGGTCATAGAGCCGGTGCTGGATCTGCCGCGTCACGCGCACCACAATGGTCTTCTGCATCTTGGCGCTCGTCACCACGCCGATCAGCTCGTTGCGCCGGCGCTGCTTGGACGCCTGGCTAAGGACTGCCGTTTCCATCAGCTTTTCCTCAATTGGCGCTCGCGCAAAAGCGTTTTGACGCGCGCCAAATCTTTCCTGGCCAAACGCAGGCGGCCCACCGCTTCGGCCTGGCCGGTGGTGAGCTGAAAACGCAGGCGGAAGATCTGCTCGGCCAGCTCGCGTTCACGGTTTTCCAGTTCCGGCTCGCCCAAGTCCCGCAATTTTTCGACCGTCTTGGGCATTACAGTTCTCCCGCGCGGCTTACAAATTTGGTGTGAATGGGCAGCTTATGAGCCGCCAGCTCCATAGCTTGGGTGGCCGTGGCCACATCGACTCCGGCCATTTCGAACATGACCCGGCCCGGCTTGACCACCGCGACCCAGCGCTCCGGTGCGCCCTTGCCTTTGCCCATGCGCGTTTCGGCGGGCTTTTTGGTGAAGGGCTTATCCGGGAAGATGCGGATCCACAGCTTGCCGCCACGCTTGATGAAGCGAGTGATGGCGACGCGCGCCGCTTCGATCTGGCGATCCGTGATCCAAGCGGGCTCGAGAGCCTTCAGGCCGTATTCGCCGAACGACAGTTCGCCTCCGCGCCAAGCCTTGCCGCGACGGCGGCCTCGCTGCTGCTTACGGTACTTCACCTTCTTGGGCATCATCATGGCGGAGTTCCTTTAGTCGGCGGCAGCGGCGGCTGACGCGCGGCGTTTGCCGCGCTCGGGCACGTTTTCACCCTGGTAGATCCAGCACTTCACGCCAATCACACCGTATGTCGTATACGCTTGTGCAAAACCAAAATCGATGTCCGCGCGCAGCGTTTGCAGCGGCAGCCGGCCTTGCAAATACCATTCCTTGCGGGCAATTTCCGCCCCGTTCAACCGGCCCGCCACGCGCACTTTGATTCCCTTACAACCGAAGCGCAGGGCGGAATCCACAGCTTTACGCATGGCGCGGCGAAAGGCCACGCGCTTTTCGAGCTGCAGGGCGATGGATTCGGCCACCAATTGCGCATCGAGCTCCGGCCGGTGCACTTCCTGAATATCGATGTGCACTTCGCGCTTGGTGCGCTTTTGAATTTCGTTCTTGAGCTTATCGATTTCAGCGCCCTTGCGGCCAATGATGATTCCCGGACGCGCGGTAAACAGCCGGATAACCAGCTTGTTGGCGGCGCGTTCGATATCGATAGCGCTGATACCCGCTGAGCGCAGGCGTTCCTTCAACTGGCGGCGCAGCACCACATCTTCGTGCAGCAGGTCCGCATAGTCGCGGCCGGCAAACCAGCGCGAGCGCCATGGCTTGTTATAGCCCAGGCGAAAGCCGTATGGATGTGTTTTCTGTCCCAAAGCAACTCCTCCCCCAAATGCCTCTTACTCTTGTTTCTTGGGTTTGCGCCCAGGCGCCTGCTTGGCTCCGCCGAGGGCTTTGCGCGCCTTCCTCACCGCGCCGCGCACGCCCTTCTCGGCGGCAGCGGCGGCTACCGCAGCCGCGGTACGCTCTGCCGCGGCGCGATGGTGTTCCGCGACCGCGACGACGATATGCGCCGTGCGCCTCACATAACGAAATGCGCGGCCCATCGGCGCGGGCCGCAGGCGCTTCCAGCGCGAGCCTTCGTTGACGAAACAGCGCGAAACATAGAGCTCATCCACATCCAGCGAAGCGCCAGCATCCTCGGCCTTGCGTTCGGCATTGGCAATGGCGCTACGCAAAACCTTTTCGATGTCCCGGGCGGCGCGCTTCTTGGTGAAGCGCAGGATCTGCAAGGCGTCCTCGGCGCGCTGGCCGCGGATCAAGTCCACCACGAGGCGGATCTTCTGCGGGGACATACGCAGATGCCGCAAGAGGGCTTGGGCCTCGATGGCCGGCGCCGAAGGAAGTGTGACGTTTGTGGACATTTTCCTTTGGACCTTTGCTTTCCCTTACGCTCTGGGGCCAGGGGCAGGCGCAGACCCGCCGCCCGACGAGGCGCCAGCGCCTCCGGGACCTCCGGGAGCGCCAGCCACGCCCGCAGCCCTCTCGAGGGCCGCTTTCACGGCATGGCCTTTAAAAGTGCGCGTGGGGGCGAACTCGCCCAACTTGTGCCCGATCATCTGCTCGGTGATATAGACCGGAATGAATTTCTTGCCGTTATGCACGGCAATGGTGTGTCCAATCATCTCCGGAACAATGGTGGAACGGCGCGACCACGTCTTCACCACTTTTTTCTCATTCCGCGCGTTGAGCCCCTCCACATGGATACGCAGAGGTGTGTCCACGAACGGGCCTTTTTTCAGCGAACGACCCATGAGACTCCTTACTGACTTCCTGGTCTAAAAGCCCGGCCAAGCGGCGGGCTTATTCATCCACACGGCGCAGCTTGATCCAGCGAGCGCGCCGCAGCTTTCGAAAACCTCGTACCGGCCCCGAAACACGGTGCGAATGGGTGCAGAAGGGACACACAAAGCGCGTGCCCTGCTGGCTGGGCTGTTGCTCCACTAACACCGCCCATCCGGGCTTGCAAAAGCGGTAAGGCACCGGTTCGAGCGGAACGGCGTGTAATTTACCGGTCGTCTTCCGCGCGGCCTTGGCAACTCGCGGCCGTGCAGCCGTCTTGCGCGCGCTTGAGGCGCGCCGAGCCTGCGTTATGCTTCGCGATGCTCTCATCGTGGGCCTCTCCATCACCCGCCGCGCCGGGATCGTTGTCAATTACACCTTCTATTTTACTAGTTCGTACTCTGTTTTACTAATCTGTACTTTGTTCCGCTAAGATATTGCACCATTAAGGCTTACGGCGTTGTGCGATCATGCGAGTGGTGCGCCGATTGTGCCGTGTCTTAGCGCCCAAGGTCGGAAAACCCCAGGGCGTCTTGGGATGATTGCCCTTGACGCGGCCCTCACCGCCTCCGTGCGGGTGGTCGACCGGGTTCATGGCCACACCGCGAACCGTAGGCCGCTTACCATGCCAGCGAGTACGGCCTGCCTTGCCATAGGTGACGTTCTCGTGATCGAGATTGCCGACCTGGCCGATCGTGGCCATGCAATCGATCACGAACCGGCGCACTTCGCCCGAGGGCAGCTTCACCAGCGCGAGATCGCCTTCCTTGCTCAGCAATTGCGCCGATCCACCGGCGGCGCGCACCACCTGAGCGCCCTTGCCCGGGGAAAGCTCCAGGTTATGCACCTGCGTTCCCGGCGGGATGAATCGCAACGGCAGGGCATTGCCGGGCAGGATATCGGCACCTTCGCCGGTTTGCACGGTCATGCCCACTTCGAGCCCGATGGGATGCAGGATGTAACGCTTCTCTCCATCGGCATAGTGCAAAAGCGCCAGGCGCGCCGAGCGATTGGGATCGTACTCGATGGCCGCCACGCGCGCGGGAATGCCTTTTTTCTCGCGCCGAAAATCAACGATGCGATACTGCTTCTTATGTCCTCCGCCGCGATGCCAGATGGTCAGCTCGCCCTGCGAGTTTCGTCCGCCGGTGCGCTTCTTGGGCTCGAGCAGAGCCTTCTCCGGAGTCTCCTTAGTGACTTCGGTTTTATCCAGAACGGTGATGAACCGCCTGGACGCTGTATAAGGATTGAAGCTTTTTAACGCCATTTGGAGCTACCTTCCCGCGGCGCGCCCAACCTCGAGTCACGCCCTTGCTTCTGGTGTGCTACAGCCTACGATCAGAGATTCTCGGCGTACTCGATCATCTTTTCCTTCTCGGCGAGCCGCACATAGGCCTTTTTCCAGTCCGGCCGATGGCCCTCCGAGCGTCCCCGCCGCCGGAACTTTCCGTGAAAGATTGCCGTGCGCACGTGGTCGACCTTCACCTTGAAAATCTGCTGCACGGCCTCTTTGATCTGCGTCTTGGTGGCGTTCGCGGCCACTTCAAAAACGACGGTGTGCTGGTTCTCTTTCACGGCCAAGCCCTTTTCCGTGATGATGGGGCGGCGAATAATTTTGTAAACGCTGATGTCCATGGTGTTTGCCTGGCGCCTTTATTCCTTTTTCTTAGCCTTACCCTTGGGCTTAGATTTCGATTTGGCTTTCGGCGATTTCGGCGCGTTACTGGACTTTGCCTTCGCGCCGGAGGCTGCGGCCTTCGATTGCCGAAGCCTTGGCGATTTCGCGGGCGCCTTCGCCGGAGGAACCGCTTCGGCAGCGCCTTCGCCCGCCGTGGCTTCCGTGCGGCCCGCCTGTGAACCGAGCGACCGGCCCAGATGCAGGGCGGCATGCTGCGACAGCAGCACGCGATCGTGGCGCAACACGTCGTAGGCTTGAAGGGCCGAGGGGGCTACCACTTTGACCCCCTCAAGATTCCGGCTGGCCAACTCCAGATTGTGGTTGCCAGGCCCTTCCACGACCAGCATGGTGCGCGTATCGGCGTCGAGCCTGGTCAGCGCGGCGCGAAAATCCTTGGTCTTGTGCGAATCGAGCGTCCAACTATCCACAACGGTAAGCTTCTGACCAGACAACTTCGCCGAGAGCGCCGAGCGCAAGGCGCCCAAAACCATCTTCTTGGGGAGCCGGTATTCGTAGCTGCGCGGCTGAGGGCCGTGTACGGTGCCGCCCTTGCGCCAAATCGACGAGCGGATGGAGCCGACGCGCGCCCGCCCGGTGCCTTTCTGCCTCCACAGCTTGCGGCCGGAGCCGGAAACCTCGCCGCGGCCCTTGGTCTTGTGGGTACCGGCACGTTCGCCAGCCAGATACCAGCGCACCGCTTCATGCAACAGGTGCGGATTCACGCTGGCGGCAAACACCGCGTCAGCCAAGTCGACTTGGCCTACCGTCTCACCTTGCAAATTCCTAACGTCTACGACTGGCATGGAACGCGCGTGCTCCTTATGGCTTACTTTCCTTGCCGGGATTTGCGGATCAGCAGATAACAGCCCGTGGGACCAGGCACCGCTCCGCGCACCAGCAAGAGATTTTCTTCGTTGTCGACCTTCACCACGCGCAGATTCTTGATCGTCTTGCGCTCGTGGCCCATATGCCCGGGGAAATGCTGGCCCGGCCAAACTCGGGAAGGGAAGGAACTGGCGCCAATGCCTCCCGGCGCGCGGTGAAACATCGAACCGTGAGTGGCATCGCCGCCCCGGAAATGCCAGCGCTTGACGCCGCCCTGAAATCCCTTGCCTTTGCTTACTCCGGTGACGTCCACGAATTCGCCGGGAGCAAAGCGGTCCACCAGCACGCGGTCGCCGGCCTTGGAATCGTCAGCCGACTCATCCAAACGAATCTCGCGCAGCATGCGCATGGGCGCGACATTCGGCCTTCTTGAAGTGGCCCGTCATGGGCTTTGAGATGCGCTGGGGCTTAACGAATTCGACGAAGCCTAGTTGCACGGCATCGTAACCGTCGGCTTGCTTGGTGCGACGCTGCACCACAACGCAAGGGCCCGCCTGCACTACGGTGCAAGGCACAGCCGCGCCATCGTCGGCAAAGACCCGCGTCATGCCCAGCTTGATTCCGATAATTCCGTTAACAGCCATGCGAATTTTCCTTACCTTCCCTTACTTACGGCCCTTATTTGCGGAGAGACCCCTCGCTCGTGCTATTCGCTCGGGATGACCCTCCTGGCCGGATGGCTACTTGGCCGAGTGCTCGCGGCCAAAAGCCTTGATCTCCACATCCACGCCCGGCGGCAAATCGAGCTTCATCAGCGCATCGACCGTATCCGGCGTGGGCTCGAGAATATCGATGAGCCGCTTATGCGTGCGCATTTCGAACTGCTCGCGCGACTTCTTGTCCACGTGCGGCGAGCGCAACACCGTCCAGCGGTTGATGGTAGTGGGCAGAGGAATGGGCCCGGCCACGTCCGCTCCGGTGCGCTTGGCTGTGTCCACAATCTCCCGCGTGGACTGATCCAAAATGCGGTGGTCGTACGCTTTTAAACGAATTCGAATTCGCTCTCCGGCTGGCATAGTTACTCGACGATCTCGGTGACCGCGCCGGCGCCGACGGTGTGGCCGCCTTCGCGGATCGCGAAGCGCAGCCCCTTCTCCAGCGCTACCGGCGTGATCAGCGAAATCTCCGCCGAGACGTTGTCTCCCGGCATCACCATCTCCACGCCCGCCGGCAGCTTCACGTCGCCGGTCACGTCCGTGGTCCGAAAATAAAACTGCGGCCGGTATCCGGTGAAAAATGGCGTGTGCCGCCCGCCCTCTTCCTTGGTCAGCACGTACGCTTCGGCCTTGAATTTCGTGTGCGGCGTGATCGATCCCGGCTTGGCGATCACCTGGCCGCGCTCCACCTCTTCTTTTTCCGTGCCGCGCAACAGCAATCCCACGTTGTCTCCCGCCATCCCTTCGTCCAGCAGCTTGCGGAACATCTCCATGCCCGTCACCACCCGCTTCATCGTCGGACGGAATCCCACAATCTCCATTTCCTCGCCCACCTTCACCTTGCCGCGCTCGATCCGCCCCGTCACCACCGTGCCGCGTCCTGAGATCGAAAAAATATCCTCGATCGGCATGGCAAACGGCTTGTCCACATCCCGCTCGCGGCAAGCGGCATGTTCTTATCCACCGCTTCCATCAACTCCAGGATCGTCTTCTCCCACTTCTCCTCGCCGTTCAGCGCGCCCAGCGCCGAGCCCCGAATCACCGGAACGGCGTCGCCCGGGAACTGATAGGTCTTCAGCAGCTCGCGCACTTCCAGCTCCACCAGTTCCAGAAGTTCGGGATCCTCCACCGCATCGCACTTGTTCAAAAACACCACGATGTACGGCACGCCCACTTGCCGCGCCAGCAAAATGTGCTCCCGCGTCTGCGGCATGGGCCCATCGGTGGCCGCCACCACCAGAATCGCCCCATCCATCTGCGCCGCCCCGGTGATCATGTTCTTGATGTAATCGGCGTGTCCCGGGCAATCGATGTGCGCGTAGTGCCGGTTGGCCGTCTCGTACTCCACGTGCGCCACGGCGATGGTGATGCCCCGCTCGCGCTCCTCCGGCGCGTTATCGATCGAATCAAACGCCCGGAACTGCACCTTGGGGTTGTGCTTCGACAGCACCTTGGTGATCGCCGCCGTCAGCGTCGTCTTGCCGTGATCGATGTGACCGATCGTGCCGATATTTACGTGCGGCTTGCTGCGCTCGAATTTTTCCTTCGCCATCGGCTCGTCTCGTTCCTCCGCTGCAATCAATACGTAAAACAAACCTATCGCGTTACCCGGCCCGTGGCCTTGGCGATGACCTCATCCGCGATGGATGCGGGCGCCTCGGCATAATGAGAGAAGTGCATGGTGAAGCTTCCGCGGCCCTGCGTGCGGCTGCGCAAATCAGTGGCATAACCAAACATCTCGGCCAGAGGCACCTCGCAGCGAATGATCTGCGCTCCGGCGCGCGACTCCATCCCCAGCGGATGCCCGCGGCGGGAGTTCAGGTCGCCAAAAACATCGCCCATGTATTCTTCGGGGACCACCACCTCGATCCGCATGACCGGCTCGAGGAGAATGGGCTGGGCCCTGCTGCAAGCTTCCTTAAAAGCCATCGACCCGGCAATCTTAAAGGCCATTTCAGAACTATCCACATCGTGGTAGCTGCCGTCGGTTAAGACGACGGCGATATCCACCATTTCATAGCCAGCGAGCACGCCATTTTCCATGGCCTCGCGAATGCCCGCTTCAATGGGAGCGATGTACTCCCTGGGAATGGACCCGCCAATGATCTTGTCGATGAAGAGCAGGCGATGCTCCTTATCGAAGCGGAATTTTCCGCCCGAGCCGGCCACCTGCTTGGCCAGAGCATCGAGTTCGTCGGTAGACATCTCGTGCATGTCTTCGTGGCCGGAACTGGGCAGGGGATGAATTTCCACTTTGCAATGGCCGTACTGGCCGCGGCCGCCGGTCTGGCGGATGTATTTGCCTTCCCCTAACGCGTGGCGGCGGATGGTTTCGCGGTAAGCCACCTGCGGGCGGCCCACACTGGCCTGCACGCCAAATTCGCGCATCATGCGGTCCACGATAATTTCCAGGTGCAATTCGCCCATGCCGGAAATGAGGGTCTGTCCCGTATCCGGATCCGTGTGCACGCGGAAAGTGGGGTCCTCCTGCGAGAGCTTGGCCATAGCGTTGCCCAGCTTATCCTGGTCCGCCTTGGTTTTAGGCTCGATGGCCACGGAGATAACGGGCGCCGGAAATTCGATCGACTCAAGAACGATGGGCTTCTGCTCATCACACAGCGTGTCGCCCGTGGTGACACTCTTCAATCCGACGCAGGCGGCGATATCACCGGCATAGATGGCGTCGATCTCCTCGCGCTTGTTCGCGTGCATGCGCAGGAGACGCCCGATGCGCTCGCGGGTACGCTTCGAAGAGTTGTAGACGTAGCTGCCGGACTTCAACACGCCCGAGTAGACACGGATATAAGTAACGTGGCCCACGAACGGATCGGACATGATTTTGAAAGCCAGGGCCGAGAACGGCTGATCGTCCGAGGCGCGGCGCAGGAGAGGCTCAGTGCCATCGAGAGAGGTGCCTTCAACCGGCGGAACGTCCAGCGGAGAAGGCAGATAATCGATGACCGCATCGAGCAAGGGCTGAACGCCTTTGTTCTTGAACGCGGAACCGGCCACGACCGGGACGATCTTCAGCGCAATGGTCGAACGCCGGATGGAAACGCGCAGCTCTTCCGGCGTCAACTCATGCTCGGCGAGATACTTCGTCAAAATGGCGTCATCATATTCGGCAATGTACTCGACCACTTTTTCGCGATGCTCTTTATAGAACTCCGGGCTGATGGCGGAAGCCTTAATCGCAGCGGCAACCTCGGGGCGTTCTTTCAAGAAGGCCTCGTCCCAAAGCTTCTCGAGCGGCAGCACCTCGAATTTTGCGCCGAGGGTGTCTTCCAGCCAAATGATGACTTTTTGCTCGATGAAATCGATGACTCCGACGAAGGTATCTTCCTTGCCGATCGGAAATTGCAGCGGGACGGGATGCAGCTCCGAGGCGCTGGCGCATGGAGCGGATACAGTGGTCGAAATCGGCGCCCACGCGGTCCATCTTGTTAACAAAAGCGATCCGCGGGACGCGATACTTATCGGCCTGCCGCCATACAGTTTCCGACTGCGGCTGCACCCCGGCCACGGCGTCAAAAATAGCCACGCAGCCATCCAGTACGCGCAACGAGCGCTCTACTTCGACGGTAAAGTCCACGTGGCCCGGCGTATCGATGATGTTGATGCGGTAAGGCTGACCAGAACGTTTCCAGATGGTCGTAGTGGCGGCGGAGGTGATGGTAATGCCGCGTTCGCGCTCCTGTTCCATCCAGTCCATCGTGGCCGTACCCTCGTCGACTTCGCCGATCTTGTACGTGACACCCGTATAAAAGAGGATGCGCTCGGTGGACGTGGTCTTACCGGCGTCGATATGCGCCATGATGCCGATGTTGCGCGTGTGCTCGAGTTGTGACCTTGTTTCCATAGTTCTACTAAACTCTTTCGTTTCTTTGGCTTTTACCAGCGGTAGTGGGCAAAGGCCTTGTTAGCCTCAGCCATGCGATGAACGTCTTCTTTGCGTTTGATGGCGCCGCCGCGTCCGTTTGCGGCATCCAGGAGCTCATCGGCAAGCTTATCGACCATGCGCTTGCCAGGCCGCGTGCGAGCGTGGAGCAATAGCCAACGGATGGCCAGGGATTGCCTGCGGAACTGACTGACCTCTACAGGAACCTGGTAGTTCGCACCGCCCACGCGGCGCGACTTCACTTCGAGGACGGGCTTGACGTTTTCCACCGCTTTCTTGAACACCTTCAGCGGCTCGTCATTTGCTTTCTGCCCCATCTGTTCCATCGCCTCGTAAAAAATGCGTTGGGCGGTGGAGCGCTTGCCGTCCCACATCATGGAACTGATAAACTTTTGCACCAGATCGCTGCCGTAAACTGAATCCGGCAAGACCGAGCGGCGCGAAACGAATCCCTTGCGTGGCATAACGCCTCTCCGTTCCTATTTCTGCGCAGCCTTGGGCCGCTTGGCTCCATACTTGGAGCGCCCTTGTTTGCGATTGTCGACGCCGGCGGCATCGAGGGTGCCGCGAATGACGTGGTAGCGAACTCCCGGCAAATCCTTAACGCGCCCGCCGCGCACGAGCACGATAGAGTGCTCTTGCAGGTTGTGGCCGATTCCCGGGATGTATGTGGTGACTTCGACGCTATTCGTCAGGCGCGCGCGCGCCACCTTGCGCAGCGCGGAATTGGGTTTCTTGGGAGTCTGGGTGTACACGCGGATGCACACTCCGCGCTTCTCAGGGCATCCCTGCAGCGCGGGCGATTTTGTTTTGGTGCGTACTTTCTCGCGTCCATTACGGACGAGTTGCGCAAACGTCGGCACGGCTCTCCCTCAATTCGAGCAAAAACTTCGATTCTATTCCGGGCCAGCTTTCGCCAACACGCGGAGTCTGCGGGTTTATCAACAGAAGAGGGTCAGTAGCGACCCCGGCGGACCGACAAGATTCTCACGCACAGAATCCGCTGCGCCGATTTACACGGCAGCGGGTCACGCGGAGATGCTCACTCGGCTTTGCGGGGCTGGCGCCCCATTCCGGCCGCTCTCCTAGCCCCGATCCCTTGACCACTCTTCCGGAGCAGGAGACCTACCCCTTCTACGACAGGGCGAAAATTCCCCTGACAAAGGGGGAAGTATAGGTAAAAAAGGCGAGTGTGTCAAAATAAAAAACAGACAATAAAAAAACAGACGAGGTTTGAGGGACGCTGGCGGCCGCTGATTGTAGCGGTTCTTCATGCCGGGTGGTGGCTCAGCGTTGAATTTTGACCCCTGGGGTCACGATCAAGAAAATTCAAGCTGACCCGCTACCTCACGTCGAAGTGCGTTGACAAAATCCCGGTCATCCACTATTGTTCCCGTTTGTCCTTATAGGGCGGGGTGTTTATCGAGATGCGGACATACGTTCCAACGGGCCGCGAAGCGGAGGCGCTGTCGCAAGGTCCAAAGTGGGTTGTTGTGGATGCCGCCGGACAGGTTCTGGGCCGCGTAGCCGCGACTGTGGCTCGCGTGCTGATTGGGAAAGATAAGCCGGAGTTCACTCCCTTCCTGGATTGCGGCGATCACGTGGTCGTCATCAACGCGCAAAAGATTCGTCTCACGGGAAACAAGCTCGACCAAAAAGTGTACCGTTCCCACAGCGGTTATCCCGGCGGTCTAAAGGAAGTTCCCGCAAAGCGCATTCGTGGCGAGCGGGCCGACTGGATGCTGCGCGAGGCAGTTCTTGGGATGTTGCCGAAGAACCGGCTTCGTGCCAGCCGCGCCCGAAAACTACGCGTCTACCTGGACGAAAAAGGTTTGGCGCGTCACGCAGGCCAGAAGCCGCAACCCCTAAGTCTGTAGATTCGCGAACACACCGGCGACGTTCAAAAGAGCTGTCGTTTCTGAGTTTTGAGGAGGAGCGTTGGGTTCAACGCCACAACCAACCGAAGGCGCTGTAAAGACGCAAACATACGGCACTGGCCGCCGCAAGAACGCCATTGCACGCGTCTTCATTAAACCCGGCAGCGGCAAATTTGAAGTAAATCGGCGGCCGGTAGACGCTTATTTCAAGAACGTTACATGGCTGATGCGCGCCATGGAACCTTTAAAGTTTACCAATACCGCCAATGAGTTGGACGTTTGGGCCACAGTAAACGGTGGGGGCGTTGGCGGGCAATCCGGCGCCGTGCGCATGGGGCTGTCGCGCGCGCTTTCGATTTTCAATCCAGACTTGCGTCATGGGCTGAGAAACAACGGTTTCCTGACGCGCGATTCGCGCATGCGCGAACGCAAGAAGTACGGTCAAAAGGGCGCTCGGAAGCGCTTCCAATTCAGCAAGCGGTAACCCGTAAAGCTCCAGCCCGGCCTGCCGGGCTGAATTCATGGCCGGCGAGATGCCGGCAAGAGGATGCTCTGCTTTCCGCGCGGCAACGCCGCGGCCAAGCTGCAAGCATCCACACAATCAAGGAGGTCCATTGGCAGTTGAAATAACCATGAAAGAGTTGCTGGAGGCCGGCGTTCATTTCGGCCACCAGACCCGCCGTTGGAACCCGAAGATGAAAGAGTTCATCTTCGGCGAACGCAATGGGATTCACATTATCGATTTGCAAAAGACGCTCAAAATGTTCCGCGAAGCGAGCCGCTTCGTGAGCGAACTCGCCAGCCAGGGACGCGTCATTCTCTTTGTAGGCACCAAGCGCCAGGCCCAGGAAGCCATTGCCGAGGAAGGGCGGCGCTGCGGCATGTTTTACGTCAACCACCGATGGCTGGGCGGAACGCTGACCAATTGGGCCACGCTGCAGAAGTCCATCAAGCGGCTGAAGACGCTCAAGGCCATGATCGAGGATGGACGCATGGCGCAGCTATCGAAAAAGGAAGCCGCGAGGCTGGAGCGAGAGTTGAAGCACCTGCAACAAAACTTGGAAGGCGTGGAGAATATGAACACGCCGCCGGATGCGATGTTCGTGGTCGATTCGCATACCGAGGCGATTGCGGTGCGTGAAGCGCGCCGCATGGGCGTGCCGGTGGTCGCTGTCGTAGACACGAATTCCGATCCCGACCAGGTGGATTGGGTAATTCCTGGCAACGATGACGCTCTGCGCGCGATTCGCCTTTTCACCACGAAGATTGCCGATGCCGTCGTGGAAGGCCGCGCCGCCTTTGAGCAGACGCAGCTGGCGGATGAAAAAGCGGGGGCTCCGGAAGGCGCGGAAGGCGAAAACGTGGAATACGTGGATACCAGCGCTTACGAAGCCTACGAGAAGCAGGAAGGCGATTTCGTGGAACCCTCGGAAGTGGCGACCGATGCCGAACAGCCCGTCCAGGCCGAGGGCGAATCCGAATCCTAAACAATGCTCGGCCGGAACTCCTGCCGGGTGTAGTGCATCCAACGATACTCCCATTCATTTTCTGAGGATTTGCCAAAATGGCTGACAAACCCAACGATTCTCAATGTGCCCGCGCAATTTGTAAAGGAGTTGCGCGAACGCACCGGCGCCGGTTTCAGCGATTGCCGCAACGCCCTCGTGGAAGCCAAGGGCGATATCGACGCGCGCCATCGACGTCTTGCGGCGAAAGGGACAAGCCGCAGCACAAAAGAAAGCACAGCGCGATGCCGGCGAAGGGCTGATCGGCCATTACATTCATGCCGGCGGGAAAATCGGCGTCATCGTGGAAGTGAACTGCGAGTCCGATTTCGTGGCCCGCACGGAGGACTTCCAACGCCTTTGCCATGACGTCGCCATGCATATCGCGGCGATCGATCCGCGCTACGTGCGCAGGGAGGAAGTCACGCAAGAGATCCTCGATCATGAACGAGAGATATATAAGGAACAAGCGCGCGCCACAGGCAAGCCGGAGCCGGTGATCGAGAAAATCGTGAACGGCAAGATGGAGAAGTTTTACGAGGACAATTGCCTTTACGAGCAGCACTTCATCAAGGACGAGAGCGGCCATCTCACCGTGGGCGAGCTGATCAATCAAATGATTTCGAAGCTTGGCGAAAACATTTCCGTGCGGCGTTTCGTGCGCCTCAAGGTGGGCGAAACAACCAACGCGCCCTGCCGGGACACCCGGGGCCGCGGCCATGGAGCCAGTGAGCTGACGTTTGCAGGCGGTTCGTGTTGTTTTTTAAGGACCGCGTGAATAGCAAGCCAGCGTGAAACTCTGCTAAAATGCCGATCGAAACACTGAGCGAAGCTGCGGCTCAGACGCAGTTCAAAAACTTCCACACGAGATGACCACAGCGAGTCCATCGCTTACCGTTGCGCGTCCCGCTTATTCAAGGATTGTGTTGAAGCTATCTGGGGAGTCCCTTCAGGGGCCGCAGGGTGCCAGTATCGACGCGGAGACGGTGGCGCGTGTGGCCGCCGAGTTGAAGGAGATCAGCGACATCGGCGTGCAAGTGGCGATCATGGTCGGCGGCGGAAATATCTTCCGCGGCACCCGCCAGAAAGCGCTTTCTATCGACCGCGCCACGGCGGATTACATGGGCATGCTGGCAACGGTGATCAATGGGCTTGCACTTCAGGACGCCCTGGAAAAGCAAGGAGCGCACACGCGTGTGCTGAGCGCGATTGACATGCGCCAGGTGGCTGAACCTTTCATTCGCCGCCGCGCCACGCGGCACCTGGAGAAAGGCCGCATCGTCATTTTCGCGGCCGGTACCGGCAATCCCTACTTCTCCACCGATACGGCCGCGGCCTTGCGCGCGATGGAGATCAAGGCGGAGGTAATTCTCAAAGCCACTCGGGTGGATGGAATTTACGATGCCGACCCCGAGAAAGTTAAGGGAGCCAACCGGTTTGAGAGCATTACGTATCTGGACGTGCTACAGCGCGGCTTGGCGGTGATGGATTCAACGGCTATCTCGCTGTGCATGGACAATAAAATGCCGATCATCGTGTTTGACTTAAACCGAGCCGGAAATCTCAAGCGAGTTGTTCTCGGCGAGAAGGTGGGTTCCCGGGTTACGGCGAGTTAGGCGGGGGCAAACGTGAACCGCGCCACGAAGTCGATGGAAAGAGGACCGAAAGAATGAGCACCGTAGCCACAAGCAAGGATGCGCTGGCGCAGGCCAGGGCCCGGATGGAAAAGGCCGTGGAGGATTTTCGCCGCGAATTGGCCGGGGTGCGCACTGGGCGCGCGAATGTAAGCCTGCTGGACCATCTGCGCGTGGATTATCACGGAACGCAGATGCCCATCAATCAGCTTGGCACGGTCACGGTTCCCGATGCGATGATGCTCGTGATTTCGCCCTGGGATCCTGGCGCGGTGGCGTTGATCGACAAAGCTATTCGTAGCTCCGATCTCGGCCTTAACCCTACGAACGATGGGAAGGTAGTTCGCTTGCCGATTCCGGCGCTCACCGAAGATCGCCGCAAGGACTTAGTGAAACACATTCACAAAGTGCTCGAAAATCATCGCACCGCGATGCGTAACGTGCGCCGCGACATCAAGGAAGCCATAGAGCATTTAGAAAAAGAGAAAAAGGCGAGCGAAGACGAACGCAAGCGAGCCATCGAAGAGCTGGATAAACTCACACATAGTGAAACCAGGAAAATCGAGGACCTCTCAGCCGCAAAAGAGAAGGAAATTCTCGAATTAAAGTAAGGACTGTCTGCGGATCGGCATCGATAGTGCGGCAGGCAAGCGCTATTTAGGTGCGTCGAGGCCAGCAGCAGGGTCAGCAAATTCCTTGTTATATTCCTCCGTCTCAATCGGCGCGCATTCCATCTCGCGAACATCAAAATGAGGCGATTGCAAGCGCAACCGTAGTTTGACGGCCACCCAAGGCTTCGTATACATCTTGGGATCGTCAATTGTGATCGTCATATCCATGTGCAGTTGGTCGGCACGGTGATACTGCTCGATCACATGCAAAGCATCGCTGTGGGGACGTCCGGCGTTGTCCAGCCAAGTTCGGTCGTCGAATCCATTCGATTCAGCGACGAATGTGTAGTCGTCGATCCACTTGCCCACCGAATAGCCCCACCATCTCGATTCCGGCGCATCGGGAGGACCCCAGGTGGGGCTCTCAGCGTCCTTGGGCAGTTGTCGCCCATCGGTCCAGATCACACGCCATTTCTTGTTGAATTCGTATAGGATCACCACGTTTTCCGGCGTCTGGATGACCCGGCTGGTCCTGAAATTGTGAAGGACAATGCGGGGAAACCCCTGCGGATTGCAGCCGGGCATGGGATCGTTTGTCAATGCGGAAGGAACTTGGGTGACGCCAAAAGTCGGCTTGTGGGCCATGAAGGTTTGGCGCCCCAGCGGTGTAAAAGGCAGCTCGTGTTCGGGTTTGCCGTCCGATGGTATTTCTCCGGCGCCGTTTGCGTGGATTCCCGCGCCGGGACCTCCGGCCGGTTCCCAGACCCCGGAAATATCATGCTTCGGAGCGGGAGCCGGTTTTTCTCCTTTTTTGTCGAAGTCGTAGACGGCTCCAGGCTGGCGCGCGACGTCCTGGCCTCCTCGATCTTGTTCTCCCTGATCTTGCACATGCGCTCGCAGAGAAAACGCCAGCGTCGCTACCAGGGCCATTGAGAGCGCGAGACGTTTAGTCATTGCTTTCCGTCGTTATTGGGCAACCACCGATCGAGCAGCGGCTGCCTCGTCAGTATTTGTCTTCAGTATTTATCGGGGCCGGTTTTGGGCTGGCCAACAGAGTTACCCGTCGCGTCCGGAGGTCTCCCCGTCGCATGTAAGGTCCTGCCGTCCGAGAATGTGACCTGCAGGACGCGGCCAGCAGGCCGGCCATTTTTTACCGGCTCGACAGTGACAGTAACTTCATCGCCTGGTTTGAAGGACTGCTTGGTCCAACCGAGATTGGCCATGTCCGGTGGATTGCTCGTTTCCGCGACCCAGTGTACGACGTCGCCTTTGTCGTTCTTGGCATCGAACTTCAGGAAGCAGTGAGGATTGGCCCAAAACCATTCCGTGACAGTTCCGGCCAAAGTGAGTTTTTTCCCTGTATCGAATGCCGACGAGCCGTGGTGTGCGAACAGCAACCCGGACGATAGAAATCCCAGGCTCAAAAGTGAAATGAATCTGAAGGCGCGTCTCATGTCCAACCACCAAATCTGAGTTTTAGGGGCCGCTCTCTATCGGCAGATTGTCACAATGAGAGTAGGAAAACTCACCGGCGCATGCAACAGGTTTTCGCGAACGCAACCGGTTTTCAGGGACGAAAGAACCGCTCGAGCGCAGGCGCCATGTTCGCCGCTGGGGATGCAACGGTCATAAGGGGCTGCGGATTGCGAGAATTATTTTGCTGGACTTGTAGGAACAACATCGTGAAGCAGCGTGTTAAAATTCGCCTGCTCGGAGACTGCGCAAATCATCTCCCGAATATCGAAACTCGGTGAATTCATCCCCATACGGAAATTTTTCAGGGGATACCAGGGTTGCGTATACATCTTCGGGTCTGTGATCTTGATCGTGAGCTCGAAGGTGAGTTCGTCCACGCGGTGGAACGTTTCCTCGACGACCAACTCGTCGCTATGTGGCCGGCCGGTGTTATCAATCCACGTTGTGTTGTTCAGGCCGTTGGTCTCAACCACGAGCGTGGTATCGTCCACCCACTTGCCAACCGAGTATCCGAACCACCGTGGCTCGGATAGCTCATCGAGCTTGGGCAGTGGTCGCCCGTCCGTCCAGATGTTCCGCCATGTCCTGGTGTTTTGATACAGCAGCAGCACTTGGTCCTTGGTTTGAACGATCTGCAGCCCCCGCAGGTTGAAAAGTTCTATGCGCGGAAACCCAATCGGATCGCAGTTGTCAAACGGATCATTGATCTGCGAAATGGGAGCGATGTTGACTCCAAAACCAGCCTTATGGGAAGCCATCGTTTGCTTCCCCAAGGGCGTGTAAGGCATCGTGGCCTCATGCTTCGCATCGCTAGGCATATCCCTCGGCCCGCTAGCAAACACTCCATCTCGATATCTTGGGACCGGCTCCCAAATTCCAGACAGGTCATGGACGGGAGCGGGCCCCGGCTTCTTATCCGTCGCCTCCAAAGGCACCGCCGGCCGGTCCCAACCGTCGAGATGTATATTCTGATTTTGGCCCGCGGCAGGGGCGGCCCCCTGCTGGTTATTTCCCGCTCCTTGCTGTGCTGGCTGACCGCCTTGAGCGCGTGTAACAGGGGAAAATGTCAGAGCTGCAAGTAACACTGTGGGGGCCACAAAATGCTTAACCATCCTCGCAATCCTTTCCCTCGTTAGAGTAGAACCGGATCCAAATTGCCTCATCAGGCACTCGACTCCGCTCCGCACGAACCATGGCTGCACGGCTGCTTGTATTCACTGGTCGTCGCCAGCCACCGGTTGACCCGCTGCCTAAACTGTAGCCTTTGCTTATCTTACTTCTGAGTTCATCACGTAGCCGTTGGCAAGAATGATCTTGCTGATACGACCGACGGGCAAGTTCCCGGATGTTGCGGCCATTACAACCGTAACCATATCCCCGGGCTTGAAGGTCTTCGCGTTAAAGCCAAAGTTGATGAGAGTGGAGGGCGCCTGGTTTTCGCAAACCCAATGTGTGACGTTGCCCTTATCATCGGTCACATCGACCTTCAAGAAAGTATGGGGATTGGTCCAAAGCCATGCCGTTACGACTCCTTTTATGGTGACGCCCTTTCCGTCGTACGACGCATTTCCGTGATGGGCAAACACTGGCGCCGCGATTATCAGAAGAGCGACAACAGCGACTAGAATAGTCACGAGCCTGTGTCTCATATCGTTTTGATCCTCCCTCTTGGGGTCTAGCGGTGGAACCCGCTAGTTCGTTGCCCGGATGGCGGCAGCATACACTTCGGTCCGCGGACGGTCAACTTCGAGTGGAGGAAGCAACGGGGCAGGGGAAGTGGTGGGTGACCAGGGGCTCGAACCCTGAACTTGCGGATTAAGAGTCCGCTACTCTACCAGTTGAGTTAGTCACCCACGCCGACTAGCGCGACAACCAGATTCAGCTATTTTTGCACTAATCCGCCCCAATGCGCTACCCCGCGATAATTTTGGTCCTTCGCTTCGCTTTCTGTGGAAAATCGGTCGTTGCGGGGGACGCCGCAATGCGAGATTTCTGGCGGCAATGGTCGGCGTACGACGTTGATTTTGCATTGGAATAAGAATGCGGCCGACTGACTCGGGCGTGAGCTGGCCCCACCCCGCAGCAAAATCAGGGGTGGGGCGAACGATGCTTACCGGGAGGAAGCCTGTACCCGGCCGCTGAATCAATATCTGAATGGGCTACTACGTGAACAGTTATAGGAGGAAGAAAGTGTCGTCTTTCTCAACGGCACTCAGATTTTCAAAGGGAGAGCGGGAGGTAAGCTGCGGCTTCTCGACATTGGCGCGTTTGACAACTTCCATTCTCTCCTGAAGCGCGGGGAAATTCTTAGGAAGGCGCTCTGTTTCGTTTATCTGACTCGTTCTGATCATCATCATTTCCTCTCCAAAGGTTATCGAGGATGGCGTTTTCTAGACCGAGCATAACAGGCCGGTACCGGAGGACAATGCTCTTTTCCCGTATTTTGGGGTGAGGGGTTCACTGTAGACGCTAGTGAAGGCCAGAAGAACCAAAGGGATCGCAAGGTAAAGACTTGAGGTCAAGCTAATCGCTCAGTTGAGTGGCGATCTCGCGCGCTACGTCGCGCGCACGGGCGATCTCCGATGGATCAAGCGAGATCGCCGCGACACGAGGATGGCCGCCGCCGCCGAAGCGTTCGGCAATGGAAGCAAGATTCTTTTCTGCCGAGGCTGGATTCCAAGGATTGGAGCCTATGGAGATCTTCGCGCGGGTGGGCGAAGCGCTAATGCCCACCGAATAGTGACACTGCGGAAACAGAAGGTATGGAATGAACTTATTGTAACCTTCCAGATCCAGGTCGCTTACGTCAAAGAAGACCACCGGACCGAGGGCCTCCGCGCGCTGCTTGAGGAGCTCGATGGTCCGCCTGTGCCGTTCGAGCAAGGGGCCGAGATGGCGGGCGATAAGCGGCGCCTTGACCACGTCAGCGATGGAGTGTTCCGCCAGATAGGGAATCAATCGCGGCACCAGGCCGGATTCCGGAGCCGCTTCGATCACGAGCGCCAGTTGCGTGGCAGGCTCGGTGAGCGCCACGGCCGATTCCGGAGTCGGGAACTGAGCTCCGTCGATGACGTCGCCCCAGTGGATCAGTTCCGAAAGGGGTTCAATGTTGAATCCGAATTTCGCGCTCGTGATATCGGCTAGCAGCTTGGTGCAGGATTTATATTCGGGATCGTAAAACTTTTGGCCGGAGTGTTCAGAGCGGAAGTGAGCGGCATCCGAGGCCGTCAAAAAGGCGCTCTGATGATGGTCGAACCACCAAGTAACCCGGGGCGAACTCGAGTACTTGAAATCGACGATGACGTTTTCATCCCCATCAAACGTCTCCTCCTCAAAAGGCGGGACCGCCCGATGGGTCATCCCCGTGTAGCAAAAGACCGCCTGCCCGTTGACTCGCTCCCGGTAAAATCGCGTGAAGATTGCCGCGGAGGAAGCACCGTCAAAGCAGCGGTCATGAAAGCAGAGACGAACCTTCGTCGGTCCGGGCAAAAGATCCTCGCACGCGGAAAAAAAGCTGAAGAATTAGCCACAGCAAAGCCCCTTAAGATGGACGTGCGCCCCGCGATTGTCAAGAGAAAACCAGGCCTGGAGAGTTCACGGCAATCTCTTGAGCCGCCGTCATCTTCACAGGCAGAAGCTCTCAATACTTGAGTCCGCGCATGTCTTTCGGCAAAGGAACCGTCCTCAGGCGAAACGCACTTTCACGTCGGGGCGCCTCTCGAGATGGACGGAATCGATGAAGCGCACCTGGCGCTCCTCCAGATTCATCACCAGCGAATGGGTGCGGATGCCGTCGCCGAAGAAGCGCACGCCGCGCAGAAGATTGCCGTCCGTTACGCCGGTGCAGGCGAAGATGATTTGGCGGCCGGGGGCAAGGTCTTCGGTTTGGTAGATCCGTTTGGGATCGGAGATGCCCATCTTGGAGAGACGTTCCTGATGTTCCGGCTTGGAGACCACCAGCCGGGCTTGCATCTCGCCATTCAGGCAGCGAAGCGCGGCCGCGGTGATGACGCCTTCCGGGGCGCCTCCTGTACCCATGACGGCATGAACGCCGGCGCCCACGACAGCCGCGGAAATTCCGGCGGACAGATCGCCATCGCCGATCAGGCGGATGCGAGCGCCCGTGGCGCGGATATCTTCGATGAGCTTCTGATGCCGAGGCCGGTCGAGGACAATAATCACGAGGTCCTCTTTGTCACGGTTGAGGCGGCGGGCGATGGCGCGAATGTTGTCCACGACGGGCGCCTCCAGATCGATGGCGCCCTTACAACTAGGGCCGACAACGATTTTTTCCATATACAGATCGGGGGCGTGGAGCAGACCGCCTTTTTCGCTGGCCGCAAGAACGGTGATCGCGTTCGGGGCGCCAGTGGCGCAGAGGTTCGTACCTTCGAGGGGATCGACGGCGATGTCCACCGCCGGATATTCGAAACCTTGATTGTGGGCGGCGGCGCCTACCTTTTCGCCGATGAACAGCATGGGCGCTTCATCACGCTCGCCTTCGCCGATCACGATAGTGCCGTCCATGGGAACGTTGTCCATCACTTGCCGCATGGCCTCCGTGGCGGCTTGATCGGCTTGATGGCGGTCACCCGTGCCCATGGTACGGGCCGAGGCAATGGCCGCCTGTTCGACGACGCGCAACAGTTCGAGACTCAACTGAATTTGCATGATTGCTCCGTTTAGTTTACGTAGACAAAGGGCTTAAATGATAAACAAGTTCAGCGCCGCGACAAAGAGATTCGCCGGAGCCGGTTGACCATGGTGTCCGGGTACTAACGTGGCGCTTAGACAAAAGCGGAGATACCGGTGATGCGCTCGCCGATGATGAGGCGATGAATGTCGTGCGTGCCCTCATAGGTGGACACGGACTCCAGGTTGTTCATATGGCGCATGACGCAATAGTCATCCACAATGCCACTAGCGCCGAGGATATCGCGGGCCTTGCGGGCGGTTTCGAGGGCCATCCAAACATTGTTCATCTTCAGCATGGAGACATGCTCCGGCGCAGCGCGATCTTCGTCCTTTCGCCGGCCTACGTGCAGAGCGAGCAATTGCGCTTTGCTGATTTCGGTAACCATCCAGACGAGCTTATCCTGAACGAGTTGATGTGCGGCGATAGGTTTGTTTTCAAATTGCCGGCGCGTCCTGGCATAGTCCAAAGCGGTCTGGTAACAAGCCATCGCTGCGCCAATCGCGCCCCAGCCGATCCCATAGCGAGCCTGGGTAAGGCAGGAGAGCGGTCCGCGCAAGCCTCCCACGCCCGGCAACATGTTTTCCTCGGGAATCTCGCAGTCGGTGAACGAAAGGCCGGAAGTGATCGAGGCGCGCAACGATAACTTGTTATGTATATCCCAGGATTTGAATCCAGGCGCGCCCTTTTCGACGAGGAAGCCACGAATGCGGCCGTCTTCGGCCTTTGCCCACACGAGAGCTACATCGGCGAGCGAGCCGTTGGTGATCCACATCTTCTCGCCATTGAGGACGTAACTGTGTCCGCGGCGCGCGGCGCGCGTGAGCATGCCGGCGGGATTCGAGCCGAATTGTGGCTCGGTCAATCCGAAACAGCCGATGGCGCGAGCGCTGTGCAGCGCGGGCAGCCATTTCTGCTTCTGCTCGGGAGAGCCAAACGCATAGATGGGATACATAACGAGCGCGCTTTGCACCGAGACGAAGCTGCGCAAGCCTGAGTCGCCGCGCTCGAGTTCCTGCATGACCTGGCCATAGGCGACATTGGACATCCCGGCGCAACCGTAGCCGTCGAGATTCGCGCCAAAGAATCCCAGTTCGGCCATTTGCCCCACAAGTTGGAAGGGGAAAGTACCTTCGCGATTATGTTTTTCGATGATGGGGAGAACTTCGCGGTCCACGAACTCGCGCGTTGTCTGGCGAACGAGGCGCTCGTCGTCGTTTAGAAGGGAGTCGATTTCCAGGAAATCGACTCCGGGAAAGCCAGGCATGTTATCTCCGCGGACTGACGAGCGATTCCAAGGGCGCGTAATACCGTAACCAGGGCGGGCTAGCCATGCCGGTGCGGTGGCCTATGCTTTGGCTACGTTTTCTTACCGGCCAAAAAGCCCAATATAAGCCGCTTTTCCGATAACGTGACCATCCATCGCCTTTAAGAGATCGGCGCGCGAGGATCCGGCGGGCAGATCGAGCTTGGTATCGAGCGCGTAGATCTCAAAAGTGTAGTGATGAGGCACGGCGCCCGGCGGGGGGCACATCGGTTGATATCCGTTCACATTGCGGACGTTCTTGCCCTGAGCGATTCCATCCGGGGAGGCGTCGGGCTTTATGTCTGCCATCAACGAAGTCGAACTCGCCGGGATATTCCAGAGGATCCAGTGCGTGACGTCGTTCGAGGACTTCATTGGCGCGCCTTCTGGATCATGCATGATCAAAGCCAAGCTCACCGTGGCCGCCGGCGGATTGCTCCACTCCAAAGCCGGCGAGGTAGCCTTGGGGTCCGCGCACGAAAACTCCATGGGGACTTTGCCGCCATCGCTGAACGCGGGACTCATTACTTTGAACTTCGACGGAGGCGGTGCCGGGGCTTGCTGTTGTGCCGAAGCGCTGCCAATCCCTACCAAAACCAAAGCCGAAAGGACTGCGAGCGAGCGTATTGGATTCATTCTATGCATTGTTTTCTCCTTGATTCGACTGTCGTTTTTAGCAGTAAACGGCGGGCGGCGCAATAAGGTGTCTCCGACGTGCCAAACTCCTCGCCGAAACTATGTTACCGCGACTCGCGATTTACGGTCACCCATGCGGCGGGCATGAACGGGACGATGGGGGAAACCCCGAAAGGCGATTCGAGGGCGTGACGCATGAAATACCGCTCTTGCTCTCGCGGGAAGCGCAGCCGGCTATTCCGTTTTAAACTGAGACGCATGAGAGAAGCTGGCGAATACGGCCCAGCTGTCCGGAGCCATCGTCGTTCTAGAATAGGGGAAATTCATGGCACACCGGTTTATCGATGCCGATCATGGCAGAATCCATCGCCGCCAGTTGCTCAAGGCGCTCGGACTGATCACAGGGGATCTCGTTTTCGCAACGCCGGCGATGAAAGCCGCTGCCGAGTTTGGGGCGACGCTGGCGCAAGTCTCTACCGCTGGCGGCAAGAGCTTCCCGGTCACGACGGTAAACCACCTCGCATTGAGTTCGAACAATTACGCGAGGAGCCGTGACTTTTATGTGGACTTATTTGGGATGCGCGTCGCATGGGATGACGGCAGGGGGTGCGCTCTCGAATTCGGCAGCCTTACGTCGCCCAACGGCATCTATATCAGGCCGGTGGCCAGCCGCGGCGCCAAGCCAACGATTGGCCACATCGCTTTTGGGATTCCGAATTTTCTGTCCCAAAAGGCCGCCATGAAGGCCGAAATCGAGCGCCGCGGCCTGAAGGGTATTCGGCCGGACGGCGAAATGGGATGGAGTTGCTACGACCCAGCGGGCTTCATGCTGGATATCTGGGTACCTGAGAAGGACAAAGCGATGTTTCCGGGAGCGGCTGGACCGTGCAAAATAGCGGCCTCACCGAGCTGCGTGGCGGCATGGCAAGCCGGCCAGAAAAATCTTGGCGCTTCCGCCAAGGCTGACGGCAAAGGTTTCAAGGCTACCTCTTACAGTTTTATTGTTTTGAACGTGCCGGACGTTTCCAAGGAACGCGACTTCTACAGAGATTTATTAGGAATGAAGGTGATTTACGACAATTCGGAAGTGCGGAAGCGCGAATGCTTTTTGAGGTTCGGCCAAAATACGCTCCAACTGCGGCAAACGGCTGATCCGTACGCCAAGCCTTCCTGCAACCAATTTGGCTTAATCATCGAAAATTTCAAACTGGATACCGTGGAGGCTGAGCTAAGGCACCGTGGCCTTAAACCTATGCCGGATTCCAAGCTGTCATGGACTATCGCTGATCCGGACGGCTATCGGATCGACGTTTCCGCATCTGGATTTTCGGAGCATATTGCCAACGATTGCCTCGGCAGCAAAGCTACATGCCCCGGAGGGCCGACTGGCTAAAGCATTGGCGTTGCGTCCCCGCGGATCGGAATACTCGCCTAGCCGGATGGCGACAATGCGACTGAGTTCGCTGCGAAGCACGCTACGTTCCGCGAGCCTGATGGCTTTGGCCTTTGGCTTTGTTCTGTCCCTCTCGCGAATTCTCGCGCACGCTCAAGAGCCCATCCGCGTCGACGTCAACCTCGTGATGCTGGACGCCACAGTAAAAACCAAGAGTGGGCGAATCATGAATGATTTGAAGAAGGATGACTTCGAGGTTCGCGAAGACGGCGTCGCCAAGAAAATTACTGTGTTCAGTCGCGACCAGTTGCCTCTCAACGTCGCTCTGGTGCTGGATCTCAGTGACTCCATCGGTCCATTCCTGGATCCGCTACGCGAAGCCGCGACCACTACTCTTGGGGCTCTGAAACCCGAAGACGAGGTGGCGCTGTTTACCTTTTCCACTGAAGCCCAATTGAGCGCGCCGCTAACAACAGACAAGAACGAAATTGTTGAACGGTTCCGCTCGTTCCACACGGGCGGAGCCACAAATATTAACGACGGCATCTTCGTCGCCGCCAAGTATCTGCTGGAGACGGCGCCAAAGGGCCGCCGGGTGATCATCCTGATAAGCGATGATGTCGGCACCGATGCCGGTGGAGAAGGCACAAAAGACATCATCACGGAGGCGACGGCCGCGGATGCGGCCGTCTATAACCTGAAGGTGCCCGGGAACAACCCGCCCGCGCTCCGCTTTGCGGCGGGCCTGATTCCGGGGCTGGTGGACATTAATAAAGTGACGGAACAAACAGGCGGGGAGATCTTCGACGTCCAAAGCACGGCGTATCTAGCCGCGGTCTTTCAGGCATTGATCGAGCGAATCAAGACGCGCTATACCCTGGGATATTACACCTCGGCCAACGGCGCCGATGGCAAACCGCACAAGCTGGACGTCCGTCTGGTGCGGTCATTTGGAACGAAAGGACGCAACTACGCCATCCTCGCGAAGAGCGGCTACTTCATTCCCTGATTTTCGCGTTGCAGGATCTCTAGCGCGGAGTGTAAGGAAGCGATCCACTCATCCGGCCGGTAACCTCATACAACTCCTCTACAATTGGATCCTAGAGAAGAGATAACTGCCGATTGAGAGCAGAATCGTTGAAGCAAAAAAGAGCACGGCCAAATCCGTAGTCGCGTTAAAGGCATAGGCGTGACCCAAAGCGCCGCGCAGGCCGTCAATGCCGTAGGTAAGCGGATTCAGCCGCAGCGCAAACGTCAACATGCGCGGCAATCCCTTTAGTGGGAAGAGCGCATCTGAAAAGAAAAAAAGTGGCATCACCAGGAAATTCATAACCAGCGGGAAGCCCTGCATGTCTTGCAGCACGGAGCCAATCGCGGTCCCAATGGACGTGAACAACAGCGAAATCAAAAACATGAAAACGACGGCCAGGGGCAGCAGCAGCCAACTCTCAAATCGGAAGCCTAACGCCAGACACACCAGAAAGACCACGGCGCCCTGAATCATGGCCACGATAGCGCCCCCCAACACGCGCCCGAGCACGATCTCCAGCCGCGATACAGGCGCCACCAGCGTTTCCTTCAAAAAGCCGAATTGCCGGTCCCAGATAATTTCTATGCCTGAAAAGACCGCAGTGAAGAGGATGCCCATAGCCACAATTCCGGGGGTCACGAAGGTTAAATAGTTGCCGCCGCCAGCCTTCGCAAAGGTGGCCCCGAATCCGAAGCCCAGCGCCAAAAGGAAAACGATAGGCTGGCCAAGCGACCCCACGATCCGCGCGGGCGAACGGGTGTAGCGCTTGAGCTGACGCACACAAAGAATGTAAATGGCTCTCATCGCCTGCGCCCCCACACTCTCGCCATTCTCCGCATGCGATCGGCGGAAGAGCCTTCCTCCTCCCGGATGCCGTGTCCGGTTAATGCGATGAATGCGTCCTCCAGAGAGGAAGACTCGGTTTGTTCCTTGAGCGCCGAAGGCGTCCCCTGGGCGACGATTTTACCCTGATCGATCACCGCAACTTCCGCGGCCACGCGATCGGCCTCGTCCATGTAGTGCGTGGTAAAAAAGACGGTGACGTTCTGTTCCTTGCTCAAAGTCTGGATGTGACTCCAGATGTGGTTGCGCGTCTGGGGGTCCAGGCCTATGGTGGGCTCGTCGAGGAAAAGAATGCGCGGCTGGTGCAGTAACGCGCGGGCCACTTCGAGACGCCGCTTCATACCGCCGGAGTACCGCTTAACGAAATCGTCTCTGCGGTCCCACAGTTCGACCAATTCGAGCAGGGTCTGCGAGCGTTTTGCGCGCTCGCGGCGAGGTATGCCGTAAAGACCGCCGTGCAGGTCCATATTCTCGGCGGCGGTCAACTCGTCGTCCAGGCTGGCGTCCTGGAAGACGATTCCAAACGAACGGCGCACCTGCTTCCGCTCACGCACCGGATCATAGCCGTTTACGCGAATGGTGCCGCTGGTCGGGTTCAGTATTGTGGTCAGCATCTTTATCGTAGTCGTCTTGCCTGCGCCATTCGGCCCCAGGAAACCAAAAATTTGGCCTTCGGGCACGGTGAAGGAGATATGGTTCACCGCGCAGAAATTTCCATAGTTCTTGACGAGATCGTGAACTGCGATGATGTCGCTCATCAGTGGATACCCGGGCCTAGCAGAACACAAGCGCCGCGCGACTTTGTTACCGCGCAAAAGCTCCTGATGCCTTTGCGAACGCCGCGAAGCTCCTGATCCCCATGACGTTCGCGGCGGGGACGTTCGCGGCGAGGAGACTTTTGCGCGCCCCCAGAGGGGGCCCCTATCGCGTTTGGCGGAGCAGCATACGATGTCGCTATCACTTATGCAATTGGTTGCACCTTTGGGCGACAACCGGCCGCGAACGTGAGTCCGGCACGCCTGCCGCGCCGTAGCGACATCTTCAGCTGCCTGGGTTTGGCAAGGAAAGTGCGCCCGGGGAGGGGTACCCCCCACCTTTTTTGATAAGGATATCATTCCAGGGCACTTGCCTCGCGCTGTCGTGCAAGGATATCATTCCAAATGGGTTAGTTCTCGATTCCCTCTGCCGCCGTCGGGAGCACTCGCCGCGAAGGCCCCTACCCCCCTACCATCGTTTTCGTAAGTGCGCATTCTAAACGACTTTAAGTCTAATAATCCGTAAGTGCGTATTCTAAAGGAGTTGCGACCGCATTTTATGCACCCAGGACCCCCTCCCGGGATTTGTAACAAGGGATCTGGTTCCAAAGGAATTAAGTATAAGAACCGCAAATTGAGAATTGGGAGCCTATGGGAAGGACTTATTGGGGATGGCGGTACCGGGGCGGGCGGCCGCCGGGACCGAACGAGGGCAAGTCCTAATCCGCACATATATATATTTTATCGTGCGAGTAAAGAGGCTCTGAGCGGCCCTTGTGGAAAAAAGCAAAGAGGCGGGGCGGCCTCGCCCGCGCATAAATGTGATGGCGTATTGGGTCAAGCTTTCGGGCCCGGCCCAACGGAACCTTCACCGTCACCAACACGCGCGCCGGCTTCCGCAGCAACCTGCAAGCCTTCCCCTGGCCAAAGCTAGACTACTCAGGTTATAAAGTTCGCGAGTTGGTTAGCAAAAACGAATTCCTTGTGGGAGCTTCTCGCTAGTGACGCAGAAAATCCTCGCTTTTGTGGCGAAGAGCTTCGATCCAGTCGACGAAATCAAAGTCGCCCCGATCACCAAATTTCTCGATTCGTTCCGCACTTTAGGGTTCATTGCCCATTCAGCCGAGCGGAGCGAAGTCGAATCCGTTTCAGAAAAAGTGCGCAAGCTAATCGATGAATCTCACGTACTGGTTGGCATTCTTACGAAGCGTCACCCAGCGTATCTCTTAAAAGGACGGTGGGCGACAGCGTTCAGCGCTTTGAAGGGCTCCCTTAAACCCGCGATGTGGAGTGCTCCGCCCTGGGTCCTCCAAGAATCGGGTTACGCGCTCAGGGGGAATAAAGCTTTGATTCTCTTCCGAGAAATTGGCGTTGAGATCCCAGGCTTGCAGGGCGATCTCGAATACATACCTTACGATCCGCAGAATCCGGCGCCAGCTTTACAGCGAGCGAGCGAGATGATTTCTACGCTCATAGCAAAAACAGCGAGCATCAGCGTGGAAACTGTGGTCCGAGCCGAAATCGGAGAGGCCAGGGAAACCGCAGGAGCGCCAGCGAAGGTTGCGGCACCCGAAGCCGAGCCGGACGAGGATGCCAGGCCACGCATCTACCCCCGTTTGCACGAAGTTTGGAGTGCCATTTTTGAAAGGGACTTTGAGACGGCCAAAAAAGATATGACGCAGGCCTCAAATGGGTGCAAGAAAATCGTCCGGAAAATGAGACACTCTGGAAATCTTTGTACTTGAGAGCTCTATTTGCGGAGGGAAACGCGGGGGCGCTCGGCCAGTTGCGCCAACTCGCCAGCGATAATCAATCCGATCCCGTTCCCTTATCACAACTTGCGGTGTGCCTCACTGATCTCCACGAATATGACGAAGCGCTCAAATTGTACGCACAAGCTGCGTCAGTAGCTAAGCTCGAGAAACGGGCTCAGTTTGAGATTGCGGCGATAGAGGTGCTGCAGAAGGCAAAAAAATTCGGTGAGGCTAAACGCGCCCTGATTCAACTTCGGCGCGCCGATTACGCTAAAGAGCTTAAGACGCAATCTCAAGTGTTGCAGCTACTATATTCGGTAGAAAAAGAAGGGGGCGAACATAATAAATCCGAAGACCTATTTGCTAGGTTCGCGATCGGCGAGCTTGCTCTACATGAGAGCCCAGAAGCAATGAGCTTTCGATTTACACTCGGTTACGACTATCAGGATGCGGACCAAAACCATCTAGCGCTCTACCACTACAAGATACTTTGCGAGCATGATGAAAAATATGGGTCTGCGCTCAACAATTTGGGCGTTGCCTCAACGGGAAGCGCCCTTCCGATACTGGCCGCCCAACGCTATAGGCGAGCCTACGAATTAGGGGACACCCTCGCCGCGAGCAATCTAGCCCTGAAATATCTCGAAGCAGGCTTCTCCGAGGATGCAACCGCGCTTCTGAAGGATGCGCTAGGTAAAGAAAACTGCGTCGCGGACGTATCTCGGACACTGGCCGCGGTCCAGGAGAAAATTGATGCGAGCAATCGGGAGCAGGAAAATGTGCTGGCGAAGGCAGAGGAGCATCGGAACTTCTTACTCGCTTTTGGAAACGGGCTACTCTCCCCACCTCCCGTCGACCTCGAAGGACGATGGAAGTTTCCATCGGAAGAAATCGACCTGAAATTCGTCTATCCAACATTGGAAGGAACTAAAGAAGAATCGGACCGCGGTGAATCCCGATTTGGGCCTTGCCGGCATATTTTCCGGCCACGTTCCGAAATCCATAACAAGAATCGAAACAACTAAGCTTTCTGGGCTCTTGTCGGGCCGCACGTGCAAATTCAAGCTAGAGGTAGACAAACGCGACGACCCTTCGGGTTGGCGCCTCTTCAGCGGTACTCTCCAGCAGTTCGACAATTGAGGGATACATCCTCTTCGCAGAAGACGGACAATCAGGCCAAGTTGCCGAGCTAGAAGACGGCAAGCCAGGAAAATACTACGAGATTTCAAAGCTGGGCCTAGCGACCGCTTCTTAAGCTGCTCGCAGGGAAAACTGGCGGGAGCCGGATATTTTTGCGCTGGAACTGCGTGGCAGTGGTCACGGTCAGAGCGTGCCGCGCCTAAGGCCGCGGCGCTACGCCCTAAGCGGGGAACGGGGCGCAACCCACGGCATCCCACGCGCAACTTCTTTTATGGCGCGAATGCTCGCGCTCGAGGAGGCGCGCGGGTACCCACCACCACGGGCAAATGCCGAAGGGAGGGTCAGCCGGCAAGACGAAAAGCAGATCCCTCACCGACGTTCGCGAAGAGCGCGACCGGGGTTCGGGATGACAACGTGCGGTGGGACGGCGCGAGGCTTCGCGGTCGGAATAGTTCCACTTAAGCCGCGATCTCCGGTAGTGGGTTAGTTTGAATTTTGCCTTCCTCGTGTCACGATCAAGAAAATTCAAACCGACCCACTGCCGATCTGCTATCTGCTTGACCCGCGAGAACCGTTGCCATAGCATCCCGGAAGAAGAACGTCTGGAGGTCGAGATGCGTCCAGTGATGGTTTGGCTTCGCGGATTAACACTGTTCGTTGCGGGAATTGTCGTTGGGACATTGATGATGCAGGGGACGGCTGCCCAGGAAACCGGCAACGCGGGACTCAGGCTTAACCATGTGGGAATCGCGGTCAGCGATTTTCAGGAGTCCCTGAATTTCTATACCAAAGTCATGGGATTTCGGGTGGCCTACGCCATGCCCAGCCCCGATGGCAAGCCAACGACAACTTTTCTTCAGATCAATCGCGACACCTTCATCGAAATGGCGCCGGCCAGCGCGAACCTTCCCGCGGGGCTCACCCATATCGGGCTTCTCGCCGATGACGCCAGTGCCGTCATAGCGCGGCTGCGTGCAGCCGGCGCGACGCTGCCCGACGCTCGTTCGGGCGGTGCAACGGGGTCGCGACTCACAAATCTCAAAGACCCGAATGGAATCCGATTAGAGATTGTTGAGCAGCCTTCCGGCTCGATGATGAGAAAAGCGATCGAATCCTGGAAGTAACTTTCGCGGCATCCACGTTGGCCAGGGCGCCGGCGCGGGTTAACGCGAGGTCGCGCAACCTTCAGCGGGGACAAAAAAACGCCGACCCCGCAACCTTGCGGAGTCGGCGCTTTGCCATTTGGGATGTCGGACCGTAGCCCCAGGAATGCTGAATCCAGCTTAACCCGCAGCCAAAGCCTGCCGTCGGCCTCTTTCGCGCGTACGAGCCAGCTTTTTTGCGAAAGATCGCCTAACGACGGCCCATGACCGCCGATTGCGGCCGTCGGGCCAGCGGCAACATCGGCTTCGGCGCAACCGGAGGCATGGTGCGCATCTGACCACTTGTGGAAACGTGATCGCTGATGGCCTGCAGCCTCTTCAGTATTCCCTGCCATTGCTCCCAATCGAGTTGGCGGAGGAATGGCCGGAGCCCCTGAATGAAGGGATCCTCGAGCAGCGCCTCGCCATTCGATTCCGGGATGAAGAAGCGGTTCAGACCTACGCTGAGCGCTTCCGAGATCTTCTCCAGGGTCCCCAGGCTCGGCGTCATCTGTCCGCTCTCGATGCGGGAGAGATAGGAACGCGAAACTCGTGACCTGGCCTGAAGCTGGCTCTGCGTCATCCCGCGGGACTCCCGCAACTGGCGAATTCGGTGGCCGATATTCTCCACGGTCTCCCGGTTCGGCCATTTCTCGAATAGTTGACGGTCGTCGCCCGGAAGCTCCTGTGTGACCGGCGGCGGAATCAGAAACTCCACCTTCGGCGGCAGCAGGCGCACGCAACGGCGGCAATTACCCGAACTCGTGCGGTATTGAACCAGCCCGCAACTCTTGCAGCGGATTACTTCGCGATCCATGTCTACTTCCTTAGCGTGGCCGTTATTGTTGTTGTCCGACACCGGTGACTCCTCATTGCGTAATTCCGGCATGCGGATTGGAGGACGACGAACGTCTTCAAGGGGAAGGCAGAAGCTGGCGCGTCAGGGATATTGCGGGTGTGGCGTACCCGCTGTCAAGTACTTTCTGTATGTTGCATCAGGAAAATACCCGTAACGCTTTGGACTGCTCAGGTTTTCTCCCGATGTTCGCCTGCAAGCCCATAGAGATTCGGCTTCGAACCGTCAGTTTCAAAGCACCGACAGGCGGTCTTGCACTCGCAGCCAAGAGGCGATGCAGAGCTGTGGAAAGAATAGAAACAGCAGGTGTTAAGGAGCTGGCGTGTACGCTACGCGCGACCGGCTGCTGGAGAGTGAACATGAGTTCAGTTTCGGAAGCGATATGCACCTGGGGGCTCTTGGTGGCCTCCTCAGTGGCAGCACCTCCAGCGGCTCCAGCGCCTGCGCCAATCGCCGCACCCTTGCCATGACCCAGAATTCCGCCGATAACCGCGCCGATGGCGGCGCCTGCGCCAACCGTTTCGGCGGTGCGGGTCGTCCGCGACTTGCCGACATCATGATAATCGTCGCTGGAAAGGCTGTAAGACGCGCCTTGGAAGTCGAGACGCGCGAGCTGCAGGGTCAGCTCGCTGCGGCCGGTCATATGGCCGGCCGAGCTCGAGTTGACGAGCTTCACGTAAACGTCAGTGCCGCTGGGCACGATGGTTTCGCCATTGACCACGATCGGCGAAGCAAGAGAAGCGTGGAACATATCGCCGGCGTGATTCGTTGCGGAGTCAACGCTGTCAATCATTTGGATATTCACAGGCGTTCCGCCTGGGATGCTGACCTGCCGGACGACCGGCTGCGTCGGAGGAGGGGAGTTGGGGACTGAAGGCGCGGCGGCTGCCGGAGGTGAGGTTGAAGCTGGCTGTGATTCAGCCGGCTGCTGTCGCGCAAAGTCCTGGCCGCTCGCGCTCGGCTCGTACGGGGAGTCGTCCGCCGAACCGGCCAGCGGCCGCCGAACAAGCAACTGCTCTTCACGCTTGCGTTCGCGCTCACGCTTGGAAGCCGGCGCGGAGGGGGCGGCAGATTCACTGTTCTGGCCGGGTCGCGCTGAAGTGGCCACCGGGCTTTGCGGCAAGGACATTTGATCCTCGACGTTGACCACGCCCGGCGTTTGCTTAGCGATCTTAAAGGCTTCGTAACGTGTGTTCTCGTCGGGAACTTCACCGGTCAAGGTAACGGCGCCATTCTTGACGACCACGCTGAGGTTGGCGGATTTCGTCTGGGGATCGGAAAACATACTGGCCTTGATGTCGTTGGAAATGGAGTCGTCCGTATGAGCTTTCGAGCAGCCCGAAATCGATCCCACAAGCCCCACCGCCACCACCGCGAGTAAAATGCTGCGCATTCTTTCTCCGCCTTTCGAGTACCTCGGGAGCTTGAAATCCTTGGGCTAACGTATTGCGTGCACAAAAGATAGCACGGATCCACACGCAAACTACACACGCCGGCCTCATCTGTTTTCTGGATTCGATGCCGAAGGGCAGGAAAACGCTGCGCGGGAGTTGGAGTTAAGGTCCGAGAGAGAAACGTCAGCGCAAAACCGGGATCAGCTTAACCGTCTAGTTCCAGCCAGTTTTCGCGCGGGAGCGAAATGGGGAGGTTATTCGATGCGATCGGCGACGAGGACGCTGCCACGTACGTGCACTTCAATGGCGATAGGAGGGCGAATTCCACCGCCTCGTACGATCTCTCCGCGAACCCAGGAACCATCCGGCAGAGTAGCCATTTTCAAAGGGTCGTAGAGTGTGCCGTCGCAATCGCTGACGAGCATGGGGTGCGCGACTGGATAGGCGTAGCGCTGCGACAGCGCAGCCACATCGGTTACGTATTGCAATTCGCATTGGGAAAACGGTGTGTTCATCGAAAATGCCCAGAACAGTTCGCGGCCCCCCGAAGAAGGGATGTGAATAACCATTGCGGGGACGCTTTCGTGCGTCTTGGGATCGACGAAAACGAACCTCTTGTACGCCCATGGCTTCGCTAGCTCATCGAGCGTACCGATCGCGTCGGAGTCAGTGTTCACGGCTTTATCGATGGGGGGCGGGCTTTGGATTGTTGGTTCGGGAGTGGCCTGCGACGCAACCACTGCCTCTGGTTTCCCACGATGCTGGTGCCAAAGCCAAACCGAGAATACAGCGGCGCAAACGGCTAGGATGAGGGCCATGCCCATAAGCGGCTTGGGGTCGAACCGAGGAGCTTTGGGCGGCTCGCTGACGCCGGGAATGCTCGGCATCGAGGGCGTGAGTTTCCGCTGCGCGTCAGCAGGCGCAGGCGTCGCTTGTTGCGCTGGCGGGGGCGTCATGGCGATTGCGGCTTTGAGTCCGCGGTGTTGTTCGTGCGCCGCCGCAAGCATTCGTGAAGATTCGCCAGGCAGAGCAGCAACTCGAGCAAACGGGTGCGCTCCTCGGAGGAAGTTGCTCCCTCCCCGGAAAGCAATGTCACCGCGACGTCCCCTTGCTGGCTGAGCCAATTGACCGTGCGCGTATCGGGCGGCTCTCCCTGCTGGCAGCGTTCCTGAACGGCGGAAACGCGCGTAAAGATCTCATCCAAGTGGTGCGTGAGGCACACACCCTGGCGATTGAGCGCAATAGGGATGGGTGCCGAGCAAGCGCCGATGCGGCACACACGAATTTGTGTCACGACAGCCACACGTACCCCTCTGCAGCGGAATGGCAGCCTTGGAGAGAGCACGCCCGTAGCCAGTCCAGCGGGTACGGATTTGTATGAAAAATATCGAGTTGAGGCGCGGCTTAGTGTTGGAACAGCACTCCGTGACGAAGACACGGATAGAAACTATCCGTTCCGGGAATAGTGAGGCCGGGCGTGGGACGCAGCGACTTCGGACGCCTATCTCCGCTAACGTGGTCAGGCCGCAGTGCCGCAGCACTTCTTGTATTTCTTGCCGCTGCCACAGGGGCAGGGATCATTGCGGCCGATCTTGGCACCGGCTCGCACAGGCTTGGGAGCTTCGGCTTGTGCGGGACCGGTCTGATACTGCAACTGTTGTTGCTGGCGACGCTGCCGCCGTTCGATCTCGCGTGCTTCGTCTTCGGGCTTGGCAGGCTGGATAAGGAACAGATAGCGAATGGTCTCGCTATCGATACGGTCCATCATCTCTTCGAAAAGAGTGAAGGCTTCCTTCTTGAACTCGACCAGGGGATCCTTCTGCCCGTAGCCGCGGAGCCCGATTCCTTCCTTGAGGTGATCGAGGCTGAGCAGGTGGTCTTTCCACTGAGTATCGACAATGTCCAGAATGATACGGCGCTCGAGCCAGCGCATCATGGCAGGGCCAAAAAGCGCTTCTTTTTCTTCATAACGCTGGCGCACTTTTTCGACCAGAGCGTCGCTTAATTGGTCGTGATTCAGCGTTAAGGGATCGAGGGCCACTGCCTTCAGGTCGAGGCCGAATTGTCCCAGAACTTCTCCGGAAAATTGTGCGAGGTTCCATTTCTGCGGGTGTTCTTCTCGCGGACAGAAAGTATTGACCAAGTCACGAGCGAGATCTTCGGCCATTCCGAGGGCGTACTCTTTTTGGTCTTTCCCTTCGAGCGCAGACCGGCGGATGGAGTAAATGGTCTCGCGCTGTTTGTTCATTACATCGTCATATTCGAGCAGGTGTTTGCGAGCCTCGAAGTTCTGCGCTTCGACAGCCTTTTGGGCGTTTTCGATCCGGCGCGAAATGAGTTTCGACTCGATGGGCACGCCTTCCGTCATGCCCAGGCGGTACATCAGGGCTTTAACGCGCTCGCCGCCAAAGACGCGCAGTAGATCGTCCTCCAAGGAGAGGAAGAAGCGCGAAGAGCCGGGATCGCCCTGCCTGCCGGCGCGCCCGCGAAGCTGGTTATCGATACGGCGGGCCTCATGGCGCTCCGTGCCGAGAATATGCAAACCCCCAAGAGCGATCACTTCTTCACGCTCGGTGCTGCATTGCTCAACGAATTGGTTATAGATCGGCAGCCACTGCTCGCGAGGAACCTGAAAAATCTTGCCCTCAATCTGGAAGAGCACCATGGTTGCGGCAGCGCTTCCCGCGCCATCCCCGATCACCGCAGAAGCGGCCGCATAGGGCATGGCCAGACGATTCTTCAGGCAATAATCGCGGGTCATCGCTTCGGGATTGCCGCCGAGTAGGATGTCGGTGCCTCGGCCCGCCATGTTGGTGGAAACCGTGACAGCCCCTTTGCGGCCCGCCTGGGCGATGATATGGGCTTCGCGTTCGTGCTGCTTGGCGTTGAGCACTTGATGAGGAATACCGGCCTTCCTTAGCAACTCTGCAAGATACTCGGATTTTTCGATGGAGATCGTGCCGACCAGTACCGGCTGTCCGCTCTCATGCAGTTGGCGGATTCCGTTGGCGTGCGATCCATCCTCCAGAATCATTCCGTCGACCACCGCTTCGTATTTTTCACCGCCAGTACGGTAAACGACGTCTGGAAATTCGTGGCGCCGCAGTGGACGGTTCGTGGGAATAGCGACGACGTCCAGATTGTAAATTTTGTTGAATTCGGCGGCTTCCGTTTCCGCGGTGCCGGTCATGCCCGAGAGCTTCTGGTACATGCGGAAATAGTTCTGGAACGTGACGGTCGCCAGCGTTTGGTTTTCCCGCTCGATCTTCACGCCTTCCTTGGCTTCTACGGCCTGGTGCAAGCCATCGGACCAGCGGCGGCCGGGCATTTCGCGGCCAGTGAACTCGTCAACGATGATCACTTCACCGTTTTTGACTACATAATCGACGTCGCGCTTGTAAAGCGTATGGGCGCGGAGGCCCTGGTAGACGTGGTGAATCATTTCCATGTGCCCGGGATCATAGAGATTGCCGAGACCCAGCAGGCGCTCCACCTTTGAAACCCCGTCTTCGGTTAGCGTGGCCGTCCGGTGCTTTTCGTCGATGGTGTGGTCGATTTCCTGGATCAGCTTGGGAATGATCTTATCGATGCGGTAGTACTTGTCGGTCGATTCTTCCGCGGGACCGGAGATGATCAGAGGCGTGCGGGCTTCGTCAATCAGGATGGAGTCGACTTCATCAACGACGGCGAAATGATGGCCGCGCTGCACGCAATCACCTAGGTCATATTTCATGTTGTCGCGCAGATAATCGAAGCCGAACTCGTTGTTGGTGCCGTAGGTGATATCGGCGCCATAGGCGGCGCGGCGCTGCGCGTCATCGAGGTCGTGAACGATCACGCCGACCGTAAGCCCTAGGGCGCGATAGAGCGGGCCCATCCACTCGGCGTCGCGGCGGGCGAGGTAATCGTTTACGGTAATGATGTGAACGCCCCGGCCGGTGAGCGAATTCAGGTAAGCGGGGAGCGTGGCGACAAGTGTCTTGCCTTCGCCGGTTTTCATCTCGGCGATCTTGCCCTCGTGCAGCACCAGACCGCCGATCAACTGCACGTCGAAATGGCGCATGGCCAGGGCGCGGCGGCCCGCCTCGCGCGCCAGGGCAAACGCCGGGGCGATCGCCGGCGCGAGCGCATCGGCCAGGCGCTGCTTATAGTCGGATTCGGAAAGTTCGGCGCCCACCAATCGTTCGGACACCTGGGTTTTGAGTTGGGCGGACTTTTCGGTGATCTCGGAATCGCTTAGGCGCTCGTAGTCGCTTGCCAGATCGTTTATAGCGGCAATATGTGGGGCCAGCCGCTTGATGTCGCGCTCATGTTTTGTGCCGATAAACCGGGAAACAACCCGGTCCACCATATCTTCGATTCGCATGTCGTTCCTGGTTGGATGCTCCGATAGGGAGTGGCGCTTCAGCAGGCGCCACTCCCCCAGTGCGTGCGCAGCCAGATTGCTTCTGGCGTTCCTCGAGAGAAGTGTTTTTCCGCTGACTAAGCCCTAGGCCAGAAATGATTATAACTTCTGGGTTTATTCGGCGCAAAGGAAGCCGAAGATTGCGTTCAAAGGATTCGTTGGCCCAATCTGCCTCGAAGGGGCCATGAAGGGCCGTAAGCGCAGACTTGCTCTCTCATGACCAGCCGCCTATGATCACTCCATGCCTCCAACCCCACCAACAGCGCAACAAAGAACGATGGGACCGCCCGACAAGATGCCCATCCCTGGCGTAAAGACTTTGATCGCCGTTGCCAGTGGAAAAGGCGGCGTCGGGAAGACGACGGTCGCCGTGAATTTGGCCATCGCGCTGACTCGTATGGGCGCCGCAGTCGGGCTGATGGACGCCGACGTCTATGGCCCTAATGTGCCATTGATGCTGGGAACCGAGGAGCAGCCTCGGGCTCTCAGCGAACGGCAGATCCTGCCCGTCGAGGCCTACGGGTTGAAGATGATTTCCATGGGCTTGCTGACGCCGGCCGATAAGCCGATGATCTGGCGCGGGCCGATGCTTCACAGCGTGGTGCAGCAATTTTTACGCAGCGTGCAGTGGGGCGAACTGGATCACCTGATTGTGGATCTGCCGCCGGGTACCGGAGACGTACAGCTCAGTCTGATCCAAAATGTTCCTGTCACCGGCGCGGTCGTAGTTACGACGCCATCGGCGGTGGCTTTGGCGGATGTGCGCAAAGCGATCGAGATGTTCCGCCAGGTGAACGTGGAGGTGCTCGGAATCGTCGAGAACATGAGTTCCTTCGCTTGTCCGCATTGCCACAACCGTGTGGACGTCTTCGGGCATGGGGAAGGCCGCCGAATCGCGGAGGCCTATGGCGTGCCGCTGCTTGGCGAAATCGAAATCGATCCCGACATTCGCGCCGGGGGCGATGTGGGCAAACCCGTAGCCGCGCAAGGTGAAGAAGCGCCCAAGGCGCGAAGCTTGTATGCCATGGCTCGTGCAGTCGCCGCACGGGTGAACGAAGTAAGCGCGGCGGGCGTTGGTCCTCGGGTGGAAATCATCTAGCGAGCCGCTGTAAATTTTCCTGTTCGGCCTGAGCGATTGCCCACTAGATTTGTATTTTTCCATCCATCAACCGCGTCTTGAATTTTAAAGTAATGGAAACAGGCAACATTCCGAACCAGTCTGAGCCGTGAGTCCGATCCACGCGCGGAAAGATTTTGACGGAGAGGGAAAGCCTGGGCGTTGACGGAATCCGGTTCGGATGCTATAAATTTTCTCCTTGTTCGCGTGTGTCCAGGTTGACCGGGCGGACTTCTGCCCCGCCTATCGTGTGCGGTAACTTTGCCGGCAAGGATTCGGTGGACGGTCTGCGGCTTTCATGGAAATTCTGAGACAGCTGGGCGATCTTTTTCTCGCGGCGATACCCACGGCCGTTATTGTCTTTTTGTTTTATCTCTTCCTGCGCTGGTCTTTCTTCGGACCCATTGAGCAGGTCGTTCGGGAGCGCGGAAAGCGCATGGAAGGCGCCCGGCGCGAGGCTGAAGAGTTGCGGCGGAACGCCAACGAAAAGACTCGCGCCTATCAGGAAGCGTTGCGCAAGGCCCGCGGAGAGATTTTTCGCGAACAGGAAGCGTTGCGGCGCGAGGCATTGGATGAACGCGGCGCCGCGCTCCAGCAAGCTCGCCAGGACGCCAATGAAGAGATACAGAGCGCCAAGCGGCGCATCCAGGCGGAAATCGAAGCCGCCCGCGCGGAACTGGAAAGCAGTAGCACTCGATTGGCTGAGGAGATCGCTCGCGTCATTCTGGAGCCCCAACGGCAAATGCGTCCCCGCCCGGCAGGCGAGGTTCGATGAAGGCTTTTTCCGGAAGGTTTTTCCTCGGTCGCTTCGGTGGGCTGATTATCACGGCGGGGCTTTTAGTCGCCTTCTCGCTTCCTGCGCTGGCTCAAGAAAGTTCTCCTGACTCGGCCGGCATGACGTTGGACACGGTCTTTCGGTGGCTGAATTTCCTCCTCGTCTTCGGTGGCATCGCCTACGTCGTCGTAAAATTTGGGGCGCCTTACTTTCGAGCTCGTGCCGAGGAGACTGCCAGGTCTATAGATGAAGCAAGCCAAAGCCGCGCAGCCGCGGAGCGAGAGTTCCAACAAGCCGTCCATAAGTTGGCCACGATCGAGAGCGAAATCGAAGAAGAGCGGCGCACCGCTGTGCGCGAATCTGCCGCGGATCGCGAACGCATCAAAGCGCTCACCCTTACCGAGATGGAAAAAATCAACCAGGCCGGGCGTGCCGAAATTGCCGCCGCCGAGCGCGCCGGAGCGCAGGGAGTTCGCGCCATAGCTGCAAGACTTGCCACGGAGCGAGCGGCGGCCCTAATTCGGGAGCAGATGAACGATGCGGCGGAAGATGCGCTCTTCGATGCCTTCGTGGGCGAACTCGAAAGAGCCGGCACATGAGAACGATCGCGGAACACTACGCCGATGCGCTGGCTGAGGTTGCCGTTGCGCAAGAGAACCCCGACAAGGTGAGGCGAGAATTTAGCGGATTTCTTGCTCTGCTGGGGGAATCGGAGCAACTGGCAATTCTGCTCGCCAGTCCAGCGGTCTCGCGCGCCAATAAGCACGCGGTCGCGCAGGCGCTCGTCGAACGCATGGGGGCCAGCCGCACGGTGCGCAATTTCTTGTTCGTGGTAATCGATCAACGCCGCGTCGCTCTGCTGCCGGAGATCTATCGAGCCTTCGAAGCGCAACTCGACGAGCGGGAGGGCGTTGCTCGCGCCAACGTCACTTCCGCGCATCCATTGGACGAAGACGAAAAGAAACAGCTCGGAAAGGTGCTCGAGCGGCTGAGCGGAAGGCGCGTGGAAACGGAATACCGTCTCGATCCCGCGCTCATTGCCGGCGCAGTAGTGCGCGTCGGTTCAACCATCTACGACGGCTCGGTGCGCACGCAGCTCGAGCGGCTGCGAATGCGTCTCGAGTCCCAATAGGAGTCAGGAGATGGCATCCATTAAAGCGGACGAAATTACAAAGATTCTGCGGGAACAGATTGCCAACTACGATCAGTCGGTAGCCGTTGACGAAGTGGGCACGGTCATCTCGGTCGGCGACGGCATCGCGCGCATGTATGGCCTGGAAAAAGTAATGGCCGGCGAGATGCTGGAGTTCCCGCACGACGTGTTCGGCATCGCGCTGAACCTGGAAGAAGACCAAGTGGGCACGGTGCTGCTGGGCGAATACACGCTGATTCAAGAGGGCGACACGGTTAAGCGCACGCGCTCGATCATGTCGGCGCCGGTGGGCGATGCGCTGGTCGGCCGCGTGGTCAATCCGCTGGGAGTGCCGCTCGACGGGAAGGGCCCGATCGTCACCGAACAGCGCATTCCACATCGAACGCATCGCGCCGGGCGTTATCGACCGGCAGCCGGTTCGCGAACCACTGCAGACCGGCATCAAGGCCATCGACTCGATGATCCCGATCGGCCGCGGACAGCGCGAACTGATCATCGGCGACCGGCAAACCGGCAAAACCGCCATCATTCTGGACACGATCATCAACCAGAAGGGCGGCGACATGATCTGCATCTACTGCGCGATCGGGCAAAAGCGCTCGACCATCGCGCAAGTGGTGAAGATCCTGACCGACGCCGGCGCGATGGATTACACCATCGTGGTGGCCGCTTCAGCGACCGAGCCCGCGACGCTGCAATACATCGCGCCTTATGCGGCCTGCGCCATGGGCGAATTCTTCCGCGACTCCAGTCGCCATGCCGTCTGCTTCTATGACGATCTCTCCAAGCACGCACAGGCCTACCGCGAGATTTCGCTGCTGCTGCGGCGTCCGCCGGGACGCGAAGCTTTCCCCGGCGACGTTTTCTATCTTGCATTCACGCCTGCTGGAGAGAGCCGCCAAGCTGAACGATAAAAAGGGCGGCGGTTCGCTTACGGCGCTGCCGGTGATTGAAACGCAGGCCGGCGACGTTTCGGCGTACATTCCCACGAACGTCATCTCCATTACCGACGGGCAGATCTATCTGGAGGCCGACCTCTTCAATAGCGGCATTCGGCCTGCCATCAACGTGGGACTCTCTGTAAGCCGCGTAGGCGGCAACGCGCAGATCAAGGCTATGCGGCAGGTGGCCGGCACGCTTGCGCTTGGACCTGGCGCAATATCGCGAACTGGCGGCATTCGCGCAATTCGGCTCCGAGCTGGATAAAGCCACGCAGGCGCAACTCGCGCGCGGCCAGCGGCTTACGCTATTGCTCAAGCAAGACCAGTTTGTGCCGTTGCCCGTCGAAAAGCAGGTCTGGTGATCTTTGCGGGCACCAATGGCTACCTGGACGACATCGACGTTTCCGAAGTCGAGCGCTTCCAGCGCGACCTGCTGGCGTTTGCCGACGCCATGGCGGCGCGCTGCTCAACCAGATCGCCACCAAGAAAGCCATCGATGACGAGATCCGCGAAAAGTTGAAGAAGATGCTTTCCGAATTCAAGGAGCGATTCACGGCGGGAGCAGCCGCCGCACGTTAGCGGCAATTCACCGGCAGAACATTTCCAATGGCAACCCAGCTCGATATCAAGCGCCGCATTCGCTCGGTGAAGAATACGCAGCAGATTACGCGAGCGATGAAGTTTGTGGCCGCCGCCCGCCTTCGCCGGGCTCAGGAGAGGGCCGTTGCGGCGCGGCCATTACGGGCGCGCCATCACCCGCCTGGTTCATTCCGTTGCCGCCCGCGCGCCGGAAAGCGACCCATCCGCTTCTGCAGCGTCGGCCGGAAAAGCGCATTCTGCTGCTGGCGGTCAGCGGCGAACGCGGGCTTTGCGGCGCATTCAATGCCAACGTAATTCGCCGCACGCTGGAATTCATGCGTGAGCATTCGCAGCAAAACCCTTCGCTGATCGTCCTGGGCCGCAAAATGTCGCGACGCCATGCGCAAACAGCGCTGGAAGATTGTGGCGGAACACGTGGACGTCACAATGCGCGCCGGATCTCTCCAGAGCGCGGGGAAATCGCAAGAGAAGTTAGCTCGCTTTACGAAAGTGGAGAAGTGGACGCGGTTTATATCGTGTTTAACGAATTCAAATCCGTGCTGGCACAAAATTTGAAGCTGGAGCGCCTCCTGCCGGTCGAGCGCGATTCCCCGAATCGCGGGCGACAAGGCTGAGCCGAAAACTGACGACGGCGAATTGATTATCTCTACGAGCAGCCGCCGGCCGACATTTTGGGCCGCTTGCTGCCGCGTTACGTGGAAGCGCAGATTTTCCGCGCCTTGGCTGAATCTGCCGCCGCGGAACATGCCGCGCGCATGACGGCCATGGATTCGGCGACCAACAATGCCGGCGAGCTGATCGATAAGCTCACGCTATATATGAACAAAGTTCGCCAAGCCGCGATTACCAAGGAAATTATCGAGGTTGTCAGCGGCGCGGCGTCGGCCGGGTAGCTCCCGGCAAGCAGGATTTCGCAAGGAGCGAATCTTATGTCTGTCGACTCTGACAAGGGGAAAAATATCGGCCACGTCGTGCAGGTCATCGGTCCTGTGGTGGACGTGGAGTTTCAGGAACACCATCTCCCTGAAATCTATAACGCCGTGCGCATTATCAGCGAGGGTTTCGATGTCCCCGAGCCAATCGATGTCGTAGCGGAAGTGCAGCAGCATCTCGGCGAGGGGCGGGTTCGCACGGTGGCCATGAAGCCGACGGAAGGAATCGTGCGCGGCATGAAAGCGATCGATTCCGAAGGGCCCATTACCGTTCCTGTGGGCCGCGCAACTCTTGGGCGCGTCCTCAACGTGCTTGGCGAGCCCGTTGATAATCTCGGTCCGGTACATGCCAAGATGCGCTATCCCATCCACCGCGCGGCACCCTCGCTCGAAGACCAATCCACGCAGCTCGAGATGTTCGAGACCGGCATCAAAGTCGTGGATTTGATGGAGCCGTACCTTAAGGGAGGGAAGATCGGGCTTTTCGGAGGCGCTGGCGTAGGAAAGACGGTGCTGATTCAGGAACTCATTCACAACGTCGCCATGAAACACGGTGGCGTCTCCGTATTTGCCGGCGTGGGTGAACGCACCCGCGAGGGCAACGACCTGTGGCTCGAAATGCAGGAATCCAAAGTCGTCGTCGCGGGCGACTCGGAGAAATCCCGTGCCGCCCTGATCTATGGCCAAATGACCGAGCCCCCGGGAGCGCGGTTGCGCGTGGGTCTCACCGGGTTGACTGTGGCGGAATATTTCCGCGACGAAGAAGGCCTCGATGTGCTGCTCTTCATCGACAATATTTTCCGCTTCGTGCAGGCGGGATCGGAAGTGTCGGCCCTGCTGGGACGCATGCCTTCCGCGGTGGGTTATCAGCCGAACCTGAATACGGAAATCGGCGAATTGCAGGAGCGCATCACCTCCACCAAGAAAGGCTCGATCACCTCCGTGCAAGCTATTTATGTGCCAGCCGACGATTATACCGATCCCGCACCGGCGGCCACATTCGCGCATCTCGACGCGACCACCAACTTGAGCCGCCAGATCGTGGAGCGGGGAATTTATCCCGCCGTCGATCCGCTGGCCAGCTTCTCGCGCATTCTCGACCCGCGCATCGTCGGGCAGGAACATTACGACGTCGCCCGTTCGGTAAAAGGCGTGCTGCAGCGCTACAAAGACCTGCAGGACATCATCGCCATCCTAGGCATCGAAGAGCTTTCCGATGAAGACAAGCTCACTGTGGCGCGCGCCCGCAAGATCGAAAAGTTCTTTTCGCAACCGATGTTCGTCGCGGCGCAATTCACCGGTCTCGAGGGCAAGTACGTAAAAATCGAGGACAGCATCCGCGGCTTCAAGGAGATCGTCGCAGGCAAACACGACGAGGTTTCCGAGCAAGCCTTCTACATGGTGGGCACTATCGAAGAAGCTCTGCAAAAGGCGGAGAAGATGGCGGCGACCGCCTAACGCGGCCGGCCGAATTCGACTCCATCGTGGCTGACGCTCTCACTCTCGAAGTGGTTACGCCGGAACGCGAAGTCGTTCGCGAATCCGTCACGGAAGTTCAGGTGCCGGGGCTTTCCGGCTACCTCGGAATCCTACCGGGCCATACGCCCTTGCTTACCGAATTGGGGATCGGCCCGCTCACTTATAAGAAAGGTTCCACAACCAGCTACGTCGCCATTATCGGCGGTCTCGCCGAAATTCTGCCCGAGCGCGTCACCGTTTTGGCGGAAGCGGCGGAAAGGTCCGAAGATATTGACGCCGCGCGCGCCCGCGCCGACCTTGCCGAAGCCGAAAAGAGACTCGCCTCCGGGAGCGCTGATCCAAAGACGGATTGGGATGCCGTGTTGAAGTCTGTGGCTAGCGCTCGAGCCCGCCTCGAGGCCGCGGCGCACGGCGAGAGAACCGCTACAAGGGAGATTTAGGCCAAGGTGGAATCCATTCGTCTCTACACGACGCGCTGGTGCGCCGATTGTTGGCGGGCCAAGCAATTCTTGAAAGAGCGCGGCGTTTCGTACGACGAAGTCGACGTGGACGAGGACGTCGAAGCCGAGGAACTCATTCTTCGCGTAAATGAGGGCCGGCGGAAAATCCCCACGATCGAGGTCGAGGGTCGTTATTTTGCTTGCAGTCCCTTCGATCCTGAACAGCTAGCCGAAGAGCTCAACATCCCGCTAAATCCTTAGCTCGAAACGGATTTAGCCAGGCGCCCCGTGCCATCACACCCGCCACTTCGAAGCGATCGTCAAGTAGAAGCAGATCGGCGTCGGCGCCTGCTTTCAACGATCCTTTTCGGTGATCGAGTCCGAGCAAACGAGCGGGATTGGAAGTAAGCATCGGCAGAACTTCGCGCAGTGGAATGCCGAGCCGGAGCAGATGACGCAGCGCTCGGTCGAGTGTAAGCGTACTGCCCGCCAACTTTCCCTCGCTAGTGCGCGCGATACCCTCGGTGACGCGCACCTCCGATGTGCCCAGCTTATATTTGCCGTCAGGCATGCCTGTGGCGGCTATTCCGTCGCTCACGAGGATCACTCCTGGCACGCCTTTCGTCGCCAATAGAACGCGAATCGCTGCGTCGTCCACGTGTACGCCGTCTGCTATCAATTCAGCCGTGACGTTGGGGGAAGTGAGGACTGCGCCCACTACGCCAGTGTCGCGATGGGTGAACGGGCGCATGGCGTTAAAGACGTGGGTCGCGTGGCTCGCACCGCCCGCTATTGCCGCCATAGCTTCGGCGTAGCTCGCGTCGGTGTGTCCGAGGGAAACGACCACTCCTGCTTTGCGAGCTTCGGCAATCAGGTCGGCAGCTCCGGGCAGTTCCGGTGCCAACGTCAGAATGCGCATGCAGCCTTTCGCCGCCGCGAGGTAACGCTGGAAGATCGCGAGCGAAGGCGCGGCGACCCATTTTGCCGGATGTGCACCCCGCCGAGCGGTGTTAATGAAGGGCCCCTCCAAGTGAATGCCTAGAATTTCGGCCGAAGCCGGCCCCGCCGCGGATTGGTTCTTTCGCTGCTCCATCCAGCCAGCAACGGCCTCAACGGCTGTACACGTGACTTCCTCGCTCGCACTAACGGTTGTTGCTACGAGCGCAGTCGTGCCCTTTGTCACAACGCTTGTGGTAATGGCGGCGAACGCCTCATAGCTTCCTTCCATCACGTCATGTCCGGCGGCGCCATGAATATGGACATCGATAAAGCCGGGGACAATGGTGAGGTTGCGTTTGTGAATGCGGTTCGCGGAAGCCGGAATCGAAATCTCGCCTTGGCGGCCTATGGCAACGATCTTCTGCTCTTCCACCAAGACAACAGGATTGGCGATTTCGTCTTGCGGCGTAAGCGCGCGGCTCGCAAAAATGGCTTCCAAACTCATGAGCAAGTCATCGTACTGGAATTTGTGCGCGGCGCGCTAGCAACGAGGCATTTGAGCGCCCGGAATCGGATTTGGGGATCGGCGAAAGGGTGTGGAAGCACTGACGGGGAATCGTGGAATGCCAAACCGTGCCCCAAAAAAGAGAAGAGGAGAGCCCCACCCGGCCCTCCTCTTGCTTTTTAGTTCGAGCCAAGCCGCGCGCGCTCGGCTCCCGCCAGATGTTTAGTTATCTATCCTGACTGCGGAGGCTTGCGTGGGCTGCGCCTTGGGGACGCTCATATATCCCACCACTTTGTCTTTCCCGATTTGGTTGACCACGAGTTCGAGAGGCACTCGGGTTCCCCGAGTGTAGAAATAGATCGGCTCATCGATCGCGCGATTCTTCTTCTCGAGCCGCATGTCGTCCACGTAGAGCGCAACTGTGAACTGATTCTTCTTTATGTTCGTGCCGCGCATCTCAACCATCAAGTCGCCGACTTTGGACCGATTGCCTTTGCCGCTGAGCGTGAATTCGAAATAGTCGCGCTCGCCCAACCGGCGGAGCTGGTCTATCTCATCGTGGTTGCGGGCGATCAAGGTCCCAAATTCACTTCGGGTCATGTTCAGGTTGTTTTTGGTGGCATCCACATCGGATCTCACTCCTGTAACGTCGCCCCCCAGAGACTTCAGATCGTCGGAACTCGCTTTGCCGGCCAGCGCCGATTGAACGCTGGTAAGCTTTTGGGCGTAATCATCGCCAAGCTGGCTGTTCTGCCGGCGTGCCGTGACGATCTCGCCCTGCGTCATTTTCAGCTTGTCCGTCACAGCCAGCACTTCATTTTGGAGATGGGTGTTGACGTCCTCGGCTTGTGCCAAGCGTTGATTGAGAGCCTCGAGGTCCTGTCCCAACTCCTTGCTCTGCCTATTTTGGCTCGCGAGAGCCTGTTCTGTTTTCCTCGACTGTGTTGTGGCATTCCAGCCAACCGCTAAACCTAAGATCGAAACGGCCGCGAGCACCCCTACGGCCATCCACACCCAACGAGGCGTCCCGCCTGCGAGGGACTCTTCAGCATGCCTTTCCTCTCGACCGCTGTATTCGGATGCTTCGCTCATCGAGGCTCTCCTTGTCTTCAAGGCAAGACGGTGCACGTCCCGCGCCAAAACGTATCTCATTGAAGTTGTTAGGATTAGTGGATTTCGGTCGTTCAGGACGTCTGATGATGCCGTCAATACCCTGTAATATTTACGCGCCGATACCGGGGTCACAGGCTGACGCGGGATAAATGATTGTCAGAGCTAAAGAAAGAGGGATGCGCTGATGATTCTAAGCGACAGAAAAATAGAGCGCTTACGCTACTTTTGGTACTTCCGGGTGTCCGTCGAAGTATGCCTCGAGCGTTTGCTGCGCGGCCTCGAGCACCAAGTGACAATTCTGACAGTGCCCAATGTGACGCTTAACGACCTCAGCCACACTTGGCGAAAGCCTGCCCTCTAGATATTCGCAAATCAACCGGACGGTCTCTCTGCAGGTCATCATGCCCCCTGAAAAACCTTGCCCCCGCCTAAATCCTGTGCACGCAGTGCTCCAACTCAGCAGACGACTGGGCGTCCGCCGTCACCCTCTCAAAATCAGCTATTTACGAATGAGTGACCAGAAACTGAGAGTCTGAAGGACTCTATTCGGGTGGGAACTTTTTTCCAGACTTGTTCATTCCGGCACGGTTAACACCTTGCTGGCGCCCCGAAACTTAGCGGGTGATGGTCATCCGCCGCAGCACCTCGATGCGGTCAGGAAGAGGCGGGTGCGTGCTGAAGAGGCCCGTGAAGACGCTTCCTGGGCTTAGAGGCGTAACGATGTACAGGGATGACGTGGCCGGCGTGACATTGGTCATGGGTATCCGCTTATTGTAGGCTCCCAGCTTCTCAAGGGCGCTGATCAGTCCGTAAGGGTGACCGACCAGGCGTGCCCCTGCTGCGTCAGCGGCGTATTCTCGTTGCCTTGAAATGCCCAGCTGCACGAGTAACGCGGCAAGCGGCGCCAAGATTAGCATCAAGACAGCTTCCAGCCCGCCACCGCGCCGGTCGCGATCGCCCCCAAACCCTCCGAACAAGAGTGCCCAGCGGCCCATAGATGCAATCCAGGTGATCGCTCCGGCCAGCGTAGCGGCGATCGAGGTGGTTAGTATGTCGTAATTACGAACGTGAGATAGTTCATGAGCGATAACGCCTTCGAGCTCGTCGTCGTTCATCAGCTCTAGGAGCCCTTCCGTTGCCGCCACGGAGGCGTGTGACGGGTTTCGCCCGGTAGCGAAGGCATTTGGCGCCGCCTGCGGAATTACATACAGTTTAGGCATCGGCAGGTTGCCCTTGGAAGCAAGCCGTTCCATCACCTCATAGAGCCGTGGTGCCTGCTCGCGCGTCACGGGGCGCGCTCCGCTTGAGGCCAAGGCGATCTTGTCGGAGAAAAAATAGGCTATTCCGTTCATAAAAAATGCTATGACTAGCCCGAAAGTCATGCCTTGGCGTCCCGCGATTGCTTCTCCCCCGAACACCAGGATTAACGTAAGCGCCGTCAGTAAAAGTCCAGTTTTAAGTGCCCTCATGAGCTATACCTCTGCAATTCCGCGGATGCACCCGCCAAATGAGTCTAGGTGCGCGAACACCTTGCGTCAATCAGCCTTCAACTTAGCCCTTGCGCGACCCGGTCCGAGCCGCTGCGGCAGCCGGCTCTTTCTCTCTCGGCTTATCGGCCGGCGCTCGCTCGAATTGCATCTTTCCTCCCAACGCGTCGATCCGAATCACGTCGCCCGGGAGAACCTTGCCCTCCAGGATCTGCTTAGCCAGCGGATCCTGCACCAGCCGTTGCACCGTGCGCCGCAAGGGCCGCGCACCATACGCCGGGTCGTAACCTTCGGCCAGTACTAAGTCGCGTGCAGCGGGCGTTAATTCGATACGAACCTGGCGCCCGGCAAGCAACTTCGACACGGATGCGAGCTGCAGGTCCACGATCTTTTCCAGTTGCTCTCGCCCCAGAGGATTAAAGAGGACAATATCGTCTATCCGGTTCAGGAACTCGGGACGAAACGTCGCGCGTAAAGCTTCGGTGGCCTCTCTGCGAGCGCGCTCAGGATCCTTGTCCGCAAGCTCGAATAGCGCGGCAGAACCCACGTTGCTGGTCATTACCAGCACCGTGTTGCGGAAGTCGACCTTGCGCCCCTTCCCATCTGTTAGACGGCCGTCTTCCAGAATCTGCAGAAGAACATTGAAAACGTCCGGATGGGCCTTCTCGATCTCGTCAAACAACACCACCGAATAAGGCCGCCGGCGCACTTGTTCGGTCAGCTGCCCCCCTTCCTCGTAGCCAACATACCCTGGAGGCGCGCCAATCATCCGCGAGACCGAGTGTTTCTCCATGTATTCCGACATGTCCAGCCGGATCATGGCGCGCTCGTCGTCGAACAGGAATTCCGCCAGCGCCCGGGCCAGTTCCGTTTTTCCGACGCCTGTTGGGCCGAGAAAGATGAACGAACCAATCGGTCGATTCGGGTCGGAGAGCCCAGCGCGGTTGCGCCGTATGGCATTCGAAACCCGCTCCAAGGCGTCTTCCTGTCCAACTACGCGCTGGCGCAACCGATCTTCCATGGTGACCAGTTTCCTGGCCTCGCCTTCGAGCAGCCGGCCGACGGGAATGCCGGTCCACTTGCTGACCAGCGCGGCGATATCCTCTTCGTCGACCTCTTCTTTGAGCATGCGGCCGCTTTTCTCCAGCTCTTCCAGCCGCTTCTGCGCCTCCTGCAGGGCCCGTTCGGCCTGAGCCAGCTTGCTGTAGCGAATCTCCGCGACTTTGGCCAAGTCGCCTGCCCGCTCGTAGCGTTGCTCCTCCGCTTTCAGCGCGTCAATCTGCTCTTTCTGTTTGCCGATGCCCGCAATGGCATCTTTTTCCACCTGCCAGCGCGCCTTGCGGGCATTCGATTGCTCGCGCAGCTCGGCGAGTTGTTGATCGAGCTGCGCGAGTCGCTCGCGCGAATGCGCGTCAGTTTCCTTGAGCAGCGCTTGACGCTCGATCTCTAGCTGCATAATGCGCCGTTCGATCTCATCGATCTCCACGGGGAGCGAATCCAGCTGCATGCGCAAAGCCGCCGCCGCTTCATCTATCAAATCGATAGCTTTATCGGGCAAAAATCGATCCGTAATGTAACGGTTTGAAAGCGTAGCCGCCGCGATAATGGCAGCGTCTTTAATGCGCACGCCGTGGTGCAGTTCATACCGGTCTTTCAGGCCCCGCAGAATGGCAATCGTATCTTCAACGGATGGCTCGGCGATCATCACCGGCTGGAAGCGCCGTTCCAGCGCCGGATCCTTCTCGATGTGCTTCCGGTATTCGTTTATGGTGGTGGCGCCAATGGCGCGAAGTTCGCCCCGGGCCAGCGCCGGCTTGAGCATGTTCGAAGCGTCCATCGAACCTTCCGCGGCGCCTGCACCCACCAGCGTGTGCAGTTCGTCGATAAACAAAATGACTTGGCCTTCCGCTTCTGTGATCTCTTTGAGGACGGCCTTCAGCCGGTCCTCGAATTCGCCGCGATACTTTGTGCCTGCCACCAGCGCGGCAAGGTCAAGCGCCGCGATGCGTTTGGGCTTGAGCACCTCGGGAACGTCGCCAGCCACGATTCTCTGCGCCAGGCCCTCCACCACGGCCGTTTTGCCGACACCCGGCTCTCCAATTAACACCGGATTGTTCTTGGTGCGCCGCGCCAGGATCTGCATCACGCGGCGAATCTCCACATCGCGCCCGATGACGGGATCGAGCTTGCCCCGGCGCGCCAACTCCGTCAGATCGCGCGCGTACTGCTCGAGCGCGCGAAACGTCGATTCGGGCGTTTGCGACGTTACCCGATGGCTTCCGCGCACCGTCGCGAGCGCTTGCAGAATGGCATCGCGCGAAGCTCCATGGCGCGCCAGCATCTGTCCCGCCGGGTCTTTGGTCCTCGCCGCGATGGCCAGCAGGATATGTTCGGCTGAAACGTATTCGTCCTTGAACTTTTCCGCTTCGTCGAATGCCGCTTCGAGAACTTCGTTTGTCTCCTTGCTCAAATATTGCTGCGAAACGCCGCTCACTTTGGGCAGGCGCTCGATCTGCGCCGCAATCTCCGCCTCCAGCGTCTCCGGCCGAACACCGAGGCGGTTCAAAAGCGGAGGCACAACTCCATCTGGCTGTGCCACCAGAGCAGCTAGCAGGTGCAACGGCTCCAGTTGCTGCTGACCAGCCTTTCCGGCAATGTCTTGCGCCTCTTGCAGCGCCTCTTGAGCTTTTACCGTTAGTTTGTCGTATCGCAGCATGTTTGTTCTCGACCTTCGCCATCGGTTCATCCTAGACCGAAAGAGGCCGGGTGGCCCGGTCCTTTTCGGGTAACATCTCTTTGGTTATTTCTTCCCGTTTCCCGAGACACTGATCTTAAGCTTGCTTCTGATCGGACTCCTATCGCTTGGGCAGATGCACTCTCAGCACGCCATTCTGATGTTCCGCGCGAATGCCAATCCTCCCTGCGAGCTATGCTTATTGCACAGCGGAGCATATAATATGAACGTCCATATGTCAAGTATGAATAACCGGGTGTAAGTATATTATAAGGCCCTTCTATTTCAGTATGTTAGATGGCAATTATGCTATCATTACCTCGTGCAGATTTCGGAATTCGACTACGCCCTTCCACTGGATCGTATCGCACAGAAGCCTGCCGAAGATCGTTCTGCGTCCCGTATGCTCCGGTTGGATCGAGACTCAGGCCGGATCGAGGATCGCCATTTCAGGGATCTGCCCTCTCTTCTCAACGGCAACGAGTTGATGGTCGTAAACAATGCGCGGGTCATCCCGGCAAGACTTTTTGCTCGTCGGGCCGGGATCCTTGCCGAGCCGCCGGGAAAGCACGGGCCGAGGGGGCACCTCTCCTCCCGCATCGAGGTGCTGCTTACCCGCCGCATAGATGCAGATGTGTGGGAGGCCCTCGTCCGCCCGGGAAGGAAAGTTGGAATTGGAGAGAAGCTATTTTTCGAGGGGGAGGCACTCGAAGCCGAAGTGATCTGGCGCGGAGGCTACGGGCTTCGGCAGCTGCGATTCCAAGCCGAGAACGGGGCTGAGGTATCTGAAGCCATCAACCGGGCCGGTCATGTGCCTTTGCCGCCATATATCCGGAGATCGGACGATGGCTCAGATCGAGAGCGCTATCAGACGGTATTTGCAAAACATCCGACCGCAGTTGCTGCACCAACGGCGGGCCTTCATTTCACGCCCGCGATTCTCACCGAATTGCGCCAGAAGGGAATTGAGATCGTTGAGATCACGCTCGAAGTTGGTCTCGGCACCTTTCAGCCCGTTCGCTCGGAGATTTTGGAAGATCATGTTATGCATTCCGAGGCCTATGAGATTTCGGAGGGCGCAGCGGCGGCGATAACATCCGCACGCCACCAGAACAGGCCCATTTTGGCCGTGGGTACCACGGTTGTTCGCGCACTCGAGGATGCCGCTCAGAAATCGATGGCGGCTGGCCGCGCTCCAGAGGCGATTGCCGCCGGACGTACTTTCGCGGATATTTTTATTCGTCCCGGGCATCGCTTCTCGGCAATCGATCAGCTTCTGACGAATTTCCACCTGCCCCGTTCCACTTTACTTGCGCTGGTTTGCGCGTTTGCAGGCCGCGAAAGAGTTTTATCTGCCTACCGCCATGCGGTCGCCTGTGACTACCGCTTTTACAGTTACGGCGATTGCATGCTGATCTGCTAAGACCCACAGGACGGTGCATCGCTGCGCTCAGCCAGTCTGTTCCGGAAAACGCTCTACGGGCCATAGGGTGCCGGATTGGCGTCTGGCAGTACGGAAGTACTATTACGCAAGTTTGGAGGTGACCGCAGAATTAGCGCCAAGGCAAAAGCCTTAGGTCAAGACGGAGACGCCCGCGGGCGCCCCTCAAAGGACGTCATAAATGCCAAGCACTGCGAAGGACTCCCTCTTCGAAGCCACAACGGCTGAAAGCACGGCCAAGAGCGAAATACAAGGCTCCCAGCCTAGCGATGCCATCGGTGCCGAAGTGCCTGTGACGATTCACGCGTCGCGATATTCAGCGGCGTCAAAGGGCGCGGGCAAACTTCCGCCGGTCCATGAAGAGACGCGCACCGTGATCATTTTTCCGCAGGGCGCTGTGGTGCGCTTGTCGGCAATGGTGAGCCCCGGCGAGTTGGTCGTAGTCACGAATAACCGGACGGGTGCGGACGTAATTTGCCGCGTCACGAGCGTGAAAACGCAGCCCGGAATTCAGAACTACGTGAACCTGGAATTTACTCAGCGGGCCCTCGGTTTTTGGGAGGAACCGCGCCAAGCCGAGCGCTCCGTTGTGAAGGATAAAGCGGCGCTTGGGGTTATTTCGACAGTTGCTCCGGCGGAGGCGCCAACGCAGACGCCGCAGCAGGCGCCCACGCCAATAAGTGCAGCTCCTAAGGCGAGTATCCCTACAGTACAGCTCGAACCTTCAGTAAGGAACTCGGCCTCGGCAGCCGAGGTTAAGTCAATTTCCTCCCAATCGCTAAGGGTGACTTCGCTGGCGGATGCGCCCGCCGGAAGGTCGCGAAACGCTGTCCAGCAAATCCCGGCTACTGCGCCGCAAATTTCAGAGATTCCGCCCGCACCGGCCATATCCGCCAAGCAGCCGCACGTCCTCACGTCGCGTGCTCCACGATTGGAAGCGTTTGACTCGGCGGGCCTTCTGGAAGCCACGGACCAGGAAAATAGGGGCTCGAACAAGAGGATAGTCTTGATCCTGACAGCAGCGATCGTGCTGCTGGCTATTGGCGCCGTCGGCGGCGCCCTCTTCTTACATTGGAACCGGGCTCTTGCGATCACACAGCAACCTTCAACCGCGCCGGTCTCAACCGCAGCGTCCGAGCCGGTTGCGACGATGCCTACGCCGGGTCTAGCAATGCAGTCGGCGGCGTCGACCGCCAACGCTTCCGGCAAGTCCAACTCGGTCGCACCCGCCTCGAGTATTTCGACTTTACCGGGCAACACTGGGCCGGGAGCTTCGACTGTGCCTCAACCGACGCCTGCCCGCCTAAGCATCGAGACGCCCAAAGTCGAGGTGCGTTCCGAACCTCAGCTACAGCCCAAAGTCGAGGTGCGCTCCGAACCTCAACCGCAGCCCACCATGCGTGCGAATATAAGCGTGGGCAAGATCTCGGCGCCAAACGTGAAAGCCGCGGCGAAAATCAACGCCATGGAACCTCCGCCAGTGCTAGCGTCTGACCCTGCCGCATTGTCCAAGGGAATCAACGTTGCGAATACCTTCGGCGCCAGCAGTTCCATTGCCTCTCCTGGGGCGCCCCCAGAAGCTGTCAAAGGCGGACAACTCGTACAGCCGAGGCTCATCTCTTCCATCTCGTCGGCATATCCTGCCGCCGCCAAAGCCGCTCATGTGCAAGGCGATGTGCTTATTGACGCGCTCATCGATAGCACGGGAAAGGTTACGGCCACAAAGGTCATCAACGGCTCTCCGCTTCTGCAGCAAGCGGCCGTCGATTCGCTCCGCTTTTGGAAATACGAGCCCGCGCGGCTGAATGGAGAGCCGATTCCCATTCACATCAAGGTCAACATCAATTTCCGTTTGCAGTAGTTGCCGTCTCAGAAGCTCGCAATCGCAGTTGGCGTCGCAAAAGCTTTAGGCCTCCTCTATAATCTATACTCTTCCGCTGCCGTTTTCGGCGGTCTTCCCATGCGCTTGCTGGTGTTCAGCGACGTGCACGCGAACGCGACCGCGCTCGAAGCGGCGCTCGCAGCCTGCGCCGGGCACTGGGAGAAGGCGGTATGTCTCGGGGACATCGTGGGCTACGGACCCGACCCGAATGAAGTTGTGCGCCGCGTGCGCTCACTGGCGAGCGCGGTTGTTCGCGGCAATCATGACAAAGCCGTCGGGGGCGCTGCGGATCTCGAAGATTTCAATCCGGCCGCTCGGGCTGCCATTGAATGGACCCGCGCAAAGCTTCTTCCCGAGAATCTTGCGTACTTGCGGAACCTGCCTGGTGGGCCTCTAGAGGCTGAAGGGGTCGCGCTGGTGCACGGCGCGGTAGAAGACGAGGACGAGTATGTTTTTACTCCCGATCGAGCCCTGGACGGTATACTCGCTTCGCCTCGGACTGTCACCTTCTTCGGCCACACCCACATTCAGGGTGGCTTTTCGTTTGAGGGAGAAAGCATCAAGTCTATCGACCCGGAGCCGGATACGGAGATGAATCGAAGCGTAATTCGCTTGGAGGCGGGAACACGCTACTTGTTGAATCCGGGGTCAATTGGGCAGCCGCGTGATGGCGATCCGCGAGCTGCTTTTGCCATCTTCGATCTGCGCGATCGGGAAGTGGAATTCTGGCGGACGCCTTACGACATTTCCTCCGTGCAGGAGCGCATGGAGCGGGCCGGCGCTCCGCAAGCGCTGATCTTGCGGCTGGCCTTCGGACGATGAGCCATACTCCAAAGCCCTTGATGGACGACGAAAAGAGCAGAGCGCCGATGGTTTTACTCGTCGGCATAGCCGCGGCATTGGTGCTGATCGGTGTGATCTATGTTGTGGGGCGGCTTTCGCCGGCGCCCGCCAAAGTCGTCGAGCAGCCGTTGCCTATGGGGCCTGCTGAACAAGCTTATGCGCAAAATGTTCAGTTTATAGAGCCCAAGGTCGCTCGTGCGGCGAACTTCCTTAATCAAGAGGTGACGTTCGTATTCGGAACGGTTTTGAACAATAGCCCTCGGCCGATTCGGCAGATCGAGGTAACGCTTGAGTTCCATGACGTCTTCAACCAAGTGGTTTTGCGAGATAAGCAGCGTTTGTTCAGCCCGACGGCTGTGCCCCTCGGTCCCAATGATCGTCGCGATTTTCAACTTGACTATGAAACGCTTCCCGCGCAGTGGAACCAGGCCTACCCGACCATTCGCATAACTGGCCTGCAGCTTCAGTAAGCGCCTTTGGCGCTGTCATTTCGCCTACTGCGCGCCCGTTTTGGCCTATACTCGGCCACCATGAAATTGGGCGAGGCGGTTAACGAAGCGCTTCAGCGCTTAGTCGCAAGCGGCCGCGTAAAGGTTCAGGAAAACGGGTCTTGGGTAGCTTCGCTCGAAAACTTCCAGTACGAATTGCGCGAGAAGGCCGGAGCAGTCGTGCTGCATTTGTGGTCTCCGGAAAGTACGCTCGTTCGGCGCGTGGTTGGCATCGATAGCGATGCATCTGGAGGTCTAGCGCTCAAGGTCACCCGCTTCGGCCGCACGAGGCCAGGTCGGCTTGAATTCTTATCCTGCGAGCGCGAGCCGGATCGAGGGCAGGTTCGGCGAGAGCAATTTCGTTCCCGTTTCAGGGAAATGCTCGTCCAGCAATATCCAGACGAGACGGTCTCCTCTTTGACTTCGGCACCCGACCTTGAACATTCTCTCTCCGGTAATTACGTTCGCGGCGCAACCTTCGCCGGAAGTCATGGCGCGGCCATAATGGCCGCAGCGCCAGGCGAAACCGCGGCCACCTATGACGCCCTTCTTACGTTTGGTCTGCTTTGGCTCGACCATGTCCGCCATCGACAATCACGGAAACCTGTGGGTCTTCTTCGCCTGTTCTTCCCCGAAGGGACGGGCAGCGTCATAGCGCACCGCTTAAAAGCGGTTTCGTCTTCCACCAGCGTGGAAATCTATGCCTATGACGCCCGATCGGGACGAGTGCGCCGTGTCGACCCGAAAGACAGCGGCAATCTCAAAACCTGGCTCGTGCCGCGCCGGGAAGTTGAAGCCGTGATGACCCAGGCGAGACCGGCGATCGATCCCATTTGCCGGCTGAATCCCACCGCCATTACCGCACAGCCGATCTCCAGCACATCTGAAGTTGCTCTGCGATTCCGCGGTCTTCTCTTTGCCCGCTGGGCGCAGGGAACCGTATTCTTCGGCATCGGTTCCGAGCAGCCACTCTCTTCGTCTAACCGCCAGGAACTCGATCGCCTCATTCGCGAACTCGACACGTACCGATCGCCCATCTCTGGTTCGTCGCGCCATCATTTATATCGGGCGCAGCCCGAGCGCTGGCTGCAGTCGGTGGTGGTCGGGGACGCCGTGCGCATCGATCCCCGCATCGATCCGCGCTTTATCTATGCCCAAATCCCCGTCTCCTCCTCCGCGGACCGCGGCATAATGGATCTCTTGTGCATTACGCTCGATGGTCGGCTCGTGATTATGGAACTCAAGGCCGCCGAAGATGTGCAGTTGCTTATGCAGGCAGTCGATTACTGGTTACGAGTTTGCCATCATCAGAAGCAGGAGGATTTCGCCCGCTACGGCTATTTCCCAGGGCTGAACATCAGCTCCCAACCGCCTTTGCTTTTCTTGATAGCACCCGCGCTCCAATTTCATCCGGCCGCCGATGTCTTGGCTCGTTATCTGATCCCGAATATCGAAATCTGTCGAGTGGGGCTGAATGAGGGGTGGCGTCGAGGCCTGCGCGTGGTTCTTCGGCAGAGTCTGCAGTAAAAAAAATGGAAGCAGCCTTGGCTTTCGCCGTAGCTGCTTCCCGGGGTGTGTCCTAGAAGTGGTCTTGAAACTTTAGATGCCGACTAACTTGAGGGCGTTGCATTCTTCACAAAAGCTCGATTCCCTGACTCCCGCCTCGTAAACTTCAGTAAAAAAGGTACTTCCGCCACTTCTCGTCCCGATGGCCGATCAAGCGCATAAGCTGCCGAGACGTGTAGAGCGTAAACGGGCGCGGCCGCCGAGCCAGCTGAATGCCTGCTTCTTCCGGCGTGCGATCGCCCTTGCGATTATTACACTCGTAGCAGCAGGCCACGAGATTGTCCCATGATGAGCGTCCGCCCCGCGAACGCGGAACGACGTGGTCCAAGGTCAGCTCCGAAGCGGGAAAACCGCGCCGCAGAATTGGCACGTATTGCGGTCCCGCAGCAGAATGTTCTTCCGCGAAAGGGCACGCGTTTGTTGCGGAATGTGCCGATAGGCAAGCAAACGGATCACCGACGGCACCTTCATGGCCCGCGAAGTGGAATGCACTTCGTGGTGGTTCAACTCCTCGGCCTGGGCCACTCCCTTCAGCAACAGCACCATGGCCCTGCGGACCGCCGTCACGTTGATGGGTTCAAACGTTGCGTTCAGGACCAATACTGGTTCCTGCATGATCGCTGGCTTGCGGCTGGCGTGCGGCGGAATAGAACGTGGATGATGGCTTTCGCGATTCGCAACCGGCAGGACAGGCTTGTCCTGCCTACTTACACCTTCATCTGATGAGCCCGAGTTCATCCGTCTGGCCCCCTGCGCGGCGACTCTACGCCGGAATCTCCCAGCGCGGGATTGCGCGAGCCACCGTCAGAGCTACCACCCTAGATGCTCCGGCCTTTCGCAAAGCTCTTGAACAGGCATCGAGCGTTGCACCGGTGGTTAGTACATCATCTACCAGTAAAACGCGAAGCTTGTCAACTCGCATGCCGTTACGCATCGTATACGCGCCGCGAACGCTTCGCCAGCGCTCCCTTAAACTGAGCCGCAGCTTATCTGGACGGGGTCTGCTGCGTATCAGGAGATACGACCGGCAAGGCAGCCCTAGGGATCGCGCCAGCGGCTTGGCGATGAGCTCAGCATGATTGTAACCGCGCTCCCGCAACCGCGCCACATGCGCCGGTACGGGCACAATAACATCCGCCATACACGCCTCGCGGTGACTCTCAAACGTCCTCCGCAGGGCCGCCGCGAACCACGCAGCTAACGGCGTTACCTGCTGGTACTTTAGCAGCATGATCGCCCCCGTCATATTCTCCGTGTACGCCCCGTAGCTGCGGGCGAAATCGAAATCGTAAAGACCTCGGCGGCAAATATGACATAGTGGCAAACCCTCTACCTCGACGGCTACAGACGAAGCGAAGGGTCGCCCACAACGAGCGCAGCAGGGTCCCTCGAGAGACCGCAAGGACATGAGGCAGGAGCGGCAAAGAGGGATGCGGTTGGCGGAGTCGAGTACCTCGCCGCAGATCCGGCACGGCGCCGGAAAAAGAAGCGATGCGAGCGCCTCTCGCAGTCCTTGCATACACGCGTGAACGCTTCGCAAGCCACCCTCGTGAGCGCAAGGGTAGCCGAAAATAGGGCTAGGACGCAAAGTCCCAGCCCTGGGCGCCGTTCGATCTTTATGGGGAATAGGCTACAGAAGGCCTTGTTCGTGCTTTTCCTGGCAGGTTGTGCAGTGGCTGGCCCAAGGCACAGCTTCCAACCGTTTTTGCTGCAGCTCGGTTTCGCAGTTCATGCAGGTCCCAAAAGTATTGTTGCGGATGCGGTTGAGCGCTTCGTCGATTTGCTGCAAGGTAGTTCGATCCGTATTGTTCTGTCCGAACAGAAACTCTTTGGTATACGAATTCGCAGCCTTATCCGCCAGGTCTACCGTCGGATCGTCATCGGCCGAGCGGCCTTCCTCTTCGGTGCGCGCAATGCTCCGCGCTAACTCCTCGCGCTTACTCTGCAGCTTCTTCTTATAGTATTCGAGACGCTTCTTATCCATACTTGCAGCCCCACTGTGGGCTTTATCGGCAGTATTCAAAACGGTCATTGTACGTACCGCCTTTCCTAGTGTCAAGGAAGCCCCTCGCGGGCTCCGCCAGCTCCGTTACTAAGATTCGAGAGAACTCATTTGGATTCCGCTATCGGTAATTAATTTGCGAACGCTACAGTTCTACGCTTATCTCCGTTTAGCCACCCACTTTGCCAACCCCTCACGGAAAGTTGCGACCCCGGATAGGCGTTGCTAGAATCGGATTTACGCATCTTTCGCGGGTGTTGCTCGCGGGTACTCGCCCGGCCCGAGTTGGCAATTGCCGGCGCGATCCTCTTTCCCCCGTCTGGAGTCGCGTTCGGCGAAAATGGCCTCCGGAGCAAGTGCTCTCGCGGCGGCGAAGTGTCGGAGGTTACCTTGGCTGCATACGACTTAGCAATCATCGGCAGCGGACCGGGCGGCTATGTTACCGCCATTCGTGCATCCCAATGGGGATTAAAGACGCTCGTTATCGAGAAGGACGGCTTTCTGGGCGGCACGTGCCTTCATGTCGGATGCATTCCAACCAAGGTTCTGCTTTACCACGCCGAACTCTACGAAGCTTTCCAGCACGCCAGCGAATTCGGAATTGAGGTTTCTGAGGTCAAGGTCAATTGGCCCGCGATGCTGGCCCGCAAAGACCGCATCGTCAATAAACACGCCAAAGGCATCGAGTTCCTTTTTCGGAAGAATAAAGTGGAATCCATGCAAGGCTGGGGACGCTGGGCGGCGCCGCATCACGTACAGGTGGAGAACGCCGGGAAAATGACCGACGTCGAAGCCAAACATATCATGTTTGCCACCGGCTCCGAAGCGCGCTCCATACCCGGCGTCGCATTCGACGGCCAGGTGATTGTTGGCAACCGCGATATCTTGAAGCTGCCGCAGATTCCCGGGCGCCTCGTCGTTGTAGGTGCGGGCGCCGTCGGAGTTGAGTTCGCCTCCATTTATCGCTCCTTCGGTGCCGAAGTAACTATTCTTGAGATGCTCCCGCGCGTGGTGCCTCTTGAGGACGAGGAAATTTCCGCGGAATTGGAGAAGGCCTTTCGCAAGCGCGGGATTCGTATCTTCACGGAAGCGACAGTGGAATCCGTAAAGAGGGATGGGGCCGGAGCGGCCGTCGTGTTTAAAGATAAGTCGGGTGCCTCGCAAAATCTTGCCGCCGATGTCGTGCTCATCGCTGTGGGTCGGTCTCCGCTCACGCAAAACGTCGGCCTGGAGAAGACGCATGCGAAACTCGAGCGCGGCTTTGTGCATGTGGGACGTTATATGGAAACTGCCGAGCCGCAGGTGTATGCAATCGGAGATATCGTGGCCGGAATGCCCCAACTGGCGCACGCCGCGTCCATGGAAGGCATCATCGCCGTCGGACGCATCGCCGGTATCCAGGTGCCGACGCTCGAAAGGAGCCGCATTCCCAACGCGACCTACTGCGAGCCGCAAATCGGGTCCATCGGCCTCACCGAGAAGCAGGCTCGAGAAGCGGGATATGACGTGAAGACCGGAAAATTCCCCTTCCTGGCCAATAGCAAAGCTTCCATACTCAATCATCACGATGGCTTCATCAAAGTAGTAGCGGACAACAAGACGTCTGAGATTTTGGGCGTGCATATCATCGGTCCACTGGCGACGGAAATTTTGTCCGAGTCCGTGGCGGCGCTGCAGCTCGAAGCCACGATTGACGATATGCTCTTCACGGTGCATGCCCATCCCACGTTGTGGGAGGCCATGGGAGACGCGTTTGCTTCTGTGCGAGGCTTGTCTATAAATATCTAAGGGCTCGCCACGCGAATGCCTCGCATGAGGACTGCCGCTGCCGTGGTAGAAGGGGTCTGTAAGGAACTCCCGGCATGAAGATTTGCCGCCCATGAAGAACTGCAAGAGGATTGACCTGGGGCCCATCGGCTACAGAGAAGCCGCCGCCTTACAGCAGCGGCTGGTTGCCGCGCGCAAACTTGCCGCCGTGCCGGACCTTTTGCTCTTTTGCGAGCATCCCCACGTCATTACCCTCGGCCGCAATGGCAAGCGCGAAAACCTGCGCGTTTCCGAAGATCTCCTCAACCGTCAAGGCGTCGAATTTCATCACACCAATCGCGGCGGCGATATCACCTATCACGGCCCCGGCCAGATTGTCGGATACCCTATTCTGGACCTGAACGGAATTCGCCGCGATGTGGTCTGGTATGTGCGGCAGCTCGAACAGTGCATGATCCGGGCAACTTCCTCGTTCGGGATCGAGGCGTTCCGTGTTCCGGGATGCACGGGGGTGTGGATTCGGGCCGGTGCTCCGATTGAGGCTGCTTCGGACGGCGATCATTTCCGCCCCAAAGAAAAGCTCGCCTCCATCGGCGTGCACATCAGCCGCTGGGTCACGTCTCACGGATTTGCCTACAATGTCTCCACTGATCTGCGCTTTTTCGATCTCATCACGCCTTGCGGCATCGCCGATTGCCGTGTCACTTCGCTCGAAAAGTTGCTCGGCCATTCGGTTTCGCGCGCAGAGGCGATGGCGCGTCTGAGCGATGGGTTTAGTGAAGCCTTTGGTGTGGAGTTGACTTCGGCAACATCCGACGACCTTGACGATTGGCTGCGAGAACCGATCTCGGTGGGCACGGCGTGAAGGAGATCTCATGAAGTCGGACGCAACGCGCCGCGATCTGACCAGGGAACAGTCGCTCGAGCTCTACTATTACATGCGGCTCAACCGCTCGCTCGAGGAACTGCTGGTGCGCCTATTCCGGCAAAATAAAGTAGTCGGTGGCCTGTACGGAAGCCTGGGGCAGGAAGCCACGTCCGTAGGCACGGCTTACGCCTTGGCCGAGGGCGATTGGATCGCGCCTATGATCCGCAACGTGGGCGCGCTCCTGGTCCGTGGCTATAAGCCGCGCGACATCCTGACCCAATATATGGCGCGTGTTACCTCGCCCACCCAGGGCAAGGACGGCACGAGTCACTTCGGCGATTTGAAGGACCGGCATGTGGTTTCTCCCATCTCCATGTTGGGCGATCTGATCCCGGTGATGACCGGAGTGGCCATGGGCGGCCGCTACTTGGGCCAGAAAATCGTGTCCATGACCTGGATCGGCGACGGCGGCACGTCCACCGGTGCGTTTCACGAAGGCATGAACCTGGCCGCCGTGCAGCACGCGCCATTTGTCCTTATTGTCGAGAATAATCAATGGGCTTACTCCACTCCTGTCAGCCGGCAAGCTCCTTTACGCGACTTTGCCGACCGCGCCCGCGCTTACGGGATCGCCAGCTACATAGTGGATGGCAATGACGTCGTGGCGGTCTGGCGCACGGCGCGGGAAGCGGTCGAACAAGCGCGCCGCGGCGAAGGCCCCGTGCTCATCGAATCCAAAACCATGCGCATGACCGGACATGCGCAGCACGATGCCGCTGAGTACGTCCCACGCGAAATGCTGGAGTATTGGAAAGCGCGCGATCCGCTAAACCGCTACGAGAAGTATCTTAGCCAGCATGAGGTCTGGAACGAAAAAGATAAAACCGCGATATACGAGCGTATCGAAAGCGAGTTGGCTGCCGATCTCGAGTTCGCCGAGAATTCTCCCTTTCCGCCGCCGGAACTCGCCGAAGAAGGATCCTATTGTCAGGGCTGCCACACTGTGGAAGCGGAATGGCGTCGCGCTAAAGAGGAACTGATGCCGCCGAAGTCCAGTGTGAAGCCGGAATGGACCATTTCCAGTTTTGGGGCCATACAGGTTGCGGGCGTTGGTCCCCCTGATCGTCCCAACGATCGGGTCGAGCAGCAGGATTCGGCCATCGACCCAAAACCCGCGCAGCCGGCGCAAACGGATCGCAAGAACAAAATGCCGGCCCGCGCGCCTCGCAGGGCGCGGAGATAGCCATGGCCCAGTTGACCTATCTCGATGCCATTCGGCAGGCCCTGCTCGAAGAGATGGACCGCGATCCGGCGGTATTGTTGATTGGGGAAGATATTGGCGTCTACGGTGGCGCGTTCAAGGCCACGGCCGGCCTTCTCGAGCGCTTCGGCTGGGAGCGCGTCATCGATACTCCCATCAGCGAAACCGCCATTGTGGGCGCGGCGGTGGGTATGAGCTATCTTGGACTGCGCCCCGTAGCGGAAATGCAGTTCATCGACTTCATTGCCTGCGCCTTCAACCAGATAACCAACTTCGCGGCCAAATCGCACTATCGCTGGGGCGCTCCTGTGCCCATCGTCATTCGAGGACCTGCTGGTGGCGGCGTGCACGGCAGCGCGTTCCATTCCTCGAATCCGGAGATGTACTTTGTGCATACGCCTGGCCTGAAGGTGGTCTATCCTGCCACGCCTTACGATGCCAAGGGGCTGCTCAAATCGGCGATACGCGATAACAATCCCGTGCTCTTCTTTGAACACAAATTTCTCTACCGGCGCATCAAGGAGGAAGTGCCGGAAGGGGATTACACCGTACCCATTGGCAAAGCCATCGTGCGGCGGCCAGGGCGCGACTTGACTATCGTCACGTACGCTGCCATGGTGCACGCTTCGCTCGACGCCGCCGCGCAACTGGCGCGAGAAGGCATAGAAGCCGAAGTCGTCGACCTTCGCACGCTGCTGCCGCTCGATCGCGAGACCATCATCGAATCCATCAGGCGCACGAGCAAGCTGCTCGTGGTGCACGAAGATACGCGCACGGGCGGCATCGCCGGCGAGATTGCCGCGGTTGTCACCGACTCCGCTTTCGAGGATTTGGACGGGCCTGTTCGGAGGGTGACCTCGCTCGATACGCCTGTGCCGTTTTCGCCGCCGCTCGAGGAGCATTTTCTGCCGAACGCGGAGCGGATTGCGGCAGCCGCGCGCGATCTGGCCCACTATTGAAGTTATCGATCCGCCGAGTGCATGCTTTAGATAGTGTCCAGCTGCCCTCTCGCGGTTTATGGCGCAGCGAGTTCCACACGCGAGGTATAGGAGAGAGCCATGGCCGTCGAAGTCATCATGCCCCAGATGGGGGAAAGCATCTTCGAAGGCACCATCACGAAATGGCTGAAAAAGCCCGGAGATTCGATAGAACGCGATGAGCCGCTTTTTGAAATCTCCACCGATAAGGTCGATGCCGAAATCCCATCACCCGCCGCCGGCGTCCTCAAGGAGATTCGCGTCGAAGAGGGCAAGACGGTTCCCATCCAGACCGTCGTAGCCGTCATCGATTCCGCAGGATCTCAGTCCGCGGCGAAGTCCGCGGCCGCTGGCCAAGCTGAAGCGCCAGCCACACCCGGCGCATCGGCCAAGGCGCAGGTTCCTCCCGCGCAGCCCCGGTCTTCACCCCGGAGTTCGCCTGAGAGTCCACGACGACCTGAGCCACAGCCCGAAGCGCGTGCTGAGCGGAGGGTTGCCCCTCCTCCGCAACAAAAGCCGGTGCCGGACGCTGCGGCGCCTCAAGAGGCTTTGACGCCCGACGAAGAAGAGGAAGAGAGCGTTTCCCCAGACGGCAAACGCATTCGCAGCTCTCCTCTCGTGCGTCGCCTCGCGCGTGAAAACCAGATCGATCTAGCTACCATTCAAGGCAGCGGCGTCGGAGGGCGCATCAGCAAGAAAGACGTGCTCGCCGCTATTTCCGCTACCGAGCGGCCTGCCACTCCCGCCCTCCAAGCTGCGCCTCCGCCTTCGGCCCGGCCGTCAATTCCCGGACCGCCACCCTCGCCCTCTCCGCTGCTGGAGACGGCGGTGCCACGCGAGCGCATCTATTTCGGCCGTTACGAAGTTCGGCCGATGAGCGTGATGCGCCAGCGCATCGCCGAGCATATGGTCCTTTCCAAACGTGTTTCGCCCCACGTCTACTCCATCGATGAGGCGGACATGACTCGCATCGCGCACGTGCGTGAGCAGGCTCGCGCCGAATTCGAGCGAAGGCACCAGATGAAGCTCACCTTCATGCCCTTTTTTGTGCGTGCCTGCGTAGACGCTCTTCGTGATTTCCCGATGGTGAACGCTTCCGTGGACGGCACGAACGCCGTCGTGCACGGTGAGATCAATATCGGTATTGCCGTGGCGCTCGATTGGGGATTGATCGTTCCCGTGCTCAAGAATGCCGAGGAGAAGAATTTCCTCGGCTTGCAGCGGGGAATCAATGATCTGGCTGAGCGGGCCCGCGCGAAAAAACTGAAGCCCGAGGAAGTTCAGGAGAGCACTTTCTCCATCACGAATCCGGGCACCTTCGGCGGGTTGATGGGTCTGCCGGTGATCAATCAGCCCAATGTAGCCATTTTAGGTATCGGGGCCATTCAGAAGCGCCCAGTCGTCATTGATGATGCCATCGCCATCCGGTCCATGGTCTATCTCACCTTGAGTTACGATCACCGGGTCGTGGATGGCGCGATGGCGCATCAGTTCATGCGCCGCGTGAAGGAGCGCTTGGAAAACTGGAGTGAAGACGTCGTCTAAGAATCTCTGGCAACTCGATCGGATTAGAGTCGGTCGTGGCGCGCACAAACAATCGGTTGTTATCGACGCCGCTGCCGGTTCGTCAAAAACGCGCCACGATAATCGTGATGTCATCCATCTGCTCGACGGGCCCGGTCCATCGATCGACCACCTCGAGCACATTCTTTAGCACTGCCCGGGCTGTCTCCTGCCGCAAGCGCAAAGCCACATCGAGCAGGCGCTGCTCGCCGAGTTCTCGTCCTTCTGGATCCTCCGCCTCGGTTAGCCCGTCGCTATAAGCAATAAGCAGGCTTCCGGGCGGCACTTCGATAACTTGCGATTCATAGCGGCGATCGTCGAAAAGGCCGAGCACCGTGCCGCCCGCGCTCAGCCGCTGCACTTTTTCGCCCGTGATGCAAAACGGCGCGGGATGGCCGGCATTGGTGTACTCCAGACGGCGCGTGTGCGCATCGTAGATGCCATAAAAGAACGTCGCGTAGCGATCCGCTGACGTGCTACGAAACAGGTGCTGGTTCAGGCGGGCCACAATTTCCGCGGTGCTGCCGGGGCCCCGACCGTTGAATAACGCCTGGCTGCGCAGCGCTGCCTGCAGGCTAGCCATAATCAGCGCGGCCGAGATGCCTTTGCCGCTGATATCCGCCAAGGCCAAACCTAAGCGTCCCGGACCCAGCGGTAGGAAATCATAATAATCCCCGCTCACCACCCGCGCTGGACGGCACACCGCCTCGATCTCCACACCCTGCACAGCGGGTTTCTCCGTCGGGAAAAGGTGTGCTTGCACTTCGCGAGCAATGGCCAGCTCGTGTTCCAGCCGTTGGAACTGCCGCTGCTCGTCAATCAATGTCGCCACGGATGCGGTCATGGAGTTGAACGAGCGCGCCAGCGCGCCGAGCTGATCGCGCCGCCGGATTTCGATGCGATGGCCGAAATCGCCGGATTCGACGTAGCGCGTGGCCTGGGAGAGGTCGTTCACGGCGCGCGTCATCGAACGCGTCAGGGAGATGCTGCCGGCGAAGGCAGCAAGTTCGATAACTAGAAAAATCGTGCCGGCCACGAGTAATGCCGTCACAGCTATGCCCCCCCATTCGCCGACCAGTGCGAGCAGCAGCCCATTGATCTGCGAAGCCCACGCCGTGTATCGCAGGATCACCGGCACGTCCGCACGCGGGTTCGAGATATCGGCCAGATTCACGGCATCGACCCGCACGAAGCCGGTCACCCTAAAGTCGAACCAGTGCGGCCGCGCAGACAGTGTGCGGCCGGCAGCCTGCACCTGCCGCACGGGAACGAGCACGCTGCCGCGACTTCGATAAAAGAACGTGGGTGGGCGCGCCTGCGTTGTGGCACGCGCGGTAACAATTTCGACCGGACCAAGCCGCGGCTCGAGCGTGGCCACGAATTCCGGTGTGATCGGCACCTCGGCCGAAAGCAAGACTTGCTGCCCCCCCGAGCGCCGCCCGATGACTGCCCGTAGTTCCAGCATGTCGTGATCTTCCACTAATCCCTCGAAGCGCAAACGGAGCGGCTCAGTGCCTCGTGCGAGCAATTCATGGCCGGTTCCCAACTCGATCTTCAAGCCGGGCAGGCTTTCCTGCGCCGCAGCGAAAAGCGCCGCCCTATGGGGAGGCGGCTCCGTGATTGGCCCGGCCGGCGCTTCGGCACCGCTCGAGGCGATCTCCAAAGCATAGGCCGTGGCGATTGTATCGGCGGTCGAAGCCAATTGATCGATGCGCTTCTCGAGGTCGGCGTAGACGAGATAGGCCCCGAAATGCCAGTAAAGGAGGTAAAGCGAAAGGGCGCCCATGGCCAGAAGCAGCAGCATGGGCACGACAGCCAGGAAAACATACAGGTCGATCAACTGGCTGCGCATGCTCCAGAGCCACTGAGCGCGCGTCCAAAGCAGCCCGCGAACGACGAGATAACCCGCCGCGAAGATGACGACTAAACGCAAGATCGCGATGCCCGGAACGCGCCTCTCAGCCAGGCCGAAGAGCGCCAGCAGGGCATAAATCAGCACGGCCGCGAAAGCCAGCCGATCCGCAAGATTCAGGCGGCGCCAGAACTCGCGCCCGAACTCGCTGACGTGTGACAAAATTGAATGCACGGTGCCTGGAAAGTCTCGCTATGCCGCTGGCATGAGAAGCTTCATTTAGCGAGATCGTGAGCGCAGTTTACTCCTCAGGAGTCCTGAGTCAATCGAGCTTCGAATTTCGCGGATCGAACTTCTCATTGGACGGCTTCTGTGATATTACTCGTTCCAGTCTTCGAGTTTCTTCACTCGTGCTGTCGGAGGCACGGGTATAGACAATACAGCTCAAGCGTTTTGACAATTCGTCGGGGGAGTGTCGCATGCGCGCTAATCGTGTGCTACAGGCGCTTTTTATTGTACTGGCTCCGCTAGCCGTTTTCCTTCTTTATGTTCGCGCGACGCGTTCTAGCGATTTTATAGTTTATTACCGCGCATCGCGTGTGTTGGTCGAAGGCCATGGACATTTGTATGGCCCGCTGAGCGGAATCGGCTGGCCTCAATATTTCCGCTATACACCCCTGTTTTTGCTCGTTTTCTTGCCTTTTGCATTGCTGCCCTATAAAGCAGCCGTCGCGGTCTGGGCTGTGCTCAAGTGCGCGGCCTTATATTTTGTGATTCGCGCGCTCGGGCGCCGCCTGGGTCTTGCGAGGACCGGCTACTGGTGGCTCTTGCTCATGCTCTTGTGCGGCGGGTTCATAGTGCAGGAACTTAGCCTGGGAAATGTGCAGTTCCTGATCTTTGCTATGGTCGCGGCAAGCCTGCTCTGGCTCGATGAGCACCGCCATGCGGCGGTCTTTCTCCTCGCCCTGGCGGCCAGTTTGAAGGTATGGCCCCTGTTTTTTGTGCCCTATCTGGCGGCTCGCCGACGCACGCCCATGGTCCTTCGAACCCTCGGTCTGATCGGCGGATTGACGCTCCTGCCGGCGGCATACTTTGGATGGAGCGGCAATCTCCATCTCCTTCGAGAGTGGGCTGCGCAGGAGTGGGCCACGGGCAGCTTGCAGGTAGGCATGTGGTTTCCCCATCAGTCCCTCAGTGGCATTCTGCAAAGGTATCTGACGCTTATGGACTACTCCGGCTGGACGGATCGAAATTACGTTCAGCTTCACTTCCTGCATCTCAACCCGGTTTACATTCCTTGGATCTGGGCCCTCCTTGTGGGGAGTGTTTACCTCGGGCTTCTATGGATGGCGCGCCACACGGTGGAAACCGTTGGGGATCGGCGTCAGGTCCTCGTCATGGATAGCCTCGCGTTTTGCGCACTTCCTGTGCTCGAACCATTTGCCCACCGCATTGCCTTTGTCGTATTGCTCTGGCCGGCGATGGTTGCGGCCGCTCTCCTCGCGCGCAAGGGAAGTCCATCTGCTTGGTCGAAAGCGTTTATCTGCGCGGCCGCAGCGATCGAAGCGATCGAAGCATTGACGCCCGGCGCAAGGATGCAGCGGCTTTACCAGATCCTTGGCGTGGACTTCTGGGCTACCTGCATATTGGCTGCTGGTTTGCTGAAGGCTTGGTTCGAATGGCGCGACGCGTTCGCGTCCGAGGTAAGATGTGTGGAAGTAACCTTGCATGATCCTTATGAACTCGTGCCGAGACAGGGAGTGCTTGCCGCTCGGGCGGCGGGCGAATTCAAGCAGCGGGAGATAACTCCGGAAGATGGTGGGTAAGCTGTATGCGGGTACGTCCGGCTGGGCCTACCCCCAGTGGAAGCCCGCTTTTTATCCCGCTAAACTTGCCGCCGCTAAATTCCTCGGCTATTACAGCAGCCGCTTGAATTCGGTCGAACTGAATTACACGTTTCGCCGCTTCCCCACCGCGAAATTACTCTCCGGCTGGATCGCCGCCACGCCCGCGGATTTCAAATTCGCGGTGAAAGCCAACCAGGCCATCACGCATATCAAGCGGTTGAAGGACTCTGAAGACGTAACTTCCCGCTTCCTCGCCTCGCTCGGCGCTTTGCGTGACGCTGGCAAACTGGGGCCGGTCTTATATCAGTTGCCGCCGTTCTTGCGCTGTGATTTGCCGCGGCTCAAGAATTTTCTCGTCCAACTTCCGCGCGATACCCGCGCGGCATTTGAATTTCGCCACGACTCCTGGTTCACCGATGAAGTCTTCGCCGTTCTGCGTGAGGCCAACGCCGCTCTCTGCGAGGCGGAGAGCGAGAAATTAGAGACCCCGCATGTGCGTACCGCCGACTTCACTTATTTCCGGCTGCGCAAGCAGAGCTATTCAACGGAAGAACGCTCGGAGCTGGCAAAAAGGGCTCATGAACTTGCGCAATCGGGCGACGTCTTCACCTATTTCAAGCACGAAGACACGCCGGAAGGCGCTCTCTACGCCGAAGACCTCTTGTCCGTAGCCAAACCCAACTAGGACGGTGCCCGCGAGACCGCCGAGCCGGACTAGGCCAGGAATCATTTCGTCGTTTCTTGGCCTTCGTATTCGAATGCTTTTTCCTTGGGTGGGAGCGACTCTCCATGCGCGACCACCTTGCTTACCCAAGAAGAGAGCGTTTTCATGCGTTCCCGAAGCCTTATTCCAGGCGTGTGGCTTCGCGCTTCCTTCGCCGGCGCGCTACAATTAGCAAATGTCCGCGAACCCCTCCGAAAAACTTTCATTCGTTCAGGGCTCGAGCGGCGCGCTCGATGGACCGCCCAGTCAGCCACTCGACTGGGCGCATCCTATCGTCCGCGAGTGGTTTCTGGAGCGCTTCGACTCGCCTACCGAGCCCCAGGAACTGGGCTGGCCTCACATACTGGCCCGGCGCACCACGGTAATTTCAGCCCCCACCGGCTCGGGCAAGACCCTCGCCGCCTTTCTTGCTTGCATCGATCGGCTGGTTCGCAAGGCTCTTTCCGGAGAACTGCAAGACACCACGGAGGTACTTTACATCTCGCCGCTGAAGGCCCTGGGCAATGATATCCAGAAGAATCTCGAGGTCCCGCTCGGCGAAATTCTTCAGAAAGCCGCCCAGCGCGGGCTGCTGATGCCCGAAATCCGCGTGGGAGTTCGCACGGGCGATACGCTGATGCACGAGCGCCGCAACATGTTGGTGCGGCCGCCGCATATTCTGGTCACCACTCCCGAATCGCTCTACATTTTGCTTACGGCCGAAAAGAGCCGCGCAATCCTGCGCAATATCGAAACGGTGATCGTGGACGAGATCCATGCTGTCGCCGACGATAAGCGTGGCGCGCATTTGGCCCTTTCGCTCGAACGGCTCGAAGCTTTGCTCCCGCGCCCGCCGGTGCGCATCGGCCTTTCCGCCACTCAGAAGCCGATCGATTCGATCGCGCAATTCCTCGCCGGGAATCGGCCTGCGCCCGTGATCGTCGATACCGGCCACGGCCGCCGCATGGATATCGCCATCGAAGTGCCTCCCAGCGAGCTCGGCCCTGTGGCCTCCAACGAAATGTGGGGCGAGATTTACGATCGCATCGCTGCCCTCGTACTGCAGCACCGTTCCACGCTGGTGTTCGTCAATACGCGGCGGCTTTCCGAGCGCGTGGCGCATCATCTGGCCGAGCGGCTTGGCAAAGAAGCCGTGGCGGCGCACCACGGCAGCCTCTCGCGCAAGCTCCGCCTAGCGGCGGAACGCAAGCTGAAAGCTGGCGAAGTGCGCGTGCTCGTGGCTACCGCGTCGCTCGAGTTGGGCATCGATATCGGTTTTGTGGATTTGGTCTGCCAGATCGGCTCGCCCCGTGCTATTGCCGTAACCCTGCAGCGGATCGGCCGCGCCGGCCATTGGCGTGGCGCGATTCCCAAGGGTCGCATCTTCGCCACTACCCTCGACGAGTTAGTGGAATGTGCTGCCTTGGTGCGCTGCGTGCGCTCGGGCGATCTCGATAAGTTGGAAATACCGGCCAATCCACTCGACGTTTTGGCTCAGCAGATCGTGGCCGCTTGCGCCGCGGAGGATTGGCGCGAGGACGATCTCTACGAACTGGTTCGCCACGCCTATCCCTACCGCGATCTGCCTCGCGCGGATTTCGATGCCATCCTGGAGATGCTTTCCGAAGGTATCGCTGCCCGCCGCGGCCGTTATAGCGCTTATCTTTTCCGCGACCGCGTCAACCATCGTCTCAAGGGCCGCCGTGGAAGCCGGCTCGCCGCCATCACCAGCGGCGGAGCCATTCCCGAAAATTCGCTCTATACCGTTGTCGCTACCCCGGACGACACGCCGGTCGGCACCGTGGACGAGGACTTCGCTGTGGAGAGCCTGGCGGGCGACGTTATGCTGCTGGGCAACTCTTCTTGGCGCATCCGGCGCGTGCAGCTGGGCCGCGTGTTGGTCGAAGATGCTCAGGGCGCAGCGCCCAGCGTCCCGTTTTGGCGCGGCGAAGCGCCGGCGCGCACGGCTGAGCTCTCGGCGCAAGTTTCCTGGTTGCGCGAGGAGATTGCCTCGCGCACTGCCGCACAAGACGGCCTTCCAAGTGACAACGGCGCCGAAGCGGCGTCCGCACCTCCCCGGGAATGGCTCAAGCAGGAATGCGGTCTTGACGATGGCGGTGCCGAGCAAATCATCAAGTACATCGCCACCGGAATCTCGGTGCTCGGCGCCGTGCCCTCGCAGGAATTGATTATTGCCGAGCGCTTTTTTGACGAAGGCGGGGGCATGCAGCTTGTGATCCATGCGCCCTTCGGCGCGCGGATCAATAAAGCCTGGGGTCTGGCGCTCAGGAAAAAGTTTTGCCGCTCGTTCAATTTCGAGTTGCAAGCCGCGGCGACGGACAACGGCTTGAATATTTCGCTCAGCGAACAGCATAGCTTTCCGCTCGCCGATGTGTTCCGTTATCTGCTTCCGAATACGGTGCAGCAGATTTTGGAGCAGGCCGTGCTGGCCGCGCCGCTTTTTGGCGTGCGCTGGCGCTGGGCCGCGGGGCGCGCCCTGGCTCTCTTGCGTTTTCAGGGCGGGAAGAAGGTCGCGCCGCAGATTCAGCGCATGCGCGCCGAGGATTTGCTCGGCGCTGTCTTTCCGCAAGCGCTCGCCTGTCAGGAGAATATCGTCGGCGATATCGCCATCCCCGATCATCCCCTGGTGCGCGAAACGATGAAGGACGTGCTCACCGAAGCCCTCGATGTGGATGGCTTGAAGCGCGTCCTGTCCGGTTTGGTGGAGGGAAGGATCAAGTGCGCGGCTGTGGATACGCCGGTGCCTTCCGCCTTTTCGCACGAGATACTGAATGCCAATCCCTACGCTTATCTCGACGACGCACCCCTTGAGGAGCGCAGAGCGCGCGCGGTGGATATGCGCCGTGCTCTGCCCGAGGCACTGGCCTCGGAGTTGGGGCGTCTCGATCCCGCTGCCATCGATGAGGTAAGGCGCGACGCCTGGCCGGACGTGCGCGATGCCGACGAATTGCACGATGCGCTCCTCACTTTCGTGGCTTTGCCGCAAGTAGCGCCGCCGGACGCCTCTCCTTTGCGCGCACTGCGTGAGCGATTGGCCGAATCGCTTCCTCGATGGCTAACGCATTTCGATGAACTCACTCGACAGAATCGTGCCACCCGCGCCACGCAGGACGGCCGCACGTATTGGGTATGCGCGGAGACAGCGCCCGCATTCCGGCGGATTTTTGGCGCGGCTTCCTTTGCCGAATCTCTGCCCGATATCGGCGCTGGGGCGCCCTCGAACGATGATGCCGTAGCGGCGATGGTCACGGGTTGGATGTCGCACGCCGGCCCGGCCACCGCCGCGGAATTGTGCGAACTCCTCGGCGTTCCTCCCTTGGAAATAGACAAAGCCCTGTTGCGGCTGGAAGCCGGCGGTTCGATTCTCAGGGGGAATTTCACCGGCGCCTCTGCACAAGTGACCGAGTGGTGCGACCGCCGCTTGCTCGCCCGCATTCACCGGCTGACCGTGGGCGAATTGCGAAAACAAGTGCAGCCGGTCACCCCGGCGCAATACATGCGCTGGCTTCTGCGTTGGCAGCACGCCGCGCCCGGCACGCAGCTCATCGGCGAACGTGGCCTGCTGGAGACTTTGCGGCAGTTGCAGGGTTTCGAGGCGCCCGCGAATTCCTGGGAACGCCAGATCCTGCGGCAGCGCGTCGCCGATTATTCACCGCAGGTTCTCGACCAGCTTTGCCTTACGGGCGCGGCGGGTTGGGCGCGTTTGTCGCCGCATCCCGCGACCCTGGAAGCGGTCACTTCTGGCGGACGCCGCGTGATTCCCACCAGTGTCGCCCCTATCGCCTTTTTCGTGCGTGATGACGCCGATTGGATGGCCGCCCGCCGTCACGATAATGCTGGTCACCAGGGTCTTGGCTTGAGTGCTGCTTCGCGGGAGGTACACGCATTTCTGCGCGAATGTGGAGCTTCGTTTTTCCCCGACATTGTGCGCGGCACGCGGCGCCTCAAGGCCGAAGTCGAAACCGGTCTCTGGGAACTGGTCACCGCCGGTCTGATTACTGCGGATGGTTTCGATAATCTGCGCGCGCTGATCGATCCCAAACGCCGCGCCGGACACGGTTCTGGACGCACCGCCCGCCCGCGTCACAGCAGTGGGCGATGGTCTTTGCTCTACGCCGAGCCGCCGGCCACTCAGGCTGCCGACCGGGACCGCGCCCTCGAGGCCATTTGCAACGTGCTCTTGCGGCGCTATGGCGTAGTTTTTCGCGAGGTTCTGGCCCGCGAGAGCATTCTGCCGCCCTGGCGCGAACTCCTGGGCATGCTGCGGCGCCTGGAGGGTCGCGGAGAAGTCCGCGGTGGTCGATTCATCACCGATTTTCTTGGCGAGCAATTCGCGTTGCCGATTGCCGTAGAGTCACTCCGGGCTATGCGTCGCGAACCCACGATAGGCGAGAGAGTGACCATCGCAGCAGCCGATCCGCTCAATCTGGCCGGGATTATCGTACCGGGCGACCGCGTCGCCGCCAATTCTGGCACGTTTGTCACCTTCCGTGACGGCGCCCTGGAGGAGGAGCCGCGTCCGATAACGGAGCTTTCCGCGGCGCTGTAGCGCGCTGTTCGAGGCGGTGTCCTTCCCACGTTGATGCACCGATTCACTCAAACCTGCAACGCCGTCGCCGCAACCACCAAGAAAACGGAAAAAATCCGGCTGGTGAGCAGCCTCTTCCAAACTCTGCCTGTTGAAGATGCCGTGCGCGGCGCGATTTTTCTGACCGGTCGCCCTTTCCCCAGATGGGACGAACGTGTCCTTGGCATTGGCGGCATGCTCCTCGCTCGCTTGGTTGGCGAAATTTCCGGGAAGAGTGGTGAAGCAATGAACGGCGCTTATCGCAAGCACGGCGATCTCGGAGACATGGCCGAAGAGCTTTTGGCCGGACGCAGTGCGCCGGGCGTATCTCTGGGCGAAGTCGCGGAATGTTTTAAAGATTTGGCGGCCCTTCGCGGTCAGAGCGAAAGAAGCGAATTGGTCGGCAAGCTCCTTGTGCGGGCCCAGCCGGTGGAAGTGAAGTACATCGTCAAGATCATGACTGGCGATCTGCGAATTGGTTTACGGGAGAGCTTGGTCGAAGAGGCTGTCGCCAAGGCTTACGAACGCCCGATCGCCGCCGTCCGGCGCGCCAATATGCTGCTCGGGGATATTGGCGAGACTCTGCAATGCGCGTTTCGCAACGAGCTCGAGGCGGTCCGTTTCCGCCTGTTTCATCCCATCGACTTCATGCTCGCGACTCCGGCGGAAAATGCCGCCGAGATTTTCAAGAACGCGCCCGAAGCCATGGTGGTCGAAGAAAAGTACGACGGCATTCGCGCCCAAGCCCACAAGAGCGGCAGCCGTGTGAAGATTTTTTCGAGAACCTTGGACGAAGTAGTCGAATTTCCCGAACTGAGCGCACCGCTGGCTGCCCTTCCCGGCGAGTACATTGTCGACGGCGAAATCCTGGCCTGGCATGGCGACCAGCCTCTGCCTTTCACGCAGCTTCAAAAGCGGCTGGGCCGCAAGAGTCCGGATCTCTTGCTGCTCCGTGAGATTCCGGTCAAGTTCGTGCTCTTCGATCTGCTTTACCACAATGGCGAACTGCTCTTGGACCTGCCCCTGGTGGAAAGAAGCCGGCGGCTGAAGCAGATTCTCAGTTCTGCCCAACCAAGAGAGCTTCAACTGGCGCCGGGAAGAATGTGTGAGACGGGCGAGGCGCTTGAAGATGCCTTTCGTGCCGCCCTATCCGCCGGACACGAAGGAATCGTAGCCAAAGCGCCCGATTCCCTCTATACGCCGGGACGTCGCGGCCGGTTTTGGTTCAAGCTTAAAGAGCCATTCGCCACGCTCGACGTGGTCGTCACGGCGGTCGAGTATGGCCATGGCAAACGGCACGGCGTGCTCTCGGACTACACGTTTGCGGTGCGCGACGGTGATCGCCTGCTGAATATCGGCAAGGCTTATTCGGGCCTCACCGACGCTGAGATCCGCGAATTCACGGACTATTTCCTCGCGCATACCGTCGAGGACCAGCGTTTCCGGCGCATCGTCGAGCCCAAAGTCGTGCTGGAGGTGGCCTTCAACAACATACAGCGCTCCAGCCGGCATGAGAGCGGATTCGCTCTTCGCTTTCCCCGAATCCTCCGCCTTCGTCCGGATAAAACGCCGGAACGGATCGACACGCTCGAACGCGTAGCTGAACTCTACGCCAAGCAAGTCACCCTGCCGCGTTCGTCGGGCCTTCCCCCTGAGCGCGATTCCGCCATGGAACGATGAAGCAAAGGCCTGGTCGCCCAGGACATGTTGTTAACCAATCGGTGTCGTCCCTTTAGCTTTAATACACTAAACCTTGTATTGGCCGTTTCGGCTGACTAAACTCCCCTCGTGCGCAACTCGATCGAGGGTGGGGTACGTTCCGAGTGAGTCCGAGCCTTCGGATTAAGGTTCTCCTTCTCGTCGGTAACCATCTTCTTTGCAAGTCGTTAGTCCGCATTATCCAACAAAAACCAGACATCCTCGTCATCCGGCAATCCGTGGATTTGTCGGATATAGCCCTCCTCATCGCCAAATTGCAGAGTGACGTGGTTTTGTTGGATTCGGTCGGCGCAAATGCCTTGAACCGTCAATGTGTTGGCCGGATGAAGGACGTGAATCCCAACACGCAGATACTCATGATCGGCATGGATGCCGACGAGAGCGCTTTCCTGCGAGCAGTTCGGGCTGGCGTCAGTGGGTATTTGTTACACGAAGCCTCGGCAACAGACGTAGTTACCGCAATTCGCGCTGTGGCGCGGCGTGAGGCCGTCTGCCCTCCGCAATTTTGTAAGGCCTTATTCGAAGTTGTTGCGGGCGTGCGAGGATTCACTCCTGGCATTCGTAAGGCGGCACCGCGGCTCACGCGCCGCCAGCAGGAACTCCTCCCGATGGTTGCGCGCGGGCTTACCAATAAAGAGATTGCTTCACACTTAAACTTGTCTGAACAAACCATTAAAAACCACATACATAGAATGCTCCGCAGGATGGGCGCAAACGACCGTTCAGAAGCGGTCGAGATCGCCCTCGCTGATAGTCTCCCCACTTAGAAGCGCATCGCCCCGGCACGAGACTTATAATCTGCATTCCCTCAGCTTAGGGAGTTACTTCTGTAAGTATTGAGTGGGTAATCTGACTTTTGCCGAAGATGCAATGTTCCTGACCTCAGCGAGACATGGGGGAAATCGTGATTACTGATCAGGTGGCGCTCGTTGTGGTAACGGGGGCAGGAGGATTCATCGGCGGGAATCTTGTGGCGAAGTTACGCAGTCAGGGGCACAAGAGGATCCGCGCCGTAGACGTCAAGCCCTTCGAAGAGTGGTACCGGCAGTTCAATGACGTGGAATCCATCTGCCTGGATCTGAATCTGAAGGAAAACTGCGAGATAGCGGCGGAGGGCGCGAGCGACGTTTATAACCTTGCCGCGAATATGGGCGGGATGGGTTTCATCGAGCACAACAAAGCGCTCTGCATGCTGTCAGTGCTGATCAATACGCACATGTTGCAGGCGGCCGTGAAGCACGGCGTGAAGAGATACTTCTACTCATCGTCCGCATGCGTGTACAACAGAGACAAGCAGAAGACCTTCGAAGCGCCTTCGCTGAAGGAAGAGGAAGCCTATCCGGCATTGGCTGAGGACGGGTATGGCTGGGAAAAGTTGTTCTCCGAACGCATGTGTCGGCACTTCCGAGAAGATTTTGGATTGTACACACGCGTCGCTCGCTTGCACAATGTCTACGGGCCCTGGGGGACGTGGCATGGCGGCCGTGAAAAGGCTCCGGCCGCGATCTGCAGAAAAGTGATTGAAGCGAAAGTTTCTGGCAAACACGAAATCGAGATCTGGGGTTCTGGCCAGCAAACCCGCAGCTTCATGTTCATTGAAGACTGCCTCAAAGGAATCGATTTGATTATGCAGTCCGAGATCGGTGAGCCGGTCAACTTGGGGTCAAGCGAATCCGTCACGATCAATCAATTGGTTGACCTTGCTGAGGAAATTGCCGGGGTCAAGCTCGAGCGTAAATATGACCTCACTGCGCCGAAGGGTGTCAACGGCCGAAACAGTGACAATACTCTGATCAAGAAGCATCTCAATTGGGAGCCCAATACCTCCTTGCGGTCTGGTCTTGAAAAAACCTATCGTTGGATTTACGAGCAGTATTTGGCTCGCGAGAGGGGTGAGGCAGGTGGGCTCTGGAGAAAAAGCCTATGACCCTACCGAGTCAGAAGCCCGTGCTCTAAATTTTTTCTATCTTACCTCTTAATACCGATCTATTGAGCGCTGGAAAGCAGCCGGGGAAGTGGCTATCTCAAGCACCTGGTTAGCCTTGCACAGCCCCCGCGAGGGGAACAAACGATCGCTCGCCATCTGATCGACGTTGCCCACCCTGACAATCTCTCACTTAGGCGCGCCCCTTGGCGCGCTACTTGTGAAATCTGAACGGCGCTCTGGCTGGTACTTCTCTTGGTACTTTTCTGGGTACCAACTGGGTACTTTCTTGGAGATTGCCTGGGTATTGCCTCGTTACCGGCATTGGTACCGCACTTGGTACCTCTTTGAATCCTTTTGGGCCCTTCCATTTCGGAACATGTACCTCTATGGTACACAGGCCCGATGCCTTCAGTGATTCGAGTGATTCGTGTGGCCGTGGCCAATCAACCCCGAATGATGCGGGACTTGATAGCGATGAGCCTGGCCCAGGAAGAAGATATCGAGGTCGTTGCCCAAATTAGCGATGAAGCGGAGATCCCCCGGCTGATCGAAGAGATTAAGCCGGAATTTCTAATTGTATCGATTGACGCGCGTCGGTTTGGTCCCTTGGCCCGAGAAGACATGTTGCAGAGGCATCCCGAACTCCAAATCATCGCGCTGGCTAACGACGGTAACTCGTTCACTCTCTTTTCCGCGTCAGACGGGGTTCGAGCAATGACCTATAAAGAGGCCGAAGCGGAGATTTTGGATGTTCTGCGTAGCAATTGTCGGACGAAGGAAGGTGGGTAGGTGCAGGTTCGGCTGATTGTGCTGGTCACTCGCGAGCGCAGCTTTAGAATAACGGCTGTCTCGATATGCTTTTGCGCATTGCTTCTCCTCCTCAGTACGCGTGGCTTTGCGCGACAGGCCGCACAAGACCAGCTGTTTTCCGCTTCGGAGCTTGCGAAAGATAACCTCGACAGAGTCGCGGCTTCGGAATCGCAAATTACCGCCGTATTAAACGCGAACCCTGGTCTGTTTGTAGAACTGAAGCGCTGGGTCGCCAAGGATGCCGCCGATCGCGGACAGATCGTCAAAGACTCCGACCTGACGGACGCGGCCATTCTCACGCGCCTCGCGAACGACATCCACTTCCGGGCTGCTGCGACGCTGCTATTGCAACGCTACGGTTATCTGCTTCCCAAGGTAAATCCCGATTCCGAAGTAGGCCGCGAGCAGGCTGCCATTGAACAGGAACGCATTCGGGAATCGTATCAACGCAGCAAGCCCAGTCCCAACAAGCGCAACAGAGCCAATTAGCGAAATGCGGTCTTTCTTCGGGACATGCTGATTCAAATTGCCCAACTGCGCCAAAGTCGGCTCAAAAGGCCACTGTTCAAACGGGAACTTCAAATCCTAGTGAGTTGCCAAAGGACAGAGATTTCGGCCAGCTTCTGACGAATCCGGCTCCCCAACCGACTGCTGGCAATGGCTCTCTCCTCAGAACCAGTGCGAATCCACTCGAAGCTGGCAGTGCTCCCAACATACCGGGCGGGAGCGAGAGCGACTTGACGCTTATGCCGGTTTCGTATGACCGGACGGCGTTGCCGGATCCAGATTCTCCGCCGCAGCCTTCTCCTTTCACGCCAGCGCCGGCAAGCCTGAAAGCGGCCTATTCTGGAGAAGAGTCACTGTTGGACACGAACGCGTTGGAAACCAATAGCCATCGGTCTCCCTATTCCGATATTCCGTCTGTCTATGACATCTTTGCCCATTCGGCCACCTCCACGAATTCCGTCGAACGCTTCGGGGAGGCGGTTTTTCAAAATCCCACCTCGGCTTCAGGAACGATCCCCATCGATTTCCCGGCCTCGCCGGATTATGTCGTGGGGCCGGGTGATGGCCTCACGATCGATCTTTGGGGTGGTGTTTCGCAGCGGCTGGTTCGCACCGTTGATCATGAGGGGCGCATTGCGCTTCCAGAAATCGGGCCGATGCTGGTCAATGGGCAGACCCTTGGCGACGTGCAGCAGTCGGTGCAGAAATTGCTGCGAACTCAGTTCCGGGATGTTTCGGCGGACGTGTCACTCTCCCGATTGCGCACCTTGCGGGTCTATGTGGTGGGCGATGTAAACCATCCTGGTCCTTACGATGTGAGTTCGCTTTCCACACCGCTCAACGCCTTGCTCGCGGCGGGTGGACCGACCTCTGACGGATCGATGCGGATCGTGAAGCATTATCGCGGGGACACGCTCGTGCAGCAGGTCGACTTATATGACCTGCTCCTGCGCGGCGTTCGCACGGACCTGAAACGGCTAGAGCCGGGAGATACATTGCTCGTCCCACCTGTGGGTGCTCTGGTTCAAATGGACGGTATGGTGCGGCGTCCGGCGATCTACGAGCTTCGTGGTGACATGACGCTTGCACAAGCAATCGATATGGCGGGAGGGATTCTTCCAACGGCCGCGCTGAGCCACATAGAGGTCCAGCGGCTCGATGCCCACGAAAAGCGCACGATGCTGAGTCTGGACATCCCGGATGCGAGCGATACGAATGACGTGTCGACGAAGCTAGCCGCGTTCAAGGTCCAGGATCGCGACGAGATTCACATTTTCCCCATTGCTACATTCAACCAGGACGCCGTGTATCTACAGGGGCATGTGCTGCGCGCCGGCCGCTATGCCTACAAGTCGGGCATGAAATTGACGGACCTGATTACGTCCTATAGCGACCTGATGCCGGAGCCGTCCACGAAATACGCGGAAATCATTCACCTGAACCCACCAGATTATCACCCTACGGTTGAAAGTTTCGATCTCGCCGCGGCGCTTTCCAATCCAGCTGCAGGACCACAGCTGAAACCTCTCGATACCATACGCATCTTCAGCCGGTTTGATTTTGAAGATGCTCCAACGGTTTCAGTCAGCGGAGCCGTGCGTCATCCTGGAACATTCCAAACTTCCGGGCGAGATTCGTTTCCGGGACGCGGTCGAGCTGGCCGGTGGCGTGACTCCGGATGCGGCCATCGACTCGGCCCAAGTCATCCGGATCATGTCGGACAGCTCCTTAAAGATGATGAGCATCCCTCTTAAGGATGCGCTCGCAGGGAGATTCGGGCAGCAATATCTTGCTAGAGCCGAGAGATCGGATTCTGATCCAGCAGAATGCATTTCATGTGGATACGCCTACGGTCGTAATTGCCGGCGAAGTTGTCAATCCTGGGCGATATCCACTGATCGGGAGTCTGCGGGTGTCGGATTTGGTCCGGCTCGCTGGGGGATTTAAGCGCAGCGCATATACCGACACTGCTGATCTGACGCGGTTCAATCCGACTGCCGGGGAAAGCAAACTCGGCGAACATTTGGAGGTTGACCTCCCTGCAGCACTGGCAAACGACACCGACCGAAACGTTCCTCTTCGTGACGGCGATGTGCTGACGGTTAGGCAGCTGTCTGGTGGAACGACATTGGTGCGTCAGTGACTCTGGCGGGTGAAGTGGAGCATCCCGGAAGCTACGGGATCAAGCCTGGCGAACGTCTTAGCTCTGTGATCAAGCGAGCGGGCGGCTTCGCGCCCCAGGCTTATGTATATGGCGCGGTGTTTACGCGTCCGGAAGTGCTGCAGCTGGAGCAGAAATCTCGTGACGAACTCGTCCAGCGAATCCGGGGTGAAGAGGCAGAATTGGCTCCGATGCCTAACGACGATGTCGATAAGAAAATGATCAAGCAGAACGGAACCCAGCAGCTCGAGACAGCGATTTCCCGCCTTCAAGCGACTCCCCCCAGCGGGCGCATGGTCATTCGCATTTCCGCGAATTTGAAGCAATGGGAAGCGACTCCCAACGATGTTGTGCTCCGGAGCGGAGATGCAGTCGTGATTCCGAAGGCGCCAAACTTCGTTCTGGTTTCTGGTGCGGTTTATGACGAAACAGCGGTGACTTACAGGCCGGGTAGAAGCGCTAATTGGTATCTCTCACAAGCTGGTGGGCCCACCCAGCTTGCGGATAAGAAATCCATCTTTGTGATTCGTGCGGACGGATCGATTGTGGGCGGAGGAAGTTCCGATGGGCTGTTTACGGGCAGCCCGTTAGGTGCGGCTCTGCGGCCGGGCGATATGGTCGTGGTTCCGGAGAAGGCCACAGGACAGAACCAGAAGTGGAAGACGCTGATGGCGACGGCCACAACGGTTTCGTCCATGGCTACATCGGCGATACTCGCGGCCAAGTTCTGAGGAACGAATTGGGGGCCAGTGCGTACGTTCGGCACAAAGCTCTTCTTCAGTTTCATCATTCTCGCGATGCTGGGAACGACTCTGCGAGCACAAAACTCAGCGGGGGAGCAGCAGCTCTTGCCTGATGAAACAGACACGAAGCAACTCGAGCAACGCCGACAACTTTACCGAAAGTCGGGTCGGCTTTTCGTTGCTGAAGAATATCGCTCTGGATCAGAAGACGATCTGGACAAGTCCGTTTCACCTTCGCTGGGCTGACGGAACTTGGCTTTTCCCGTTTGCCACTGTGACCGCGCTCTCGGTCGCTACTGATCGATCTTTCGTTCACTCGCTGTCCAGTGATCCCCAGAAATTGAGCCGGTATCGCAGCTTTTCGAATGATGGCTTGGGAGCACTGGTCGGGATTGGTGTTGGCTCCTACGTGTGGAGCTACATCTCGCACGACGAGCACCAAAGAGAGACGGGGATACTTGCGGGTGAGGCTGTCATAGACAGCCTGCTCACAGCGCAACCTCTCAAGTACTCATTTGGTCGGGAGCGACCTACTGAGCGATCAGGGGCAGCTGGATTTCTTCAAGGGCGGCGATTCATTCCCTTCGGATCATGCCGCAATGGCTTGGTCCGCTGCGACCGTAATCGCCCATGAATATCCTGGTTTCCTCACGAAGACATTGGCTTACGGACTCGCCACAGCTGTGAGTGCGTCCGTTGTGCTGGGCAAGGATCATTCGCCTTCCGATGCCCTCATCGGTAGCGCGCTTGGTTGGCTGGTCGGCAGAGAGATCTATCGACTCCACCATGATCCTGATCTTGGCGGAGATACGGTCAACTCTTCCGGGAAAGGAAGTCTTTGAAAGCGAGCGCGATCGACACGACATGGGATCTGCGTTCGTGTCGCTCGATAGCTGGGTGTATCCGGCTTTCCAACGGCTCGCGGCCCTCGGGTTGGTGAATAGCGCAATCATGGGGCTGAAGCCCTGGACAAGAATGGAATGCGCTCGCCTCGCTGAAGAAGCGGCCGAGTCGCTGCAAACGGCCAATGCAACGGACCAAGAGGCTGCGGGTCTCGTCACAAGACTGCAGCAGGAATTTGCTTATGAGACAAGCCTGCTTAGCGGCGGCCACAACCTAACCGCTAATCTCGATTCCCTTTATGTCAGGACAGTCTCCATTAGCGGACCGGCGCTGACAAATGGCGATCACTTCGGGCAAACGGTGGCGTATGACTTCGGCCGGCCTTACGAGCGCGGAACAAACGGCCAAGCCGGTGGATCGTTTGAAGCTGCCGCAGGCCCGCTAGTCATCTACGTGCGGGCAGAGTATCAGCATGCGCCCGCAACGCCTAGCGTATTCGGATACCGTTCGCGATGTGATGGCTTAGGCTGACGGACGTACCCGTGACTGAAGTGCCGTCGGGGGCGTCTGCAACGGTAAATCGGCCGGCAGCTGCTCGATGCGTATGTCGGTGTAAACATTCACAACTGGCAGCTTGAGGTTGGCAACCAGAGCCTTGATTGGTCTCCAGCAGACGATTCAATGATGTGGAGCGATAACGCCGAGCCGGTAACTATGGTCCGGCTCGTGAATCCCGAACCATTCTTTCTGCCAGGACTTCTCCGTCATATCGGTCCTGTCCGGATTGATCAGCTCTTCGGCCGGCTCGAAGGGCATCCATACGTTCCAAATCCATTCGTTTATGGGCAAAAGATCAGCGTCAAGCCGTTTCCCTTCCTGGAACTCGGCTTTGGACGACGAACAACCATAGGGGGCACGGGCAGCGATAGCCCGCTCACCTCGGAAAACTTGGGCCTTAGTTTTTTGGGCATCGTCAGGCCGTCCATCAACCACATACCAGGCGGCAGTGATTCGGAAATGGATTGGACATTTTACGTTCCCAAGGTTCGGCATTACATCGTTCTCTATGGGGACGCCTACGCGGAAGATGACATTTTGCCGATCGAGAACCCGCCAAGAAATCCTTGGCATCCCGGTATCTACATCACGCATATCCCTGGGATCCCAAAGCTCGATTTTCATATGGAAGGGGTCTCGACTGAATCTCCGTGCGGACTTATAGGTGCGAATGATCAGGGCTGCGGTGGAAATTTCGGACGCTACACGTACTACAAGTTTAACTATCCCGATCTGGACCAGAGTTACGGCTACCTGACGGGCAACACCGTTGGAAGAGACGGTCGTTCCATACAGGCCTGGCTTACCTATTGGTTGTCGCCGCGCAACACTTTGCAACTGACATACAGACACAACTCTGTAGCTGGCGATTTCATGCCTGGCGGGGGCGCTTGGCAGGATTACGCCTTACAAAATTCGTTGTTTCTGCGGGCCGGATTCTACGTGCGCAGCGAATTTCAATATGAGCATATTTCTCACTATCCCGCGCTCTTTACCGGAGTTCAAAGCAACGTGACGGCTATTTTGGAAGTGGGTTTTATTCCTGAGAGAAAGAGATGAACAAATCTGTGGAGTCATAGTTTCAGAGTGAGCGACGGGATAGAAAAACTCGATCAAGGAAGCAGCGCGGGCATCTGGGAGGATCGCCTGGTGGAGACGTCTCCCGAAACGCGGGTGGCCGAGACTCAGCGGAACCTTTTGCCGGGTATGCGGCTGCTTTGGGACAAGCGAGGATTCCTTTGGAAGACGGCAATGTATGCGCTTCTCGCGAGTGCAGTTTTGGCGTTTCTCATTCCGGTGCGATTTCAGTCGACCACGCGGCTCATGCCTCCAGATACGTTATCGGAATCGGGAATGGGGATGATGGCCGCTATCGCTGGACGTGCCGGTGCGGCTGGGATCGGTGGTCTCGCGAGCGATCTCTTGGGCGTGAAAAGTTCCGGGGCTCTCTTCGTAGGAATTCTGAGCAGCGAAACGGTACAAAACGCGCTCATCGACGAATTCCAGCTGAAGAGGGTGTATCACGACTCGAAAATTGAGGATGCAAGAAAGGACCTTGTTGAGCACACCGATGTTTCCGAAGACCGCAAGAGCGGCATTATTACCATTGCTGTTACGGATCACGATGCGAAGCGATCCGCGGCGATGGCGGGGGCGTACGTAGACGAACTGGATAAGCTCGTCGCGCAGGTTAGTACTTCGTCTGCCCGCCGCGAACGAATTTTCCTTGAGGGACGGCTGCGGGACGTGAAGACGGATCTCGATTTGGCCGCCAAGAACTTCAGCGTCTTCGCTAGCAAGAACACAGCCATCGATATTCCCGAACAGGGTAAGGCGATGGTCCAAGCCGCGGCGGGTCTCCAGGGGGAGTTAATTGCCGCGCAATCGGAACTGAGCGGTCTGCGTGCAATCTACTCGGACAACAACGTCCGAGTCCGTACGGTCGAGGCACGGGTCAATGAACTCGACAAGAAACTGAATGAGATCGGCGGTGACGGCACAATCGATGGCAAGACTGAGAACTCGTTGTATCCATCGATACGGAAGCTGCCCCTGCTCGGGGTGACATACGCAGATTTGTACCGGCAAACCAAGATTCAGGAGACCGTGTACGAACTGCTGACCGAGCAGTATGAGTTGGCAAAGGTTGAAGAGGCGAAGGAGATTCCGACCGTGAAAGTGCTGGACGCGGCGATTGTGCCCACCAAAAAAACGTTTCCGCCGCGAACGGTGATCGTGATTTTGGGAATGATGTTCGGGACGACGATGGCGATGACTTGGGTGCTGGCGAAAACGAAATGGGACGCGGTGGAGGCGAGCGATCCGCGGAAGGCGTTTGCGATTGAGGTGTTTACGACGATGCGGGTGAAACTGCCTCAGTTTCAGCGCAATGGCACAAACGGGAATGGCAACGGGTTGAATGGGCACCATCTTGGAAATGGGAATGGCACCGGAAAGTCGCTCGCGCGCATGCAAGAGCAGCTGCCTGCGGAAGCGAAGCAAGATTCGACATAACCTTTCTAAGTTGTTAAGGATAAATGCTTTAGCGTGAACTTGGCGATGTAAGCGACGGGGCGAAGCTGCGTCCGAATCGAGGGCCGAAGGCGATTGCCGAACGGCAGGCAGCAAGGATGGAATCAAGCAGCAGTAAGGGACGAACAAGGATGGGCGAGACGGCATTCGAGACACAGAGGGCAGGCGTTGAGGCGGTGGCGTACTCGGTGCCGCAGTGGTATGCGGCCTACACCTGCGCGAACCACGAGAAGCGCGTGTCTGAACAGCTGGACGTGAGAGAGTTAGAGCATTTTCTGCCGCTGTATGCGTCGGTGCGGCGGTGGAAGGACAGGCGGGTGACGCTAGACCTGCCCCTGTTTCCCGGGTACGTCTTTGTGCGGATGGCGTTGCGGGACCGGCTGCGGGTGCAGCAAGTGCCGGGCGTGGCTCACCTGGTCGGCTTTGACGGAACGCCGGCGATGCTGCCGGAGCAAGAGATCGATGCACTGAGGGCCAGTCTTTCAAGTGGAGTGCGGGCGGAGCCGCATCCGTTCCTGAGCGTAGGGCAGCGAGTGAGGGTGAAAAACGGAGTGCTGGCGGGGATGGAAGGGGTGCTGCTGCGGCGGAAGGGCGGGTTTCGGCTGGTGATTTCGATTGAGCTGATCCAGCGGTCGGTGGCAGTAGATGCGGACGAAGCGGACGTGGAAGCGGTTGGGCGTTGGGGGGGAGAGCGGCCGGATGGTCGGTTTGGCAATTAAAATGCGCCGCGGGGACCCCACCCCCCTCTTTTTTTGTCAAGAGTATCATTCCATGGGGGTTAGTTCGCGTTATCGTGCAAGGATGTCATTCTAAATAGGTTAGCTCGATCCCGTGGCCAGATATGATCTCTAGCTTCCAGCCGTCCCGAAATGTGATTGATGGCCATTGTTCGTCCTGCCGGAGCAGAACCCCCGAGCAGTCTCTATTATAACGCGCGAGTAAATAGCAGAGCTTTTGAATGGCTTCTTTAGCGACAACTTCTTTAGAGAACGATGTAAGCGTGCCAAAGGCGGAGCAAGCTCCGCGATTCTCGCATACGGTGCTGCTCACCGCATCGCAAGTGGCGAAATGGTGTCTGCGACTGATCTTTGTTTTGGTGATCGCTCGAGCGATGGGGCCAGAGAAGTTCGGGGCATACGCCTTGATCTTCGCGATGATCGAGTTTCTGGCGGTTGCCTCGGAGCGGGCTATGCCGACTATCTGACGCGGGAGGCTGCGAAAGACGAATGCCTGGGTTGGGGCTTGGCGTTACAGCTCACGTTGCTGCGGATTGGTATCGCGATTCCCGTGGCGGCGATCGAGATCGGCATCCTTTCGCTCATGCGATATCCCCATGCTGTGCTTGTCGGGGACGGCGTGGATGGCATTGACGATGATTCCGCGTTCCCTGAGCGAAGCCGTGCAGGGCGTGCTTCGTGGGATTCACCGGTTTGGCAGCTTCCTGCTGATCGAACTAACGCTCGGCGGTTTTCTTGTGGCGGGAGCGATTCTGTTGTTCATGCGGCAGGGTGGGTTGGGGATGGCTATTTACACCGAACTTATTGCCGCGACTGCGGCGGGCGTAGCGGGGCTCGCCTGCATGCTGAAGTTCAGGACTAAGGAGCAAATCTGGCTGAAGCCGCGCGCACTTGGTAAGGCGAAGCGCGGTCTTCAACGTGTATTCCTTTGTGACGACTCTTTACGACCGCTTCGACGTGGTGCTGCTCTCGAAGCTGGCGGGGGCTACGCCACGGGAATCTATGCGGTGCCTTACCGGGCCCTGGCGATGACGCAAATCCTGCCTTATGGAGTGCTTTTCAGTCTGGCAAAGCCTGTCAAACCGGATGAGATGGAGCCAGGTGAATTTAGAATCAGGGGCAAGCGAGACTACTCTCGCTTCTTCCGTCATGGGTGGTTCTCCAGTGGTTAAGAGGATTACCTTACACCCTTTTGCGGCAAAAGCCCGGATCAGGTGCAGGGTATATTTTTCTAGCCCGCCTTTGAAACGAGCGCGGCTTTTCAAGAAACACACCCTGATCATTTCATAGTTCTCGTAAGTAAAAAGACATTTGCGCCAGGCTTGCGTTCTCTGTGGTGCCATCAAATAAAAAGAAAAACTACCACAGAGAACACAGAGCATACAGAGAGTAAAATTCATATTCCAATACTCCAAGTTCAAACTTACTTTTCTTGGATGAGGTTCACAGTGTTGGCATCGAGCTGGACTTTCATAGTGAAGGGTTTACCATCCTCGGTGAAGACCACAAGCTTGTTCACATAGTCCCTAAAACGGTCGAGTGAGAAGGCGGGCTCGGCTACCGTCCGGGTCGAGGTCCGGGTCGAAGACGGTCACCTGTGCGCCGATCGCACGCGGCGCGAGGGCGGCGAACAGGTCGGTGAGCTCGGCCGGATCGAGACCGCCGGGGTCGGGGGTGTCCACGGAGGGCATTACGCCCGGATCGAGGATGTCCACGTCCAGATGGATCCAGTAGCCGTCGAGGTCAGCACGGTCGGCGACATCCAGGATCTGCGCGCGGCTCCCTGCTCGCTGGCAGGCTGGCGAAGCCACTTCTCAGTCGGCGGCCGCGTCCTCGAGCAGTTCATCGCGGGCGCTCTCGAGGAGTGCGACGAGCGTCCGGCGCCCGAGCGGGACTCGAACGCGCGACCTACTGCTTAGGAGATCGTCTCGCCTGCCGGCCTGACCTGGCATAACTGCTGGTCACGCCCATATGGCGTGCCCGTGAATAACCGTGGTTCACCGCCGTTCCCCGCCCGATCGGGTACGCCACGGGCACGCTGCCAGGAGCAATACGATGAACGAAGAACGACATACAACATAAC
>CAVPFR010000033.1:0-142161 GCA_963703785.1 uncultured Acidobacteriota bacterium | reverse complement strand
TCCGCTGTCTGCGCGATTTCGATGGCCCTGAATTCGGAAAGATCCATACGGGGGAATCCAGGCGGGTCGCAGATATCGACGGGGTCATTTCCAAGCACGTCGGGAACCGAGCGCACTCCCACTCCAGTGGGCTTGTGAGCCTCGAGCGTCTTCTCGCCGAGCGGGGTGTAAGGAAGAGGGTTCACGATATGTCTCTCGTCGGGCTCCCCGCCGGAAGGAACATTATTTCCAGGCAGCACGGCGCGGTGTTCGTTCGCGCCGGATGCCTGAATCCCTGGCGGCGCACCACCGGTGGTTTCGCCGGTGGCATCCCAAACGCCGGAGAGGTCGCGGCGTGGAGCTGGGGCGGACTTCAATCCCGCATACGCGCGCCCGGGAAGAGGCACGCTGTTCCATTTCTCGATCTTGATGTCATCGACTGACTTGGGCGCCACAGCCGTCTGAGCGCTCGCAATCGGCAGACTCACACAAACCACAATCAGCGCGATCGGTGGAATCGTCCACATCAAATATTTGCGCATAGGAGATTCCTCCGACGCTTAGTTTCGATTCCGTTGGGCCCGAATAGGCCGGCCGTTCTTGGCCGGCGCGACGTCAATCGACACCCGGTCGCCGGGTTCGAACGCAGAGTCAGTCCAGCCTGCGCCCGATAGTACAACATACTGTTGGAATGTAGCATTCGGCGTTTCGGTGAGCCGAAAAGCCAAGCGCGGGCGCCCGCAAGCCCGCTCGGTTTTAATCTGAGTGAGCAACTATCGAGTGATATTGACGACCACCAGCGCCAGTCTGATGCCGCAATTCCCTGCGTACCCGGCTCCGGCGAGATCCCCATCTTGATCAATTATGGGGATCAACTTCGGTGCCGGATTCTGGACAATGACAAAGATTCTTCTGACACAAGACCAACAGTCAACTTAGAATCGCTCTTGCGCTGGGACGGTCGTGCGCGGCTGAGCGCCGTTGCGCGCGGGGATATGGAGGGGCTGTGAGAAACAAGTTTGCAATCATTTCCCTCGCAGTGATTGTTTTGCCGGCGGTTTCGGTTCCGCTGTTCGCACACCACGGGAACGCGGCGTACGAAACAACGAAAACGATCACGTTGAAGGGAACAGTGACGGAATATACTGGGCCAATCCGCATGTTTTCCTGAAGGTTGACGCGAAGGACGACAGCGGCAACACGTCGCATTGGGTCATAGAAGCGCAAAGTACAGTGACTCAGAACGCTGCAGGATGGAGCAGGAGTACGTTCAAAGCGGGCGATGAAGTGACTCTTGACGTTATACCAATCAAGAACGGCTCGCCCATCGGACGTTTCAAAGGCCGGATCGTGATCAATGGTACGGTGTTCAAGGAGGGCGGCCAGCCAGCCCCTGGACAATGAGCGGCGACCCTTAGGCCCGAGTCGCAGAGACCCGGGCCGAGAATCCTTTGAACCATTTCACACGATGCATGGAAGAGGCAGGAGGGATTTCAATGATGCCCAGGCGCTTAGCGCTCTTGGCCGCGGCACTGTTTGCGGGATGGACGCTCTCACCCACTCTGCGCGCTCAAACCGCTCCGGCTAAGACGGCAGGAGGCGAGGTGAATCAGGAGAAGTGGAATAACGTTCCACCGCGCAAATCCACGTACGCCGGGAAGAAGTCAGACCCCGCTCCGCGCCGTGACCTGTCTGGGATCTGGGACGGAGCAACATCAGCCGGAAACGGGCTCGAGGACCAGGGTGCGCCGGCCATGCCGGAAGACGGTAAACCGGAACATCAGGTACCTTTCACTCCGTTGGGTTTGGAAAAATTCAAGCTCACTAAGCCGAGCAATGGGCCCCGGCAATCCGCGCTGGGAGAGATCAATGATCCCTTATATATGTGTGATCCGATGGGTTTCCCGCGCATCGAGCTCTTTGAATTGAGGACGATCGAGATCGCTCAGACCGCCAACCAAGTGATTTACTTGAATGAATATTACGGCCAGTGGCGCATCATTTGGACGGATGGGCGACAACTCCCCAAGGACCCAGACCCACGGTGGAACGGGTACTCCGTTGGCAAGTGGGTGGATGATTATACGTTCGTCGTCCAGACGGTGGGGATGAAGGAAGCGACTTGGATCGATAATGTTGGGCGTCCGCACAGCGACGTTTTGCGGGTGGAAGAGCGGTTTCACCGAGTGGACCATGACAACATGGAGCTCACGATGACGATTGATGATCCGAAGATGTATACGAAACCTTGGCTCGCCTTAGATAAGTACCCTCTCCGCTTGCAATCCGCCGATTTCGACATGCCGGAGTATCTCTGCGCACCATCAGAGATGGGGGACTATAATAGCCAAATCGGTAATGGTGGTAACAAGTAGTTCCAACCATTACGACCTGTTCGTTCACCTTTTTTGCCGCGAGCCAGGCAAGGTCCGCTCGCTGCAATCCTTCTTCAATAATTACTTCAATGCTTGCGCCCTGCTTCCCTTTCACCTGGTCTGGTGAACCGAGGAGCGCCGCGAAGCGCACCGCGCAATCAGTTAAGTCCCGCTATACTGAATAGCCTGCACGCGTAACCGAAACCTGGGAGAAGACCGAACAATTTGCCTCCGATCATCAGCGCCCAAGGACTTTCGAAAAAATACGGAAGCGCCCCGCTTTTTACCGACATTTCCTTTACGGTATCTGAAAGCGAGCGCATCGGCCTGATCGGTCCCAATGGCTCCGGTAAATCGACGCTTCTGGCGATTCTTCACGGCCGGGTACCCCCCGACAGTGGGACAGTCGCAATACGCAAGCGTGCGACCGTCAGCTGCGTTGCGCAGATTTCCGAATTTGCCCCGGGCGAAACGGTGCGTTCGGTAATCGAGGGCGCTCTCGAACGCATGGCCTTGCCGGAAGCGGAACGCCTATCCCGTCTGGCCGAGGCGCTCGGCCGAGCAGGGTTCACGAACTTTGACACTCCCACGGCGGCACTATCGGGTGGCTGGCGCAAACGCCTGGCGATTTGCGAGGGGCTTGTTCAGGAATCTGACGTTCTTCTCCTCGACGAACCCACCAACCATTTAGATCTCGCGGGGATTGAGTGGCTGGAAGGAGTTCTGCGGAACGCGGCGTTCGCGTGCGTGGTGATCAGCCACGATCGCTATTTTCTTGAAAACGTGGCTACGGAGGTTGTGGAGCTCAACCATCTTTACGAGAAGGGGTTCTTGCGGGTCCAAGGAAACTACAGCCAGTTCCTGAAGGCCAAGGAAGAGTACCTCTACGCTCAGGGAAAACGCCAGGAAGCTTTGACGAACCGAGTCCATACTGAGATTGAATGGCTGCGCCGAGGCGCCAAAGCGCGGACAAGGAAATCGAAGGCCAGGATTGATAAAGCTCAAGGAATGATTCAGGAACTGGCCGGGTTGAACGCCAGGACCCGCTCACCCGCTGCCAGGATCGATTTCTCAGCGACCAACCGGCAGACCAAACGTTTGCTGGAAGCCGACGGAATTACCTACGCGATCGGTAACCGCACGTTGCTCGAAGACGTGAGCTTTACGATCATGTCGGGGACGCGCGTAGGACTGGTTGGCCCTAATGGGAGCGGCAAAACGACGCTGCTCCGCCTGCTGAAGGGCGAGATTCAACCCTCAAGGGGCCAGATTCGCGAAGCTGACGGCCTACGCATTACTTATTTCGATCAGAATCGCCACCTCGATCCGGACGTCCCGCTGCGCCGCGCACTCGCGCCTGATAGCGATTCGGTAATTTATCAAGGCCAAGTGATTCACGTCGCCTCTTGGGCCGCGAGATTCCTTTTCTCGGGCGAGGATCTGAATCAGCCGGTGGGCCGCCTTTCCGGCGGAGAGCGTGCGCGCATACTGATTGCACAGCTCATGCTTCATCCGGCTGACCTACTGTTGCTGGACGAACCGACGAACGATCTCGATATTCCCACCCTGGAAATATTGGAGGAGTCCCTACTGGAATATCGCGGAGCGCTGGTGCTGGTTACCCACGACCGCTATTTGCTGGATCGGATTTCTACACTGGTGCTGGGACTCGACGGCCTGGGTAAGGTCGAAGGCTTCGCCGACTACACGCAATGGGATGCTTGGCGGCAATCGAGGCAGACGAAGGGGCAGGCAAAGGGGCAGGAAAGGGGGCAGGAAAGGGGGACGCCAGACGGGCCGGGCGGAAGCCAACCTTCGCGCTCGTCGCAAGGGGCATCTCCGCCGGCGGTCAGAAAAAAGAAACTCTCGTATGGTGAGGCCCGCGAATTCGCAACTATCGAGCAGCGTATCGCTGCGGCGGAGCAAGACCTGCACGCAAAGCGCTCCGCGCTCGAAGACCCCGCGATCACGAGCGATGCGGGCCGCCTTCGCCGTATTTGTGATGAGATGGGAGAATCTCAGAAGACCATCGATCATCTGTATGCACGGTGGGCCGAGCTGGAAAAGAAACAAGACTAAAGCGGCGGCGAGCGGCGCGAGGCCTTCGGTTGCGCGCTCGGCTGGAAAGCCAGTTTCCGAAAATATGACTTTATTGGCGCGGGCCGAATTGAAGGTGCGCCAGGAGCCGCGTCTGGGAAGATCGCTAACTTGACGCTAGGTCTGCGTGGAGGGCTGCACTGTTGCGGCTGCCGCTTTTCTGCTCTCGGCTTTCCGCCGCTTGGTTCTTGCCGCGCGTTTGCGAGCTGATTTCAGTTTTCGGTTTCGGATTGCCTTTTTCGCCGCCGACATACTAAGTTTGCGCATGGACATTCCTTTCGCATCGTATTCGTCAAATCAAATCGTCGGGCTTTTGTTGCCTATAACTCTCGCCGCCTGGTGCTGAATTTGACGTGATGTGCTCCTTAGCGATGTTTCTGAATGATCTCGTCGATCAGACCGTACTCCTTGGCCTGCTTAGCCGTCATAATGAAATCGCGCTCGACGTCTTGCTCGATTTTCTCAATCGGCTGCCCACTGTGGTGTGCCAGGAGCTTGTTGATCACCGACCTCATACGCAAAATCTCCTTCGCGTGGATATCAATATCGGTAGCCTGGCCGGAAAGCCCTGACATCGAGGGCTGATGGATGAGGATGCGCGAGTTGGGCAAAGAGAAGCGCTTCTTGGGAGCACCAGCGGTGAGCAGCAAAGCAGCCATCGAAGCGGCCTCCCCAACGCAGGTCGTCACAACGTCCGCCCGCAGATATTGCATCGTGTCATAAATCGCCATCCCGGCAGTAATCGAGCCGCCCGGCGAATTGATATAGAGCTGGATATCGCGCTCGGGGTCTTCAGCTTCCAGAAACAACAGCTGGGCAGTCACCAGATTGGCGACGTGGTCGTCAATCTCAGTGCCTATAAAGAGAATGTGGTCTTTCAGCAGACGCGAATAGATATCGTACGCGCGCTCGCCTCGAGTGGTTTCTTCGATGACCATGGGGACGAGCAGTGCATTGAGAGGAGACAGTTCAACGGAAGATTCCACCGGACGCTTCGGAATTCCATATCGATCGGCCAAAATCATGCGCTCGCTAGCCTCTCGCGTCATGCGCAGACCCTCCATGGCCTCTCATCACTTTGTTCGCGATCTGCTCCCGCCTCTCCATGCATTGCCCGAACGTCAGGAAATCCAGCGGTTTTCTCCATCCGTAGGAGTATACTCCTTGAATCTCGCCACACACCTCCGCCGAACCCTCCCGGGGCGACGGTTCTTGTGCACCAGATATGCGCCGATCGTAGGCGATTCCTGTTCCAGCTTGTCCAGCAGAGTGCGTTAGCCTCAGGCCGAATGGAGAACGATCATGAAGCTCGTCTTCAAGTTCCCCGAGTGGGAGCCACAATATAGAGCCGCCTTACTAGAGGTCGACCAGGCGAAGGTTCTCGAACGAGTCGGCACCGCCGAGGTCGCCATCGTTCAGAGAATGCGAGCGATATTTGGTCGCACCGATGGAGATATGGAACGACAGGCAATAGGAAAGGCGCTCTCAGCATTGAGCATTCTGAAAGAAACATCCTTTTCGTGATTGGCGGTCTGCCACGAAAATCCTCAAAGACGCGCTCCGCCGGATCCAATGAATCTTTAGTTTCCCTTGTATCTGAGCCGTACTGGGTTTTATTCCGCTGCCATTACGCTAATGGGTTACTTCCACCCATCATGCGAAAGGGGACGTGGGTTTAGTACATCCCACTCATCCCACCGCCGTGTCCTGCACCCGCGGAAACAGCCTGTTCCTCTTCCTCGATATTGGCGATCAAAGCTTCCGTGGTTAGCATCAGCCCTGCGATAGAAGCGGCATTCAGCAACGCCAGACGAGTAACCTTAGCTGGGTCGATGATACCGGCCTTTATCATGTCCATGAATTCTCCGGACTCCGCATTGAAGCCGAAGTTGTCATCCTTTGATTCGCGGATGCGGCCGACGACGATGGCGCCCTCGTGGCCTGCGTTCTGAGCGATCTGGCGCGTAGGCTCTTCCAGAGCGCGCTTCACGATGTTCACGCCCGTACTTTCATCGGCGTCCTGGAGCTTGAGTTTTTCCAGGGCCGGCAGGCAGCGCAAGAAAGCGGTGCCACCGCCGGGAACAATACCCTCCTCGATTGCCGCGCGAGTGGCATGCATGGCGTCCTCGACGCGAGCTTTCTTCTCTTTCAGCTCCATTTCGGTGGCCGCTCCTACCTTGATCACCGCGACACCGCCCACCAGCTTCGCCAAGCGTTCCTGAAGCTTTTCCTGGTCATAGTCGGACGTCGTATCCTCGACCTGTGCGCGGAGTTGCTTAATGCGGGCTTCAATTTCGCTATTCTTACCGGCACCTTCGATAATGATTGTATTGTCCTTGTCGATGGTAACTTTTTTCGCGTAACCTAAGTCTTCCATTTTCACGTTTTCGAGCTTGACGCCAAGCTCCTCGGTAATTGCTTTGCCGCCGGTGATCACGGCAATATCCTCCAGCATGGCCTTGCGGCGGTCGCCAAAGCCCGGTGCCTTAACCGCAGCGCACTGCAGCGTCCCCCGCAGCTTGTTCACAACAAGCGTCGCGAGCGCTTCGCCCTCAACGTCTTCCGCGATAATCAGCAGGGGCTTGCCCATCTTGGCAGTTTGTTCGAGCAAGGGCAGCAACTCCTGCATCGAGCTGATCTTCTTTTCGTGGATCAGGATATGAACTTCCTCGAGCACACATTCCATCCGCGCCGGATCGGTGACGAAGTAGGATGACAGGTAGCCGCGGTCGAATTGCATTCCTTCCACGACGTCGAGCGTCGTCTCCATGGTCCTTGATTCCTCAACGGTAATGACACCGTCCTTGCCTACCTTCTTCATTGCCTCGGCAATGAGATTGCCCACCTGCTTGTCTGTATTGGCGCTAATCGTGCCCACCTGGGCGATCATGTCGCCCTTCACCTCATGGGAGAGCTTCTTGATGGCTCCGACGGCAGCCTCCACGGCCTTATCGATACCGCGTTTCAGCGCCATCGGGCGAGCACCCGCGGCAACCGTCCGCACGCCTTCACGGAAGATGGCCTGGGCGAGAACGGTCGCCGTGGTCGTGCCGTCACCGGCCACATCCGACGTTTTGGACGCAACTTCGCGCACCATTTGGGCACCCATGTTCTCGAGTGGGTCTTGCAGCTCGATCTCTTTTGCTACGGTCACACCGTCCTTGGTAATAATAGGCGCGCCGAACTTCTTTTCGATCACGGCGTTGCGGCCCTTGGGACCCAGCGTAATCTTCACCGCATCGGCCAGAATGTTGACGCCGCGCAGAATAGCTTGCCGTGAATTCTCACCCGTTACAATTTGTTTTGCCATTGGACTTCACCCTCCTGGGTGAACGTGCACTTTGTTCTCTCTGCGTTTGGGGCAGAGGCTACTTCTTGCCGCTTGCCGCTTTCGTCATCCCACCGACCTTCGCCAGGATTTCTTCCTCGCGGAGGATCAGGTATTCCTGGTCATCGATCGTGATATCCGTGCCGGTGTACTTGCCAAATAAAATCCGGTCGCCCGTTTTTACGTCGAGGGGGATTCGCTTACCGTCCTCGACCTTGCCAGTTCCAACGGCCATCACTTCGCCCTCTTGGGGCTTCTCTTTGGCCGTGTCGGGAATGATGATGCCACCCTTGGCACTCTCCTTCCCTTCCAGTCGCCTTACCAGAACTCGGTCGTGTAGAGGTGTTACTTGAACTGTCATTTTCAGATCCTCCGTCAAATCGCGTTAGAGATTTCGCAAACAATCTTGCCGTTGCCGCCACGGCCTTAGGGCCGAAGCGTCTTCATATTCTTCTGTCGCTCTAGTTCCAGATCCGCGGCTTCTTTCTTAACGCGCGCGGCTTCCTTCAGCGGAGCTTCTTCTTGCTCCAGCTTCACGGATTCGGAAATGGAGACCCCAGCTTGCGCATCCAATTGTTTTTGAAACATAAGAATTGCAAAGGTATCCTCCGAGGATCGCAACAGGTTCAGCGAATATTGGGAATCTTCCCACCGTGCGAGCACTTTTTCGGTGGTCTTATACGAGGGGTTCGTGGGGAAGTTGACGACGGCGTCAGGTCTGGTTGCTGTTCCATACTTTGCGGAAACGATTCGTATCATGTCGTCGTCGTTTAGTCCTTTGGTGGCGGAAGTGTCGTAGGTCATCAGCATTCTGTAGAGCGCACCATCGTAGAAAGAGAAGAGAATCTGCTGCAGCGGCTCCGCCGGCCGTAAAGCGCTATAAGGCTGTGGCGGCCAAAAGGTCAATTCTTGGATCAGAGCCGGTCGTTCGTGCAGCACGGTCGCAGTGGCTGGGCTTTGATCGATCTGCTTGGCAAGATCGGCCACGGTCATTCCGAACGAAAAGTTTCGATACTTGGAAAGATCCTGCGCGTGACCCAGAGGAACCGAAAGCAGGATCGCGACGATCGTGAGAAAGGAAGCTGGCAGAGTGCGCATCATTGTTTTCACTTGAGAATCTCCTTCAAACACCTACGGATTCAAGACTTGGTGTTTTGATCTCGTCCAAAAGTAGTTCTGTGCCTGGTGCCAGTCCAAAACTCCGGTCCGGAGGCAACTCAATTCCGATAGCAATCGCTGCATCGGAGTCCTGGTCTTTGATTCGGAAGATAACGGGGCTCTCCTGAATATGCCGTGACTGGGCGGCGACCGTTACGTGACGGATTCCGAAGAAGCGCTTCGAGGCCAACGAGGCCACCCGCACAATCTCCAAGGAATTGAATTTCTCGGGCGTGCGGTTTGCCAAGATCCGCTCGATTGCGCGGCGCACCATCTTTTCTCCATCGATACCAAAGACAGTAGCTTTCGTGTCATAAGCCAGGCAGAAAATGGTCCATCCCGCGGCGTGGATCTTTCGACCCAATCCATGCCCATCCAGGCTCTTGACCGATCTCCAGCCGGGCATATAGGGCTCGCTTTCAATCTGCAGGGTTTTCGGCAGCAGTGTTCCTTCTCTGATAAAGATTCTTCCTGCTGCGGTTACGTCCGGCACTTCGATTCTCATCGGCGTCGACTTTCTAAATCTGGTGTGATTGCTTTCACTCGGGCCAGGCATACCGCAATTCAAAATGATTTGACGCTTGCGTCTGCCGGTGCCTCGACGGATTCATTGGGATACGAACGCGTGGCGCTCGTGAAGACGCGCTCCCTCTTCTCCGGACGTCCAAGCTTCTTCTTGGTGCTGGGCCTGGGCCCCAGTTCGTCGGTTGCCTTCTTCCAGGGCTGCTTCAATTCCCAGAGCCGGGACACTCTTCATCCAGGTAGCGGCTTCGCTACGATCGGCTGCGTCAGGCGGATGAATCAGAACCAAACCATGAGGGCCAGCATCGGCGGACCGCATGAACTGGCCTTGATTCTTCATCACAAATAGCAAGGCCTGAGCCAATACGTCGGAATGGTACCTACCCTCAAAGCGTGTCCCCGCTGGATGAGCCAGAGAAGCCGATGTCCAGACATCGCATACCAAGTCCCGATAGCCTGCGCCTCGAGCCGACCACACGCTTAGGTGATCCAACGGGGTTCCCGGTTCACACACGTACTCAACTCGTATTGAGCGCGGCTCAGTCGGCTTCATGAAGTCTTGCCAGGCGAGGGTCACCGCATACCTAAAGGCTCTATCTAATTCCAAGCGGTTGCTATCGTTCGCGACTGTCTGTGACATGGTGCTTCTCCCTCGTCTTGCCGCATCGCTCATTCCGAACTGCCATACTCACACTTTTTAACTTGTCTCCGCCGGGCATTAGGCAGCAGCATCTGCGCTAGCGACTGGCACGAGCAGAAGGGTGCTGCATTTCAGGCGTATCGTTTTCTGTCGCTGTCACAAGCATTGGTCGCCGTCGCTACTGGGGCACCCATCACAATGTTCACCATTGGCCCGTATCCACCTTCCCTCGCCAATTGCCCTGTCAGCCAGCCGGTAATCAATCCAATGACGACCCACGATAGAAAGTACATACGGCCTCCTCTTGTCGAAAGCGTTCCTTACGCCTCCCAAGGCGTTTCAGGTAACCGTCTTTGGTAAGGTTGGGCTGAAGGCTCCATCAGCGTATTAACCACACTAGGTTAATTAACTGGACGTGTCAAGTTAAATATGGGATCATCCATAGCTGTGTAACTTGTGTAGTGAAGTCGTGTTTTAGGGGGGGGGCTACCCGTGGATGTTTGTTTGATGATCAAGCAGCGGCTGGAAGAGTTGCATCTCGAGCAACGAGATCTGGCGAAAGCCGCCAATGTTACCGAATCTTATATTTCCCAATTGCTGACGCGGAAGAAATTGCCGCCGGCCTCCGACCGCACGGATATCTATCCCAAGATGGAGAAATTCCTGAAACTACCGGGCGGGAAGATTGCCAAGCTGGCGGATCACGAACACATGGAAGAATTGAAACGACATCTCGGAGATCGGCCCGCGCCGTTACTGAAGGAGGTTCGAGAATTAATTCTTCGTAAATGCGCACGGGACAAAGAGAAACAGGTGCGGGCGATCTTTGAAAAGCAGTCCTTTGGCGAACTCGAACGCCTGGTTGTACAAAAGCTTTTGGACGTTGTAAAGGGAGTCGCCAAGGAGGAACTGGAAAGCGAAAATTGGCTCCGCCTGGTGGCCCGGCTGATCGGACGGAGTTATGAACACATGCGGGTCATCGTCCTGGAATTCCTGGACACGGATGTCTTCAACGTCTCTGTGCAAGACTGCGATTCTTTCCTCGATCCACTGATTGAATCCTGGGACATCGACCTCGGAACCTTTGCTATGGAAGTTTTCTTAAACCGAAGATTGGCTCCTGGCCACCCGAAGAAGTTCGAGTTTGTGGAAAGGGAGGCCGAACGGCCGTCAGAAGAAGAGCCGGGGTTCAAACGGTTCCTTCGGGACCGCGCTTTGAGCGCTGATGCTACTGAGGCAGAAATTGCGTTCCTAAAGAGACTAAGATTCAACGGAAAGCGGCCCACTCCGCTCTATTATTACCGGGAATTACAAAACCTGAGAGATCCGCTGCATTTTCGCGCCCCTGTGGGTTCGCCGATGAGAAACTCATCAAGAAGATCGAAATGAGCCGCAGCGTTGTCGTTCAACATGCTGGATTCACGTCGAAGCCGACCGTCCGCGAGTACCGTTCCCTGGCGCGAGAGGTTTCGAGCGAGCAGCGCGAGTTCAGATTGACCCTCCCGAACGAGGGATCGCCCGAAGAAGAGTCGATCCAGTGCCACGAATCGGCCTAGCTCGTCATTCGTTCCATGAGAATTTCTGGGTGGGATTGGAAACCGCTGTTCGCTTTTACCGGCGCACTCTGACGGAACCTGCTATCATCGTTGTGTTCGTCGCTTCTTCAAGTTGTCGCATCACCGAGAAGGACCATGCCCGAAAAAAAACTGCAAGAGTTGAAAACTGAGCGAGAGCCTTTGTTCCGGCGGCTTGCGAGCAATCCGAACGAGATCCATCTAGCTCTGGAAATCAAGATTATTGACGACCAGATTGCCGAATGTAATCGCATCATTCAAAAGGAAAAAAAGACGCGGAGTTAGTCTCACCAGGTAACGTCAGGCTGCGAGACGATCGGAGATGGGAATCGAGATTCAGCGAGAATTTGGTGGAGGCCCACACAAAGGGAAAGATGATCGGGAACAGGCAAAGACGTAGCCAACGGTTCGTCCTGAGCGTGCCCGTTGTCGCTTACAGATCCCAACAACTGGGTCTACCCTTTTCCGAAGGGACCCGTACGGTGGCGGTGAGCGCCACAAATATGCAAGAGCCGGCTGTTGGCCTTTCACCTACTGCCATGGAATATGTTACGGCACTCTCGGAGATGATTCAGGTGCAACACAATTGGTGTTCTGTTGCGTCAAGTCTCTGAAGCCCCCTTCCAAAGGACTTAGACCCATTCGAGGAAACGACGAGTCGTAACGTGATGTTGCATTTTCACGTTAGACGTTAACCTCCGGCTCCAACGCCGCTCTTAGTCCTTCATCGGAGTCGGCTCGCGATGCCACGACAAATTTGTCCCAATGCCGCGGCGAAATCCGACAGGATTGTAGAAACGGGGCGGCCGCTGGTCTCATAGAATGCCCCGACTGAACCAGATTGTTGCTGCCCCTGCCCGGAGTTACCAAAATGTCGGAAAGCGCCGTTCCATCCAGCCTGTTTCTTCTTATGAAAAATTAATAAAGACAACGTTTTCTTCGCTTTTGCCGCCTGGCGACTCGCTTGCAATGTCTCTCCAAGGATGGCTGCTTGCGGCAGTCTTGCACCATCCTAGGAGCTTCCCATGGGCGATACGGCATACGAACAGGCTTTGAAGAAAACCCACACCCGATTAAAGAGCAACGCACTGAATTTCTGGGAGGTATCGGCCCAGGCGATCGCGCTGATTTCGCCGAGCATGACCGCCGCGCTGATCGTGCCTCTCATGTTCGGCACTGCGGGAGCAGCCGGATGGCTTTGCTATTTGTTTGGCACCATCATGCTCTTGTTCGTCGCCGTCAGCCTGAATCAATTCACCAAGCGCTACACTTCCGCCGGCAGCATGTACGAATACTCGGTCAAGGGTCTCGGGCCAAGGGCCGGCGGCTTGTCGGGCTGGAGCCTGATCTGGGCGTATATGTTCATAGGCATCGCCGGGGTGACCGGGTTCACCCACTTCGCGACCAAGCTGCTGAATCTGACTGGAGTCAGCGGCTATTTGTCCCACCCCTCGATCACGCTGTTCGCTTTGTGCGTCGTTGCCGCGTGGTTCTTGGCATACAAGGACATCACCTTCTCCACGATCCTGATGCTTGTGTTCGAGGGTGTCTCCGTTACCGTCATCATGCTGCTCGCCATTCTGGCGCTGGCGAAAACCGGCCTCGTCGATGCCGCGCAGTGGCATCCCGCCGCAGGTCACGGCCTGAAAGACATTGGCTTGGGCGTTGTGGTGGCGATCTTCAGCCTGGTCGGCTTCGAATGCGCGTCGGCGTTTGGCGAAGAGGCGCGCGAGCCGTTGAAAACAATCCCGCGGGCCGTCATCGCCAGCTTGGTGTTGACGGGAGCCTTTTTCGTCTTCATCACCTACGTCGAAACGCATGCGCTTGCCGGCAACGTGCCGACGCTCGACAAGCTCGACGCGCCGCTTTCGACGCTCAGCGAGAACCTGGGCGTAAAGTGGATGGGCGTTCTGATCTCGATCGGTGCGATGATCAGCTTCTTCGCCCTCGCCATGTCCTGCCTGAATGCCGGCTCGCGCGTGATGTTTACCATGGGCCGCTACGGGATTTTTCCCATTTCGATGGGCAGTTCGCACAAGCATAATCTCACGCCGCACGTGGCCATCTCGGTTTTTGCGGCCATACAATTCCTCATCCCCACCTCGTTCATCCTGCTGTCCTACGGCGCCGTGGGCGGTTGGCAGATGGCTCCGTTCGATGCCTTCAACGATGCCGGGCTTTTCGGCGCCATGGGCTTTTGTGCAGCGTACGTTCTGATCTCGCTGGCCACACCGTTTTATCTGAAGAAGATTGGCGAACTGAAAGCTCACCACATCGCGATAGCCGTGATCGCCCTGGCTCTCTTGATTGTGCCCATCGTAGGGACGGTCTATCCGGTTCCATCGGCTCCACTGAACTATTTCCCTTACATCTTCTTGGCCTACATACTGGCCGGGATCGTCTTGGTTTCGGTTCGCACCCGCAGCATCATGGAGATCGACGGCATTCGCAAGATGCTCGAAGATGTCGCCATGGCGCCGGATTCCGAAGTCTCCGTACCGGGGGCGTTTTTCGTCGAAGCCCCTCAGCAGTCCTCGTCGGCTTCTAATCTCGGATAGGCCAATACATATGGCAAATGGCACAGACTATTTGGCGAGCATCTATCGGTACCCGATGAAATCTCTGATGGGAGAGGAGCTCAATGCGGCACAGTTTACCCCGCAGGGACTTTTCGGCGACCGCAGCTACGCCTTGAGCGACACAGAGACGGGAAAGGTGGTGAGCGCGAAAAACCCACGCAAATGGCCGAAGCTATTTCGTTATCGGGCCGCCTATCTCACCCCTCCATTGAGGGGTTCTCCTCTGCCACCTGTGCGCGTCACCTTGCCGGACGGAGGCTTTGCCGTCAGTTCCAGTTCCGACTTCGCTCCCATACTCTCCGGGGCATTGGGCCGATCGGTCGCCTTGCTGGCCAAGCCGCCTGACCACGCCCAGCTTGAGGAGTTCTGGCCCGACCGGGAGGAAATGGCAAGCCCGGACACTGTCACCGATGAAGCCATGCCGCCGGGAACTTTTTTTGATCTCGCCATCGTGCATTTACTCACGACGAGCACTCTGAGCCGTCTCGGGGAGCTTGAGCCGCGCAGCCGCTTCGAGCCGCGTCGATTCCGGCCGAACCTTGTCGTCGATACCGGGCCGCAAGAGGGGTTTGTCGAGAATCAGTGGATCGGCAAGTCGCTCGCGATCGGACCGGAGGTATGCATTGAAATCACCGGTCCCTGTCCACGCTGTGTGATGACTACGCTTGCTCAGGGCGATCTTCCCAGAGATCCGGCAATTCTTAAGAGTGTGGCGCGCTACAACCAGGGTCACGTCGGCGTCTACGGCTCGGTGCTTCAGACCGGAACCGTCCGCGTCGGCGACTCAGTCAGAGTGGTTTGATGCACTGCTCGCCGGCTCCATCGGCCACCCTTTGTTCCGTTCAAGTGGGAACGCCGAAAGCCTACGGCTTCGAAAACGCCTTGGACACCCACGACAAACCGTGGCGAACGGGTTTCTTTAAGATGCCGGTGCAGGGCCGCGTCTTTGTCGGCAGGACCAACCTCGTTGGCGACGGCCAAGCAGACCTTGAAAATCACGGCGGCATCGACAAGGCCGTCCTGGCTTATAGCGCTGACCACTATCCGAAGTGGCGCCGGGAGCTCAACTTGCCGGACATGCCATGCGGCGCCTTCGGAGAAAACCTCACCATATCCGGGCTGAGCGAGGAGTCCATTTGCGTCGGCGACACGCTGCGTATCGGGGCAGTGTCCTTCGAGGTGAGCCAGCCGCGGCAGCCTTGCTGGAAGTTGGCCCGCCGCTGGCGCATGCACGAGTTGACAGGCTTGGTTGTGCGCAACGGGCGAAGCGGTTGGTATCTTCGAGTCCTGGAGGAAGGTTGGATTGAGGCTTCGATGCCGGTCATGCTATTGGACCGCCCCAATCCCGATTGGCCGATTGCCCGTGCCAATGAGGTCCTTCACCACCGCAAGACCGACGCTCCGCTCGCGCTTCAACTTGCGGACGTGCCTCAGCTGGCCGGGTCGTGGTCGCGGGAACTACGCGAGCGAGCCGCCACCTTAGCCTCGGTCTTGGAAGCGCCTCCGCGAGCCTAGCCCGTCCAATGAGGCGTCAGCTTCGAAAGCGTTTGCAGTCGATGTTGAGTTTTCTCGCCTTGTAGTTGATCACGCGTTCGGTGGTCTTCAACAGTAAGGCCGCTTTCGATCGGTTTCCGCGTGTGGTTTTCAGCGTGTCCTGAATCAGATCCTTTTCGTACGCCTCGACCGCCTCTTTGAAGGAAATGTTCAACACCGTCCCGGAAGCCTCCGCCGTTTGCAGCGTCGGCGGAAGGTGGTGCCCGTGGATCACGCCGCCGTCGCAGACCAGCACCGCCCGCTCGATCGTGTTCTCCAGTTCACGGACGTTGCCCGGCCAGTGATAGCAGGTAAGCATGTCGATCGCCGGCGTGGAGATGCGCTTGATGTTCTTGTGATGGCGGCTGTTGTACTTCTCGAGAAAGTGGTCTGAAAGAAGCAGTATGTCCGACTTTCGTTCCCGCAACGGCGGGACGAAGATCGAAAAAACGTTCAGCCGGTAGAAGAGGTCCTCGCGAAATGTTCCTGCCGCAATAGCGCGTTCCAGATCCTTGTTCGTGGCTACGATCAGGCGCACGTCCGTCTTGATCGTTCGCGTGCCGCCCAGTCGCTCGAACTCCCGTTCCTGCAACACACGCAAGAGCTTCACCGCCGCGGGGCCGCTGAGGTCGCCGATCTCGTCCAAAAAAAGCGTTCCGCCGTCGGCTAATTCAAAGCGTCCCTTCTTTTGCGAATCCGCACCCGTGAACGCTCCCTTTTCGTAGCCAAATAGCTCCGATTCGAGCAAGGTCTCGGGCAAGGCCGCGCAATTGACTTTGACGAACGGGCTGTTCTTCCGGGGCGAATTGTAGTGAACGGCGTGAGCGATCAGTTCCTTTCCCGTCCCTGACTCTCCGCGCAACATTACGGTGGTATTGGTAGGCGCCACCTGCGTCACCTGTTCATAGACCCGCCGGATCGGGCTGCTATTGCCCACGAGGTTGGAAAAGTCGTACCGCTCCAGCACCTCCTTCTGCAAGTCCGCGTTCTTCCCGAGCAGCCATCGCCGCTCGGCATCCAGCAGATTTCGGATCGTCATCGCTTGGCCGATCATCGCGGCGACGAGGGCAAAAAAATTTACCACCCGCTCGTAATTCCGGTTCCCGTCGAACGGCAGGTCCACGTTCAAGGTTCCCACCGGCGTCTGGTTAGCGAGGATGGGCACGGACACAACGGTGATTTCTCTGGCTTTCGGTCGCCGTCGACCAGCGCGGTGGAGAAACAATGGTTCCTGACTGATCTGCGGCACCACTACCGGTTTGCCCGTGGCCACCACGCGGCCTGTGATACCTTCGCCGACGTGATAACGGGCGCGCTGATCTCCGTCACTCAAGCCCACCGATGCATCGATGTGAAGCTCGCGGGTTCCGTCTCGGAGCAGGATCACCATGCCCCGCTCCACCCCGTAGCGGCGCTCCAGAATTCCCAGCGTTTGGTGGATACCGACTTTCAAAGGCACGGCGCCAGAGAGGACACTGGTCATTTCAAGTAGCGACGTCACATCCTCCGTAGTGTCCGCACGTTCGTCGTTACAGGCAAAGTCAGGCAGGGGCGCTCGCTTCGGATATAGACCTTCCCGCACTCGCTCACCCTCTGGCATGTACCCACTCCCTGACCATCCTTGATACTGTAGTTTCAGCTGGGCCACGCAGAAAACATCAATAAATTGATAGGACTGATCGATAGATCTTCGCGGACAGGGACACTTCTCGCAAAGTCCTGCATCATCGGCAGCCTTGACCCCCGCTGATGCCACGGGAGTCGTGAGAGGCTAGGCCACTCCTGATAAACGGCATTCCGGAGACTGGCTTTTCGGGGTGGGCCGACTTCCGAGAAGACACTTCTCAGGACGTGGCTGAGCTAAGGGCGTTTTTGCTACGATTTCTGAATGGCTATTCCACTAGAAATCAAATGTAAGAAATGTGGGCAGTGGTCGCAGATAGAATTTGAGCAGCAATCGAGTGCGGGTCAAGGAAGGTCAACCGTGATCGAATGCGCGGTTCCCCACTGTAAGAATGAGTGGGAAATGGTAATACCCGGCATTTTGCTTAGGGTCGAACAATCGTTGCGCGAGGAATAAGGGTATCTTCCTCAGCTTCTATGGCTTGAGCAGATTCAATCAGTTGCGGAGTTCGGCGCCGAGGGGTTTTCCGAACAGCGGTCGCGAGTAAGCCCCAAATAGCTGGCCACTTCTCGATAAGAGACCATGAAGGTAGGCTCGCACCGATTGTGGATGAAGTTCCTAAATTGTTTGGACAACCACATATCGGAGTAGTGAACGATTGTTAATAACGGAAGAGAGCCAAACTGCGATGCGCAGTTACGGTTTCGCAAGGGCTCTGCCGATTAAGCGTTGAAGACCTCACGTCATACGATAGCCTACTGCGGAAGCTAAGATAGGCAGCGATGACCAGCACAAGCGGAGCAGCCAAAATCGACGCACTCGCGGATTCAGGTATTTGGAATCCCCAGCGTTCTGATCTGCGTTATAGCTTCATCTCAACTATTGAAGTCGCGGCCTCGGAATCAGGACAGCAGATCGTGGGTGCGACCTCGAACCTCAGTCGGTACGGATGTCACATACAAACCGTCACGCCGTTTCCCCCAGGAACGCTGGTCAGTCTGAAAATCAACAATAAGGGCATAACGTTTCACAGCCGCGGCAAGGTTGTATACGCAATCAGCGGCGTGGGTATGGGAATTCACTTTGAGAACGTCGCAATCAGTGCCCGCGCCGTACTCAAGGAATGGCTCGTGCAAGTGAGCGCCGAAGAGCTTGAGAATCGACTGCGAAACAGTCCAGCGCCAAAGATAACCTTATCCCATCGGGAGATGGTCGTTCTGGCTGCAGGCGCTGTGGGTTTGGTTGCGATCATAATTGCCGTACTAGCATGGTTTGGAGTCTTGCCGTGATGCAGGGGGCAATCCACACTGTGGCTACTATTGTGTTGTGCGTGCGATGACGGTGAGTCGCTGGCGGGCCTCATCTTCTTTAACCTTTTTCAGGACGACTGCGTCCGGCTGATCCATACGCGCGGAGAGTTTCTCGAGCTGGCTTCGCGGTCCCGTTCACTACAAAAGCGATTCTCCGAATACAACCCGGGGCGTACGAACTAGATCAGAGGAGGGATAGCACAGGTCCCTGGTCCCCAACGCCAGGTCTGCGCAATGCCCGGCGGAGGGGCTGAAATGCAAACTCTCTTTTCGAAAATCCTGATTACCACTGTCGCAGCACTGACGCTGATTTCTGTGTCGGCGTTCCCATCTACGCATCACAGCAAGAGTTCTGGCAAAAGTTCCGGCGGTGGCGGCTCCCATGGCGGCCACTCTCACTTCAGCAGCAATGGCCATTCTAATACGCACTCATCGCTCTCCTCCGGTCATATGAATGGAACCCACGTGAGTAGCGCGCACATGTTTAGCAATCGGACGAGCGGAAGCCGTATGACAAGCGCCCACATCAACAGAACCTACACCGACAGCACAGTGACGAACCGCGGCCAAACTGGCCTGGCGCGCATGGGCGCCGCAAGAACGAGTGTCGGCTCGTATCGCCCGTCTGCTCCGGCCGAACGATTCTCTGCGTATCGCGCTTCTGGCGATTTCGCTCGCAACTCCGCCTCCGAAGGCCGCACGTATGCGCCGTCAGTGGCGTCTCGCGATTTTGCCCGTTCCGCAGCTTCGCAGCCGGTGCGCAGCAGCGGAAATGCGCGGGGCGACCGGGATTTATTCGCCAGCTCGTTTGCGAATTCGTCTGGCCGAACGATCTCCTCCCCGGCTCGCGGCTGGACGGGCTCGACGGGTGGCGCTTGGCAATCGTTCGGTGGCACACGCGCTGTTAGCCGGCCCGAAATCCCCTCCAGCTACAGAACTGATTCACGGGCTGCCGACAGCCAGTGGCACTCGTTTGCAACGTCAAGGCCTGCAGTTGTGGCCGAGAATCATTCACAATTCTCGTCTCTCGGAGGAAGCCGAGCCGCGGCGTCGGCGTTCTCCGCCCCGCGCCCGGCGTTCAATTCGTCCCGCTATTCGATCCATACGGTGGGATCGTCACGATTCCCGTCGTTCTCTTCATTCACGTCAGCTTCGTCGTTCTCTTCGCACGGCTCTTTTGCAAATTTTGAAAGCGATCGCTTCGCCAATTCTAGGTTCGGCAGTTCCGGTTTCGGAACTTCATCCTTGGGATCCTCCGGGACTTCGTTGCTCGCATCGAGTTTGTCAGGGATACCGAATCTGCTATTCGGCGGCTTGCTGCACATTGGCTCGGCGGCGCTTGGCGGATGGGTTACGCTCGGAGAGACGGCGCTTTCGCTGGCCGTCCGGGCGATTGATGTTGGACTCGGCTCCAACGGATCCGGGCAGGCCGCTTTTGCTGGAGATCCCGGTTTCGGTCCAAACGGATTTGCTTGGAATTCCGGGTTTGCCGAAGTTCCGGCCGGTTGTAATTCCGGCCCGAATTTCCGGACGCCCGACTGGACCTTGAGTGCCTATTGTGGACCTTATCCTCGCTATAACTTGGGCGAGCAAACCACCGGCGATCCCAACTTGGGCTACAACTTTGGGGCCGATATTTCTGAAAATTAGCTTCCAGGCAGATTGACCCCTGATCGGATACAAAAGCTGTTCGATAAAGATTGAAATGTATGTGCGCCGGGCAGTCGGAGAGCCACTCGCACTCAGTTGCCAGCTTTCGAGTTTTGCTGCAGTTCCAAAACCCTGGGCAGGAAGAAGTTTTGGGAGGGTTCGACCCCTACAAAGGCAATCGAATCATCCAGGATTTGGCGGAAGCGTGTGGGAGTCGAACCCACCATCCACCCCGCGAAGGGACGGATCGCCGGCTTTGAAGACCGGGAGGATCACCGGACCCCTTGCGCCTCCGTTTACAGGCAGCCGGTCGCGTGACGCGGGATCATACCATGGTGCCGAACTTGCGGCCGCTGGCTAGCACAGCGAGGCACGCTGCATCTCCAACCCTATGTTGATGATGTTTGGAGTCAACCGAGATCGGAAACGACTCATCTTGTCCTCAATTTTTTGCGGTGTTTCGACCAGCGGCCGAGTCTGTACTCGTTCGTCTGCTGAGTGATCTTGTCACGGATCTTTACCTCCAGATCGCCATTGGCATCGCAGATGTACTCCTCTTCGATCAATGATTCTTGCGGCGCGGCGAAGCGAAGGACTGGTTGAGCGGCAAGATCCGATGAATCGCGCAACTCGGGGTCAAAGGCGACTCGAATCTCGTCCCAGTTGCTAATCTCACCTTCGGGCTGATTGTTGGTTCCGAGATGTACACATTCCAGGTAACGAAAGTACCCGATATTGTGCACCGGATGATATGAGCGGACCGTTCGCAGCGGTTCCTCGCCTCTCGATGGAAGCTTTACACCGCGCGGGAAGATAACATCGAAAATAGCGTTACGGCCATCGTCCGCTTCCCGCCAGACGCCAAAGTTTTTTGTGAATCGATCGCGGAGAGGATGGTCTTCGTGGCCTTCGGCGCGGATGGCCAATCCAATCGCCGTGGCCGAACGCATGTACGCAGATCGCTGTACTCTGCGTCCAAACGTCTCGCGCAAGACGCGTGCGACGGAAGGTAACTCCGACCCGCCTCCAGTGACGTATAAGGTATCGATGGGGTGGTTCGGATGAGCAGCTAGAAGAGTTTCCACTATTCCGCGGGTCGATTCCACCAAAGGACGGCACCGTTCGTAGAAGGCGTCGACGCCGATGGACACTTCCCCCCAACCTTTTCGAACCCGCTCCAAATCGATGGTGAGCTTACGGCTATTGGGATTGAGCGATTCCTTCTTTTCGCGGCATTCGTCAAATAACAAGTACCACTCCGCCCCCGTAAGCGACTCCTCCGTTTGGCCGGGCTTTCCGGCTTCCGACAACGCCAGCAAAGCCAAAATTTCGTCGAAGTCATCGCCGCCTAAATCGGGAATGCCGTCCGATGCGATGACAGACCGCTCATTTTCGGCCAGATCGACAAGCGACACGTCGAACGTTCCGCCGCCAAAGTCATATACAAGGAGTCCGCCTTTCCGACGATTCTTGCGGTCAGTGTTGTTGCGGCAGGCAAACTCTACCGCGGCAGCCGAGGGCTCGTTCAACAGACCAAGTACCTCGAAGCCCGCGGCCCGGGCTGCCTCTTGCGTCAGAAATCGCTGATTACTGTTGGCGTTGGCCGGCACACCAAGCATCACCTGGAGCCGGTCATACTTTCTGGCGCCCAAGGTGGATTTCTCCATTAGTTCGCGTCTCAAGGCCGCCAGCATTTCGGTCATCAGCAGCGATACATTGAGCCGCTGGCCGGCAATATCGACCGCGGTGGCAAGACCAGCGTTCTTGAGGCGGCGCTTGAGAGAACGCAGGATAGTCCAGCCTGACTTGCCTTGCTGCTGGAGCGCCTCCCATCCGTAAAGCCGCTTGTCTCCTGAAACAGCAACTAGCGGGGGAAACCAGTCCCTCACTCGTCCGTCGGGCGCCTCAAAATTCACAAGCGGATAATTACCCCGATCCGCTGCAGCGACCACCACTCGAGTGGTTCCAAAATCGATTCCGATTCTCATGACGAGATCATTGTAAGTTGACGCATTGCTCAGGCCAAGCCTGAGATTAAATTAACATCTGGCCGCCCACCCCTCGGGATCGGGAAATCATGAATGTAGTTCGGCGGCATGGCTTGAACGGCGAAGCCGGCGAACGCCGGGCAGACAGGGAAGGAATGCGGCACTTGGCCTGTCCACTAGCCTCAACGGCAACGATCCTCTCGATGTGTGCGGCGGCTACGCCGCTATTGCCGGTTAGATCCCGATGTGATGGTGCGCCGTGGATTCAAGTCGTCGATTCTTAGGTTACAGCCACTCATCCGATCCATGATCATTAACTCGGCAAGATGAATTATGCGCGCTGCCGAGTCACCACAGCTCAGGCCTCGTGCATGAATATTCGAAATCAGATTTCGATTGCCGTCCGTGTGAGTCGAGTCCGGACAGTAAGCCATATACGCCGATAAGCTCACCGCCGTCGCAAGTCCGGGCCGCTCACCAATAAGCAACACCACAACTCGCGGAGCAAGCAACTCGCCGATTTGATTCAAGATACCGACCCGGCAGTGCCGAACGACGAACGTCTGTCCGACGGTCATTCCCCGCTGAATCGCGGACTCATAAAGAAGAGGGATTAATGGGGGAACCTGTGCCGCTACGGCCGAAACCGAAAGGCCGTCGCCGATCGCAATTTGAAGATCGTTGCCCTTAGGACAGCGATTCAAGATTTCAGCTCGCGCCGATTCCGTGAAACGCCGCCCTAAATCAGGCCGCAAAAGGAATTCGTCTTTGTCAACAGCCTGTGTGGACACTTCGAATAATTTCCACTGTGCCAAAAAGCTTGCGCCAAAAATCGCCCGAATATCCATCTCGGTGCGAACCGCGTCCCGCGCAGCCGCATGCGCCTCGCGCAACTCGAGCTGCGTGCCGGTGCGATAAGCTGCCCCGGCACGTCCAACCAGAAGGCGCGCGGGTGTTCGTTCCCGGACCCGGTGCACGATCTCAGGCCAGTTTGCCGCAAGCTCCTCGTCATTCATCAACTGATTCCTTCCAACGAGGATGCAAACCCACGTATCAGTTGCCGTCTCGCCGACGCCTCCAGATGCACAGGCTGGCCCTCCCGGTAGATTCCCATTTCGCGTAGCCAATCCAGAAACTCAGGCGCGGGTCGCAAGTTGAAAAGTCTGCGAACCGCCAGCGCGTCGTGATAGCTGGTCGACTGATAATTCAGCATCACATCATCCGAGCAAGGGACGCCCATAAAGTAGTTACATCCGGCGGCCGCGAGTAGCATGAGAAGATTGTCGGCGGAATTTTGGTCGGCTGCCGCGTGATTCGTGTAGCAAACGTCACAACCCATCGGCAGGCCCAGCAACTTGCCCATGAAATGATCTTCCAGACCCGCGCGAATGATCTGCCGCTCATCATACAGGTATTCCGGTCCGATGAAACCGACCACACTGTTCACCAGGAAAGGATCGAATACCCGCGCCACACCGTATGCTCGGGCCTCCAACGTCAATTGGTCCACGCCATGGTGAGCCTCGGCGGAAAGAGCGCTACCCTGGCCGGTTTCGAAGTACATTGCGTCTTTGCCTATCCACGAAACGTCGCGGTGGCTGTGCTGCTCAAGAACACGCTCGCGGCCCTCCGACAACATCGAAAGCGTGATGCCAAAACTTCGGTTGGCGTCTTCTGTCCCGGCAACCGATTGAAACAGCAAATCGACTGGCGCTCCACGCTCGAGGGCAGCCAACTGTGTCGTCACATGCGCCAGACAACAGATCTGTGTGGGGACATGATAGACATCTACAAGGCGTTCAAGGGCGCGCAGGATTGAAGATACCGTTTCAACCGAATCCGTCGCTGGATTTACTCCGATTACCGCATCGCCGCAGCCATAAAGCAATCCTTCGAGAGTGGATAGCAGGATTCCTCCAATATCGTCGGCTGGATGGTTTGGCTGGATTCGAATGCCTAAGACGCCTCGTTCGCCCATGGTATTGCGGCAACGGGTGACATTTCGAATCTTTGCCGCGCCCAAGATCAGGTCCTTATTGCTCATGATCTTGGCCACAGCGGCAGCAATCTCAGGAACGATGGCGCGCTGGATCCGCTTCAGTTCCGCTTCAGCGGTTGCGTCGTCAAGAACATACTCGCGGAATGCGCCTACGGTCATACTCTTGATACTTGCGAAGCTATCCGCGTCGTGGGTATCAAGTATCAAGCGGCTGACGTCATCGTGATCGGGATCAATTAAGGGCTGCCTAAGAATTTCATCGAGCGATAGCTCGGCGAGCTTGCGTTTTGCCGCCACGCGCTCAAGCTCAGAACGAGCCCCCAGGCCGGCCAGCTGATCTCCGGATTTCTCCTCATTTGCTTTCGCGAATAGTTCCCGGAGATCCGCAAATACAAAACTTTCGTGCATGCATGCCCTAACGTATCCTAAATCAAATACTAGCGTCACCGGTGCGAGTAAGGATGGCGATCCGTGCAGCATGATCGGGGTATCGAGCGCTTAGTTCGTCGCGCATGCCTATTTCGAAATCAGCTGCATCGAACCCCGGCGACATCGTCGTACCCATGAGCGCAAATTTTCCACCGGGAGCCAAGCGCGAACCCTGCCAGACTCCCGCTGGGACGACCTGCTGCAAACGCATCCCCGAACCGATGTCTTGACCTAGGAGCACATTCTCGCCTGTGCCGTCCGGTTTTAGGACCAGCATTTCCGCAGGGTCGCCTAAGTAGAAGTGATAAACCTCATCGCCCTTTAGCCGATGAATGATGGAAAACGTGTCCGGGGTCAGCATGTAGTAGATGGCGGTTGAGAGCGCGCGTTCCCCAGAGTAGCCCGAAGGCAGAGACCGCTGGCTTAGTGTGAATTTGGAGCGATACATCTCTGAGAAATACCCACCTTCGGTGCGGAGAGGTTGCAACTTCAAAAGTTCCTGGACCTGTTTGGCGTTCAGCATGATTAATGCTCGGTGATTGAAGTTGTGCTGTAGAGGACAGATACTTTTCCTCACTCCCCCTATTCTAAAGAAATGCGGAGGCTCCCAGGCCATCTGCTTGGGGTATCTCGGGTGAATGCCTCGAAGGGGATGCCAATGACGAATGCGATGAAGCCAGCACACAAGCTCGAAGTGGGTGTCCGAGCGCTGCTGCTATGTCTGGTTCTTGTGACCGCCTACAATCTCAAGGCCCAATCTCAGACAGATCCCATCGTCCCGACCTTCGGCCAGACGGTTCAGCGGCCCCCAGACCAGGCGTCAATTCGCGTAAAGGTGAAAGTCGTGGACGCGCCCGTAGTGGTGACTGACTCGCAGGGTGAACTCGTTCTGAGTCTCACGAAAGGCAACTTTCGTGTCTACGACAACGGTGTTGAGCAGACAATCGAGAGCATTGACATTGGCAATGCACCACTTTCGGTGGTGATCGTGGCGGAGACCAGCTCGCGCGTCGCGGCATTGCTCCCGGCTGTCCGGCGCACGGGGATTCTCTTCACCCAGTCCGTACTGGGCGCGGACGGCGAGGCTGCCCTGATCGGCTATAACGATGAGGTGGACCGTCTACTGGACTTCACGAGCGACGACGACGCAATCGAGAAAGCCGTCGGAAATATCCAGACGGGTAGCTCAGGAGCGCACCTTTACGATGCGTTGTCCCGGGCCGTGGTTCTTCTCGGTGCCCGCTCGTCTTCGCGCCGCCATGTGATCGTGGTGCTGGCGGAAGACCTGGATACCGGCACCGAAGAAAAACTGGGGCAGGTGATCAGCGAGGCGCAGTTCGCCAACATTACGATCTACTCGGTGGGTCTCTCTTCCACTGCGGCGGAGGTGCGCGGTCCGCAGGAGCAAGTGACTTCTCCATCCGCTACGCCGCCTGGAATCTTCGCCTTGACGCCCATGGCGGGCACACCGCAGACGCCCACGACCGCGGCTCTGCGCGCCGGGAACATGAACCTTGCGGCGCCGGCCGTTTGGGTGGTGAAGCACGCGAGCGCTCCGCTGCGCGACCACCCGATCGAAATCGCCGCGGCAGCCACCGGCGGCCTGTATCAGTCCACGTTCCGTGACAGTTCGATCGAACCGGTAATCGACAAGATCGGTGGCGAACTGCACGCACAATACGTGCTGGGCTACCGCCTGACTGGAACCGAGACAGGTGGATATCACGAGATCAGGGTGGAAGTGGTGGATCGCCGGGGACTGACAATTCGTTCGCGGCCCGGCTACTACCTCCCGCCCAGCGAAAACTGAGAGCCACCCTCACTGGAACTCGCAAACATATCCGTTTATGGCCAGCGGGATTCATGTGGAACCGCACGTGATTGATCGTGCGATGCAGTCTTCTGGGGGAGAGGTCGTTTACAGCCACTGAGGTTCATGCGGTAGCGCAAACCTGTTCGATCAGGGCCGTCGTCGAAAACGTGTCTCGCGTGCGCATCGAATCTGCGGCAGGAAACAGCGGTGCGAACCATTCCAAAGCTACATCGCTGCCCCAGAAATCACGAATATTGAGCGGCACAGTAATGTGGGATCTGCTCGCACTGACGGCATGAGGTAAGCCGACCAAACACCGCGGCCTACCTTGGGCAGCATCTACGACTTCCGGATGCGCGACAAACCACATCAGGTTTCGACCGTTTATTGAATTATTCGCCCATGTTCTTAGCGTTTTCTCCTGTCTCCGCCCACGTGGCCGCGCCCATCACGCACTTCATTTCCTTTGAAGTTGGAAACTTTATCGAGGCGTTTTGACGGCTCAGGTCTATCGCCAACCCTTGGCGCCGGACCTTTATACCCGTGGTCGGGATGATAACGGTTATTCACGTGGCCTTGGAAGGTGTCAGGGCCATGAAACCACGGGCCAGCACCAACGAACGCACCACCCGAAAACCATTCCGTGCCGTAGTAGCCGTAGGGAGCACAGCTATAAGGAGCGGCGTCATAGTAGCCATAAGGGCATGCAGGAGCTGTTCCAATCTCGACGCCGACGCTGATCTGAGCCTGCGCCTTGGGAGCGGTCACCGTAAAACAGATTCCAGCAACAGCAACTAGTGCCAGATACGTAAACTTATTCATAAACCTATCCTCCGTATCCACTCGTATCCTCACCGTGCACCTCATTATTCATTTGTAGTCCCGACCTAAACCCCCGCAGTTTTGATCTTGCTAAACGCTTCTCGTCCCTTATCCACGGTCTCGCGCACCTGCTCTTGGCCCCGACCGATCAATTCCGCAACCTGTTGACGCGTCTGGTTGACCTTCGCGTTGACTGAATCCATTCCATCATTGTATTTAGCTGCGAACCACTCACGAGTCTCATCCCCGGACTGCGGAGCTAAGAGTACGCCCGCGAGAGCGCCAATTGCTAAACCGGCAACCAAGTATGCAAGTCTTGCCCCTCGATGCTTACGTTGCTTTTTCTCACCGTGCTCGCTGCTTTGGATTGTCATCTGTTCTCCTTTACGCTCTTGCGTGGCAGCCTGCTTACGCACCAACGTGGACCCGGGAAAGAGAATGCAAGAGCCCCAAAACATTCAAAAGCCACACAACTACGCCGATCACCACAACAGCATTGAGGATCGACTTGATCGATCCCGCCATCGGCACGAAGTTGTTGACCAGCCACAACAGAACCCCCACCGTGATTAAAACCATCAATATTTGAAGTAACGGCATTTCTGGTACCTCATTCCCTACGCGGGCGGACCCTCGGATTGCTGGCGTTGGTTCGAAGTCGTCGTCGTTTAGTCTGAAAGCGAGGACATCTCGATTCTCGTCCCTTCGCCCATAGACTCAGATACTAGAAGGTGTACCGATGGATATCTGTTCCTTTAAGAACACTTTTTTGACCGGGATAAAGGGCGCGGCATCCGCGCGGCAATCTTGTCGTCGCGGAGAATTTCAGCGCAGCCGCGACACAGCAGATCGGACCAGCTTATCCGCCAAATAGGCCCGAGTCGCGTAATGGAGAAACAGAATGGCAAGTAACGAACCCATATCCATAACGTTCTCTACTTGCTCGTTTACCTCATCCGCTAGCCGGTCGGCCCGCCTTGCGAAGTCCCGCGTCTTTTCCTTATCATCCCTCTCGGCACCTCTGTGCGTTGCCTGGGCGATGTCTTCGCGCTTTTCTTTGCCGGAGTGCGGCATTGCCAACTTGGCAACAGCCGCTCCGAGAGCTGTCCCAGCAACGAATCCCCAAATCCATTTACTTGCCACTGTGGCCCTCCATTACGAGAGAACAAGAACGAGTCTGAGACCCACGGAATAGTGCTAGCCCATCGCTGATATTTCTATCGATGCTCAAGCCGGGTCTCGGGCCGAAAGCGTGTTTTTCGGCTGAATGATCTTCTACTTGGCAGCTCTTTGGTGACAGTTGCTTAGCATGGCTTACTGCCGACGACAGCCGGGTGGTTCTTCGACGGCCAAAATCATTTCCTAGGAGATATCCTGCTCTCGCGTGCGCCGCAGCTGCCACAGTATAGGTTTGTTCGAGCGGTCACGTCTGTCCGCTTTGGGACAGGGAGTTACCCTGCAGTGTTTTGCTGGGGCCTGATTGAAGAGTGGGCCCGTGCGTTCCTCATTCTGGAGTATCGACTACCGGGGAATGTAGTCGTCCAGAACGGGCAGGATCAAACCCGCGAATCCTACGGCCCGGCGTTGAGCGACCCCTAGCCCCCGGGTATCGCTCTCGATCGGAGTGATTATGCGCACCAACGCGCCGTCGCTTCGATTCATTCGCATGGCATCGGCCACCAGGAAAAACTTGGCCGAGTACTCGCTCGCGACGACACGTCCGTGCGCTTGATACCAGTAGAGAGCCAGCACCCGCCGTTCTCCGTTTCCAAGAATGTAGCGGTTCACCACTGCTTGCGACCCGTCCGGTTTTGCTATCGTCATCTTGTCGGAGGACAACGGCGTCCACCCAGCTCCCGGCAGACAGTTCTTGGGCGAATGGATCGTGTCACCCGTCCTTTGGCTAGGAAAGTAAGCAATATAGAGGCTTACAAAAGGGGTTGTTGACTTGGTATAGACGTTTGTTAAGAAGTCGCCGGGACCCAAAACCGCCAGAACCTTCGGATCGAGCGGCTGACGCTGACCGGTCCAGTCTCCGAACCGCATAGGGAATCCGGCCAAGCCCTTATGGGGCGGAACGACTTCGGCCCGAGTGCGAACGCTTAGCGAGACAGCCGTGCATGCCAGCAGAATCACCACCACGGCGAAGCGCACCCACGAATTCCTTTCACTTGCGGTCACGCTGATCTTTCCTTGTGATGACTCTCAAAAAGCACGAAAAAACGGTGCATCAGATATAAGAGCGCCAAAGCCAAAACAAAGATCACTCCGCCGGAAAAGTCATGGAAAAAATTCTTCGCCTTCTCCGGATCCCAATATTGGCCAAGAAGACCTGTTCCCATGATCCTGAATCCATTGGTCACAACGGCGACCGGAATCGCAGCCAATACCAAAACTACGCGCACGAAACGCCGAGACTCAGCGAAATAGCCATAGACAACCGCCAGAGTAATCAGGGAGATGAGAGATCGAATCCCGCTGCATGCTTCGACGACCTCCAGGCTCATCGACGGCAAGCTGATCACGTTCCCTTCCCTCAAGACCGGCACTCCAAATGAGCCCAGCAGCCAAGTTGCCAGGCGCGAAGCAAGAAACTGCAGTGGGAATGCAATCTCATTAAAGATGATCACGGGAATCGGAATCATCAAGAAAAGAACAGCCCAGGCAAAGAAGAGGGCACGGAAGTAGTTCCAGCCACCGAAAAATACGATCAATCCAGCAAGCAGCAAGACAAGCGAAGAGCGAGACAGAAACAATTCAGCGCCAAAAACCCCTGTCACAAGCACCGCCAATGCGCCAGCGATTATGATGATTCCCGACCAGCTCGGCTGCAACGGCAGACTCGCAAGTGTTTTTCTTCGCCGCCAGACGATTACAGCTGAAAACAGCGGCACAAAGAAGCCGTGGGAGAAGTTTGGATCGTTCCACCAGTTCGATACTAATGAACCTACGATGGCATGAAATAAAACACACATCAAAGCGAAGAGGGCGACAAGTTGCAGCCAAAAGTAACGGTCCCCGAAACCCATGCGGACTGAGTTCTCTCGAACCACTTGTGCCCGGGCGTCGTTCACCAGCCCCCCCCAGAGCGAAATCGTTCCAATCGAGCCTACCTCGGCAAGAACAAGCGGATATGTCCGATATTGGACAGACATGCGGTCAAGCTCCCCCCATAATCGGATCGCACTTCCGGCATGGACTCTCCCGGTCACATCTCTCCCCCTCTGAGCCCCGGAGCGGAGATCCTGATGCGGATCAGGCCGTGAGGAATAAGTCTCCAGTGACCACGTAATTCGAAATAAGGGGGCAATATGAAATACGGCGGCTTTTCCACGCTGGTTCTAGTCCTAGCTTTACCCTTCTTAGCACCCACCGCGCACGCCGACTCCTTTACTAGTTTGGCTGGAGAGAACTTCGCCGTGCTCGGCGCTACGACGGTGACCAACGTCCCGACAAGCACCATCACCGGGAATATAGGTACCTACTCAGGAATTTCGATTACTGGCTTTAACTCCTCTCCGGGCGTTGCGGTTTCGGACCCGCAGGTGACGGGTGGGACGGTCCAAGCTGCTACGGCGAATGCGATGGCGGCTCAGGGCAATGCAAACTCAGCGTTCACTACCCTGATGGGCTTGTCTGGTCTCAATCTAAGCGGCAAAAACCTGGGTGGGTTGACTCTCGGCGCGGGCGTCTATTCTTTCAGTTCGTCGGCCCAGTTGACGGGAGTTCTCACTCTTAACTTCGGCGGAGCCAGCAATGAGAGCATCGTCATCGATGTGGGGAGCGCGCTCACGACGGCAAGCGGCTCTAGTGTCGTGCTGGAAGGTTGGAATCCAACTGACAGCGTGTATTGGGCGGTTGGCAGTTCCGCAACCCTTGGAAGCACCACTGCCTTCGAGGGAAACATTATTGCGGAGCAAAGCGACACCCTGATTACCGGTGCAAGCGATCAGTGCGGTAGCGTCATCGCGCTGAATGCCGCAGTAACACTGGGATCTAACACCATCTCCTCAGGTTGCAACAATGCTACGACTGCAACGGTGGAAGGACTCGGGCCCGGGACGACGATGCCCGTGACCACGGTGGTTCCGGAACTCAGCACGTTCGCATTAATCTCATGTGGTTTACTAGCGATGGGCCTTCTGGCGTTCCGCAGGTCGCGAGTAAGTTCGCTAGTTTGATATTGCGGATTGAAATCTCTTAGGTCAGAAACACCGGAGCCGATCTGTCGGGAATGCTTGAGGAACCGTCGAGTGGCCGGAACCCGAAGCAAAATGCAGGCCAACATTCCACTTCGATCCGCGGCGGCACTGTGCGCTCTTGCGGGAGTTCTGCTTCTGGGCTGTACCCGGGACCCCAACGTTCTGAAGCAGAAGTATTTTCAAAGCGGCGCGCAATACCTCCAAAGCGGAAAGTATCGCGAAGCCGCTATCGAGTTTCAGAACGCTATTCAGATCGACCCGCGTTTTGCCCAGGCGCATTACCAACTGGCTCAAACCTACCTGAAGGAGTCACTCTGGAACGGCGCTTATCAAGAGCTTCTTCGCACCAAGGACCTCGATCCGCAGAATACCGGCGCTCGCAGCGATCTCACGAAACTACTGTTGGCAAGTGGCAAATTCCAAGATGCCCATGACCTGGCCGCAGCGATTCTGGCTGCGAAGCCCGACAGCTTTGACATGCAGCTAGTGCTCGCCAACGCGGATGCCTCCTTGGGAAACACACAGTTGGCCACCGACGAGGCGGCTCGAGCGATTCAGATGGCGCCCGACCGACAGGAAGGCTATCTCGCGCTGGCGCTCCTGCAAGTGAACGATCAAAAGCTCACTGAGGCAGAAGCTAATTTCCAAAAAGCGGTCTCCATCAATGGGCGTTTTCTGGCTGCGCGTCTTTTGCTGGGGCAGTTCTACCAGCAGCAGAAATGGTGGCTGGAGGCCGAAGAGCAGTACGAAGCGGCTATCGCCGCGGCGCCCAGCAACCCAACCCCTCGCGCGCAACTCGCGCGCCTCTATCTCGCTCAGAACCGCAAGGACGATGCGGAACGTACCTTGGCGGACGCCAAGAAGGCGATTGGTAACGACCCCCTGGGATACCGGATGCTCGGAGATTACTATATCGGAATCGGCGATTCGCAAAGAGCCCTCGCCGAATATGCATCGCTATCCGAAGAGCATCCACAGGAAATCACCGTTAAGAGAATCTACATCCAACTCCTGCTGCTCGAGAATCAAGTCGACCAAGCGAACATCCTGAACGAACAGATTCTGAAAGCGAACGCCCAAGACACCGAAGCGCTGATCGTGCGCGGAGAGATCCTGAGCCGCAAGGGCACGCCAACGATGCCGTTGCCACCCTGCAGAAAGCCGTGAAGGATGCGCCAGACAATGCTGTTGGGCATTACTACTTGGGAGTCGCCTATCAGCAAACCGGCGCGATCTATCAGGCGGAAGGCGAATGGCGCTCCGCAGTGAGTCTGGCGCCGTCGTTCCTGGACGCGCAACGTGCGCTGGGTTCCCTGGCACTGGAGCAAAACCACTTGGAATTGCTGGCCGAAACAGCCAACCAGTTGATCCTGACGCAGCCAAGCGATGCGCTGGGTTACCTCTATCGCGGCGTGGAACGCGTAGCACGCGGAGATCAAGCTGCCGCAGAGATAAATTTCGCCAAGGCCATGGAACTGGCCCCCGGAGACTCCGCCGGCTATTTACAAATGGCGACATTGCGATTACTGCAAAAGCGCTCCGAAGAAGCAGAAACACTGTATCAAGAGGCTCTCGCTCGCGATCCGAATTCAATCGAGGCGCTGACCGGCATTGCGCACATGGAAGTGCAGCAGCAAGAGCTGCCCAAGGCTTTGGCTGCGGTACGGGAGCAGATCGCCAAATCCCCAGCCAACAGCGGGTTTTACCTGTTGCTGGGTGGCTTGCTCTTGAACGCTAACGATGAAGACGGTGCCGACAATGCCCTGCAGAAAGCGATCGATCTCGATCCCAACAACGTAAATGCCTCTCTCCTGCAGGCACAACTTCAAGTGCGGCGGGGTGGGTTGGACAAGGCCGTCGCTGACTATCAACAAGCTATGCAAAACAATCCGAGCGATGTTCGCGTGCAACTCGCACTGGGAAGCTTCGAGGAAAACCGCGGGAATTGGCAGCGAGCGCAGACACTGTATCAGCAGGCGTTGCGGATCAAGCCGGAAGATCCGGCAGCCGCAAACAATTTGGCCTTCTTGCTGATTGAGCACGGCGGGAATAAGAATCTAGCGTTGGGGCTGGCGCAAACCGCTTGGCGTGGTCTGCCGAATGTCGGGAACACGGCAGACACGCTCGGGTGGGCGTTTTACTACGCGGGCATATTTCCCTCGGCGGTGAGCATGCTCCAAACGGCAATCAAGGACTCACCGGAAAATCCCACGTATCACTATCATCTGGGCTTGGCTTATCAAAAGACCGACGATTCCGCCCATGCCAAGGAGCAACTTGAGCGCGCACTGGAATTGCACCCGGCACCGCAGGACGCGGACAAAATTCGCAAGGCGCTGGGCGAGAATGCCGGCAGCTGAGCGACGGCGGCCCCAACAGGGCTAAACTCTCTCCCCCAGCACCATTCAAATGTTGGACAGCGAGCATCAGCGGGGCTTGCGGAGGTCCTTCCAGGGGCCGCCATCCGCGTAGCGCTCCGGATATAGGACCTTCGAACGGGGGTCTTCCGCAGTGTCAAGTTGAAGGACCATCCACTTCGGATACGGAACGCCCGGATCCGAAACTGCGTCCAGGAGCTGGACGTCGTCGCCCGAGAGCCGCACGTCGACGGCACGGATGTTATCTTCCAGTTGTTCGACCTTCCGGGCAGCGATGATGACACTGCTGACGGCCTTTCGTCCCAGGACCCACGAGAGCGCTACGCGGGCAGGGCTTGTGTCATGCCGGCCAGCCACCTCCTTCAGCGTTTTTACGACGCGGTAGCCGAGCTCCTTGTCGAAGGGCACGAACGAACCTGCCTCCGCGAATCTTGTGCCAGCGGGGGCTGGGTTGTCGCGGGTGTACTTGCCTGTGAGAAAGCCGCCGGCAAGCGGGCTCCAGGCCAGGATGCCGATGTTGTGGTACTCGGCGAACGACTGAAACTCGTATTCTAGACCCCTGCCGACAAGGCTATAGTACATTTGCGCCGTCACGTATTTTTCCAACCCCAGCTGCCCTTGCAGCATAATCGCGGTTGCCGCCTGCCATGACATCAAGTTGGAGAGCCCGATATACCGGATTTTCCCCTGGCGCACGAGATCGTTGAGCGTGCGCAACGTCTCCTCGAGCGGCGTGTTGCTGTCCCATCCATGCACTTGGTAAAGATCGATGTAATCGGTCTGCAGCCGTTTGAGACTGCCCTCTACTTCGCGCATGATGTTTACACGGGTCGCGCCGCTTCGGTTGAAATTCTCGCTCATGGGAAGCCGGACTTTGGTAGCCAGAACGATTTCTTGTCTCACGCCCCTCAACGCGTTGCCCACTAGAACCTCGCTTTCCCCGAGGCTGTAAACGTCCGCGGTGTCGATAAAGTTGATTCCCCTGTCGAGGGCTACCTTCACCATCCGCGTTGTGTCCTCTTGACCGAGGTTACCCATGTTCATCTTGCCGCCAAACTGCATCGTGCCAAGGGCCACCTCGCTGACAATTAGTCCGGTATTCCCCAGTTTTCTATACCTCATCTCTACTTACTCCTTCCGCCGCGAACGACAATTGCGATAGCCATTCTGACTTTCGCGCTTCCGCTTCAAAACTGTTGCTCAATAACTTTAGAGCTTCTCTGGCTGTCCGTTCCTGCGTGCGACCGATTGGCCGCACGCCAAGAACTGGACGCGTCATTTCTTCAAAGCTTCTGGCGGGAATTTCCTAAACATTTTCTCGACGCCCTTGTCGAGGTTGTCGATGTTCTTTTCGGATTTGTTGGAAAGAGTGTCGCTGGCGGAGCCACGCCACAGGAGGTTCTTTGTGTTTGTGTCGAAGAGGTCGATGACGAGAGTCCCGACTTTGTAGTTCTCGGTTGTCGTGGTGGCGTCTCCAAATCCTCCCCAACGCCAGCCTCCGCCCAAGTTGTTGTAGAAAGTATCCAGCGTCTGCTGATTCTTGGTGGTCTCCATAGCTACGATGGAGATGTCCGCACCCAACGGAACTTCCATAAGACCCTTCGCCGCCAAGACGCCATTCACCGCGCTCTTGATCCGGTCGACCATCAACGGGTCCTGTGTCTTGATCTGCTCCCACGAGTAGGTTTTGTATTGGGCGAAGTTTGCATTGCGATCGTAGTCCGTTTTCACATCTTGAGCTGACGACATGCCTGAGAGCAGCAATATCATTCCGATCAAAACGAGTAAGACTCTTTGAAGTTTCATATCTCCTCCTTTTCGAAGTTCTGAGATAAATTCCTCGCACGAGACAAAGCGGCCCGCTCACGCTCAGGCACTTCTGTTGCGTGATTGTTAATTCTCCTGTTGTCGATGGCGGTACGCCGGCACGTGTTCCTGGGCTTGAGCTTCCTCGGTTGCCTGACCGACCCTCTTTTCGTACAGGGATTCGGGAACTTTGCTGCCGTCCGGGTTACCTTCGTCGAAGATCCTCGCAAGGAAGTAGCGATTGCCATACTTGTCGAAGATCAATTCGCTCTTGCGGGGCTCGGAGTTGGACTCTGCATCCTCGACTTCGAACAGTGCAGACGTAGAGCCTTCCGCGTTGCTGATCTCCATAATTTTCAGGTCCGAGTTGTCCATCATGTGAAGGACGTACTTGCCCGCGGGGAGTTTGACGTTACCCGCATAGAACTGAAACGGGACGTTAACTTCGAGCTCTCCAATGATCTGCGCGTGTGCTTTGGCCGGGCGAATCGATAGCGCGAACGCCAGAGCAATGAAGAACGAGAGCAATTGGAAAGGTTTTATGGTGTTGTGGGTTCCCTGAGCCTTGTCGATGGATTCAGTAAACATTCTTGCTTCTCCTCAGCTTTGTACTTTTTAAACGTTTGACTACGTCAAGCGGCACCAAAGGAGTGGGCAAGACGACTGCCAAACGCGCCGAGTCATAAGTCATGGAAAAGAGGGGAGGGGTGCGGGCGATAACGTGGCTGCATGCCAACCCGCGGACACGATGTCCCAATGCGGACAACCGGCGCTGCGATTGTTTGTGCGTAATCGAATGGTTTCGCGAGGATGACAACCCGTCAAAAGGTGAACGAAACTAGTGGCTGCGAATGGCGGACGGATTCTGCGCGGCCCGCAGACGGTCGGGCGATGCAGAGGGAGGTTCAGGGATGGCATGGTTAGCGGCCAAATAGCCTGCCGAGACGCATACGAGGCTCCGCAGAATCAGTTGGAATTGGTGCTCGTCAAGCTGCCGCAGCACTCCGGTCGCGGTGGGAGACTGGAACGATCCCATCCGCCGCCCAAAGCCTGAATCAGCAAGACAGCGCTTGCCAAGCGCCGGCCCAGGATATTGACCGCGGTCACTTCATCACTAAGCGCAGCGCTTTGCGCAACGGTCACCTCCAGATAACTGGTGACGCCGCCTTCATAGCGCATAATGGAAAGTTCGAGTGAGCTCTGTGCTGCGGCCACCGCCTGATCCTGTACCGCAGCCTCGTTCTCCAAGATTTTTAGAGCCGCCAGATTGTCTTCCACCTGTTGAAATCCAGTTAGGACAGTTTCTCTGTAGGTTGCAACCTGTGCGTCATAGGCTTCGCGAGCTTCATCATTCAATGCGCGACGCCTGCCGACGTCGAAGACGGTGAACACGGCTGAGGCTCCGATCGACCATAACGCGCTCGGTCCGTTAAACAGGGAGGTGATGTCGGCGGTTTCGAGGCCGCCCGAAGCACCTAAACTAATCGTCGGATAATACGCTGCCTTTGCGACGCCGATCTGCGCGTTTGCCGCCGCCACTCGCCTCTCGGCGGCGGCGATGTCTGGGCGCCTTTCCAGCAGTTCCGAAGGCATGCTGACCGGAATGGGCGGGGGCGGCGCGGTGAGCGGCAGCGGCGCAAGGCTGAACTCTGCCGGAGGCTTGCCAATGAGGATTGCCACTGCGTGCTCGTATTGCGTGCGCAGCACGCCTACGTCAACAGCCTGTGCTTGGGTTGTTTCCAGTTGTGTTCTGGCCTGCTGGACTTCCACTTCCGAAGACAATCCTCCTTGGAAGCGATTCAGGGTCAGTTCCAAATACCGTTGGTATTGGGCGACGGTAGAGCTGAGCAGCTGTTCCTCGGCGTCGAGGCTGCGAGCTTCGAAATAATCGACCGCCAAATCAGCGTGCATGCTCAGATTGACCGTGGCCAGGTCTGCCGCGCTGGCTTGCGCCTGTTCTCGAGCCGCCTCGACGGTACGTCGAACTCGTCCCCAGACGTCAGCTTCATAAGAAACGTCGACAGGCACCACGTAATCGTTGTAGGTGATGCCATTAAAGGCGGAGCTAGGCGGAGGACGGTTGAAAGACGTGCTCGTCCGACTCGCCGACGGATCGGCAGTAACCGTCGGGTACAAGTCAGCCCGAGAGTAACGCAGGGCGGCTCGCTCCTCTTGGTACTGCGCCTCCGCTGCTTTGAGATTCTGGTTTGATACACTGATCTGAGCCTCGAGCTCATCAAGCTGTGAATCCTCAAATAAGGTCCACCAATCGCGGCCAAGATTTTGGTCATTGGGTTCGGCGGCCTTCCAGCCCGCCGCTTCCTTGTAGGCAGGGGGAATCTGCGCAACAGGAGTGTGGTAGTTCGGCCCGACCGTGCAGCCGCCCAGTTGGAGCAAAGTAAAAGCCAGCAGAGTTAGTCGCCAGGCTGGTGTAAATATGTCTCTTGTGAAGAGCATGCACTGAGCCGGTTTCATTTGATATCCCCAGGCAGTGTTGCTTGGACAATTTGAACTTGTTGTCCGTCAACGAGCGAGTCGGGCGGGTTGATGATGACCTGATCGCGTGCCTTGAGGCCGGAGACGATCTCGATCTGATCGCCAAAGTCGTGACCGGGAATCACGGTCACCAGCGCAACCTTCCCGTCCTTGACGACGCCGACCCGCAAACCTGCAGTTCGGAATAGCAGCGTATTGACCGGAAGCAAGTACCTGGATGCCGACGTCGGCACCTTCAAGTGGACTTCCGCGTAAGACCCCGTGAGCAAGGTGCCGGCGGGATTGGCCACGTCAACTTCGATCAGCAAGGTGCGAGTGGTTACGTTGATGGCATCGGCGGTTCGCACCAGTTTTCCTTCAAAAGTGCGTCCCGGAAATTCGGCCAGAGCCAAATTTGCGGTCATACCGACCTTGACGCCCTGCGAGTATTCCTCAGGAACATTCACGTAAACCCGTAATGTGCCCGGTTGAGCGATGTGAAAGAGGTCAGTCTTCACACCGCCGGTACTGCCGGAGTTGATCAGATCGCCTATATCCGTATTTCGGGCGGTCACAACGCCGTCGAATGGAGCATAAATCTTTTCGAAAGACTGTAACGCCTGGAGCTCTTTGACGTTGGCTTCATCCGCCTCAACGATCGCCTGGTTTGCGTTGTAAGAGCCAACTGCGTTGTCGACGTCTTGCTGGGCAACGGCATTTGTCTTGATCAAGTTCTGATATCGATTCCTGGTGATTTCGGCTAGGGCCAGATTTGCCTTCGCGGTATTGAGGTTGCTGATCGACTGCGCCAATTGCTGGTCGACCTCTGGAGCGTCGATTACAGCAAGCAACTGGCCTGCCTTGACCTGGGCTCCGATGTCGACATACCAGTTCTTGAGGTATCCATTCGTGCGTGCATAGATCGGCGAACTGATGAACGGTTGCACGTTCCCCGGCAAGATGATCTCCTGGGCGGGGGCAGTTTGCTTGGGCGTTACGACCGACACAGTAGTGAGAGCCAGTTGCGACGTCTCGGCTCCCAAGTTTTTGCCGGCTCTCACGCGGGACCAGATTCCGTACGCCAGCAACGCGGCAACCGCGAATGCTGCGACGGCAAGCACGAGCCATCGTCTGTGTGCTGAGTTTTTCGCCTTCACATCATTTTGCGGGTCCGAATGGCCGGCGGTTTCTGTGACATCTTCTGTTGGGCTCAACATGGTAACTCCCATACACGTGGCGCCTAACGCTGACTACTGTTACTGGCCGCAGGCTGGCGTGAACCCTGCAGCAGGCTGAAGAATGCCGGGACAAAAAACAGAGTTGAGGCTGTGGCGAAGAGCAATCCGCCAATCACGGCGCGGCCGAGAGGAGCGTTCTGTTCCCCGCCGTCGCCGAGGCCGAGGGCCATAGGCACCATGCCAATAATCATGGCCATGGCGGTCATCAGCACGGGCCGGAAACGCGTGAAGCCTGCTTCCAGTGCGGCGCTGACGGAATCCCTGCCCGCGTCCATTGTCTCCGTCGCAAAGCTGACCACCAGAATGCTGTTTGAGGTTGCGACGCCCATGCACATGATGGCCCCCATAAGTGCGGGCACGCTCAGCGTCGTATGCGTTACAAATAAAAACCAGGCAATTCCGGCCAGCGCCGCCGGCAAAGCGGAAATCATGATGAAAGGGTCCATCCACGATTGGAAGTTGACCACGATCAGCAGGTACACGAGAGCGATGGAGAATGCCAATCCACTCAATAGGCCGATGTACGATGCCTGCATGGTCTGCGTCTGCCCGCGAACTACAATTTGAGAACCGCGAGGTAATTGCCCCCGTGTGGCATCAATAATCTTGTTGATGTCGCCCGATACGCTGCCGAGGTCACGCCCGGCGACAGCGCCAAAAATGTCAATGACCGGGGCGACATTGTAATGAGAAACCACTGCCATGCCGGTTCCTCGTTGCATGGACACGAGACTCGCCATAATCGATGGCGGCGCGTTGGGATCGGTCCCGGTGACGGGAATATTTTCTAGGTCCTGCAGGGTGTCCGCGCGGTATTGCGGCGTTTGTGTGGCGATCTGGTAGCTGACGCGGTCTTGCGGATCAACCCAAAACGAGGGCGAAGTCTGAAAGCTGCCGCTCAGAGAGACCAAAAGATTTTGCGCAATGTCATGGGCGGTGAAGCCAAGCTCTTCGGATTTGGTGCGATCGACCGTAAAGCGCAGGGATGGTTCATCGAAGGGCTGCTGGATCCGCAGGTCCGCTGTTCCTGAGACATATCTCATCTTCTCTAGCAGCGTGTCTGCATAAAGGCGGTTCGCCGCCAAGTCGTTTCCGACGATTTGGACATCAATGGGAGCCGGCAACCCAAAATTAAGAATCTGGCCGGTCATGTCAGCCGGCAAAAACGCGAATTCCACTCCCGGAAACTGCTTGGGCAATGTCAGACGGAGTTGGTGGACGTACTTGTCGGTCGGGTGGTGATTGACGGAGAGCGTCACAAGAATGTCAGCGTCCGATGTTCCAACGGGCGCGGAATTACTGTAAGAGAGATTGATGCCGCTGTAAGGCAGGCCGATGTTGTCGATGACACTCTGGACTTCGTTTGCGGGAATCTGCTGTCTAATTAACTGCTCGACCAGGTCGCATAGATTCGCGGTCTGTTCAATGCGCATTCCCGTCGGGGCGCGCATGTGAAGTTTGAAACTGCCGCTGTCCACACTAGGGAAGAAATCGCGGCCTAGCCAGGGGATCAAAATCGCCAGAGAACCGAGACAGACGGCGAAAAATGCAATCAGAAAGACTCCGCGGTGGTGGAGACAGCTCTCCAGTAGCCCGCGATAATGGTGCCGGAATCTTTCGAAGGCTGCCTCAAAACGCTTTTGAAGCCGTATGAAGGGATTGCGGCTCGCAGAGCCATTCGTGTGCTCTCCCTCTGTACGCAAAAGGTACTTCGCCATGGTCGGAACGATTGTCCGGGACAGCACATACGATGCCAGCATGGCGAACACGACAGCTTCGGCAAGCGGCACAAAGAGATATCGCGCCACACCCGACAGCAGAAACATCGGCGCAAAGACGATGCAGATCGAAAGAGTGGATACAAACGCGGGCGTGGCGATTTGCGACGCGCTGTCGAGGACAACTTCATCCATGTCCTTGTCAGGTTCTGCAGCGCGATTTCGATTGATGTTCTCGACTTCAACCGTGGCGTCGTCCACCAGGATGCCTACAGCCAGGGCGAGTCCCCCCAGCGTCATGATGTTGATCGTCTGTCCGATTGCGCTGAAGACGATTATGGACGTCAGGATCGCGAGAGGAATGGAAGTGGCAATGATCAACGTGCTCCGCCAGCTGCCGAGGAAGGTGAGGATCATGAAAGCCGTCAGGCAGGCGGCAATCACCGTTTCTCGGACCACACCGCTGATCGCTCCACGGACAAAAATCGACTGATCCGCGAGCGGGGTTATCTGGAGCTGAGGTGGAACTGTAGTTTTGATCTGAGGCAGTAGTGCCTTGATTCCTGAGATCACGTTCAGCGTTGATGCATTCCCCGCCTTCTGGATCGTCAGCAATACGGAGCGTTGCCCATCGACCTTCACGATATTGGTTTGCGGCGGAAAACCGTCGCGCACCCAGGCGACGTCTTTTATGTAAATCGTAGTCCCGCCAATCGTCTTGATGGGAATTCGGTTCAGATCGTCAATCGTCTGCGGCGCCGCGTTGGGGATGGAAACGTCGTACTCGCGGGAACCGATTTTGGAGGTTCCCGTGGGCAGGACCAAATTCTGTAAGCTGATCGCATTCACCACGTCCAGCGGAGACAATCCCTTCGACTGCAGTGCGGTCGTATTCAGGTCCACCTGCACTTGGCGTTGTTTACCCCCGTAGGGGTAAGGAACCGACGCGCCCGGCACGGTGATGAGCTGGGTGCGAATGAAATTCAGGCCGTAGTCGTTGAGTTGTTGCTCCGACAGATTGGGGCCCGAAAGAGCTAACTGCAGGACGGGCACGCTGGACGCGCTGTAGGCGATAATCAGGGGCGGCGTCGTTCCCACTGGCAACTGTCTTAATTGAGTCTGAGAGACCGCCGTGATCTGCGCGATGCCTTGCTGAATGTTCGCGTTCGGCTGCAGAAACACCTTAACGACAGCTACTCCGTACAGCGATTGCGATTCGGTGTGTTCGATATTGTCAACTGTGGTGGTAAGCGATCGTTCGGTGATGCTGACGATCCGATCCGCCATGTCTTCGGGTACGAGGCCGTTGTAGCTCCAGATGATGCTGACAACCGGAATGTCTATGTTCGGGAAAATGTCAGTTGGCGTGCGAACGATAGCGAGCGCACCCATAATCAAGATAAGGATGGCCAATACCACGAAGGTATAGGGCCGCCGCAATGCAAGCCTGACGATCCACATAGGATTCCCCGTCTTTGAACTACTGACGGCGCCCACTTAGCCGTCTGGGACCTGCTGATGCTTCATGCCACCTGGCGTCCGGCTTCTAGACCTTCTGGAATCCGCGCACGCAAGGCTCCATGCTGCGGTAAAGCTCTGCGTTGATGACCTCGTGCAGCGCTCGTCTGGCGCCGCTGAACACTCCCAGGTTTGATTGTCCTAACAGGAGTATTCGTCTGCCCTGAAGTCGATTTCGCATGGGGCGACCGACACATAAACTCGCGGAGCTTTGCGCGCGCCCGCGTGAGCTGAGCCTTCACCGTTCCGTCCGGCACTCCTAGAATGAGGGCCGCTTCCTTGGTGGTAAGGCCCTCCAAGTCACGCAACTGAAATGCGCTGCGCAACGGAAGCGAGAGCTGCGTCAAAAACTGACGGACACGCTCACGTAGCTCCGATTCGCGGCATACGTCTTCAGGGCTTGGGCTGTCGTCGGCGATTCGTCCCGCGATCCAATTCTGTTGGTCATCATCAAACGGCTCATCAAGCGATACTTCGAACTGGCGGGACCGCTTACGCAATCGCATCCGTGCGGAATTGATGACAATGGTGGTTAACCACGTGGACATTTGCGCTTGCCCGTTGAACTGGTCCAAGTGCTTGTAAGCGGATAGGAGAGCATCCTGAACCGCATCTTCCGCGTCGGCTGTATTGCCGAGCTTGCGAAAAGCCATTCGCTGAAATACAGGCAGGCGGCGCGAGAGAATGTCGTCGAATTGCCGAGCGCTTTCGCCGCCCGTCATAACATTGCTCCCCTGTTCGCCCGCCGTGCGTGCGTTTGTCGCTTGCATTTGTTGTTCCTCCCGATGACGACACACTAGGGAATGCAAGCGCCTCTCCAAACTGGCCTGGAGCCTTGAGGATTCCGGATCCTCGCTTACGGACAGGGTTTAGGTGATGGGGCCGGCATTTCCGATTGAATGAGGAAGGTGTCCGTGGGCGGACACGAAGTCGACACTTCGACTGATCGCGCCCGAATCTCGTTTGTGGATACGGCAGCCGCTTCAACTCTCCGTTTAAATGGAGCTATAGTTAAGCAGTCATTACAATACGCGCCATTTCAACAGCCTTCATCGGGGCCGAGAGTTTATTACGATGGGTGATTTGGATAGGCCGAGTCGGAGTCGGGATCTGGTTTTTCCAACCAGCAGCATCAATCGCTCTGCGCTACGGCTCAGCTTTGGCTTTTCTTGCGGCAGGTCTCGGTCTGGCGCAAACCTTTCTGCATTCACAATAAATGTGAAAAGGCGGTAAATATCGCTGAGAATGCACCAATGACCACAACCATCCCGCTGATCGACCGGCCGAGGCGCGGCGTGGCTGTTTCGTGTGGCCATCAATACAAAGGGGCAGTGCTGCCGTGAACTTGATTGGGTCGTACAACCACACACTGGTGGTCCTTTCGGTGCTCATCGCCGTGTTTGCGTCGTACGCCGCGCTGGATCTTGCAGGTCGTGTAACTGCCGCGGGCGGGTGGACTCGCACGGCTTGGCTGCTGGGCGGGGCTGCCGCGATGGGGACCGGCATTTGGTCTATGCACTACATTGGGATGCTGGCGTTCATCCTGCCAATTCCCGTCGCCTACCACTGGCCGACCGTTTTGCTGTCGCTGTTTGCGGCCATCCTAGCTTCGGTCGTTGCGCTGGGAGTGGTGAGCCGGCAAAAAATGGGGTGGTTCCGAGCGCTTGCCGGAAGTGTCCTGATGGGTGCGGGTATTGCAAGCATGCATTACATCGGCATGGACGCCATGCGTTTACCCGCTATATGCCACTTTAATTCCCCTCTCGTCGCCCTGTCGATCGTGTTCGCCGTTTTGATTTCTCTCGTCGCGCTATGGATTACCTTTCACTTCCGCGATCAGAAAACGGGGATGGGCTGGGAAAAGGTAGCCGGAGCCGTCGTGATGGGAGCTGCCATCCCCGTCATGCATTACACCGGCATGGCTGCCGCCAGTTTCACCGCTTCCGGGATGCCGGTGGACCTATCTCACGCCGTGAGCGTCTCCACGCTTGGCATTGCTGGAATTGCCGCTGTTACCTTTATCGTCCTCGGACTGGCGCTGCTGACGTCCTGGATTGATAGACGATTCGCTACCCACACCTTGGAGGTGCAGGAAGAGAAGCTAAAACAAAGCGAGGCATATTTATCCGAAGCGCAACGATTAAGCCACACGGGCAGCTTCGGCTGGAGGCCTTCCACCGGCGAGACTATCTGGTCGGAGGAAACCTTTCGAATCTTCCAATACGACCGAACGACGATACCAACCGCGGGTCTTGTTCTCCAACGGGTTCATCCTGAAGATGCCCCTCTTGTAAAACAGACAATCGAGCGTGCTTCTCGGGATGGGAGGGATTTCGAGCACGAACTTCGCTTGGTGATGCCGGATGGTGTCGTCAAACACGTCCACGTTGTGGCTCATGCTGAAAGAGATGAGTCAGGCGAAATCGAGTTCGTTGGGGCGGTAATGGACGTCAGCGAACGTAAGCGCGCGGAAGAGGAACTCCGGCAAAGTGAAGCTATTGCGGAACGGCGTCTGCGGCTTGTGGTGGACACCACTCCGGCCATGATAAACACTTGCCGTCCTGACGGTTACCTTGATTACGTGAATAAAGGCTGGCTGGACTATTTCGGGTTTTCTTTGGAGACGGCGCTGGACCGCGCTGACGTGATGAAGATGTCCGTGCCTTCGAAGGCCGATATGTACGACGGGAACTGGCAGCCGATAATCCATCCCGAAGATCTTGCAAAGTTTAGGGATAATTGGAAAACGACGCTGGCGTCCGGCAAACCTGGTGAGTCCGAAGGACGCGTCCGCCGGTTCGACGGAGTGTACCGCTGGCACTTGTTTCGTGGGGTGCCCCTTTGTGACGAAACGGGGAAACCTGTCAAGTGGTACATATCGGCCTTTGATATCGAGGACCGCAAGAGGGCTGAAGCTTTGCTGGCTGGCGAGAAACGCCTTCTCGAGATGGTGGCGCGTGGCGACTCGCTCGCCCAGATACTTGATAGCCTGTGCCGTTTGGTGGAACAGCAAACCCCTGATGTGTTGGCGTCGATCCTGTTGCTCGATTCAAATGGCAAGCAATTACGCCATGGGGGAGCACCCAGCCTGCCGAAAGCCTATACCAAAGCCATCGACGGAGCCGAAATTGGTCCTATGGTGGGTTCCTGCGGAACGGCGGCTTACCTAGGTAAGCAAGTGATCGTCTCAGACATCGCTAGCGATCCATTGTGGGCGAATTTCCGCGAGCTTGCGCTGACCCATTCGCTCGCGGCTTGTTGGTCCACGCCCATCTTTTCCGCGGAAGGCGAAGTGATTGGAACTTTTGCCATGTACTATCGTGAACCGCGAAGTCCCAATCCATGTGACCAGGACATCATCGGACAGATTACGCACCTGGCAGGCGTGGCCATTCAACACAAATTGGCGGAGGATGCTCTGCGGCGGAGCGAAAGTTATCTGGCGGAGGCGCAGAGAATCACACATACCGGGAGCTGGGTCTGGCGCGTAGCCGATTATGAGGCGTTGCATCTCTCCGACGAGTGGTATCGCATTTATGAGTTCGATCCGAAATATGGCATGCCCGATCGGGAGCAACGGCTGGAGCGTATTCATCCCGACGATCGAGCGAAATACCTGGCTACGATCAGTCGAGCGGTAGCAGCGAGTTCAGATTACGATATCGAATTCCGGCTCCTTGTTCCGGATCGTACGGTCAAATACATCCAATCGGTTGGCCATCCGGTTTTAGATGCGTCCGGGAATCTGGTGCGATTCGTCGGTAGCACGACCGATATCACAGAACGCAAGCGGGCCGAAGAGGCTTTGCGAGAGGCACAGGCGGACCTTGCGTACATGAACCGGGTGACCACCATGAGCGAGTTGGCCGCCTCTCTGGCCCACGAGATCAAGCAACCGATTGCGGCAGCGGTAACGGACGCGAACACTTGCTTGCGATGGCTTTCACGTGAGCGCCCCGACATAGAAGAGGCGCGCCAAACAGCTGCAAGAATAGTCAAAGATGCGACACGGGCGGCGGAAATCATCAGCCGAATCCGCATGCTATTCAAGAAGGGTACTGCTGAACGGGAATTGGTGGATGTAAACGAAGTGGTTCGCGAAATGATTCTTCTTCTGCGCAATGATGCAGCGCGCTACTCCATATCGGTGCGAACGGAGTTGGCGCAAGATCTTCCTCAAATTATGGGAGATCGGGTGCAATTGCAGCAGGTCATCATGAACCTGATCATAAACAGTCTTGACGCGATGAAGGATGTGGATGGAGTGCGCGAACTGGCCATCAAATCGCAACGAGGACAGAACGAGCAGCTTCAAGTGTCCGTCGCCGATACCGGAGTGGGACTGCCGCCTCGGGCAGACCAGATCTTTAACGCATTCTTCACCACCAAAGCTCATGGCACCGGTATGGGTTTGCCCATCAGTCGCTCCATTGTTGAATCGCATGGCGGCCGTTTGTGGGCTGGCGAAAACTCTCCACGTGGTGCAAGTTTTTATCTGACCTTACCCATACCAGCCGAGGCACGAACAGCCGGGGCGCCCTAATGACCTCCGCAATCGTGTCCACGGTGTATGTCGTCGATGATGATGCCGATGTCCGTGCGTCCATCCAGGGTCTGCTCAAGTCGGTGGGCTTGCGTTCTCAATCCTACGAGACGCCGCAAGAATTCATGCGTGCCAAGCAACAGGACGCACCGTGCTGCCTTGTTTTGGACGTGCGACTTCCCGGAGTCAATGGCCTGGACTTTCAACGTGAACTGGCCGAGGCAGGAGTTTGCATTCCCATCATCTTCATCACTGGTCATGGAGATATTCCGATGACGGTGAAAGCCATGAAGTCCGGTGCGGTGGAGTTCCTGACCAAGCCTTTTAGGGACCAAGATTTGCTGGATGCGATCCACCAAGCTTTGGATCGCGACCGGCAAACGCGCAACCAGCAAGCGGAGCTTGCCAAGTTACGGAAACGCTACAAATTGCTGACCGCACGCGAGCGTGAGGTCATAGCTCTGGTGGTTACGGGGATGCTCAATAAGCAAATAGCTTCTGAGCTCGGGACTAGCGAAATCACCGTCAAGATCCATCGCGGACATGTAATGCGGAAAATGGAAGCGGACTCCTTGGCGGACCTCGTGAGAATGGCGGCGAAGCTTGAGCTTCCGGGGTGTAAGACAGGTTAGTGGCTGTCGCGCAAGGACCTCTTCCCCTTCGACTCTTCCTGTTCCAAGTGCTCGCTTGCGACCCCTCTTGAGCTTGGTTGGCTCGCTGATCAGGTCGTATGAGACGGCTTATACCAAAGGATAATTGCGCTGCCTTTAGGGAGGTTGCTAAGCTCTGGCCATGGAGACCAAAGAAACAAACAAACTGATCGCGATCGTCGATGACGACGACTTGATGCGTAACGCGCTGCAGGGCCTCCTGAAGTCAGTTGGATTGCAGGCCCGAGCGTTTGCGTCGGCGGAGGAATTTTTGCAATCGGGCGAACAGCGCCAGACTGCATGCCTGATTGCGGACATCCGCATGCCCGGAATGTCCGGTCTGGAATTGCAGGCCAAGCTGAATGCCGAACGTACCAGGATCCCCACCATCTTCATCACGGCACACGGCGACGCGAAAATGCGGATGCAGGCGTTAAGAGCAGGCGCAGTGGAGTTCCTGGCAAAACCGTTCGACGATGAAGTCCTGCTCGGGAATGTGCGAGCGGCTCTGGAGAATGGGGCTCGATAAAGTATTCCCGGGTCCAGGGGGTTCTTCAATGGAAGCCCTTCAAGACTTTCAAGTTTCTGATCAGCGCAGATTCGAGCAGGTGATCGGCAACAGTCCTGCTCTGGAATTGGTGCTCGATCAGATCGAGCGTGTGGCGCCCACTGATTCCACCGTATTGATCCAGGGCGAGACAGGAACTGGAAAAGAACTGATTGCGCGGGCGATTCACAACCTCAGCTCGCGGTGCGGACGCTCATTTGTAAAGCTGAACTGCGCCGCCATTCCGCTGGACCTCCTGGAAAGCGAACTTTTTGGCCATGAGAAGGGTGCTTTTACCGGCGCCATCGCTCACAAAATTGGTCGCTTCGAAATGGCCGACAAAGGGACGCTCTTCTTGGACGAGGTGGGCGACATTCCGCCGGCGCTCCAACCCAAGCTGCTGCGTGTCCTGCAGGAACAGGAGTTCGAGCGCCTCGGTAGTACCCGGACCCACCAGGTGGATGTCCGGCTGGTAGCCGCGACAAACCGCGACTTGGCGAAAATGGTAAAGCGTGGTGAATTCCGCATCGACCTCTACTATCGTCTAAATGTTTTCCCCGTGATGCTGCCGCCATTGCGGGAGCGCTGCGAAGACATTCCTGAACTCGTCGCACATTTTGTCGACATTTATTCTCGCCGGATGGGCAAGCGAATCGAAGAGATACCGAGGGAAACGCTCTCTGCACTCAGCTCTTATCAGTGGCCTGGCAATATCCGCGAGCTCCAGAACATGATCGAACGCGCCGTAATCCTTTCAAACGATGGAGTCCTTCCGAATCCCCTGCCTAAAGAAGAGATTCAAGATGTGACGATCTCTCCGACTTCGACCACCTTGCGGGACTCCGAGCGCAGTCTGATTCTGAACGCGCTTGAATCGGTCGGCTGGGTGATTGGAGGGCCAAAAGGCGCGGCCGCGAAACTTGGCGTGAAACGCACGACTCTGATCCACAAGATGCTGAAGCTGGGGATCTCCCGGCCCTCTTCCGATAGAAGCCAATATACGACGATAGCAGCATCGTAAGTCCGCACTCCCGCACAATGCCTGCATCCTTCTGTCCTGCGCAGAATTCGTCGTGGCGTCGGCGCTACGACGAGTCCGCGCGCGACGAGCTTCGTCCGCGGGAGTACCGCCCGCGTGCCAACTGCAGAGCTTTGAGCCCCCGGAATGAGCAAAATACCGTTACTGGCCTCCGGCGGCAGACCGTTTTCGTTCGGCCCGTTGTTCCATCCTCTCGATGACGACGGAAAAATCTTTTTCACTCTCGGACGTGGCTGCGGCGGAATTCATTGCTGAAGCCGCTTCCGTCGTAGGCAACAAAAGTTCGGCGTGAGCCGCCGCCGCCAAAACGAGTCCAAAATCCTTGTGCATGAGACCAGCCGGAAACTGCGGCGCGTAGTCGCCCTTTTTAGCACTAGCCAGCTTTCCGGCATGGGCCGGAGCGACGACCGGGGTCTTGGCCAGTGTGTCGAAGAGAAGGTCGCGAGGCAGGTCCAAGGTCAGCCCTAACGCAATCGCTTCGGCAACTGCCTGCATGCCCACTCCCAAAAGGGTGTTTACGACCAGTTTCATGCTCACGCCGGAGCCGCCCGGCCCCATGTAGAACCATTGCTTTGCAATAGCGGCAAAAATCGCCTCGGCCGATTCGAATATGTCGGGGTCGCCTCCGCCGAAGAGTGTGAGCGTGCCGGCTTCTGCGGACGGAGTGCTGCCGGAAATCGCAACGTCCAATGGAAAGAGCTCAAGCTGCCGCGCGGCCCGGTGTAACTCGCGAGAAGTCTCTGGAGAGATCGTGCTCAGCTCGATAATCCGTGTACCGGGCTTGGCGCTGCGCAACACATTACCTGTTCCCAGGTAGACAGCTTGCACGGCGGAGTCGTCGGTAACATTCGACAAAATGACATCGACTTCGCGAGCTAGATTTTCAGGATCCCGTGCAACCCTGACACCCAGGGCTGCAAGCTCTGCGGCTTTTGTGCGATCGCGATCGTAGACGATCATGGGAAAACCGGCGGCGACCAGCCGCCGTGCAATCCTCGACCCCAGGTATCCAAGTCCGATAAATCCCAAACGGCTGCGAAGAGCGATCTTTTCACCGGCTAACATTCATCCTCCCCTTGAGGCCTCTGAAGAATTGACAGTGTTGTCGCTGCCTTCCTGTCATGACAGCAAAATGCACGCAGCTTTCCAATCGGCCTCAGCCAACTTAGTGACATATTTTCAGCGGTGTGAGTTGTCTGATCGTTGACGTCCGGTATTACGAGGCCTCAAATGCGCGTCCCGCGGTTGACACAACGTCCGCATTTCGACTGGCTTCGGATTCAACTAGCCTGGAATTCCAGAGGAGCAGGTTAGACTTGCCTTGCCGCGCGGCGACAGTCGTTTCACCGAACACCTGAGAGAGCGGTGGCGCTCTCGAAGACGAATTCAGTTGCAACAAGATGTCGGTTCTGTTGCGTTCGGTAACAGGCGTGTTGCCTTTTGAAAGGGGTTACGCGGGTCGATAAAAGTAGCGACAGCGACGTATTGTTCCATTTCACGGTGATTCGCCTCGCGGCGGTAAGGCGAGCTGCGGGGGACTTGGCCCAGAACACGGACGATGTGAGGGAAAGCCCGCCCCCCGGACAACGCTAAGAGGCGCGTGCGCCGCCGGTATCTGCCAATGAGTGGTTTGACAATACATTGCTGAGCCGGCTCAACAGCAAGGAAACGGGCGTGATCATCATTGTCATGCAAAGAGTTCACCAATCCTGCGATGTGGACGTGCGCGGTTTGGCCGTGTTACAAGAACTCCATCGCGATAAGCTGAATGTCGCAGACGTGCGCTGGTTGAGTCTGCGTCGGAATTGCGGAGTAATGCCTGGCCTATCCGCCATCGTTCTGTTGGGATTGTTCCTGGGGATGCGGCATGCAACCGATCCCGATCACGTCGTGGCCATCACGACGATCGTCAGCCGCGAGCGCACGACGTGGCACGCAGCCATCATCGGCGCACTGTGGGGCCTGGGGCACACCATCACCATTATCGTCGTCGGCTCCGCAATTATTTTGCTCAAGCTGACAATCCCGCCGGCGCTTGGCCTGACCATGGAATTGTCGGTGGCGTGCATGCTGATCCTATTGGGAATATTGAACCTGACCGGCGTGCTGCGCCGGATGATGGACTGGCTGGCGATCCGGGGCTATGGTCTCGGCGCGCATGCGCACGTGGTTTCCGGACGGGTGATGCTTCACACCCACGATGCCGGCCGCGGATTTGAGTTTGGCAACGTACCGCCGGCATTTGCCTGGATGCCCCAATGGTGCCAGAAGCTCGGAATCTTCCATGTTCTGAGGCCGTTGGTGATCGGAATCGTGCACGGCCTTGCCGGATCGGCTGCCGTGGCCTTACTTGTTCTCACCACCATCAGCCGCCCCGGATGGGCCATCGGCTACCTGCTTGTTTTCGGGATCGGCACCATCGTCGGGATGATGCTAATTACTACAGCGATCGCTCTTCCCTTCACCTATACGCTGAGGCATTTTGCGCGTTTGAATCAAGCGCTGGCGATTGCGTCCGGAGCGATCAGCCTTAGCTTCGGACTATTCCTGTGCTACCAAATTGGAATTTCCGAGGGGTTGTTCACAGGGCATCCGAACTGGGTGCCTCACTAAAACACTTTGCTGCCAATTTTCCACGGTGATCTTGTCTTCAAGACCTCAATACTTTCGGAGATCAATCGCAGGAGATCCCAACACTATCTGGCGCGCGCGGTCCCAAAGCGATGCTTGCACGCACGTCAGGTCTGAAGCCGAGCGGGCTAGCAATTTGACGACGCATCCGGTACTCGCGAGGGCACTCGCGCCGCCGCAAACGTGAGGAATATTCTTAAGTTCTGCATCCATCGCCGCGACTGTCTCTTTCCAGTTTTCGGATCCATCCGCGACGATCACAAGCGTTGCCAGATAGTTGAATCCTTCCGCGAAACCCAAGCGATCGGGATCGAGAGCGGCAGGGCGAATCCTAGTGCGGTTGAGAAAGATGGCTTCACCGCACAGGGAAATCTCAATGTGGGAATCGACTTCATCGAAATCCCAACGTTCGCCGTGAGCCACGCGCCCCGCGGCGAGGGCATCCCAAAAAATCCCCCGGCTGCCCCGGCCCATCTCAACGCTCAGCGATTGACGGAGTCTCGCATCCCTATAGGGGATGACGTGATCGGGAAGATATTCGAGTGACGCGCCTTCCCCAATCCGAATATGGGTTTCCTGAACAGCCGCCTGGCCCCGAGTGCGATAAACGCGCGTCGCTGACGGTGTCGTCAAGCATACGCGCGTATGGGGCTCCTGGATGATCTGCGTAAATAAGAAATCACTGCCGACGAGCCCGCCCGTCGGGTTCAACAACATCAAATAGGCCGTGCCGTCGGCGAGCTCAACCGGCGTGAGCGCTTGCAAAGGGAGCCTGAAGCGGCACTGCGCAAGAGTTGTTTTTCCGAGCCGCCGCTCGAATCGCAAGCCAAGGAAGCCGTCGCGCCCTACCCGTTCAGGATTCGAACAGGAGCGTGCGGCGAATCCACTCGGTGACGGCGTCCATTCCGGTGCCATCTTTGAGGTTGGTGAAGACGTGAGGTTTTCCCCGGCGAATATTTGTGGTGTCTCGCTCCATGATTTCCAGGCTTGCGCCCACATAAGGGGCCAGGTCGATCTTGTTGATGACCAGAAGTCCGGAGTTGATAATTCCCGGCCCGCCTTTTCGCGGAATCTTGTCGCCCTCGGCCACATCGATGACGTAAATCGTGGCGTCCACGAGTTCCGGACTGAACGTTGCGGCCAAGTTGTCGCCGCCGCTCTCGATCAGAAGCAAGTCAAGATCCGGAAAGCGCCGCTGCAGCACCGCGCAAGCTTCGAGGTTGACCGAAGCGTCTTCGCGGATCGCGGTATGAGGACATCCACCCGTCTCCACGCCGATGATCCGGTCCGGAGGAAGCGCCTGGCGGCGCACCAGGAATTCCGCATCCTCGCGCGTGTAAATATCATTGGTGATGACAGCGATATTTTTGCTAAGCCGAAAACGCGTGCACAGTGCCTCGACGAGGGCAGTCTTACCCGATCCCACCGGGCCCCCAATCCCAATTTTGAGGGGTTTGGGAATCACGATCGGAACAACCTTGCGTCGAGACTCTCGTGGCGCATGGCGGCAATTTCAATTCCCGGGGCGAAACTCCAAATATCAGCCAAATCCTTGCCTTGGACTTCCTCGGCCAGCCGCGCGATGGATGGCGCCACGGCCCAAAGAATTCGCTGCCCGGCTAGCTGCCCCAGTGACAATAATCGCAATGAAGCAGAAACCAGTCCAGCGCAGCTGGAATAAAGATAGGCACGAGCCATTTCGGTTTCAGGCCATCCAAGTGCGGCGCCGACCACGCCGAAAGCCATCGCGTGATGCCCGGGCGTTTGTCCTTTCTCAACCGCGTCAAACAAGTCAGCCGCCAATCCATGAGACGCGAAAGGCCCGCCCAGATTGGCCGCAATCCGCAATACCTGTCTCCCCATCTGGCGGCTGGCATCGCGCAGTTCACTTGCCGGCTTCATAGCATCCAGGCGGTGGTCGATGACGGAACACTCTTCCACGCTCGCCGCGCGATTAGAGAGAGCGGCTGCTTTTCGCGAAGCGAGCGCCGCGACAGCATCCGTCGGTGCGACAGAACCCTCTAGGTATGAAAGCAGGAACCGCTCGACGCCCTCGGCGTCGCGAATTTTTCCGTCCGCAGCGTAGGTTTCAAGCCCGAAGGAATGTGCATACGAGCCTGCGGGGAACAAGCCGTCGCTGAATTGCAGAAGGCCGAGGAAAGCCTCACCGTTCATGTGGGCTGCCCTTTCCAATCGGTTGGAAGGCAAAGCTGCATTTCTCCCAGCGCGCGCCGATTCGGGCGAGCAATTGGGACATTGCAGAATCGTCCGGCACGAGCAGCCTTTCTCCGGCGACTGCCAAAGGAAAGTGCAAGTTTCCAATTTCGAAGGCGATCCGGATCGCCTCTTGCTGGTCACGGGCATGAATAGCTAAAAGGGGTTCGCTCGCGGCCCCCATAGTCAAGTACCAGTCTGGTCCGATCCACATTATTTGACCGGGCTCGATTTGCACTCCCGTCGGAAGCGCGACGCCAATTTCGCGTCCACTTTCCGTGGTGAAACGGCCACGCATCCAGCGACGCTGCTCCCACGTCAGCAAGAGCCTGTCAATCTCTTTGCCGTTTAAATCCTCACGGCTAACATTTATAGGTAACGTATCCACAACGATCGCCGGCCGGGCTGGAAAAAGTCTCAAAGGTCTCGCCACTCAAAACAGGAAATAGCGCTGCGCCATCGGTAAAATAGTCGCCGGCTCGCACGTCAGGAGTTCACCGTCCGCGCGTACCTCATATGTTTCCGGGTCCACTTCCATGCGAGGCAAAGCGTCGTTGTTGACCATGTCCCGCTTGGAAATCCTGCGGCAGTTCTTCACTGCAACCGGAAGCTTTTTTAAGCCCAAGCTGGCAGGGACACCCGCATCCATCGCGGCTGCGGACAAAAATATAAGGGACGTGCGATGCAATGCTGCGCCGTAGCTGCCGAACATTGGCCGGAAGAGGACGGGCTGCGGCGTGGGGATCGAAGCGTTGGCATCGCCCATGGCGGACCACGCGATCATTCCGCCCTTGATTACGAGTTCGGGCTTTACCCCGAAGAATGCCGGTTGCCAAAGAACCAAATCGGCGAACTTGCCAGTTTCGATGGAACCGATTTCGTGAGCGATCCCGTGCGCAATGGCAGGGTTGATGGTGAACTTGGCCACATAGCGCCGCACCCGGAGGTTATCGCTGCCTGTCTTCTCTCCAGGCATCGCTCCTCTTTGCCGCTTCATTTTGTCGGCGGTCTGCCAGGTCCTGATGATCACCTCTCCGATCCGACCCATGGCCTGAGAATCCGAAGACATCATGCTGATGGCGCCCAAGTCATGTAGAACATCTTCCGCCGCGATGGTTTCGGCGCGTATGCGCGATTCGGCGAACGCCACGTCTTCCGGGATGGAAGGACTGAGATGATGGCAGACCATCAGCATGTCCAGGTGCTCGTCGAGAGTGTTCACCGTGAACGGCATGGTCGGATTGGTCGATGACGGAAGGCAGTTTGGCTCGCCGCACACGCGAATGATGTCGGGCGCGTGTCCACCGCCGGCGCCCTCTGTGTGATACGTATGAATGGTGCGGCCCTTGAACGCACGAATTGTATCTTGAACGAAGCCTGCTTCGTTGAGCGTGTCCGTGTGAATCGCTACCTGAACATCGAGTTCATCGGCGACAGACAGCGCGCAATCAATAGCAGCAGGCGTCGTTCCCCAATCTTCGTGGAGTTTGAGACCTATCGCGCCGGCCAGGATCTGCTCGCGCAACGGTTCAGGAAACGAAGCATTTCCTTTACCGAGAAATCCGAGATTGACAGGAAAGCCCTCGCTGGACTGGAGCATGCGATGAATGTTCCAGGGTCCGGGTGTACAGGTTGTGGCATTGGTTCCCGTCGCTGGCCCCGTGCCGCCGCCGATCAGCGTGGTCAGACCTGCAGACAGGGCGGCCCAGACAAGTTGCGGGCAAATAAAGTGAACGTGTGCATCAATGCCGCCCGCGGTAACGATTTTTCCTTCCCCGGCAATCGCTTCAGTGCCTGCACCGACAATCATTCCTGGAGTGACACCGTTCATTATGTCTGGATTGCCCGCCTTGCCGATGGCTACGATCCGTCCGCCGCGGATTCCTATGTCCGCCTTCACAATTCCCCAATGGTCCACGATCACGGCATTGGTGATCACAACATCGAGGGCGCCAGCCTGCGAGGTCGCTGAGGCAGACTGGCCCATGCCGTCTCGCAGCACCTTGCCGCCACCAAATTTAGCTTCGTCACCCGGGGTCGTGAGGTCGCGTTCGATTTCGATCAGGAGTTCGGTGTCCGCCAACCGAATGCGATCGCCCGTCGTGGGTCCATAAAGGCTGGCGTATTGCCTGCGCGGGATCTCAAGGGCCACGCTGGTTAGCTCCCCTCAAAGCCTTGCGATCTGGCAGCTTCACATGCCGCCTTCCTTCGCGGGCCTTGTTCAATGGACTGACCCGCTGGACCGTTGGTGAGTCCGTTCAGGCCAAATACCTTCGCGTCGCCGCCCAACTCCACCAGCACCACTTTCTTGTCATCGCCAGGCTCAAAGCGGACAGCCGTTCCCGCGGGGATGTTGAGCCGCATTCCGAAAGCTCGCGATCGATCGAAACGCAAGCTCCGATTAACCTCGAAGAAATGAAAATGCGAACCGACCTGGATAGGGCGGTCGCCGGCGTTGGCTACCTCAAGTTCTGTAGTACGGCGGCCGGCATTGGCTACCACGGGATTCGCCGCGAGAAGATACTCACCTGGAATCATCGGTCGTCACCTGCCTTCCGATTAAGCTAACGAATAGGATTATGTACGGTCACGAGCTTGGTACCGTCGGGGAAAGTTCCCTCTACTTGAACATCCGCTATCATCTCCGGCACGCCTTCCATCACATCTTCGCGGCGCAGAATTGTAGCGCCGTACTCCATTAGTTCGGAGACAGATTTACCATCTCGAATGCCTTCCAAAATCTCGGCAGTGATCAATGCCACAGATTCAGGATGATTCAGCTTCAGGCCTCGGGCACGGCGCTTACGCGCCAAATCCGCTGCGGCAGCGATGATAAGCTTCTCGATTTCTCTGGGCGTTAAATGCATGACGATGACTGTGCAACGGACCGCAGTTTATCCAATGAGTAAGCAATACACCACAGCGTTTTGAAATAGGCGCCCTCGGTCCGCTCGTTGGCTCGATTCGCTCCTCCTAAAAGGTAAATCTCATAGCGACTCCACTAAAAATCAATAAATGTGATTTGGTCCATCGCAACTTTGCGTTTTGGCTGGGAGCCGTGTTGCGCTACTTTGCTCGTGTCATTTGAGAGTAGCGAATTTTTAATGGAATATTCGCATAGACCCGTAAAGCAATTCCGCCCAGTCGCGATCGCATTGCCGGTTATGCCGGCGGGCTACTTTTCTATTAGGCCTCAGGTGAATTTGTCTTACGCGACTCCCCTTTTCGTAGAACCGGTCTGGAGTTACTTCGGCGGCTAATTTTCGCAGGCCGGTGCTGTGCCACAGTTCAGTTGCAGTAAGTAGAAGTGACAAATTCACATCGAAATGAGGACTGCTATGTCCGCCAGAGCAATAGAGGTGTCGCCAGGAGTCAAGACGCTGTGTGTTCGAGCTCTACGAACCCTCGCGCCAGGACGATGTTCGCCCGCTTGGCTGGCTGCGTTCCTGATACTCGTCGCATCACCGCTATGGGCGCAGACGTTTACGCCCTCCGCGAACGTCGGGGTCGGAATACAAACCAGCTATCAGAACGTCGATCCCACTGGCGGAAATGATCTCAATCAGTTCGCGCTCGGCCACGCTCGTATTTATTTGAGCGGAACGATCACTCCCAATATCAGCGTTATGTTCAACACGGACTACAACTCCACAACCAACAGCATGGGCATATTGGACGCGGTGGGGCAGTTCCACATATCGCCCGGGTTCAACGTCTGGTTCGGCCGTTTTCTTCCACCGAGCGACCGCGACAACTTCACTGGCCCGTTCTACTCCAACGAGTGGTCCGTATATACGGATGGCATCCAGGACGGCTATGCAGCTGTCTTTCAAGGCCGCGACAATGGCGCAGCGTATTGGGGCGACTTCAAAGCGGGGATAGCCAAAATAAAAGTATCGGCGGGCGCATTCGACGGAGGTTCCGTAGACGGGAATTCGGATGTCATCTTTGCCGGCCGCGTTCAACTCGATTTCTGGGATCCCGAGGGCGGCTATTACCTCAACAGTACTTACTACGGGGATAAAAACCTCCTCGCTCTAGGCGTGGCAACTCAGGTGCAGACCAATAAGACGGCGACCACTGCCGACTTCCTCATGGAGAGGAAGGTGAGGGGCGGCGGGGCCTTCACGATAGAGAGCGAGTTTTCCCGTTACAACGGGTTCGGAGGATACAGCGCGAACTACGTCAAGAGCGAAGGGGCGTATTTGCTTGCATCCTTCCTCATTCCCAAACAAGTGGGCGTGGGCAAGTTCGAGCTTCTCGGCAAGTACGCGGGGGCCGAGTTCACCGATGGGCTCATAACTCCGCTGGTACGGCACCCGAGCTATCAGCAGAAAACCACGGAAGTGGACTTCGACTACATTATCAAGCAGTTCGACGCGCGCTTGATGAGCTTCTTCAAGGACACCCGTTTCAACGCAGTCAACAGCGATTTCTTTGAGGCCGGCATCGGCCTGCAGTTCCAGATTTCCAAGGATATTCGCTAGCAAACTCAAGGAGGAACCCATGAAACGCATCACCAGGCTTATCGCTGTAAATTCACCGGGAGGACCACCGGCATACAACCGCATGCTGATCGCGGTTTTGCTGGTTGCCACGGGAATGGCCTTCTCCGGGAGGGCCAAGGCTCAGGACACCATCAAGGTGGGCATCCTGCACTCTCTTTCGGGCACGATGGCCATCAGCGAGACGACACTGAAGGATACGGACCTGATGATGATCGAGGAGCAAAACAAGAAAGGCGGATTGCTTGGCAAGAAACTCGAGGCCGTCGTCGTCGATCCGGCGTCCGATTGGCCGCTGTTCGCCGAGAAGGCGGCGGAATTGTTGGAAAAGGACAAAGTCGCCGTGGTCTTCGGGTGCTGGACCTCGGTCTCCAGAAAATCGGTGTTGCCCGTTTTCGAAAAGGATGACGGCTTGCTTTTTTATCCCGTTCAGTACGAAGGAGAAGAATCGTCCAAGAACGTCATCTACACCGGGGCGGCGCCGAACCAGCAGGCCATTCCCGCAGTAGAATACCTAATGAACGAAGTGGGTGTGAAACGGTGGGTGCTCGAAGGTACGGACTATGTCTACCCACGCACAACGAACAAGATCCTTGAGGCTTACCTACTGTCCAAAGGTGTGAAGCACGAGGATATTTCGATCAACTACACGCCGTTCGGGTATTCCGACTGGCAGGCGCGGGTTGCCGCGATCAAGAAGTTCGGCTCTGCCGGAAAGAAGACTGCGGTTGTCTCGACGATTAATGGTGATGCCAACGTTCCGTTCTATAAAGAGCTGGGCAACCAGAAAATCTCGGCGCAGGACATTCCCGTTGTTGCTTTCTCGGTCGGCGAAGAAGAACTTTCGGGCCTGGACGCCAAACCCCTCGTTGGCCACCTCGCAGCCTGGAACTATTTCGAAAGCATCAACACGCCGGAGAACAAAGCGTTCATCCAAAGGTGGCATGCGTTCATCAAAAACCCCAAGCGGACCACCAACGATCCCATGGAAGCGAGCTACATCGGCTTCAATTTGTGGGTGAAGGCGGTGCAAAAGGCCGGAACAACGGACCCGGAAAAGGTAATTGCCGTGCTGCCGGGCCTGGAAACGCCGAACCTCACTGGTACTCTGGCCAAAGTCTTGCCGAACCATCATATTACCAAACCAGTTTTTATCGGCGAGGTACGCGCCGATGGACAGTTCGACGTGGTTTGGAAAAGCAACGGCGCGATTCCGGGCGAAGCGTGGTCCCGTTATCTCCCAGAGGATGCGAACGTGGTGGCAGACTGGGTAACCCTGAAGTGCGGTAACTACAATAAAGCAACCAAGCAGTGTTCGGGCCAGAACTACAAGTGAAGAGACGTCTTCTCCGGGCTGGCGCGCAGTGGCTCTTTTTGGCGCTGCTGCTCGCCAGCCGGAGTGCTAGTCCGGGATATGCGCAGTCGCCGAGCGATACGACATTCCTGGCGACGCTCGGAGAGCTGCGCGACGCCACGTTCGACGATAAAGACAAAATCGTTGAGCGGCTGGCCGAGAGCGGTCATCCGAATGCGGCGGCCGTTCTCACGGCCCTCGCGGAGGATCGTCTTTATTTCCGTAACCAGGATCAGAAGATTTTCCTCATCAAACCGGGTGAAGAGGATTCGTCCACGCTCGATCTGATCGATCCGCTTACTCTGAAAGGGGCAGGCTCCGCCTCTTCCGATGACTTAAGCAAAATCCTCACGAATAACCATTTGCGGCGCATTTTGCAGACGACGCTTGCTCGCTTCAAGTTGTCGAGCGCGGACGCATCCGTCCGTTTGGACGCCGTGCGAGACATGGAGCAAGACTTGGACGAGGGCAACGTTCAGCTATTGCGCGAACGCAGTAGCGTCGAAGCGAACTCCGGAGTTAAAAAGGAAATCGGCATCGGCCTTGCTCTCGCTGCGTTGGACGGTTCGGATACGCAGGCGCGTCTCGCCGCTATCTCGACGCTCCGCTATAGTCTTCGCCAGGATGTGCTGAACAAGCTGGAGGCTTTGCTCGAGAAATCCTCTGACGGCAGCTTCGTCGAAAGCGATGAGCACGTGCGGCAGGCCGCCGCCACTGCGGTGAAGTCCATCAATCGGCAGCGTACGTTCTATTCGGGCATCCAAACCTTGTTTTTTGGACTGAGTCTCGGATCTGTGCTGGTGCTGATTGCCATCGGCCTCGCGATTACGTTTGGCGTCATGGGAGTCATCAACATGGCGCACGGCGAGTTGATGATGCTTGGCGCCTACACCACCTACGTTGTCCAGGTGGCCATGCCCGGACGCACCGGCATCTCCATCCTGGTGGCCATTCCGGCCGCATTCCTGGTTGCAGCACTGGCTGGCGTGCTGATCGAGCGAACGATAATCCGTTTTCTTTACGGTCGGCCCTTGGAGACCCTGCTCGCCACGTTTGGTGTCAGTCTCATCCTACAACAGCTGGTTCGTTCAATATTTACGGCGCTGAACCGATCTGTCGAGACGCCCGCTTGGATGAGCGGCACACTGCAGTTGAACGATGCGCTCTCGATTACCTACAATCGTCTCTATATTGTGATCTTCACTCTCCTTGTTTTCGCGGCGCTTCTCGTCGTTCTGAAGTACACGCGGATCGGTCTCGAAATCAGGGCCGTTTCGCAGAACCGTGCCATGGCTAAGGCGATGGGCATCCGCAGCGAATGGGTTGACGCTATAACTTTCGGGCTCGGTTCGGGAATTGCCGGCATTGCGGGTGTCGCCCTAAGTCAACTGACCAACGTAGGTCCGAACCTCGGGCAGAATTACATCATCGACTCGTTTTTGGTCGTCGTCTTCGGCGGAGTTGGGAATCTATGGGGCTCGTTGACTGGCGGCATGTCCATGGGCGTCGTCGACGAACTCCTCGAGCCTTATTATGGAGCGGTGCTAGCGAAGATTTTTGTGCTTGTAGCACTGATTCTGTTCATTCAGATCCGCCCCCGCGGCCTGTTCCCGCCAACCGGCCGAGCCTCGGAAAACCAGTAGTCACATGCGCCGATACACCATATGGGTCAGCGCACGGCAGGATTCCGGTACCCCGTGGTTTCTGGGGGCCCTCGCCCTCATCGCTGTCGTGGTGCCGATCCTCAATCTGGTTGTCTCCCCGTCATCGCCCCTTCACCTTTCCACTTACGGACTCACGTTGATTGGCAAATACCTCTGCTATGCGCTGCTGGCGCTTTCCGTCGATTTGATCTGGGGGTACTGCGGGATCTTGAGCCTTGGGCACGCGGCCTTCTTTTCGTTGGGGGGTTACGCCATTGGTATGTATCTGATGCGTGAAATCGGCCCGAGAGGTGTGTACGGCAATCCTGTGCTGCCCGACTTCATGGTCTTCCTCAACTGGAAGTCGCTGCCATGGTTTTGGTATGGCTTCAACCATTTCTGGTTTGCTCTCATCATGATTGTGCTCGCGCCGGGTTTGCTGGCGTTGGCGTTCGGATGGTTTGCCTTCCGATCGCGCGTCACTGGCGTGTATTTCTCAATCATTACCCAAGCGCTCACCTACGCCTGGATGCTTGCATTCTTCCGCAACAACATGGGCTTTGGCGGTAATAACGGGTTCACGGATTTCAAGGACATCTTGGGTTTCCGTCTGGACTCTGATCGTGTTCACGTTGTCCTTTTGGTGATCACCGCATTCATGCTCGCAGTCAGCTACCTGCTGTGCCGCATGATTGTCTCCTCCCGCGCAGGGCGGGTGATCCGCGCGATCCGTGACGCGGAGAGCCGGACGCGCTTTCTCGGTTATCGCGTGGAATCGTACAAGCTATGGATTTTCGTGTTTTCAGCTGTTCTCGCCGGTATCGCTGGCGCGCTTTACGTTCCGCAGATTGGCATCATCAATCCCAGTGAGTTTTCCCCGATCAATTCAATTGAAGTCGTCATCTGGGTGGCTGTAGGAGGACGGGGGACGCTCTATGGCGCGGCCGCCGGGGCCATGCTGGTGAACTACGCCAAAACCTACTTCACGACCGCGCTTCCCGAAGCGTGGTACTACGCCCTTGGCGCGCTCTTCATCCTGGTGACGCTGTTTCTGCCGCGCGGGATCATTGGCCTGCTGCCGGATCGGGCACGAGCACATAAAAAACAAATGGAGCGGCTGCGAATTCAAGTGGATCGCCCGCAGCCATCGAGAAAATGAGCGTTCGCGGCAAGGTCCTCCGTATCGAGCAGCTAACGGTGAGCTTTGACGGTTTCAAGGCGCTCAACGAGCTCACGCTACAGGTTGAGCCAGGAGAGCTGCGCTGCGTCATCGGACCGAACGGCGCGGGCAAAACCACCATGATGGACGTTATCACCGGAAAAACGCGTCCGGATTCGGGAGCGGCATGGTTTGGCGACAAAGTGAATTTGCTAACGCTTTCCGAGCCGGAAATCGCGCATGCGGGGATCGGGCGGAAATTTCAGAAACCGACGGTATTTGAACAACTGACGGTGGTCGAAAATCTTGAGCTTGCCCTGGCTGGCGACAAGTCTTTCTGGAAGATGTTGTTTGCCCGTAGAACAGCCGCGCAACAAGATAGAATCGACGAGGTCCTCGACGTCATCGGTCTTGCGGAGCAACACCATCTGCCGGCAAGCATACTCTCTCATGGCCAGAAGCAATGGCTGGAGATCGGCATGCTGCTTATGCAAGATCCTGAATTACTCCTGGTTGACGAGCCGGTTGCGGGCATGACCCCGCAAGAGATCGAGCGCACGGCCAAGCTTCTTCAATCGCTTGAGGGCGAGCACTCGGTAGTGGTCGTCGAGCACGACATGGATTTTGTCCGTTCCATCGCAAAGAGGGTGACAGTGCTGCATGAAGGACGCGTGCTTGCCGAAGGCGACATGAACGAGGTCCAGAAGGATCCGCGCGTCATAGACGTTTACCTTGGAGCGTAAGGGTGCTGTCGATCAAAGCGTTCAATCAGTTCTATGGCGGCAGTCACACTCTATGGGATGTCGATCTTTGCGTCCCCCCCGGGTCGCTTATGTGCCTGATGGGCCGAAATGGTATGGGTAAGACGACACTTCTTAAGTGCATCATGGGCCTGCTGCCGCCAACTTCGGGAAGCATTACCTTTGACGAGATCGATTTGCTAAAACGTCCACCTGAGGAGAGGGCCAGGGTTGGCATTGGGTACGTGCCACAGGGGCGTGAGATCTTTTCGCATCTGACAGTAGAGGAAAACCTGAGTGTTGGCCTGGGAGTGCGCAAGAACGGCGCCCGGGCTATTCCGCCGCACATCTTCGATTTATTCCCCGTTCTGAAGCAAATGCTGAAGCGGCGCGGGGGTGATCTTTCCGGCGGGATGCAACAGCAACTCGCGATCGGGCGGGCGCTCGTCCTCGAGCCGAAGTTACTGATTCTCGATGAGCCTACCGAAGGGATTCAGCCAAATATCGTCCACGAAATTGGCAATATCATCCTCCAGCTGAACAAGGAGCTGGGATTGACCGTGCTTCTAGTCGAACAGAAGCTGCCGTTCGCGCGTCGCGTAGCGAGCGAGTTCTGCATACTCTCCAATGGGCGACGAGTCGCTTCGGGAGCGATTACCGAATTGACAGATGAAGTGGTGCGCGCGCATCTGAGCGTATAAACCCGCTCTGATCCGACAGACGGCAATCACCCCTAACGAGGCGCCCAGAACAGCTGATTCTGTTGAAAAAGTCGCGGAAAAGAAAGAGCCTAGGGCCGGGATTTAGTTTCCTCTTTGCTCTAAATCTGAGCCTCACCCTTTTTGGTTTCGCTTCCAGTCAGCTGTAACATGGAATCGGCGCAGATCCGTGTTGTGAGAGGAACCGAACTAGCCGCTTGAGATTTTGGGCAGTGGCCGCTAAGTAGAATTGCTCAGAGACGTTCCAGAGCCGCCGCAAACGCAGGCGACGCAATCCCACACGTAACTTCAGTTCTGAGAACGGAGCCTCGATCTTGTTCCGTTCGCGCTTCGACCAGGCATACGCTGGAGTTTGCGCCAGGGTCACGCGCAGTGACTTGCACAACTTCTGAGGGATGGAGTTTGGCGAGCGACACACATAAGATTCTCGCCCCCTATTGAATCGGCATCACATCCACTCCCACGTCCAATGTATGCTTCGCACCGCCCAGAAGAACACCGTGGATGGGACTGACGTCGCTATAGTCCCTCCCCCATGCCACCGTGATGTGACCGTCCTCGGGTACGCAATTGTTCGTGGGATCGAAATCGACCCACCCGGCGCCTGGACACCACGCCGAACACCAGGCATGTGAAGCATCGGCGCCCACTAAACGCGGCCGGCCAGGCGGCGGGAGCGTTCGCAGATAGCCGCTGACGTAACGGGCAGGCAGACCCAGCGATCGTACGCAAGCAATTTGCAAATGAGCGAAGTCCTGGCATACGCCGCGGCGCTTTTGGAAGAACACCTGGACTGGGGTGGTGACCTCGGTAGCCTTCTTATCGAATTGGAAATCCCGGTGTATTTTTCGCATGAGATCGAGAATCGCCTCCAGCAATGGACGACCTGCGGGAAACGCGTCGCGCGCGTAGTCGGCAAGTTCCCGACTTGCTGTCACTCGCTGTGAACCGAAGACAAACTGGTAGGCGTCTAACCCCTCCTCGCTATGGTCGCTAACCAACGACCCCACAACTGTCTCCCACGGCGGAGATCCAGAAAAATCCGGCCGCTTGACGCTGCGGACTTCCAATTCGCTGCTCGCCTCCACGATCAGGCCGTCATGCGGTTCTTCCAGGGTGAAGAACATCTGGGTATTGCCAAAATAGTCGTTGTGAGTGGCGGTGATATGGGGCGCAGGCAGCACGGATATCTGAGTTTTATAGCACGCCTGTCCCGGGAGATCGCGAGGAGTGAGGCGTACCAAATGATGCGACACAGACACTGGGTCCTTGTAGTCGTATGTGGTTCTGTGCCGCACTCGATAGATCATGCGATCCGCTCCGTCTCGACATGGCTGAAGTAAGAATGGGTGACGGCATTCGACAAGGATGGCAAAGCTCCCTCCAATTCTTCGAGGAGTGCGTCCAGCCGTTCGCGAGAGCCTGACGCTCCCGGTTCGCAAAGCACGCGAACATCCGAACGAAATAGGTCTAGTGCCGCATCTTCCAGACACTTTTGTTTGATAAATGGCCATCCGGCCCCGGCTGGCATTCGGGACAAACTACGGCAATGCTCGAAGAGATCTTTTGCCTGAAAGGCAAGGGATCTCGGATTCACTTCTTCGTTCATCAGAAGATCGAGCACGGGCGCGGGTTGCAGAATGGTGAAGTATCGCGACCGGTAAGCAATCGAATTGTCGGTCACTTCAAGCAGCATCTCCAGCGCGGGCCATGTCTGGAGGCTTAGCGGCACAATGATCTTGCGGAAAAGTTCCACCAGATGGATGGAGCGCTCAATGCGTCTCCCGATGCTGAGAAAATGCCAGCCGGGACCTCGCGTCATATTCTCAACTTCGATTCCGCGCAGAGCGGCAAGGGTTCCGATGCAGCCATTGAGCACGGTTAGCGCATCTCCCACCGAAACATATCCCCATGCAGAATCGTCAGCGGCACGGGAAACGGAGCTAAACTGGTTCACAATTCGCAGCAGATCGCTCGAAAGCCGGTCCCGCACCTGCGCCGCGGAACGTCCAGCACGATTCAAAATCGCGGTGAGGCTATCGCTGCGCTGTTCTTCAAAAATCCGCGAGAGAATCTCCTTTTCCAAATCACGCTGCTGATCGGGATGCGGCTTCGGGTTCATCCTTCGAAAGCCGGGCGTGGGGAGACTGCAGACAATCGTACATCTTCAGTCAGAGATTCCCATTCGGACTCGGCCGCCACTCCCGACTCTCCGGTGAGACGGATCAGAATGCATCGAAGTACGCGGGCCAGATGCTCGCTGCGTTCGGCGTAGCGGCCAAGCCAGAAAAGGTGGTCTGCGGCGCGGCTGGGCAGGTCGCTGACAGACCCGCGACTCAAGTCCACCGGGCACGATCGCGCGGACGCTGCAAACTGAAGGTGTCCACGGGGCCGTCCGAAAGAACCCATGTGTCCTTGCTCCCGCCGCCACGCTGCATGGAGACGACCGGCGTATCGATCGATGAGCGAAACGCGCGCCAGACCACCGGGAATTACGATCCACGAATCGCCCTCCGCGGCGAGATACACGCGCAGAACAACGCGCCTAGGCGTGAGACCATTTTCTTCCGACCAGACCGGGTGCCGTGGACAGGCTCAGCAATTCCTGTCCGGCAAATTCGTGCGGGCGTGCCTTTTATTCGCTCGATCAGCCGCGACCGCTCGTCACCGGCAAGCTTCCCGCCAAAAACAGGCTCCATGCCCTTGGAGGGAAACGCGGGCTTGATCACCAGATGATCCAGATTATCGAGCACGTAGCTGAGCGCGTCGCGGCTGTCCGCACCACCACGTCGCGGCCGACGGGGAGCTTCAGTTCCTCTCCCAGCATTCGCCGGCTGAGGCCGGGAAAAATGGCATGAAAGCGGACGTTTCGATCAGGCCGCTGCCCAGCGCATTCGCCACGGCAACGTTGCCCGCGCGCACCGCTTCCACCAGCCCGGCCACGCCAAGATAAGAATCCGAACGCAATTCGATCGGGTCGCAGAAGCCATCGTCCACCCGCCGCAGAATCACGTCCACTTGCTTCAAGTCCTTCGAGAGTTTTCAGAAATACGCGGTTATCGCGCACCGTGAGATCGCCGCCCTGAACCAGCGTGAAGCCGAGATAGCGCGCGAGATAGGAATGCTCGAAGTAGGTCTCGTTGAATGGTCCGGGCGTCAGCAGCACCACGCGCGGATTGTCGCGGTTTCGGGCGAGAGACGGAGCAGACGTTTCGCGAAAGGAGCGGAAGAAGGAAGCGAGCCGCTTGACCTGGAACTCGCGGAACAAGTCCGGAAACGTTTCCGCCATTACGATGCGATTCTCGAGCGAGTAGCCTGCGCCCGAAGGCGCCTGCGTGCGGTCGGAAATCACCCACCATTCGCCATCCGGCCCGCGCGCCAGATCCACCGCGAGCAAGTGCAGATATGTGTTGCCCGGTACAGTTACGCCATGGCACGGTCGCCAGAAGCCCGGGTTCGCGAATACGAGCGCCGGCGGAATCTGGCCGCCGTGAAGCAACTTTTGCGGGCCGTAAAGATCGGCCAGAATCAGGTTCAGCAGCCGCGCGCGCTGGATCAGGCCTGCTTCCAGCTGCGCTCCATTCCGACGGAGGAATCATCAGCGGAATGGCATCAAGGTTCCACGGCCGATCCATGCCCAACGGATCGCCATAGACGTTGTAGGTGACGCCGTTTTCCCGAATTCGCTGCCTCGCCGTTTGCCAGCGGCGAGCCAATTCTTGCGCGCCCAAGCGCGGACAAGGAATTGATGAATTCATCCCAGTGCGGACGAAGAACGCCGGGCGCAGCGGACATCTCGTCATAAACGCCGGCGTCTGCGGATAACCGGCGCTCAGGAGCGGCCCGTTCGCCGTGTCTGCGGAAATGTTCATTCGCGCGTCAGCTGGCGGCTTGCCGAACCGTGCGGGGATCTCACGGTGTCCGCCGCAAATCCAGGGTCAACGGGAACGCGGGATTGCGTTCTTCGCTGGGGATGGCCATGTCTCCCGGCGTGTGCCCGATATCGCTGAATCGGGCCAGACGCCGGCTCTCCGCTTCGAAGGCATTAACGGGAAACTGCTCGTGGGCTAGTCCACCAGGATGCGTGACATGATATGTGCAACCCCCGATCGAACGTCCCGACCATGTGTCCACGATATCAAACACCAGGGGCGTGTGCACCGGGATGTTCGGATGCAGGCACGATGGCGGCTGCCATGCGCGGTAACGCACGCCAGCCACGAATTCGCCCTCCTCGCCGGTGGAATGCAGCGGTACCGGACGGCCATTGCACAAGACCGTGAAGCGCGAATCGATCATTCCCGACACCTTCACCTGCAATCGCTCCACGGACGAGTCCACATTGCGTACGGTGATGCCGCCGGAGGCTTCTTCTCCCAACACGTGCCACGGCTCCAGGGCGTGCCGCAACTCCAGCGCATATGCCGCGCCTGGTCACCGAACCGATTACTGGAAATCGAAACTCGAAGTGCGGCGCGAACCATTCCCTCTGAAACGCGTAGCCGGCTTCGCGCAGGTCTGCCATCACATCTTCCCAGTCGAGTTGAACGAAGTGCGGGAGCATGAAGCGGTCATGCAGGCGTGGTTCCCCACCACACGAGCTTGCGGCGGTAAGGAGTTTGCCAGAAATGCGCGATCAGCGCCCGCACGAGCAGTTGTTGGGTGAGACTCATGCGTGCGTGTGGAGGCATTTCGAATGCCCGCAATTCCACCAGGCCAAGCCGCGATTCGGAAGCGTCGGGCGAATAGAGCTTGTCGATGCAGAACTCGGCACGGTGCGTATTGCCGGACATATCGGTTAGAAGGTGCCGGAAGACGCGGTCGACCAGCCACGGCGAGACGCTCGGGCGAACCCTTGTCCGGAATCTGGTCGAACGCAATTTCCAGCTCGTAGATGGAATCGGTACGCGCCTCATCCACACGGGGATGCTGGCTGGTAGGTCCGATAAACATGCCCGAGAACAGGTACGACAGCGAAGGATGATTGTGCCAGTAACCAACCAAGCTTCGCAACAGATCGGGGCGGCGTAAAAAGGCGCTGTCCGCGGGAGTAGGGCCGCCGATCACGATGTGGTTGCCGCCTCCGGTGCCGGAGTGCCGTCCATCCAGCATGAATTTCTCCGTGCCCAGGCGGGTCTCGCGCGCAAGGGCGTAGATCGCCTGGGTGGTTCGCACCAGCTCGTCCCAGGATTCCGCCGGATGGATGTTTACTTCGATCACGCCCGGATCCGGGGTCACCTTGAGCACGCTGGATTCTCGGATCGAAGGGCAGTGCGTAGCCCTCCAGCATTACCGGCATGCTGAGATGAGCCGCTGTGTCTTCGATCGCCGCCACGAGATCTAAATAGTCGGCAACATACTCGACCGGCGGCATGAATACGAAGAGCTTGCCGTCCCGCGGCTGTATGCAAAGTGCCGGACGCGCGACCCATGCCGCAGACTCACCTTTCTCCGGCGGCTTCGCGCGTTCCGCTGCCGGCTGCCAATCATCAGCCACGGGCGGCGCGGTGAAAAGGTCCGGCTTGCGTTGCGGCCTTTCGGGAAGCACGTCGCCGTTTCGCAAACGGATCGGGGTCGAAGGAATACAGCAACGTCTTCCGGCTTGGTCCAGGGAAGAGATTCGAGCGGCAAACGGTATCCTATCGGCGAATCGCCCGGAATCAGAAATATATGTTCCGACGCGAGAAACCAGGGTTGGCTCGTCCAGCGCGGCATACCCTGCTCGGTTGCGATCCGACGCAGCGGAAGCACGTAGCCGCTCAACTTACCCAATCCTTCTTCGAAAATGCGCGCCATACGCTTTCGTTCGATCGGATTTTCGAGTTTTGGATCGAGCGGATCCACGTTCACCGGAAGCCGTCGCTCTTTCCACAGATAGTAGAAGCTGTCCTCATACGCCGCCATCGCGGCCGAGGCGTCCACTTGCAGGCGGCGGGTCAGTGCCTCCAGAAACCGCCGCGCGTCCTCGCTCGTATAACCGTAATCTTTGCCATCCTCCGCGATGAGGCGCGCATTCTCCCAGATGGGAACTCCATCCTTGCGCCAATAGCAGGAGAGCGCCCATCTCGGCAGCAGCTCGCCGGGATACCACTTGCCTTGTCCGTAGTGAAGCAGCGCATGGGGTGCGAAATGGTCGCGCAACTTGCTCAGCAGTTCGACTGCAAGCTTGCGTTTTGCAGGCCCCAGTGCGTCGCTCGTCCACTCGGCTCCATCGGCGTCGTCGAGAGAAATGAAAGTCGGCTCACCGCCCATGGTCAGCCGTACGTCTCCGGCCCGCAACTTGGCGTCCACCATATGGCCGAGCGCCTCAATTTCTTGCCATTGCCGTTCAAGGTAGGGCTTCGTGACGCGAGGCGATTCGTAAATCCGCTGCACCGTCATCTGGTGTTCAAATTTCGTGTTGCAGGGATCGAGCAAGCCAGTGATAGGCGCGGCGCTGCTTGCGTCCGGAGTGCAGGCAAGCGGAATATGACCTTCGCCGGCAAGCAGCCCGGACGTGGGGTCGAATCCGATCCAGCCGGCCCCAGGCAGATACACCTCGGCCCATGCATGCAGATCCGTAAAATCGGCGGTGGGCCCTGCCCCGTCCCTCGAGCGGCTTCACATCCGCCTGGAGCTGAATCAGATAGCCGGAAACAAAACGCGACGCGAGTCCCAGATGTCGCATGATCTCGACCAGAAGCCAGGCCGAATCGCGGCATGAACCGGTTCGCAGGCGTAAGGTTTCCTCGCAGGTTTGCACGCCTGACTCCATGCGAATCACGTAGCCGAGTTCGTTTTTCACGCGCTGATTGAGGCCGACCAGGAAATCAATCGTCCGCGTGCTTCGCGCGGCACTCTTGCCAGGAGTTCAGACAGTTTCGGCCCCGCCGGTTCGGTTTCGAGATAAGGGCGCAGTTCGCGGGCCAAGGCTACTTCGTAGGAGAAGGGATACTGTTCAGCGGAAGGCTCCAGGAAGAAGTCGAACGGATTGTAGATTCCCATTTCGGCGACCAGATCTACCCCCACGAAGAATTCGGTCGTCGGCTCCGGGAACACCAGTCGCGCAAGGAAGTTGCTTTGGGGGTCCTGCTGCCAGTTAATGTAGTGGTTTTCGGGACGAACCTTCAGAGAATACGACAGGATGGGTGTGCGGCAGTGCGGCGCCGGCCGCAGCCGTACCACCTGAGGTCCGAGAGAAACCCGGCGATCGTAGCGGTAGTGCGTCTTATGGGTGAGCGCGACGTGAATGGCCATAAATGATCGGGCAAAGCCTGAGCGCAGACTCTCGACACAAGAAGAAGCCATTGTGGCGACTAGCGTGGAGCCGCGAAGCGACACTCAACATACCGCAGTCTTTTTCAGCACGATGTCCGGCGCGCGGGCACTTGCACAATCGCGTCGGCTCATTCCTCCCGCTATTCACTGCCCAGGAGGGAGTTCGATCAAGGTTTCCGGAGAACTACTGAATTGCCGCCCGCTCGCCGGTACTACTTCGTCGGTCACGACCGTAAAGTTTGTCAACCAAGCGGTTCCGAATGAGGTTGTTATCGCGACGTCCGCCGCGTCGCGCCCTGTGGCCATCAGCACTCGTCCGATTCGCGGCTTGTTGTTGCGGGCATCGAATGTCCACCAGCGATCCTGCAGGTAAACCTCAAACCATGCGCTGAAGTCCATCGGCGGAACAAAAGGAACCCCGATGTCCCCCAGGTATCCCGTGGCATAGCGGGCAGGGATATTCAAACAACGGCAAAACGTGATTGCGAGATGCTGGAAATCGCGGCAGACGCCCTTACGATCCGCATAGACATCCAGAGCCGTCTTTGTCGGGCTGGCGAAGTGGTAGCCGAATGTAACGTTCGCCTGTACCCAATCACACACCGCCTGGACGCGCGGCCATCCCGGTTGCGAAGTGGCGAACAGGCTTCCAGCAACGTCCAAGAGGCGATCGACTTCGCAATACCTGGAGGCCAGCAGATACCGCAGCACTTCCGGAGGCAGATCTTGCACCGGTACCTGGCACGCTTGGGGACTTACGGGATCAGGTTCGCCAGAGTCCTCGATCAAGGTCGAGTTGTACAACTGAAGCTTTCCGGCGGGCGCTACGAAGCGGGAACACACATTCCCGAACGAATCCTGATATTCATCGATAGGCACAGTCGGGGTGATCCGCGGTTCATCGGGTTCTCGCAGGTCCGCCCTCCGCGTCTGATGCACATGGAACAGAGCGATCATCGCAACCGGAGAAGGGATCTCGAACTGAATGTCAAAACCTAGGCGGATCAGCATATGGATATCCCCAGGAAACAAGATGGGCGATTATTGGGTTGGGGCGAGACACCAAAAATAAAAAGCCTTCTTTCTACTGTATATAGCTCGACCATTCCTGAACCGGCTTCCCGGGCACCTAGTTTCACGGAGCCGGGCACACTCGAGTCACGGTCAACTTTTTAATCGCAGCAGGCCCGGAGGCACGACGATCCGGAGCAGGGATTCCCGAAAGTGTCAATGAAGCTCGTCACGCCACGCTAGGTTCCACGCGTAAGTCATCTGATTCCCCGAGGTCCGCCATGCGGGAAGCAGGAACATTGATCATCGCCACCACCGAGACTGGCGAAGGAACATCAAACTTGATGTTAGACCCCAGACGGATCGGCATCAGTCCGTCCTCATCACTAGCGGCTTCGCCTTGAGCCAAGGTGCGGTCGCTATGTTAGATTCAATTGTGACGCAGGAAGGCTACGGGCGTGCACTCAGAAAAGCTATAGGCGCGATTAAAAATTTCGATTGGACGGCGCTGCAACTTGCCCATAGAGTCTCCAGCACGGTACGTCTTGGCCGTCTTGGCCGTCAGCTGCACGAAGCGCTCGGACCGCTTGCAACTGGGGTCGGAGCACTCATGACAGCAGCCCCCACGACAGCTCAGACATCGCTTAAACCTCCATTCCTGAACTACCGTTTTGGCTGCGGATACGATGAGATGTTTGAGCGCCAAGGTGTGCCTCGCGAGCACTATCAGGCGCTCTACCGAACCTTGTTGGAATCGCCACCGGAAGAGCTCCGCAAGAGCCAACAGGCCGCGGATCTGTCTTTCCTGCATCAGGGAATTACCTTCACCGTCTACGGAAACAAGGAAGGGACCGAGCGCATTTTCCCCAACGACCTGTTGCCTCGCATTATTCCCGGCCGCGAGTGGCACAAGGTGGAGGCCGGATTAACTCAGCGCATCACCGCCTTTAATCTATTCCTCAAAGATATCTACAATGATGGCAGAATACTTGCCGCGGGGGTCGTCCCGGGCGCTCTTGTCTACAGTTGCCGCCACTTTCGCCGTGAGATGCGCGGCATCAGCGTCCCGCGCGATGTTTATGTAAGCCTCTGTGGCACCGATCTGGCACGCCTGCCCGATGGGAGTTTTGCGGTCCTCGAAGACAACCTGCGGGTTCCCAGTGGCGTTTCCTACATGCTCGCTAATCGTAAAGTCCTGAAGCGGGTATTTCCCACTCTCTTTCGCGATTACGGAGTCTGCTCCGTCGATCATTACGCTCAAGCCCTGTTGTCCACCTTACGTTCTTTGGCTCCGGCCAATTGCCCCGTTCGGGACGAACCCGAAATCGCGTTGCTGACGCCCGGGATTTTCAATTCGGCTTACTTTGAACATACGTTCCTCGCGCAGCAGATGGGTATCGAGCTGGTCGAGGGGCGCGACCTGCTGGTTCACGACAATGTCGTGTACACGCGCACCACGGCCGGTCTCCGTCGCGTTGACGTCATCTACCGGCGCGTCGACGACGATTTTGTGGATTCACTCTGTTTTCGCGCCGAATCCAGGCTGGGCGTCCCCGGACTCTTCAATGCCTATCGCGCTGGTAATGTAACGTTGGCGAATGCTATCGGAAGCGGCGTCGCCGACGATAAGGCGATTTACGCCTTCGTTCCCGCGATCATTCGCTATTACCTCGGCGAAGAGCCTATCCTGCCCAATGTGCAGACTTACTTATTGTCAGACAAGTCTGATCAAGCCTACGTACTCGAGCATTTATCAGAGCTGGTCGTAAAAGCCGTGGGCGAGTCCGGCGGTTATGGCATGCTCATCGGCCCACACAGCACTACCGAACAGCAGGAAGAATTTCGCCGCCGAATTTTGGCTGATCCTCGGAATTATATTGCTCAGCCGACGCTGGCGTTGTCGCAGGCGCCTTGTTACCTGGACGGCGAAGTGCTGGCACGCCACGTTGATTTGCGGCCTTACCTCTTGTACGGGGAAAACGTCACATTGGTGCCCGGCGGCCTTACGCGCGTAGCCTTGAGGCAAGGCTCCCTGGTGGTCAACTCCTCTCAGGGCGGCGGAAGTAAAGATACCTGGGTGCTCCGCGAATAGCTGGGTGTTCGCGAATCATTTCCTCCAAAGGGAATATGCTTTCACGCGTTGCCGACTGTTTGTATTGGATGAGCCGTTACCTGGAGCGGGCCGAACATACCGCGCGCCTCATCGACGTTGATTTGCAGTTAGGGCTGGATCAATCGCCCCTGGCTGGCTCGGAACGGTGGCGGCGAGTGTTCGAAGCACTGCAAGTCCCGGAGTTCCTGATTGGAACACTAGACTCCGTCAGTGTAGCCCACACGCTAACACTCAATCGCTCCAATCCATCCTCCATTTTTTGTTGTGTGGCGGCTGCGCGCGATAATCTGCGTCACGTGCGCGAACAGTGCAGTTCGGAGATGTGGGAGAACCTCAATCGCCTTTACCTCCAGACTATCGACATCCCTCAGACGGAGACGTCCGTACTGCAGTCCGCCGAGTTCTTTCAGTCCGTGCAAGAGGGGGGATACCTTTTTCAAGGGATTGCCGATTCGACCATGACGCATGGCGAGGGCTGGCATTACATGCAGCTCGGCCGCTTCGTCGAGCGCATGGAGACCGTCGCTGCCTTGGTAGGAACCCACTTCAAGCGTTTGAGTGAGCCGCCCGATCAAAGCGTCGACGGCGCGGAATATCTTGAATGGGTAGGCTTGCTCAAATCCTGCGATGCGTTCGAGGCTTATTGCAAAGCTTACTCGGCAGAGCTGCGTCCACAGCGCGTCGCTGAATTTTTGCTGTTGACCCTGGAGTTCCCTCACTCGCTGCGTTTTTCGGCGGAGAAGATACATACCGCCCTGCGGCTCGCTGGAGACTTGACGAAACGGAACGCGGAACTTCCCGTTCGGCTTGCCGGCCGCCTGCGAGCCACTCTCAGCTTGACTCCGATTGAGGAGATCATGGCCGAGGGCGTACATGGCTACCTGAACACCGTGCGCAGGCAATGTGGTGAAGTGCATGGCGCTGTGCACCAGATTTATTTCGACTATCCCGTAGAGTCTTCATTCGCCGCTTAATCGACAACGGGGAAGAGCGGCCGCGCGAACCACAGGAGCAATGAGTGATTTATTCTGTTCGGCACGCTACCAGCTTTAGTTACCAGCCGGGCATTCGCGAAAGTGTTATGGAAGTGCGGATGGAACCTCGCAGTGAGGGCCGCCAGCGGTGTCTTACCTTCTCGCTGGATGTCGACCCCAATGCCAACGTTATGGTGTACAGGGACTTCTTAGGAAACAGCGTGCACCACTTCGATATCCCTGGGCGCCACACTGCCATAAACCTCACAGCGCGGGCGCTGGTTGAGATACAAGAGGCCCCTGCGCCGGAGCCCTCGGACGCGGGAAGTTGGCAAGACCTGGACACACTGGTTGCCACAGGAGACTACTGGGAAACGCTCGCGCCAAGTCACTACGCCCAGCCAACCGAAGCACTCGAGCGATTCGCTTCCGAGCTTCGGTTGCAGCGCGGCGAAAACCCTTTTGAATTTCTTTTACGACTGAACGAAGCCATGTATCAGGCCTTCGAGTACGCGCCCAACAGGACGGCCGTCTATTCTCCAATTGGCGATGCGCTCCGCACGCAGCAGGGCGTTTGCCAGGATTTCGCTCACATCATGATCACCTTGCTGCGCCGGCTTCATATTCCTAGCCGGTATGTGAGTGGTTATCTGGCTCATGGCGCCGAATGGAACGATCGCTCTCAGGATGGAGCTACGCACGCATGGGTCGAGGCTTTCCTGCCTGGGCTTGCTTGGGTTGCATTTGACCCCACGAATAATCTCGTCGGCGGCGAACGTCACATCCGCGTTGCGATTGGACGCGACTATGCCGACGTGCCCCCGACTCGTGGGGTCTACATGGGCGAAGCCGAGAGCAGGCTAAGCGTTTCGGTGACAGTGTCCTCCGCCAATGCGCCCCGACCCGAGGAACTCCCACCACTTACGGTCGTTCGCTCTAGACCTGCCAGACTGAAAGACCTCCAAGAAGTTCAGCACGAGCAGCAACAACAATAACCTGTGGTTCGCCAAAATTCTGTCCGGATCTGAAATTATACGTATTGCGAGGTTTGTGGCGAAAGATGTAAGACCGTGCGACGCCGAAACCTCGGCGACTCGCCCCGAACCACTCGCGTCGGGCCGTGTCAGGTGAAGGCCGTTTTGTGTCCACAACGCTTTAGCGAGGGCCTGGGCGAATGCCGTCGGCCGATCTGACTAACGTAAAGCCAGTTTTGATTCGTACATCGGCGCGGTGCTTACACATCCTTCCCTTCGTAGTTTCAGCGGCTCTTAGGGCGGCCTCTTCAGTCGCGTAGCTCGTGCCAAACATGACCAAGCCGCCGTTTGATCCGCGAAGTTCGTACCACCAACCCATAGCGACTCCTTTCACAGCAATGCCATCTCGCTGATCTCATTCCCGCCAACTGAGCGATAAATTGGGTATGGGGGGAGGCCGCCCGGAAGCGGCCTCAGCCTCAATCTCCTGCAATTGATAAATGAGACGCTATCTGCCCGCTGCAGCAGACGCCGTTTGGTCAAGTAGTTGTACAGCGCGGCCAACTTCTGCCACGCCGAAGAATAGTAGCGGAGTGTTCGTGCTCGGTTCCACTCCGCCATAGGCATAGTTAATGTTGATATTGGCTTCGCCAAGCCGACTGGCAACACGCGCCAGTTCTCCAGAACGGTTTGGCAACGCTACCTGTGCCACATCATTTTCGGTGTAGGTCAATCGTTCAGCGTCCAAAACTGTTTTTGCCGCTGTCGCATTGTCCACTATGAGATGTACTTGACTCCTGCGTTCATCGGTCGATGCCTGGAAGGCCACAATGTTCACTTTTCGGTCGGCAAGGGCCTTGCATAACTTCGCGAGCGTACCTGGCTTATGTTCGAGTTGGATGTTGAGTTCTTTGGCCGTTGGCATAGTCGATCTCCTCGTGTGGATTTTGTGAGGAACGCCTGGGCGCGATCCTACGGGGCTAGATACGAGCAGGATACGGCGCTTGCCCATCAATTCACCACCCAAGAGATTGCTTACTGTGAATGGGGTACTGTGGAAAAAGAGAAAGCGGCATCGTCTGAAGGACCGAGCGGAGGTCACTGGAAATAGCCGCCATCCGCACTTTGGCCTCGACCATGGCAGACCAGCGAAACTCAACTACCCCATAGAGACCAGAGAAACTCCGGCCCCTTCGATGCGGGAGCCAAGAACTGCCAATGCCAGACCTAACGAATTGTCAATTCGGGATAGTTGTGGGATGTCGGCAATTTGTTGAACGGAAAGGAAATCTTGGCTGCGGCGGCACGTTTTGAACGTGAGACCTCGGGTTATGAGAACGACTTATGGGTTGCGGGGCGTGTATTCAGAAAGATGAAGACCGTGGCAGGGTGAAATCAAAGTTTGTCGGGTAGAGGCGGAGTTTGTGAAACCGTTGCACAACCGCTTGTGATCGGGCGAACTCGAGCGAAATCTCACCCAGCTATCCTACTAACTCTTTATGGAGCACTGACCGGCTCTCAGCTGTTGCGCGTGCAAAGGCAGATTCACTTCGACGCGCAGCCCCACCGCCGGGGCAATTCTCGGCCCTTACGCGACCATTGTGGAGACGAACAGCTTCTGCCGTGATTGAAAGTCCTAAACCAAAACCACCTGAGGCCCGCTCGCGCGCATCCGCTACGCGATAAAACGGCTGAAAGATTAGCTGGAGGGCACCATTCGGGACGCCTTCTCCAAAGTTCCGCACCCGGCCCACTTTTGCTCACCACGGCCATGCCGCTTACGATATGAACAATCCGGTGACGCTGCAGGGGACGGTCACAGATTTCAAATTTATCAACCCTCATTCGCTCGTCCTTTTCGACGTTAAGGATGACAAAGGCGAGGTCGAACACTGGCAGGGCGAAATTACCGCCCCCAATAAACTTGCGAGGGCGGGATGGACCAAGCACAGTTTGAATGCCGGCGACAAAGTAACGATAACGGGCGTAGTGGGTAAAAATAATGCCCACGCGCCCCTGTTCCGGAGATTATCTGGACTGGACCAATAGCGAAAGTTTAAGCTTCAAGAAAAAAGAAGGGCCAGCCAATAACACGGAGTCCAGATAAGCTGGGTTCGGTTCGTGAAGATCGCCTGTTCCGCGATCTACGGCCCACCGACCATGCAAACGTCGGCTAGGTCGGAAGCGTTCGTTGATCTCACCGCCCTCGATCGTACCTGCCGGCGTTCAGCTTCCTTCAAGCGACTGGTATCCTGACCACAGTCCCCGTATCGGCGCAGCCAGCTCCAGGGCCAGCCTGGCCAGGCTTCCGCTGATGATGAACACTGTGGTACTCTCCGGCCACCGCGTTCGTGTTTCCGGCAATTCACGACAGAGGAGCCAATTCGCGTATGTCTAACAGCCTCGTCTCCGGGCGAAAGGTCGCTGCCGCTGTTTGTTTGATAGCAGCCAGTGTGTTTGCTGCCGCGGCACAACAACAATCGATGGAAGGCAAGACCGCAGAGCAAGTCTACAAAAATATTAAAGTCCTGAACGGAACTCCCGCGGACCAATTGAATTTAGCCATGCACTTGGTCGAGGGCGAACTCGGTGTGGACTGCACCTTCTGCCACGTGGATCACGATCCCACCCATTTCCAGCTCGACGACAATAAGCAAAAAGAAACCGCACGCAAGATGATGCAGATGGTAATCGATATTAATAAGAACAATTTTGAAGGCAAACAAGTGGTGACCTGCTACACCTGCCACCAGGGCCATCCGGAGCCTACCGGTACTCTGGTCCTGCCTTTGTCCGCTGCGGCTGAGAGCGTCATCGGCCTGGAAGAGGAAAAGGCGGTTCCAGCCACGCTTCCCAGCGCAGATCAGATTTTTGACAAGTACATTCAGGCGCTCGGAGGGGAACAGGCGATTCGCAAGGTCAGCAGCCGGGCTATGATTGCCACGCAAGATCTCGCCAGCGGCCCGGGAGGCAAGATCCACTTGCCTGCCCAGATCGAACGCTATCAGCAAGCGCCGAATCTCTCGGCGACGATTGCACACATCTTTAACGGAACGCTGGCCGACGGCTTTGACGGCCACGTGGCATGGACGCAGAACCTTAAAGGCGCCGTAACCGATACCGGCTTAACGGTTGACCAATCGCGCGCACGCCGCAATGCCGGTTTTTACTCCGATACTCTGGACCTGAAGCAGCAATATACGAAGGTAGAAGTCAGCGGAGTCGTGCAGATCGATGGCGCCGAAGCATATGAACTCCTCGCTTATCCGGCGAATGACAGCGTCGAAAAGCTATACTTTGACGTGGTGACCGGATTACTTTTGCGTAAGAATACCATCCTGAGCACCCCGCTCGGCAACAGCCCCTTCCAAGTGGATTATGCCGACTATCGTGAGACTACCAGTGGTTTGCGTTACCCGTTCACGATCAGCATGACGCCGGCGACACCGCGATCAGAACCGACAACGCACTCGATCCTGCGCATTCAGAAAGTCGAAGATAACCCAGCAATCGATAGTGCGAGATTTGCGAAACCACAGCCTAAGCCGGCACAATAACCAGAAACACCCGGCATGATTCGTCCGATCCGCAGCTCAGTCGTGAGGACGCGCTCGCCTGGTCTTATCGCCATTCACGAGAACGAATTTCTGAATTCGCTTGCCGGTGTCGACTTCACCGGTATACATGTTGCCGTGGGAATCCACCGCAATAGCGTCGATCCAATGAAAGTAACCCGCCATGCGGCCATTGTCGCCCACCGAGCCGGCGACCGTCCCGGTCTTCCGGTCTTGAATCCAGACTTTGTCGTTTGTGCCATCCGCAATCAGAAGATATTTGCCGTCGCGGTCGTGTGAGAACGTGAGGTTATAAATCGTTCCACACATTCCAAACGTGGTGCTGCCCGGACCCCCGCAGTCGGAGCCCCGAGCCGGAGTCGACGGATGGACAAAAAAGCTGGTCACGAACTTGCCCTGTTTGGTGAACACCTGCACGCGGTCGGCGCCGCGTTCACAAACATAAACCAGCCCGTCGGGCGCGATGTGGACGCAGTGGAGCGCGGGCGCGAACTCCTGCTGATCGGGAGGCGGGCCTGACTTCCAGTCATACGGTGGCGTCGGGTCGTTGCTGATATCCGCGAGCGCTTTGCCTTTTCCTCCCCAGCCCCGTTTGAACGATCCATCGTAGCCGTAAACGAGCACGCGCTTTTGCTCCACGAGATAAATCTCCTGAGCGTCCTCATCCAAAGTGAATTCAAATACCCCACCCTGCAGAATATCGGTCTGTTGGTTATTTTCACGGGCCTTTTCGCCCTGTGCCAAGGGAGGAGCGCGGTGGCCAAAATCCCAGAGGAATTCGCCGCCGGTGGTGAATTTCTGAATGCTGTTTCCGCGGCCGCCGGATGAAAGCCACACATTTCCTTCCTTATCGACGAGGATCGCGTGCTCCTGAGGTTTCGGCCATCCGGGTGTGTACCCCGGTCCGCCCCAACCCTGCAAAACATTGCCGTCGGTATCAAATTCCACCACGGCAGGAGCGGCGATACAGCAATCGGTGCGGGGCGGCGTAGTCGCCGCGCCGGATTCATCCGGCTTGATATCGCCCGGGCGGCTGATGACCCAAATGTGATCGTCCTTGTCGGTCACAAGAACGGGAATGCCTTGCAGAATCCACTTATGTGGCAACGGTTTGGGCCAGAAAGGGTCTACCTTATATACCGGTGCGTCCTTTGGCGCTTTATCCGCGGTGCCCTGGGGCCGGGCTCCCGCACCCAAGGAAAAACTCAACATGCAAGCGCTTATCGCAAGGCTACGAAAGCCAAGCCGCCACTTCGCTGCGATCATATGATCCCTCCCGACTGAACCGCGCTTTTAGAATAGCCCTCAAAGCTGGGACATGTGCGCCACCGCAACGAGCAGTGGCCGGATGTGGGTCGCTCGATTCCATCTCTCCATCGCTTTGCGCGAGAGGCGTCGGAAGGAAGCTCGGCGATTGCAAATCTTATTCCCGCCGGGATCGGTAACAGGAATTAACAACGTGCTGGTTGCGTTTCGTCGCGGGCCTTCAATATTAATTAACTCCGGCTTCCCGAAGCCTGGGTATTCGAGAACGGCGAAACAAGAAAAGCAATACCGCCAAGCAGGCCATTGCGCCTCGAACCCTGGACGGTCACGCTTGCAACCTGACGCCCCATTCGCTCAGCACGGTAAGGCCCCGAAAAGAAGGCCGCATCCCAACACAGGCTAATTTAACTGTCAAGATTATTTTCAATTGGTTCTTGGTCGCCTGACGCCCGCTAAACTGCGCACGCTTGGCCTCGTCGCCCTATCGCGGCGTGCCCGAGCCCTAAGAATCGAGGATTTGAGCTTGACACGAGCATTCGGAATATGCTTGGATGCCCCATCATTTGGGGCTCACTCTAAGCTTTACAAAGTCGCCGGTGTAAAAAGAACTTAGCTCGCCAATCTGGGGGTTCTGACATGCGTCCATTTTCACGTCCGCTTGCATATGCGATCGTGCTACTGGTGGTCGCGGTGCTCCTGCCCTTCGGCATGCTTAAGGCTCAGACGGTAACCGGAACGATTCTCGGAAACGTGTTGGATCCGTCTGGAGCCGCGGTGGCCAATGTACAAATCACCGTCACGAACCAAGATACGGGTGTCTCGCGCGCGGTTACCACTACGGCCGACGGCGTCTACACCGTTCCCTCTCTTCTCGCCGGCAAGTACTCGGTCCAGGCCAGCGCGCAGGGATTCACAACTCAGCAGGTAAGAGATATGGTGCTGAATGTGGGCTCCACTTCGCGCGTGGATTTCACGCTCCAAGTTGGCCAGGTAACCCAACAGGTGACGGTTACCGAAGCTGTGCCCCAGGTTCAGACGACCAGTTCGGAAGTCTCTCAGGTGATGGACTCGAACCTGATTGCTGCCATCCCCCTGAACGCGCGCGACCTGCAGCAGTTGGCGCAGGTCCAGCCGGCGGTGACGATGCTTTACACCGCGTCGTATGGAAAGACCCTTTCCGTGGGAGGCGACCGGATTTCCAATAACCGCTTCCTCCAGGAAGGAATTGACATGACGACGAGTTTCCGCCAGTCGCCCGTCAGCTTGGCGAGCAACATTTTGATGGGTGCCGACGCGGTGAAAGAGTTCGAGGTGATTACCGAAAACCCGTCGGTGGAGTACGGCGAGGAGTCGGGCGGCGTCATCAATACGATCTTCAAGTCGGGGACGAATAATTTCCACGGAACGGCTTTCGAGGAGTACCGCAACGACGTCTTCGACGCACGGAACTTTTTCGATGGTGCGAATGCTCCTCCGTTGCACCGCCATCAGTTCGGCGGCTCGGTGGGAGGGCCGATTCGGAAAGACAAAACTTTTTTCTTCGCCGATTATGAAGGCTTCCACGCGGATACGTCCCAATCCTTTACGGCTGTGGTCCCCGATGCGCTGGCGCGCGGAAACGGCACCCTCGCTCCTTGCCTAGCTTCGGGAGCGGGCGTTACCTTCGCCTGCCCAACCGGCTTTGCAACAGGAACGCCCTTTGTCGTGGGGCAACTTCCGTGTGGTCAAAATGGCGCGCCTGTCTGCGCTGCCGGGCAAGTTACCGGCACGGCCTCCGCACTGGATAACGTTCCGGTCAATCCAGAGGTTTACAATGCCTTCTTCGGTGGATACGGCGGAAATGCCGGTATTCCGTTGCTGCCCGCGTGCACTGGCCCAGAGCTCTTCACTTCAAGCGGTTCCGCCACCGGAACGTGCAACCTAAGCACCAATCCGGATAATAAGGTGCGGGAGAATTACGGCGTGATCAAGATCGATCACACGCTGACTTCCAAGAACACGCTTTCCGGCACGTACAACATGGACGATTCGACGGCCTACACGCCGAACCAGACGACGATAAATGCCGACGACATCTACTTCCGGCAGCAGACCGGGTCCATACAGGACACGCAGATCATATCCAATAACTTGGTAAATACGTTTCGGTTTGGAGTGCATCGCCTTTACTATGCGGGCAACATTGACCTTGTGCCGCCGATCTCCGCTGTCGATCCGAACATCTATGTCAATCCCAATCCGTACATTGTGAGCCCCAGAAGTCCTTACCCGCAGTTGCCCCAGATCACTGTAACTGGATTGCAAACGATTGGATCCACCGCCCAGCCAGGTTCTGATTTCGAGCCTCGATACATCGGCTATACCAGCGGCAATTTCGATGAATCGGTTAACTGGCTGCACGGTGCACACGCGATGCATTTCGGTGTTCAGGTTCATCGCTGGTATGACAATAACGAAAATTATCAATCCAATCCTCGAGGGGCATATTCATTCCCGAGCGAGGCCTCGTTTTTGTCGGGTGTGACCACACAGAATTTTACGTGGGCCATACCAGCGTATACGAATGCGCTTAATGGACAGACCTATATCGGAACCATTGCGCGCGGCGAGGTTCTGATGGCCTATGGGCTGTATGCCGAAGATACGTTCAAGATGAAGCCAAACCTGACCGTAACCTATGGTTTGCGCTGGGAATATGCCGGGCCGCCGACAGAGGAACACAATCGCATTACCAATCTTTACGGTCCAGGCAACCCGCCAAGTTGTAGCCCCTACACCTGCGCGACTGCGACGCTTGGCGCTCCCTGGTACCATCCTCCAAAGGACAACTTTGCTCCGCGCGTGGGCTTCAACTGGGATCCGTTCAAGAAGGGCACAACGAGCGTGCGCGCAGGGGCCGGCATTTACTACAGCGAGGTGGCAGATTCTTATTGGTATCCTTCCATCGCTTTCCAGTACCCCAATACAGCCTCGATATCTGTTCCCGGGGTAGGTTTCCCCTTCATAAATGTGGGCAGCCCGCTTGCGGGGATGGGTTCGAATTCTGTCGTGAACGCATATCTGGCGTCAAAGGGCACCTCCGCCTGCGCTCCAGGCACACCTGGCGGTGCATGCCTCCCAACAACGTTGCAAACCTTGGGTGGCGTGGAGTACCCATATTTCAAGACGCCTGCGAAATACAGCTTCAATTTCGCGATTCAGCAGCAATTGCCTAAGAAGTTGACGTTCGAGATCGCGTACATTGGCAGTCAGGCACGACACTTAGGCCGCGACATCGTTTATCAGGATTATTTCCCCACAACCATTGAAACACCAGGGCAATTGCCTGCTGTTAATGGAGTTGCTATTCCCGGATCTGTAGTGAATCCACAATGCCAAAGCGCGGGTTCGATTGAATGCTATTACTGGGCGGGTGCGGGACTCAATAACGCAAACCTGTTGGGGAATGTCGTCGGTACGAACAACGCGACGGCCAACACGGTGCCGTACGCGACGCTTTGTGGTCCCAATGCTGCCTCGGGAGGGAGCAACCGAACGAACTGCTACAACAACCCGAATTGGAGTAATTCAATCACGGGACAAGCGGAAGACGCCAATTCCATGTACAACGCCATGCAAGTGATCCTGGAGCGGCGCGTTTCGCCCGGTTTCATGGCGCGCTTCAACTATACCTGGGCGAAGTGCATCACAGACTCGAGCTTTGAGCAGCCCACTGGATTGGTAAACGGCGGATCGGCGGCTTGGCCGCTCAGTTACATCGCCAACGCAGCGCGTGGGCGCTGTGCGTTCGTGCCGGGACAATCGGTGAACCTCACGCTCACCTATATGACCCATTGGGGAAGTAACCTGACGTCCAGAGTTGCCAAAGCCATCGTGCCGAACTGGGAACTGACCAGCCAGACTGTGGTTCAGTCCGGGCTCCCTTTCAACATCTTCACGGGAGAAGACGTGGCGCGCTATGCCAGCAGCCCGAACGCTGCAGGTAATGATCGGCCGAACTGGGCTGCCGCAAGCGCGGCCTGCCCGAATCCGACTCCAACAGGCGCTATTCTGCCGAACTGGAAGTCCTCGCCAAACCTCACTTATCTAAATCCCGCTTGTTTTGCGCCGGCAGCGCCAGGATACCTTGGAAATATCGGAAACATGGTCTTTACGGGGCCCGGCCTTTTCTCCACGGACGTAAGCCTGCGGAAAACGATCCCGATGAGGGAAAGCAAGTCCTTTGTTGTTTCGGCGGATATGTTCAATGCCTTCAATCGCACGAACTTCCCGCCGCCGCAAGCGTCATCTGTATTCAACACCAGCGGGCAGGTCGTCTCAACGTTTTCACAAGTGGGAACCGGGGTTTATTTCCCGACCATCACGACTTCGCGCCAACTCCAGATCAACGCCAGGTTTGTCTTTTAACATAGAACGAGGTTGCCCTCGTTTCAAAGCGACGCATCCAGTCGGCCGGTGCTTGATCTGAAAAGCACCGGCCGTTCCGCTGATACTGACATTACGATGGTGATGAAATTCAAAGGAGGTTCACTATGCGTGGAATTGTGTTGTTTTTATGCGGGCTGTTTGTGGGGCCAGTTATGATGCAGCCCAGCCGCGCGCAGCGGCTTGATGCCGCGGGGGAGCTTAAATTGAACCACATCGGCATTACCGCCAAAGATTTCCAGGAAACGATGAATTTTTACACGAAAACAATGGGATTTCGCGAAGCGTTCACGTTGCGCGGCGCCGATGGCAAACCAAGCCTCAGTTATATCCAGATCAGCCGCGATACATTTCTAGAAATCGCGCCTGGGAGCGCTGATCATCCGGCTGGCCTGACTCATTTCGGCCTGGAGGCCGCCGACGTGAATGCCACGGTAAAAAAGCTTCGGGAAGACGGGGTGAAAATCGAAGATCCACGTGTAAGCCGCACCCAAACGCTACTCACCTCTGTGATCGACCCGAATGGCGTGAGGTTTGAAATTGCGCAGCTTCCTCCTACCTCGTTACCGCGGAAGGCCATCGAGAGCTGGAAATAAAAAGTACCCGGTAGTCGATCTTGATCGGTTCGGCCGCAGGCACAAACATCGCGCTCCAGCCGCCGAAGCGCTACTTGCCGGCTGGAGTTGACACGGGCGGCGTGGCAAAGGTGCGTTTGTGGTCGTTGTTTTCGCGCACCGAGCAAACCCAGGGATCCTGCATGAATGGGGTCGTGGCTTGTTTGAAGTTTCGCCGCGTGGTGAATGGTCTTGCGTACGCGCCGGGATCGTCGACCACGACCTCAAGTTCCATCGTCGCTGCATCCACACGCCGGTATCTTTCGATGTAGTGCAATTGCTCCGTGTGCGGATGGCCAAGCTGGTCAAGCCAAGTCTTGTCATTGAAGCCAATGGAGTCTACTACAAGGGTGTCGCCATTCTCATACCATCCGATCGAATCCCCCCACCAAGTGGGATCCGGATCTTTGGGATGACTGCTGTTTAGCCGCACAACCCGGAATGCTTGCATCAATTCATGCAGGATGTACACCGCGTCGGGTGTTTGCACAAATATTGTCCGCGCCGGCTGGATGTAGGCCCGCCACAGCGTTGGCGGTTCACAGTAGTTAATCCAGGGGTCGGTGGTCAGTTCATAGCGGGCGTCGGGTCCAGTAGCCGGATACTCCGACAAGGTTTTCTGCAACGACCATGGTTGATACGGTATATCTGGTTCCTTGCCTCTCATTTTTCCCGCCGGATCGGCAAGACTTATGCTTTGCACAGCGGGTCCAGCGAGCCAATTGCCCGAGAGATCGGCGATCTTCTGGGACGACGGAACTGCTTGCGCCTCGGCCGGTTGGTGACCTCCCGCGAAAAACAGAAATGTCGCGACAAAAAGGAAGCTTTTCCGCATGGATCGCCTCTCACGGACACTGCATTCGCTGCGGGTGCCGAGCTCTTTTAACTCTGGCCTGGTCGCGGGCTACTTCTTAGCGGGCGCCGCTTTGTCGGGCGCCGCTTCTGCCGGCTTATAGAGGTTGTTGTAAAACGACAGGTTCTCGCGCACCGAGCACACCCACGGATTGGCCATGAAAGGAACGCTGGAAATCGTGAAGTTCCTGTGGGTGTTGAATGGCTTCGTGTAGGCGCCCGGGTCGTCGATTGTTGCATCCAGTTCGAGCGTGGTGGCGTTCACGCGTTTGTAGCGTTCGATCAGGTGTAGTTTGTCGGTGTGAGGATGCCCCAGTTGGTCGAGCCAGGTCTTGTCGTTCGTGCCAATCGTATCGATAACCAGCGTATTCTTGTCTTCGTACCATCCGATCGAATCGCCCCACCACGTCGGATCGGGATCGTCCGGGTGCTTGCTGTTTAGCCGAACCACGCGGAAGGTTTGCATCACCTCGTGCAGCATATATACCGCTTCCGGGGTCTGGACGAATTTTGTACGCGCCGGTTCCATATAGATCCGGATCAGCCCTGGCGGTTCACAGTAGTTGATCCACGGATCGGTGGTCGAATCGAACTGATTGTCCGGTCCGGTCGGCGGCTTTTCGGACATCGTCTTGGCCAGCGACCAGGGCTGGTAGGGAATATCCGGCTCCTTGCCTCTCAGTTTTCCCCCGGGATCCGCCATGCTGACGCTTTGGCCGATTCCTCCTCGCTTTCCATCGAGTTCCCATGTTCCAGAGAGGTCCGCCGGCTGCGACGAGCCGCTCTGCGCATGAGAAGCGAGCGGCAACAAGGCGCCCATGAGGCTGGCAATCAGAAGCGGCCATTTGTTTCGCATTCCAGATACCCCCTAGCATAAAGCTGCGTGAATTGACGCTCTGAAGAGCCATCACTCGCGATACGGCGCGGGATCTGTGAAACGTAGCCCAATCGGAATTCTTGAGTGCGTATATCATACCCACCTGACGCTCCACAACGGAATTTTTCCGCCTGGTCGGGGGATCCGGTTCCCGGCGAGTTGGAGCGAATCCCCTTAGAAAGAACTCAGCGCTGGTCACGGAGGCACTCAGCCCGGTTTCATTTCCCGGAGCCCGGCGAATTTCTCACGACGCTGGGGAGGTTCGGCTTTCCGCCACGTTGGGCTGGAGAAATGCGCCGTTTTGTAATATTGTTCAGCTCATCTCAACGGGTAAAATCCTCTTATCCGAATAAAACAAATGGAAGGCGCCCTTCCTGTCACCCGTTAGGTACTCGTGAGTGAGTGAAACCATGAGCAAAAAAAGGTATCGGCAAGCGGTAGCGGCATCATTTTTGGCGATGCTTACGTGTCTGGCTGGGGCTGCCAAGGCTCAGGACGTCCCCCAGGAAAAACCGCTGCTTGCGGAACAGGTTTTCAAAAACGTGCAGGTGCTTCGGGGAATGACCGTGAAAGAGTTCATGGAGACGATGGGGTTTTTTGCCGCATCCCTGAATGCGAACTGCACCACCTGTCATGGCCAGGGGAGCGGAGGCAGCTGGGATAGCTATGCCAGCGACGATGTACCTCAAAAGCAAATCACGCGAAAAATGATCTTGATGATGAACGCGATCAACCAAAGCTACTTCGGCGGAAAGCAAGCATTGACCTGCTATTCCTGCCATCGCTTCAGTCGCGCCCCCAAGCTGGTTCCGGATTTGACGGTGCAGTACGGCGACGCCCCGGACGAAGACCCAGAGGAAATTCTGGCGCAAGCGCCCGAGCAGCCGACTCCCGATCAGGTGCTGCATAAATACTATGAAGCGCTGGGCGGGATCGACAAAGTGGCCAGCATAACCAGCTTTACCGCCAAGGGCACTTGGCAAGGCTATGATGATACCGAGCAGCACCCGCTGGAAATCTTCGCCAAAGCCCCGGACCAAAGAACGATTATCGTGAACAATCGCGGCGCTCTCACCACGAATACGTATGACGGCCGCAACGGGTGGACCGCGGCGCCCATTACGGATGTCCCGGTGACGTTACTCGCGCTGAGCGGCCCGGATCTGGATAACGCCCGGGTCGACGCCGAACTTTCTTTTCCGGCGAGAATCGAGCAGTCCTTGACGAGCCTGCGTGTCGGCCATCCCTTTTCCATTGACGGAAAGGACGTCACGATAGTTCAGGGATATGGACCCGCTAAATCGCCCGTCAAATTGTACTTCAGCGACGACACCGGCCTGCTCGTTCGCGTGGTCCGCTACACCACCTCGCGCGTAGGACGCCAGCCAACCCGCTTCGACTATTCCGATTACCGGGTCGTGAATGGGATCAAGATACCTTTTTTTTATCTCACCACGTGGGTCGATGGCCGGTCCAAGACTCAGCTGACTGACGTGCAGCTCAATGCGCCCATAGATCCGGCAAAGTTTGCCAAGCCCGCCGACCCCGGTGTCGTAAAATAGCGCCTGGCCGCCGGGCGGGGCTAATTTATTCGCACGCTCGACGCCGGCAAATGATTTCCTTTACATCCCATGCGGGCTGAGGTAGAACGTAGCCAATCGCTTTGGAGGCAGGACATGAAATCCAAACTTCTTCTCGTGACTGGTCTCGCAGTGGGTCTTTTCGCGCTCTCCGCCACGCTATTCGCACACCACGGCACAAATTTGTACGATATGACCAAGCCGGTGCTGGTTAAGGGAACGGTCACGCAGTTCGAGTGGGGCAATCCACATAATCAGATCTTCTTCGACGTGACCGATGACAAGGGCAACATGGTCCACTGGGTCGTCTCGACGGAGCCCCCGCCGGTAATGTCGGAAAAGGGCTGGACGAGAAAATCGCTAAAACCCGGCGATCAGATTACTGCTTACGTTTTTGCGGCCAAGAACGGCGCGCCGGTCGGAAACCTTCAGAAGCTCACCTTGCCCGATGGCAAGGAATTAAGCGCCATGGGCCCTGGAGCCGGAGCCGGCGTCGGCGGGCAAGCTCCCGATAAGCCAAATGACAAGCCAGAGGATAAGCAGTAGCCACGCCGGATATACTGCAAACGATCTTCCGAATGCCTGGGGGCGTGGGTTGCGGCCAAGTCGAAGCAATCCGCGTCCTTTTCAGGTTTATAAGCTGTGATCCGCTGCATTTTCTGCATCGCTAGCAGATCTCGCATGTCCCGGAATCGGGCCGAACTGCATCTATGAAATCGCTGACCAACGTCCTCCTGTTGTTCGCCGTTTTCCTTACCGGGGCCAGCATTTTAATCATAGAGGTCGTCGGCGTTCGGGTCCTGAGCCCATACTACGGGAATACCATCTTTACAGTTTCGGGCGTCATTACCGTAATTCTCATCGCCCTGAGTTGCGGGTATTACGTGGGAGGAATCCTGGCGGATAGGTACCCCAGTTTGCGCCGCTTCTTCGGATTGATTTTTGCCAGCGGGGTCGCCCTGCTCTCCCTCTTCACGCTGGGGAAAATAGTGTTGCCCTCTCTGAGTTCTAAGCTGTCGATTGTGGCAGGACCTCTCGTATCGGCGCTCCTCCTCTTCCTTTTTCCCGCATTATTGCTGGGGATGATGTGTCCCTATGCGGTCAAGTTGCAGAGCGTCTATGTTCCCCAAAAAGGCATTGGCAGCGTCGCCGGAAGTATTTTCTTTTGGTCGACCTTGGGGAGCATTGCAGGCAGTTTGTGCGCCGGCTTTATACTCATCCCTCATTTGGGCATCGATCGAATCTTTATCGCTACCGGATTCGTGCTTTCCGCCCTGGGTCTGACGCCGCTTTTCTTTTTAGGGGTCAACAAAAGACGCCTCGGCCAATCCTTGCTTGTGTGGCTGCTGGCGCTGGGCGCGGCATCTTTCACGGCCGGACGAACGGACCGAAGCGCTTTATACAGAAAGGATGCCGTATATCAACAAATCACCATCTATGACGGCCAATACGCCGGCAGGCCGGCAAGATTTTTTCAGCAGGACGAAAACAGCGCGGGCGCCGGCGAGGGCGCTATGTTCCTGGATTCGCAGGACGCCACGGATATGGTCTACGACTACACGCGATATTACTCCCTTTATAAGATATTCACGCCGAGAGTGGACAACGCGCTGGTCATTGGAGGTGGGGCTTACTCGATTCCAAAAGCGATCTTGCAGGAATTGCCGCAGGCCTCGATTGATGTCGTCGATATCGAGCCTTCCTTATTTTCTTTGGCGCAACGCTACTTCAACGTACGGAGTAATCCGCGCCTGCACGCCTACGTCGAAGACGGCCGCCGGTTTCTTCGAACGACTTCCAAGCAATATGACCTGATCTTCAGCGACGTGTATTACTCTTTTTTTTCCGTTCCGCCTCAGTTTGCAACTCGCGAATTCTTCCAGGAAGCCAGGCAAAAGTTAGCTCCCAACGGAATATTCATCGCCAACGTTATCGGAGATTTATCGCGCCAACAACCCTCGCTGATCATGTCTGAAATCAAGACGTTTCGGGCGGCTTTCCCAAACAGCTATTTTTTCGCAGTCGCCTGGCCGGAAAAGACCGATTCGCAAAATGTGATGCTGGTCGGCTATAACAGCGCGAATCGAGTGGACTTGGACGCTGCTTCCGCGGCGAGCCGCGACCCTTTGATCCGCTCGCTTTCCGCCAAACTCATCGACGTAGATAACAGGTTTGAGCTCTCGCCATATCCGGTCTTAACTGACGATTACTCGCCGATAGAATTTTTGACGGCGCAGGTATTAAAAAGGGCCTTCGCTGAACCGCAATCCCTAGACGGCAATGAGATGCTCGCGGATGTCGGCCAGCAGCTCCGTTACGGCAACCGCTACGTAGGTGCGCCGGGGCATGAGAAAGTGCGCGGATTTCTGCTGTCTGAGATGAACCTGCTCGCTCAAAAGGTCCAGACCCAGAATTGGACAGAGTACGGCTCGGGCGGAAAACAGTATCGTCTGACGAACATCATCGCTCATTTCTTTAGCAGCGAGCCCCGTATCCTGATCGCCACACATTACGACAGCAGCGCGGCTGGCTCAACTTTTGGCGCAAATGAAACTTCCGGTGTCGCCGTGCTCCTCGAGTTGGCGCGAGCTTTCGGCAGCTCGAACCTTCCGCCAAAATTCGGCCTCGACATGGTGTTTTTTGACGGGGCCAGAGCGGCGATCGCGGACCAGACGAATTCCACGGATGGCGAGCTGCTTGGCTCCAGATATTTTGCGCGCCACTTAGACGAGATCTATGGCCAAAGTACACCGAAATTCGCGATCGTGGTCGATGGCGTATGCCAAGCGGATTTAAAGACCCTGAAGGAGCAATGGCCCATACGGAACTCGGCGGGAGTTATGAAGTCCGCTTCGCATGTCGGTCCCCAACTTGATCCGCCCACCTTCCAGGCGAGCACGGCTTCCGAAGTCCAAGACGATCGGATGCCGTTGATTCAGGCTGGAATTCCCAGCGCTTTGTTGGGCGATTCAGACGATCTGCATCGCGGCTCAGTTAGGGCAAGAGCTGGAAAATGCGATGCCCGCTCTCTACAGCTCATCGGACAGTTGCTGATGGCCTATACAGTGTCAAACAGCGCTCCGTTCTGAACCGCGGATTCAGTACACGAGCGGCCCGTATGGGATGAGCACTGCCGCTGTGGCCACGCAAAACCATAAAAGCAATTCGATCGATCCGGCACATTTGGCAATTTGCGGGAGTTTTGGTTCCCGGTCCCAATCGTGGATCTTGCACTGAATGACGATATGGATAATCAGTGCGGCCGGAACCAAGATGCTCAGCTTCGCCAGAAACGCCGGGTTGATTACGAACGTTTCCGCCGAAACTGAAAACAGAAAAAAACCTCCCACAGCTGCCGTGGCAAACCCCACCCAATTCCAGAAAAACAGAGAATCGGACAGTTCGCCCGGCGTATGGTCCTTGTTTCCGATGCCGAGTAAGCTCAGATCCACCGCGAAATTAGTTCCGATCCACAAAGAGATGCCGCTGAAATGAGTGGCTTGTATAAACGGATAAGCCCAGCGAGAGTCGCCGATGCTAAGCGCGAACGATCGATTCTGCAGCCAATGCCCCAGGGGCACCAGAGACGACCCGATCACGCAGCACTCCTTTCGAAACTTCAGTATGCATGCCGAAGATTCGACCGCTCACCCGTTAGCCGATTCCGGAAATTGCTGGGACCTCGACCCCCATCAGAATGGCTCCGATCCACAACAGAAGGGAGATAGCCGCAATGACCTTGGCCTCGGTCCTCTGAACTGGAGACTCTTCCCATTTGGGTATTCGCCATTGCACAAGCATGCCAAACATGATTGCGAGCAGCACCACCAGAATCTTAAGTTGAAAGCTCCAGGTCGGCACATACGCCGTGGCATCACCGGCAAACATGATGAAACCCGAAACCAAATTGACCGCCAGGCTAAGCCACACCCACGGAAAGATCCGCCTCGCCAAAGCTACGGCGTTGTAATTCCTGCCCAAAATGCCCAAAACGCGCAGATCCACGATCACCATCGATCCCACGAGCACAAACATGCTGTAGTAATGAAGAATAGCCAAGCTGGCGGCGCTCCACCCCGTGCTCGTGAGGAAGATGATAATGGAATTGCCTTGCAGCTTTTCAGCTATCTGAAAGAGCATACTCTTCGCCGCGTCCAATAGATTCCGGAATTCCCCGAATGTATCGCTTATTAGCCCTCAGCTTCTAGTGAACCTGCAAGTCAAAACGGTGTTAAATCGTGGCAAGTTCGCGTTCCTTTCACCGCAGCGCTTTCGTCCGCTATGCGGATCAGAAAGTACCGAACGGCCTTAATCGAGACGAAGTTGCGCTCCCCGCGAATCTCGCTCCACAGCCCTGAGAATTCTCTATCCCGAGGCAGTTGCAGTCATTATCGTTACCTTCATTGGGGCCTGCGGCGCATCGCACTGATCTGCTATGACCGTGCAAACTTGGAGAGCAAGGTGGATACCCTCCAGGAATTCCGGGCGAAGGCGAAGGAAATCGGGCTGGATGTCTTATTACCGGTCAGTCGCCTTCCGTGCCTGTCTTTGCAACCTTCGGCTTGGGAATGAAGTCGGCGTCCGCCACAGCTTTCTTCGCCTCGCCGGGCTTGCGCACGTCGGCGAGGTAAGTTTCTGTAGTCGCCAGTGACTCGTGCCCCAGTTCCAGCACGAGCGTCTTCTGCGGGATGCTGGCCAGATACTTCCGGCTGGCTCCGGTCTTTCGCAGTTTGTGGAATGTCGGCTCCTCGTGCTTCTGAAGTAGTTTTGAGATGCCGAGCGACTTGAGGAAAATCCGTATGTCCGAAACCCTGTTGGCTAGAGTGCGCTTGGGATTGTTGCCGCAGCTTCCGTCGCTTCGCTTTCGCACGGGCACGGGCTGATTCCTGAGCCAGCCCATGTAGTCGAGCAACACCTGCTTGTTGTCGCGGCACTCGTCGACATACGTAACCCCACAGTGCTCGACGAACGGATCAACGGCAGCCCGATACTTGCGGATGCTCTCGGCATCAAGACCACGGGCTTCGCAGTTGGCAAAATATTTTTCAGCGGCCGCCGCCGGCGTGATTCTGTCTGCGCTGTCTGGCATAACGACCGCGCTTTGCCTAAAACCTTTCCCACTGAGGCGGTTGTAATCATCGAGCGCCAGCCGCTGTTTGCGCTCCCGCTGTGCTTCTAGCGCATCGGTGCCGGCGTCAATCCACCCGCCGTTGTGGCTCAAGTAGTAGCGACCTTCGGTGTGTTTCTCAACCAGACCCTCTTTTCCGTTCACGAAAACGATTCGGGCTTGATCTTTCCGTTGTCGTGGTAGGCGGCTTTGCAGTACCGCCAGGCGCCCTCGACTTTGACGTACTCGTACAGCGTGTATTAGGAAATGGCCATGGTGTTGGGTCCTCTCTAGTCCTAATACTCCCCGAGCGCGAATGCGGGCGCGATTTCCAGGCGAATTTAAGGATTTCTTAGGGAAGCGTTTTTAGGAAGGACCCTAACCCATTGAAAACAAAAGAATGGCGGAGAGGGTGGGATTCGAACCCACGGTTGAGTTTCCCCAACACCCGCTTTCGAGGCGGGCTCTTTCGACCGCTCAGACACCTCTCCGGCGGAGGAAGTTTAGCGAACGCCCCGTCATTCAGCAATCATGAGGAGCGAAATGAGGCGCAACATGAATCCCGAAACCGATGGGCGCACATCACCTGCGCGCTGCAAAAAAGTTCTGCATCGCTTCGGCGCACTCCTTCGCCAGAACGCCGCCGAGAACATCGACGCGGTGATTGAGAGCAGCGTGGGCCAATATTCCGAAGCACGTATGTACGGCGCCGCCCTTCGGGTCATCGCATCCGTAGATGAGGCGCGCGATCCGCGCTTGGATCATGGCTCCCGCGCACATGGCACAGGGCTCAATCGTTACGTACGCCGCGGCGCCACTTAGACGGTAATTTCCCAATTCCTTGGCGGCCGCCCGCAAGGCCACAATCTCCGCGTGCGCGGTGGGATCGCAATTCGCGATGGTGCGATTTCCGGCTCGGGCGACGATACGGTTCCCGACCACGATGACGCATCCGACGGGCACCTCGCCAGCCACCGCCGCTGCGTGCGCCTCGGCAAGCGCCGCCTGCATGAATGAGGTATCGCTGAGCAAAACGGAGTCAGAATGTTTCATTCCATTTTTCCCGAGCCCGGGCCGTCATTCGGCTCGGGGAACAGCCGGCAGAAGGTATTCGACAAGGGTGACATCCCGCAGGCGGCTGCCATGCCGCGCGTGCTGTTCGTGAAAGCCAACAACGCGCCACCCCGTCGCCTTACATAGTTGCAGGCTCTCCTCGTTATCCGCCAGAACGCGCCCGACGAGCTTACGATAACCAAGCCGTGCCGCCTCAGTCTGGGCCACGCGCATCAACTGCCTCCCGACGCCGTAGCTGCGAAACGAGCGCCGGACAAACATGGTCACCTCGCCGACTTCGCCGCCGTGGAGTTTCTGCTCATGTGCCTCGATGGAAACCACGCCGCAGACCCAATTCCGCACTTCCGCCACGAGCAAGGGGCGGCGGGAATCCTCCTCGGCCGCGGCAATCAGGTCCTTTTGCTCGTCGACCGAACGCAAGGTGCTGTCGAACGTGGCGAGACCGTCCTCGACCGCATCGTTAAAAATCTCGCGCAGGGCCGGCGCGTCTTCACGCCGCGCGGGACGAATGGTCAGACGCGGCGGCTGCTCTGCCGTAACCATCGCGTGATTTTAACACCGCGGCGCACAAATTCACTTTCGCGCCGCGAAGCGACATTGCCAAACCCTCAGTGACACAGCGCTGACGGGAATGGTTGCAATGAACGCCGCCCGGCTGTACGCTCTACAGCCGCGTTGCCTTGACAAACCGATAGCGGGGCCAGAGACTGAAGGACTATGATAGAGATACTTCGCCGGATGTTCATGGTCGACTTTTGGAAGGGCTTGCTGCTGACCTTCCGGTCGCAAAATCCGAAGTACATCTATACCGAGCAGTATCCGCTCGAGCGGCCCATGGTTGCCGAGCGCTATCGCGGCGCTCCGCGCCTCAACATTAATCCCGAGACTGGCGAAACTCTATGCATCGCCTGCAATCTGTGCGCGTTGGCATGCCCGGAGAACCTGATCGTGGTTGGCTGGCAGCGCGATGAGGCCACTCGCCGCAAGGTCCTCACCACGTTTACCTATGACACTTCCCGCTGCATGTTTTGTGGCCTCTGCGAGGATGCCTGCCCCACCGATTGCTTGGAACTGACGCAGGATTTCGAAATGGCTACGTATACGCGCGAGGGCGCAATTTGGGACCGCCATCGCCTCGAGGAAGGGCCCACGCCGGCCCGTTACGTCCGCTGATCCGATTGATTTTGCGAACACGCTTCCGCAGTGATCCTTGCGCCGTGCCGACCCCTGCGCTATAAAAAATGAGGGGCGCGGTGTCATTAGACCCATCCTGTATGGAACTCCGTAAAGACCCGATCACTCGCAGTTGGGTGCGTGTGGGGTTCAGCGAAGATCAGGCCCTACCCGAGGGATGTCCGCTCTGCCCCAACCAGACGGCAAATATAAAACCTCTGCTGGAATTGCCCGCCAATAGTTCCGTGCAGGTGCGGGTGATCCCCCATTTTCGTCCGCTCTATCGCATTGAAGGCGAGCCAGGACGCATGCCTGAAGGTATCTATGATCGTATGCGTCCCGTCGGGGCGCACGAAATCATCATCGAGTCGCCCGATCACCAGCTGCCTCTCGCGCGAATGACGGACGAGCAGATCGAGCGCGTCCTCGAAGCTTACGCTCTTCGCATTACGGATTTGAAGGGCGATCTTCGCTTCAAGTACGTCACGGTATTTGAGAATCGGGGCGCACTATCCGGCGGCGAGTGGGAGCATCCTCATTCCCAGGTGACGGCGACGACCTTCGTGCCTCGACGCGTTCTCTACGAACTGCGTTCCGCGATGGCCTGGTTCGAAGAAAAAGAGAGATGCGTTTTTTGCGACATTCTCCGCCAGGAAGAGAAGCAAGCCCGGCGCATCATCGATTCTCAGGGCGACTACGTGGCTTTTTGCCCATACGCTTCGCGCGTGCCCTTTGAAACTTGGCTCATCGGACGCAAACACAACCATTTGTTTGAACAGCCGCGCCCAGGCGGCTACAAGCAGCTGGCCGCACTACTCGGCCGCACGCTTCGCCGATTGACGCAAATCTCGCCGTCCTACCACATGGTCGTCCATACGGCTCCCAACACGATCCATCCAAAAGGCGAGCTGGCGTCCTATTGGGGCACTTTGGCCGACGATTTTCATTGGCACATTGAAATCCTCCCCATCGTCGAGCGCGTCAGCAGGTCTTACAGCATCAAGGAAGTCTATTTCAACGCGCTCATGCCCGAGCAGGCCGCCGAGCGGCTGCGTCAGCTCGATCCAAACGCATGACTACCAGCCAGCGCGGCGGCATCGTTTTCCGCCTGCTGGCTTTGATGGCGCTGTGCCTCTTTGCCGGAATCGTCTATCTCGCCCGGCATCCTTTGTTGCAGCTGGCGGCGAGTTTTTGGATCGTTCAAGACCGCGTCACGCCGGCGGACGTTATTATCGTAATTGGAGACGATAATTTCTCCGCCGATCGGGCCGCCGAAGCAGCCGCGCTTTTCAAGGCGGGATGGGCTCCTTTAGTGGTGGCCAGCGGTCGAATGCTTCGACCGTATGCATCCCTGGCGGATCTCATGGCCAAGGACTTGGAATCCCGGGGAGTACCTGCCTCGGCCGTTGTACTCTTCTCTCACCGCGCTACAGATACGCGGGAAGAGGCGGAGGGTTTGAGGGTCCTGGTCGTGCAAAAAGGGTGGCGTCGAATTCTTCTGGTCACTTCCAATTACCACACTCGCCGGGCGCGCTACATCTTTCGGAAGGTCTTGCCGGCGAATGTCAGCTTGGCGGTCGCCGGTGCCTCCGATTCGCAGTTCAATCCCACAAACTGGTGGGAATCGCGGCAAGCCAGGAAGGCGTTTTTCCTTGAGACTGTGGGTTACCTCGAGGCCGTGTGGGAGCTGCGCAACCGCCCCGCCGGGGTCTCCCCGTCTGGATTAGGGAGCTTCAACCCCTTTGCCGGGGCATATTGACCGGCTGGTCACGTTATACGGCGAATCCCCGGCGCTTTTCGGTTTACATCCATAAAATCCTGTAATATAGTCGCCGCCCCGGCCGATGAAGTGCAATCCGCGGTGAACTAAGTCTTTAAGGTTCTTTGAGCCTGTAAAGGAGGCGCTTATGTGGCGAAAGCAAGACGAGCCCAAAGCCCCTTCTCCGTCCGCACAAGCAACGCCAAAGCCCGTTTCGTCTGAATCACAAAGCCCCGCGACCAATCAGACCGTCTCCGTAGCCGCACCTCCGCTGAGTGCTCCTCCGGCAGGCCATTTGACCCGGCTCCTTGTCGTGAAAGGCGAAATCACCGGCAAAGACGACCTTTTTGTCGATGGCGAGGTGCAGGGGAAGATTCGGCTGGACTCCGGGAAACTCACCATCGGCCCCGAGGGGCTGGTTATGGCCGATGTGGAAGCCCGGGAAGTCGTCGTGCGCGGAGAGGTGCGAGGAAAGATCAAGGGCCATGACCGGGTGCAAATCGCGGCTACAGGCCGCGTTTCCGGCGAGATCGTAGCGCGCTTGATTTCCATCGAGGAAGGGGCGGAGTTGCACGCCAGAGTGAACCTGGAGCCAGGTAAAGAACAGCCCCGCTCCGAAGGCACTCTCAGCGCAACACCAAAGCCTGTCAATACCGCCGTAGTTCCGCCAACTGGGCAGTTGGCTCGGGTGAACGCATGAGTTTCATGAGTAAGTTTCGGACGGTAGGCGCCGTCGCCGGCGGCGGCGCGGCGGCGGTGCGGCCCGCCTACAGCCGTAACGCGCGTGTTCCCGCGGCTCCCCTGCACGCTCCGGGCGGCGCTGCCACGCAGACGGCCGAGAAGAACTCCGGCCGCTTCTCCAATGGGCTAAAAGAATTCCTATGGCAGATCGAAGACATCAGCAGAGGAAGCGTTCTCGATCTAGGCGCTGTATCCCAGGCCACCATTACTTATTTCATCGAGCATAATTTTAAGGTGTATACCGAGGATTTACTCGCTGCCTGGGGAGCGTTTTTGGAATATGAGGCGGGGCGCGTTCGTTCGCTTCCGGCCGGCGCCGAGCAACCCGATTTTTCGCCTGCAGCTCGGGCAAATCGCTTTCTAGCCGCAAACCTTCGTTACCCAGAAGACAGTTTCGACGCGGTCTTACTTTGGGATGTGCTGGACTACATGGACCGGGAGACGGCGCAGCTTTTCTTGCCGCGCATCTGCTCCCTCATCCGTGAAGGCGGCGCGGTTCTAGCTATTTTCCATACCCGGCCGCCGGAACAATTTCAGCGCTATCGCGTTCTCGACGCTCATAACCTGGAGTTGGTGTCGGCGCCGGCTTTAGTTCAGCCCAAGCATGTCTATCAGAACCGGGAGATCCAGGAACTCTTTGAACGGTTTCGCACGTCCAAAACCTTCGTGGGGCGCGACCAATTACGCGAAGGCGTCTTCGTCAAATAGGCAGGAAGGCGCGTGGGCCTGTAAGGTCGAATCCCCTCTTGCGTCTGGGGGCGGATGGGGTTAGAAAGGAATTAGCTCTAGAGCGGGAGGGAAAATGAGTCCACCGGCTTTAGAACACATGCAACATTAAAGAGCACCGCTGCTGCGGTGCTTGGATCGGCAGCCCTGAAAAGTCTGCCGAACGATAAAAAAAGTGAAGCAACGGGAGCCGCCAGGCTCCCGTTGCCGTCTTCAGTGAACCCTTTTTGTTACCCGAAAGCGCCCGAGCCGCGCGGCCCCTCCTGTTAAGCCCGATCGATTAGCCGCGGTATCTCCCCACCCATAGCTCCCGGATGAGTTCTTGCTGGAACTTAATGATGCTCCCCTGCCAGAGCAAGCAGACCAGCAGTGCGGCCATCATCACGAGAGAGATCGTCAGCGTTAGAGCCAATTGTGACTCTGAAGCCGGCACGGCGAAGCGGCGCATGAGAGATTTCAACGTAGGATTCCTCGCTAGTTGAGGGCAATTTTTGTGCCACAGTTACGGACCCTCACGGCCCCATAAGTCTTTAAAAGTAGGAAGCCCTCTATCACGTCGGATGAACTAACCGGCACAAGCGTTCCCTTCCCTCTTCCGATTTTGTGAAAAAAGCCGTCGTCTTCATTTCGAAAGCCTCAAGAGACTGCCTAGTACGGCTTAGTACGATGCGGACCCACTCGGTCTCGGTCACATACGGAAAGAGTACCTGATGGCGGGCAGTGAGAGGCCTATTCGAGCCGCCTTAGCGGCAAAGCTAGCGAGCTCGCTGTCCTCGATGGTGTAGCTGATTTCGATGGGACGGCAGCAAACCTCGCAATCCTCAACGTACGATTGGTCGGCGAACGGAAGTGTCGAGGACCATGGATATCTCTTCTCCGCAGTACGGGCACATGAATTGGTGTTCCACAATGCCAGAATACGACAGGTAATGGCGCTGTAGAACTGCCCGCAGGGTCCTGCTCCATTTTGGCGTGATCTTGTGTATTCTTGACGGCTTATGACGAAACGACCGAAACCTATCATATTGACCGTGCTGGACGGCTGGGGTTATCGCGCCGATACGCAAGGCAACGCCATCGCTCTCGCGCGCAAACCAAATTACGACAAGCTGCTGGCGGAATTTCCAAACACCCTGATCCACACTTCGGGACCGTCCGTGGGATTGCCCGAAGGGCAGATGGGCAATAGCGAAGTGGGGCACCTGAATATCGGAGCCGGACGTGTGGTGCTGATGGATATCACGCGGATCGATCGGGCGTTCAGCACCGGCGCGCTCTTCCACCACGAGCTTCTACTCGGGGCGATGAAGCGCGGCCGCGAGCGCCAACTCCACTTGATGGGCCTCGTGAGCGACGGTGGGGTGCATTCGCACATCGATCATCTGTTTCACCTGCTGCGCATGGCGCGGGAGAATAAGGTCGATCGGGTGTTCGTGCACTGCTTCCTCGACGGGCGCGACACGCCGCCGCACAGCGGCATCGATTACCTGCGGCAGCTGCAGCAGAAAATGCGCGAGCTGGGCGTGGGCAGCATTGCGTCTATTGTGGGCCGCTATTACGCGATGGACCGCGACAATCGCTGGGAACGCATGGAGCGCGCCTATCGTGCGGTGGTGCATGGAGAAGCGGAGCGGCGCTCGGCCGATCCCATCGACGCCGTGCGCAAAAGCTACGAGCAGGGCACGACGGACGAATTTGTCGAGCCGGTGGTGATGACTACGGGCAGCGAGGCCACGGCCAAGCCTCTCACGCAGATTCGCGACGAGGATGCCGTGATCTTCTTCAACTTTCGCGCGGATCGCGCGCGCCAGATGACGCGGGCCATCGCCGAGCCCGGCTTCGACAAATTCACGGACCCGGCCAGACCGAAGGATCTATTCTTCCTGGCCATGTCGCTGTACGACAAGACCTTCTCATGGCTGCGATTTCTTTTTGGGCCGGAAAAACTGGAGCACATTCTGGCTCAGGTGTTCGCGCGAGATCGATTTTCGCAACCTGCGCGTGGCCGAGACGGAGAAATACGCGCACGTGACGTATTTTTTCAATGGCGGCGTGGAGGAGCCCTTCACGGGCGAGGAGCGCATCCTGGTGCCGTCGCCCAAAGTGGCGACCTATGACCTGAAACCCGAAATGTCTGCCGAGGGAATTACCAACAGCGTGGTTCAGGCCATCGAGAAGGGCGCCTTTGACGCGGTGATCATGAATTTCGCGAACGCGGACATGGTCGGACATTCGGGCAAGCTGGAGGCGGCGATTCGCGCGGTCGAGGCCGTGGACTCCTGCCTGGGGCGCATCTATCAGGCGCTGCGCCCGCGCGGCGGCGCTTGGATTATCACCGCGGATCACGGCAACGCGGAGACCATGATCGATCCGAAGACAGGCGGCCCGCACACCTATCACACGACGAATCCGGTGCCATTTATTCTGCTCGATCAGGACGGGCCGGTGAGGCTGAAATCGGGCGGCGCCCTGCGCGATATCGCACCGACGATGCTGGGAGTTTTGGGGATTCCGCAGCCGAAAGAGATGACGGGTAGCGATCTGCGCGACATGACGAAATGAGCCCGCCGAGACCCGGAGACACCAAGCTCGTCATCTCCTCCTACCATCGCTTCACGCTCTGGCGCTCGCCGCCGGAAATGGCCGAGGCCGTGCGAAAAATATGGCCCGAGATGCGCGTGCTGGACCTGCCCCATTACGACCGAATCACGCCGGAGCTTCCCGATGCCGATATTTTCGTGGGCCTGCTGCTGCGGCCCGAGCAGCTGCGGCAAGCGCCGCGGTTGAAGTGGGTGCACACGACCTCCGCCGGGGTAGGCCAGCTGATGTATCCAGAATTTCGCGCCTCGGGGATCATTCTGACGAACGCTAGCGGCGTGCATGCCCCGGCGATGGCGGAGCACATCGCGGGGATGCTCGTGGCCATGGCGCGGGATTTCCCAGGGTCGATGCGCTTCCAGGCGCAGCGAAAATGGGGCCAGCAGGAGATCTGGGACGGACGTTCGCGGCCCAGGGAACTCAGCGGCGCCGTAGCCTTGCTGGTGGGCTTTGGCGCCGTGGGGCGCGCGGCAGCCGAACGGCTGCGCGCGTTCGGCATGCGCATCTGGGCGGTGACGCGCTCGGGCAAGGCGGAGGGATCACTTGCGGAACGCGTCTTTTCGACTGCGGAGTTGAAGACAGCGCTCGAGGAAGCGGACTACGTGATCCTGGCGGCGCCGGAAACGCCCGAGACGCACTACCTGGTAGGCGCTGAACAGCTGGCGGCCATGAAACCAAGCGCGATCCTGGTGAACGTAGCCCGAGGGTCGCTGGTGGACCAGGAGGCGTTGATCGCGGCGCTTGAACAGCGCGCGATCGCCGGGGCCGCGCTGGACGTGGCCTCGCCGGAGCCACTCCCGCCGGAGAGCCCGTTGTGGGGTCTCGATAATGTGTTGATCACGCCGCACACCAGCGGTATCAGCGATCGCATTTGGCAGAGGCAGACGGAGTTGCTGATCGATAATCTGGGGCGCTGGTTCAGGGGCGAGGCGCTGCGGAATCGTGTGGACTTAGCAAGAGGATATTAGAAAACCGCGTGCAAATATGACCTACCGAGATAGCTCCCAACTCTAAGTACGATCGTGCGCAAGAGCGGCGCCGGGGGTGCGTTCAGTTGCCGGTGATGGCGCTGGCGTTCGTAGGAGCCACGTAGCCCTGGCGCGCGTAAACCTGGAACTTCCGCTTCTTACCCTTGGGATCGATCACGACATACGGCCCGCCGTCGGCGGTGACCAGTTCGACTTTGATCTTGCGATATTTGCCGTCGTGATTCTGGTTGGTGGAGATGTAGCCGAGGCTATACTCATTTCGCAGGCTGCCTGCCACATCGGCCATAATCCCCGGGATTTCACCGTCGAAGCGAGGGAACCAACTGCGGCCTCCGGTCATTTCGGCGAAGGTGCGCAGCTGATTCTGCGCCTGGAGATAGGTCAGTCCGCCGCCCGAGACGCTGCGTACGAAGAGCTCTTCGGCAACGCCCACGCAGTAGATGGTTACGTCCGTTTCCTTCAATCTAGATAGCGTCTTATCCAGGGTCAGTTTGCTGAACGTATCCATACCCGAGGCCAAGACCAAGATCGCTTTCTTGCCTTTCACGTCCTGGAGGCGGCCCGTCACGTCCACCACCGCATCGAAGAGATTTGCTTCGTGAAATGGCGGAAAGATAAGCGAAACGAGGCCCTGCTCGATTTCTGTGGGATTATGCGTGAAATCCACATCGACGTTATTGCGCATGTTGAACGATTCCAGCGCCACCCAATCGTTGGGGTGCATTTGGTGCAGGAATACGTCGGCCCAATTACGCGCGTTATAGAGAAACCACCCGTAGCCGAGCTGGCTGAACTCGAGGAGCAGGACCACCGTTATGGGCGCGTCAGTAGTTCCGAAATTGGTGATCACCTGCGGAGCGCCGTCTTCGGTAATACGGAAATTCTCCTTGGTGAGGCCGTTTAAATAATTGCCGTCATTATCGGTGACTACGACGTCGACGTTGACCAAAGGAACCGTCGCCGTGATGGCAAAATTTGGTTGCCCGGATGGTTGCTGCTGGCCCTGAGAAGGGCTGCTGCGCCCCCTGGGCTTGAGAATGAGGATTGCCGGCCAGAGCCACAGGCGGCCCGAAGGCCAAAATTGCCATCAATGCGTAGGCCAGAACGAGTTGTATCGGGCGAAGCTGCGTCATAAGGTCCTACCAAGCGCAAGATGGTACGGCCCACTAGGTAGCTTTGATGGTGCCACGAAACCAAGGGATGTTCAAATTTTCAAATGCAAATTTCGCCCTATCCAAATTTCGCTAGTGTTCAAACGGAATTGCCGTTGGAACCCGCCGGGAGGCCTAGGCCCGGCCATGTTAGTATCGTTGGCTCGCGTCGCAGGCAGGCGCATCGTCGTTTTTAGCGCCAAAAAGGAGAGGGAAAAAGGAATGGGCAGGCGAGTTGCACATGTTCTGAGCCTATTTGTTGGTCTCACCCTGGTTGCCGGCTTTGCGCCAGCGGCGTTGTATTCCCAAACGCCTGGCACGGACGGAGCACAGCCGGACATGATGCAGTTGACTGCGGAAGCGCAAACCTGGCTGACCGACCTGATCCGCATGAACACGACCAATCCTCCAGGCAACGAGCAAGGCGCGGCGAAATACATCCAGAACGTATTACAGAAAGAGAGCATCCCGGCTGAAGTTCTGGAGATGACGCCGGGCGGGATATCGTCGTCGCGCGCCTGCAGGCCGGCCCTTTGCCGGACTCCTCAAGGGCCCTCTTTGTTGCTGGGACACTTGGACGTGGTGGGCGTGGACCGGGCCAAGTGGAGCGTGGACCCCTTCGCCGCCACGCAAAAGGACGACTACATCTACGGCCGGGGCGCGATCGACGATAAGGGCATGGTCGCGGCAAATCTGGCCGCGTTTATCGAGCTGAAGCGTTCCGGAACGCGGTTAACGCGCGACGTCATCTTCCTGGCCGACACTGATGAGGAACAGGGCGGCGATGCCAGCATTCGTGTGGTCATCGATAAATACTGGGACAAAATCGCCTGCGCGTTCGCCTTGAACGAAGGCGGGCGCGTCATCCTGCAGAACGGCAAAGCGCAATACGTGGCCATCCAAACCAGCGAGAAAGTATCTTACAACGTGAGCATGACGGCGACGGGAACCTCCGGACATGCTTCCATTCCGCTGGCCGATAATTCGGTGGTGCATCTGGCGGCGGCAGTGCAGAAGCTGGGAACGATGGAGACGCCGTTCCAACTGCTGACCATTACTCGGCGCTTCTTCGAGCAGCTTGCGCCCGTGGAGGACGAAGACACGGCCAAGTGGATTCGCGCGCTGGACACCTCCGAGCGCGCCGATCTGGCCGCCCGGCGGCTGGCGGCCATGAATCCGGTGTGGAACGCCATGCTCCGCGATACGATCACGCCGACCGAGTTGAACGCCGGCGTGCGCGCCAACGTGATTCCCGCGCAGGCTTCCGCCAACCTGAACATCAGGCTTCTGCCGGGCAATTCCATACAGGACACCATCCTGCAAATGCAAAAGGCCGTGAACGATCCGCAGGTGAAGTTTACGGTGCAGCCGGATGGAGGGCCAAACGCCCCCGCCTCTTCGATCACTTCGGAGTTTTATCAGACGATCGAGCGCGTGGCCATGCAACAATTTCCCGGAGCGGCGGTGGTTCCCTACTTGTCCACCGGCGCGACCGACTCCGCTTATCTGCGGCTTCATAACGTGCAGGCTTACGGCCTACTGCCCTTCCCTTTGACCGAAGCGGATCTCTCGCGTATGCACGGCGACGACGAACGGATTCCGATCGCGAGTTTTCGCATGGGTGTGGATCTGCTCTACAAGGTGGTGCGTGATTTCGTCACCAAATAATTGGGCCGCGGGAGTCCGCCGCGCGAAGATTGTCTGCACGCTGGGTCCCGCGAGCCACTCGCCCGCGATGATCGATCATTTAATGCGCGCGGGAATGGACGTCGCCCGCCTGAATTTTTCCCACGGTACACACGAGGAGCATGCCCGCACCGTCACTCTTCTCCGCGCGGCCTCCGGGAAACAGCAGAAACCGGTCGGCATACTGGCCGACTTGCAAGGACCAAAGATCCGCACGGGCCTGTTGGAGGGCGGGCGCAGCGTGACTCTGCGAGCGGACGCCAAGTTCACCATCACTACTGCCGATACGCCGGGGAATAGCGAGGGCGTCTCCACCACCTACAAGCGGCTGCCGGCCGAAGTGCACAAGGGCGATCGAATCCTGCTGGCGGATGGATTGATCGAGCTGCGCGTGCTTTCCACAACGAGGCAGCGCATCGTTTGCCATGTGGTGAACGGAGGCGAACTAAGATGAGCACCAAGGCATCAATCTTCCCGGCGTGAAACTGCGCATCCCCGCGCTCACCCAGAAAGACCTGGTGGACCTGCGCTTCGCCCTGGAATGCGGCGTCAATTACGTCGGCGTGAGCTTCGTGCGCACCGCGGCCGATGTGCTGGCGGCCAAGGCCGAAATCGAGAAAACCGGCCGGAAGACGCCGATCATTGCCAAGCTGGAAAAGCCGGAAGCCATCGAGAATATTGACGAAATTCTGGAAGTGGCCGATGGCGTCATGGTGGCGCGAGGCGATCTGGGCGTGGAGATGAGCCCCGAACGCGTGCCCGTTTTGCAAAAGATGGTGATCGCCAGGGCCAGAGATGCGCGCGTGCCGGTGATCACCGCGACGCAGATGCTGGAGTCGATGACGCACAACCCCAGGCCGACACGCGCCGAAGCCTCCGACGTGGCCAACGCGGTTTTTGACGGAACCGACGCGCTGATGCTCAGCGCGGAAACGGCTACAGGGCGCTACCCGGTGGAAGCCGTGAAGATGATGGACCGCATCATCCGCGAGGCCGAAGCCAGCGTGACGGAATACGTGCGGCCACACCGCAGGGCTCTCTTTGAGCCTCCCCGAAACCACCGCGGAACTGATTTGCCACGCTTCGGAAGAGCTGTCCATGAAAGTGATTGCCGTGTTTACGGAAAGCGGCTCGACGGCGCGGCTAATCTCCAAGCACCGGCCTCGCCCTCCCATCATTGCCTTCTCGCGCAGCCAAGAGACTCGCCGCCAGGTGACGCTGCTCTGGGGCGTGCTGCCGCGAAAGACCGAACCCCTGCGAGATATTGACGACATGGCCGACATCACGGAGCGCCGTCTGCTGGAAGAGGGCCTGGTGCGTCAGGGCGACCTGGTGGGCATGGTGGCGGGAACTCCGCTAGGCGTAGGCGGCACCACCAACTTCATGAAGTTCCACATCATTGGTGGCGGCGAGCACATCTGGCGTTAATTCTGAGGCTCGCCCCAATTTGCGGTTGTTCTTTATTCTAATTGACCCAGTAGCTCTAATTGACCCAGTGGTCGGGCCGCGAGGGCGGCTCCTCGCGGTGCTTGCGCATATAGACCTCGAACTTGCGGCGGGCGCGACGCCGTTGCCAATCGGAAATGCCATTGCGGGCGCGAAAAAACCATGAGCCGCGGCGCAGGTAGAGATAGCCCACAAGCATGCCGCCGAGATGGGTCACGTGGCTGACGTTATCGCCTCCACCAGCGCCTAGTGTCATGAAAAATTCTATGGCGCCAGCGGCGATCACATAAACCTTCATGGGAATCGTTATCGGAAACGGGATCAGCCAAATCTTGCGGTCCGGAAACATGACGGCATTGGCGAGCAGGATGCCGTAGATCGCGCCGGAGGCGCCAATCGTGGGTACAAATGACGCCCCGCTGCCGCCGGGATGGACCACCACTTCGGCAAGCACATTGATACAAGCCGCGCCGATGCCGGTCAGGAAAAAGTACGCATAGAAGCGACGAGAGCCCCAGGCACGTTCCAAATCCACGCCAAACATCCATAGAAAAAGCATGTTCAGGAGGATGTGCCACAGGCCGCCGTGCAGGAAGAGGTACGTAACCGGCTGCCAGATGTGCAGCTTGAAAAGGAAGTCGAACGGAACGAATCCGAATTCGCGATTGAACTGGTAATACGCAGGCGGGCTGAAGAGCTGCAGGAGCGTCTGAATCAGGAAGACGCCCACGCAAGCGAGCACAATATTGCGGACGGCGGGAGTAATGTATTCACGCCATCGCGAACGAACCCGATAACGCGGGAAGGAACCCATAATCGGCCGGCGAAGCTACAGTCTACGGTCAGCGCCGCCCTAGAGTCAAAGGGGCGCCTGGGTAGCGGATACGGATCGCAAACACCGGCCACCTAACACCGGACGATCCGCTAACCAAAGACCCACTCCGTTCGTCAATGGCAAAATTGGCTTCTCCTATCAATTTTTGAATGCGTTCGATGCAAACAATCCATCGATGGGCCGCTTGAACGAAAGCTCCCGTCCCTCGACAATAGAGCGCTCGATTTCATGAACCAGAACCACACCCTTAGACACATGGCCGGGGTCTTATCGCGCGGCAGACGAAGCACGGAATTCGCTTGCAACGAGCCGTCGATCTTCCGGACCAAAGGAGCAGAATGACAAAATACAAATTGGAATACATCTGGCTTGACGGCAAACGTCCCATTCCCGAACTGCGCGGAAAGACTACACTCAAGGCCTTCGATAAATCGCCCACTCTTGCTGAACTGCCAATTTGGGGCTTTGATGGCAGCTCCACCATGCAGGCCGAAGGGAAAAGCTCGGACTGTCTTCTCAAACCGGTGGCGCTATATCCCGATGCCAGCCGCAAGGACGCGTTTATTGTTCTGGCCGAGGTCATGCACCCTGACGGCAGTCCTCATCCCTCCAATATGCGCGCCACCATCGAGAACGACCCGGACTTCTGGATTGGTTTTGAGCAGGAGTACTTCCTCTATAAGGACGGCCGTCCTCTCGGCTTTCCCGCGGAGGGCTATCCAGGCCCTCAGGGCCCATATTATTGTGGCGTTGGCTACAAATACATGGGCACCGTGGCTCGTCAAATCGTTGAAGAACACTTGGACCTCTGCCTGGCGGCGGGTATTAATCACGAGGGGATCAACGCCGAAGTCGCCAAGGGTCAATGGGAATTCCAGATCTTTGGCAAAGGCTCTGCCAAAGCCGCTGACGACACCTGGACCGCTCGCTACTTGATGATGCGTCTCTGCGAGAAATATGAAGTCGATGTCGTACTGCATTGCAAACCCGTCAAGGGCGATTGGAATGGATCCGGTATGCACACCAACTTCTCCACCAAATACATGCGCGAACTCGGCGGCAAGGACTATTTTGAAGATCTCATGGCGGCGTTCTCCAAAAATGTTGCCGATCACATCGCGGTGTATGGTCCCGATAACCATTTGCGTTTGACAGGTCTGCACGAAACGCAAGCCATCGACAAGTTCACCTATGGGCTCTCCGATCGTGGCGCCTCGGTCCGCATGCCTGTTAACTTCATCAAGAATGGCTATAAGGGCTATCTGGAAGATCGGCGCCCGAACTCCGAAGGCGATCCCTACCAGATCGTTTCGCGCATCTTGAAGACGATCAATAGCGTCCCGAAGCCGATGGTCGCCAAGGCCTAGGAAACGTCGGACATAGCAGGCGGCACAAAATTCAAAGGGCCCGTTCGCATCGCGAACGGGCCCTTTGATGTCCCTGGCCTACCGCACCAAAGACGTTCGCGAAGGCCTCAGTTTTTCCCTTGCTCCACAGCCGGGTATCTCAGTAAAGCTCTAGAAGATCAGCTTCAGGCCCAGTTGAAGGTTACGGGCCCCTCCGAGTCCGAGCACGGGGTTGGTCTGGGCCTGATCGGGCGTCTCGCAAGCGCAGCCAAACGAGGCGCTGCTGTTTGGGTTGGTGTTTTGTTGATAAAGGATCTTGTGATTCAGGATGTTGAAGGCCTCCGCGCGGAACTGAGCGGTGAGCCGTTCCGTGAACTTTATATTCTTGAATAGGGAGAAGTCCCAATCGATATAGTCTGGTCCACGAAACTCGTTGCGGGACGCGGTGCCGAACGTGTTGGCTGGCGGTGCGATCATCACCGAATTGCCTTGCTGATAGCAGCCGTACTTCGACAGAGAGCCGCCCGCGCCCGCCGTGCCGATGAGGTTGGCGTCATTCAGACACTGCGCAGGCATAGTCGCGACGTTGCTATAGAACGGGATCACTTGGGAGGTCTGTGTGAAGTCGCTGGGGTTGCCAAAGAAATCCCAGCGGTCTTTCTTTTCGTTACTTCCACTTAGGTTTTTGGTAGTCGAGGCGTTCCATGGGAGTCCCGAGGTAACCAAAATGGCCGACTGCACACTCCATCCTTCGAGCAACTGCAACGGCGCCTTCCTGCCCGGAATGGTGTACGAGGGAGTGAAGCTGAAGTGGTGACGGATGTCGAAGTTGGTGGGGCCGTAGTCCCCCATCGGGTTCAGATTATTTTGTGGGGATGCCAGCCCGTAACCCGTGCCTGGTTCCTCGGTCAAGGCATGGCTATACGAGTAACCGGCAAGAAAAGACAAACGGTGGAAATTCCGCGCGGTCACCGTGGCCTCTAGGCCGTTATAGTTGGATACTTCGTTATTCTGCATGTAATCGACGTATGCCAGGTAGGGATACTTGGCGGCTAAGGGGAGAACCCCAGCCCCAGCCCCAGCCCCAGCCCCAGTGGCCTGATTCAAGTCGGTAACACCCGGCAGCCTGCCGCCGTGATTCCCGATGTAGTTAACGTCCAAAGTGACGGTGGACGTTAGAGCGTGCTGAACGCCCAGATTATAACTGATGATTTGAGGCGAAGGCAGGTTCGGACTGGTCGCAAAGATGCTGCACCCGCTAGGATTCGTGAACCCCGCCGGAACACCGGGACCCGCACCACCCGGGGCTGCACTCGCTTTTAGCCCGTTACCGCATGCCAACGATGTCGGCGAGAAGGCTGGGAAAATGGGAGTTGCCCCGTTCAAGACCCAGTTAAGGTTCGCCCCTGGTAAATTGACCGTCTGCGTACTCATGCCCGAGCCATTGGGTGCGACTGGCCCCGAGGGGACGCCATTCGCCGCGTACAGTATCGATCCCGTAGGAATCGCGTCGATACCAATCTGTCCACCTGGCAAAGTGCCTTGCAGTCCGATAAACTGCGCGGAGGCCGGGTTGTCGTAGTAGACGCCGAAGCCGGCGCGGACCACAGTGGTGCCCTTTCCGCTGATGTCCCAGGCTACACCGAGGCGGGGCGAGATGTCTTTGGGATAGGCGTTGTAGGCATGCTTGAGTCCATTCAGCCCCACCTGTTCGAATCCGATGGTCGGATCCCAATTGCCGATCAAATTGTGGATTTCCTGAATAGGCGTGAAGTATTCATAACGAACGCCCATGTTTACGGTCACTTTCGAGGTGACGCGCCAGGAATCCTCGAAGAAACCCGAATAGTCCCACTGCGTGTAGGTGCGAGCGGGGCTGCCTTCGAGAAGAGATCCGCCTGAACTGGCATCGGGAAGGCCGGCAAGATAAGCCTCCAAGTCGGTTATATTGGTGCCAAGCGGGTTATTCACGATGCCGTTGTAATAAGCGGTGCCGTTAGGCATGACATTGGTGCCGCCAGTGAAGGTAAACGTCCCCCGGCCGTTGGGAATCTGGTCGAAGAAGGTACGTAGGTAAAGAATCTCGCCGCCGAATTTAAAGGCGTGTTTGCCATGCAACCAGGAAACGTGATCCACGACATCGTAATCGTTCCCTGGGCCGAAGTTTCTCGGCGACTTGGCACCGCCGCCGGCATTGGCGTTGAAATTGGCGATCATGATGAGGGGAAATCCTTGCAATTGTGGGTCCGTCACGCCCGTATTGAGCCCGTAACTGGTGACGGGCGTCAGGAAGTCTCCGGTCTGCGTATTGCGAAGGTAGTGATTCCAGCCGAAGCGCACATCGTTCACCCAGGTGGAGTTCGGGGTCCAGGTCCAACTGGTGGTGAGGAACTCGGCGCGCATCTTGCCGATGCTATCAAACTGCGCCAACGTGTAATTCCCGTCATAGCCGCCGGTCGTGTCGCCGCCACCGTAGAAGTAGCCAGCAGTGAACGTGTGGTGGTCGGTGGGGTGATAATCCATTTTGCCGACCCCGTTATTGATCGTAAACGATGTGGGTTGGCCGGGACCGAGGATTATGTTGGAATTCGGGTTATTATTTGGGCCGAAGTACTGTAGCAGGTGTGCCGAGAGCGGATTCACACTCGTGGCCGGGACGCCGTCGATGGTGCCGCTTCCTTGCCCGCACCAACTGGCTCCAGGGCATAGGGCGTTCAACGCGGCCTGGCATCCGGAACGCTCTGGGTCGGATCTCAGGTAGTTCGAGACAATGACGAGGTGGGCGTCGATGACGCGGCTGCGTTGCCCACGCTGTAAGTCTCCCGCTCGAAGGCGGCGAAATAGAAAAGTTTGTTCTTGATGACGGGCCCGCCGAACGTGCCTCCCCATTGCTCCAAATTCATCGGCTGCTTGGTCGACGGAGGGCCTCCTAGAGGGTTTACAAAGTCGGTGGCGTTCAACGCGCTGTCGCGGCCGTAGGCGAAGGCCGAGCCGTGAATCGCGTTCCCTCCCGTCTTTAAGCCGACGTTGATGACGGCGCCGGGCCGGCGGCCGAATTCGGCGGGAGCATTGGTCTCGACGTTGAGCTCCTGGATCGCATCGACCGGAAGAATGGTGGCGGCATCGCCCCAAGGCAGTGTGGTGTTGGTAATGTTCTGCCCCGTGAGCGGATCGTTGCTATCAAGCCCCTCGATGAAGTTGTTGTTTTGTGAGGGGGCCAGTCCGTGCACGGCGGTGGTCAGCGTACCGCCGCCTGGTGTTTGTACCACGCCGGGACGGAGCGACAATAAGTCCTGGAAATTGCGCGCTTTCATAGGGAGGTCGGCGATGGTATCCGTGCCCAAGGTTCCGCTGACCACCGCGCTGGTGGTGTCCAACTGGAGCGCGTTCGCCGTCACTTCCACAGTCTGCGTCACCTCGCCGGGAGCCAACTGAGCGTCGACCCGTGCATCCTGCCCCAGTCCCAGCGCGACGTTCTGCCGCTGGAAAGTCTGGAACCCGTTCGCCGAAGCGCGCACCGTATATGCGCCGGGATTCAAATTGGGCGCGACATATTCACCTGCCTGGTCTGCGACCAAATTTCGCGCCACGCCGGTCGCCGAGTTAGTGACGGTCACCATGGCGCCCGCGATCACGCCGCCCGTTTGGTCCGTGACGGTTCCCAAAATACGGCCGGTATTAACCTGCGCACGCACCGGCAATCCAGCCAAAAGGCACACACAACCCAAGGTCAAAAGAATTCGTATCGTTTTGCTCATAGCCGCCCTCCCAATTCACAAGGAACTACGCCTGAATGTTCGACGACGCCATCCGCAGAGTAAGGAAACTGGAGGCGGGTTTATACCTACTGATATTAACGGAAGCTTAAGATAACCTTAAGTTGTGCGAATAACGGGTCGTAGTCAGCGACCCTCGTTCATGGGGAATGCGCGGCCCAGGACAAAACGCCGACTCTGGAAAGGTGCTCATTCTCACTGACACCCGCGTCAAAGGCGGCGCGTGATCGGTAGCGCGATTCAAAGCGGCCCTTTATGTCCAGTGCGTCTGCGTCTCACGACATTCGCAAAGGGCCGCTTTGAATTCGGCGTACGGCAAGTATTACCGAACGGCCCTAGAAAAGCAGATGCAGGCCGAACTGAATTTCGCGGGCTGCTCCGGTTCCGAGTAACGGATTCTGCCCCGCGGCGTCGGGCGTTGAGGGAGACTGGCCGAGAGTGCCATTACCAGTAATACCGCCGCTGCCCGGATTCGCCAGAATTGTGTGATTTAGAATATTGAAGAATTCGGCGCGGAACTGGGCCGTAAGCCTCTCCTTTACTGTCCAATTTTTGAACAAGGAAAAGTCCCAGTTGCGGAAGCCTTGATCGCGGAAAAGATTGCGACTCATTGTTCCAAACGTGCCAGTTGGCGGCGCGATCAGCACCGAATTACCCTTCGCAAAACAACCGAACTTCGACAAATTGCCACCCGCGCCCGCGGTACCGATGGCGGTAGCCTCTTGCGTGCACATCGCAGGCATAGTGGCGACATTGCTATAGAACGGAATCGCGGTTGTACTCGCATTGAAATCGCTGGGATTGCCAAAGAAATCCCAGCGGTCAGCCACCTTGTCCCCGGTTCCGCTGATGTCGCGCTTATCGGTAGGACCCCACGGCAACCCGCTCTGGAGCAACACTGCCGAATTAATGCTCCATCCCTCGAGCATCTGGCCATAACCCTTCTTCCCAGGGAGGGCGTAGTTCAGGGTCAAAGAGAAGTGATGCCGCTGGTCGAAATTCGCAGCGCCGTAGTCCAGGGCGCCATTCAAGTTGTCCATCGGCACGTTCTGATTGCGATTTTGGGAGGCGTCATCCAAGGCATGGCTATAGGTGTAAGCCGCCACGAAGCCGAGCCCATGATAGGCCCGCGCGGTCAGCGTCGTTTGCAGCGCGTTGTAATTGGACGTGTCGCTGTTCGACAAGACGTTAATGAACTGCAGGTACGGAAATTGGTTGTAATACGGACGATCCGTGATGGATTCGCAGTGATTCTGAATAGCCCCTTTCTTTCCGCAAGGGAAAAAAGCGAGTTCGCCGGGAGATTGCGGGTTGATCGCATTGACGTCCCGAACGCCAGCCAAATTGCCGCTGTAATCGCCAATATAGTTCACTTCCAACGTGTAGTTTTTGGTCAAAGTGCGCTGAATGCCAAAAGTATAGGTCTCCACCCGGGGTGGAACGATGTTCCTGGCCATGGTATAGACGCTGCAAGGCACTGGGTTATTAGTGGCCTTGATGCCTCCCACGGCCGGGCCATCGCCGCATGAAAACCCCGACGCTGAACCGATTTGGCCCGCGGGGAACACCGGACCTGCCAGAGTCCAGTTGAGGTTGCTGCTCGTGCAACTACCGGGTAAGCAGCCCGAAAAGTTAAGGGAGGACGTTCCGATACCCCCGCTTGTAATGGGCAGGAGCGGCGGTGCCGTCCCGGCGGCGCCGGTGCTGTAGGCTGTGGGAATCGAAGTGATGCCCGAGGGTTTTCCGGGCAGATTGATATTATCCACCATTGCGGCGATCACGAGATCTACGTAGTAAACCCCGCCGCCCGCCCGGACCACGGTTTTCCCCTTGCCGCCGATGTCCCAAGCCACGCCGGCTCGCGGAGAGAAATCCTTGTAATAAGGGTTGTAAGGGGTGTTGACATTCACCCCTACCTGAAAGAGTCCTATCGTCGGATCCCAGCCGCCAATTTGATTGTTGCTGTCGGCAAGGGGGGTAAAGTATTCATAACGCAAGCCCAGGTTCAACGTCACATGGGGCTTTACATGCCAGGAATCTTCAAAGAACCCGGAATAGTCCTCTTGTCTCAGGCTGCGGAGCGGGGAGCCATTGAGTGCCGTTCCACCGACGCCAGTGTCGGCGACCCCGGCAAGAAAATCCTCCAAGGGCGTAGAACCGTTGAAAGCATCGCCACCCGCATCATCACCGAAGGAGAATACGCCCCTGGCTTTGGAGTAGTTGCCAAAGAACGGCCTGATGAAGAGCGTCTCCACGCCAAACTTGAACGCATGCTTGCCCCGCAAAAAGGAAACATGATCCACAAGATCGTAATCCTTGCTCGGGCCATAGGACTTGGGCAAATTTGCATCGCCTCCTATTTGCGAAAACCCATTGACATCAACCGTCGGGAAGCCGCCCAGGACCGGATTTGTCACTCCCGTGTTGATGCCGTAAGTGCTAAGAGGCGTGGTTTTATCGTCTACGACGTCGACGCGATGATGGAAATTCCAGCCGAACCGGAGATCGTTCACCCAGGTGGAATTCGGCGTCCAGGTCCAGCTCGTGGTCACAAATTGCGCCCGCAGTCCCGCGTTGTCCCTGAAAAAGGGTTGCGTGATTCCCGGGTTTGTTTGGCTCTCCGCGAGAGTGGTTCCGTTCCCGAAGAAATACGATCCGGCAATCGTATGGTGGTCGCTTAGGTGGTAATCGATCTTACCCAGGATGTTGTAAATACCGACAACGTTGGGAAAACCATAAGACTGGTTGACGGCATTCACGCCCGTCTGTGTATTGGTCCCGTAGAGCGGCAATAGTTTCAGGCTGAGAGGGCTGACCGCAACACCATTCGCTTGCAATTGCTGTTCGGCGAAAGGAATACTCGCCGCCGGGTCGGAATATAGCGTCGAACTTGGCGCTTGAACTGGATAGTTACCCGATACGTTGTAAGTCTGCCGCTCGAATGCGCCGTAGTAAAACAGCTTGTCCTTTGCGATGGGCCCGCCCGCCGTAACACCATACTGCTCCAGTTCCGCCGGTGGTTTGAGTGAGGCGGAAGAGCTATATTCCGCCGAGTTGAGCTTATCCGAGCGCCCGAGAGCGAAGGCAGAACCGTGAATGGCGTTGGTGCCGGACTTGAGGCCGACGTTTATGACCGCGCCGGGCCTCTTGCCAAATTCCGCCGGTGAATTGGTCTGAACGTTCACCTCCTGAATGGCGTCAATGGGCACAAACGTCGCCGCGTCCCCCACGGGGAGCGTCGAATTGATGATGCTCTGCCCCGTGAAAGGCTCATCGTTATCCAAGCCCTCGACGTAGTAATTGTTGTCCTCGGCGCGAAGCCCGTTGGTCGAGGTCGTCAGCGTTCCGCCGCCGGGCTGGGTCGTCACGCCCGGACGGTATTGCAGCAAATTCTGGTAGTTGCGGCCCTGCACCGGGAGATCGGCGATGGTGGCTGTCGCGAGGGTTCCGGTGACCGTCGCGCTGGTGGTGTCCAGCAGCGGGGCGGCCTCTGACACTGTAACCGTCTGCGTGACCTGGCCCGGGGTGAGCTGCGCGTCAATACGGTCATCCTTGCCGGTTTCCAGCAGGATGTTCTCGCGCTCGAACGCCTGGAAGCCCGGGGCCGCGGCGCGGACTGTATAGGTGCCCGGAATCAAGTTGGGCGCATTGTACTCTCCCGCGTCTGTCCGCCACCAAACTTCTTGCCACGCCCGTCTGCGTGTTCGTCACCGTCACCATGGCGCCGACGATCACGCCGCCGGTTTGGTCGGTAACGGTTCCCAGGATACGGCCGGTATTGACTTGCGAAAACAGCGGTAATCCAAGCAGAAAGCAGACACAACTCGACCACAGAACTGCGCCTAACATTTTTCTCATAGCCACCCTCCGACGAAGCAAGGAACTACGCGTAACTCTTGAACAGCGACGCACCCTCTAGAGCTAGGGCAAGAGAAAGAAGCTGCAGCGGTGTTACACTCGCAAACCTTAAGGAAGGCTGAAGGCGTTGTAAAAGAAATGTAATCGACTTACACCTGCCGCACGCCCATCCTCGCTGCGGGTTTGCGCGCGGCGAGGATGGACCGTCCACTCTGGGCCAGAATTTCTGCCTTCTTCCTCCGTCAACTCCAGTCGAGGCAAAGTCCAGCAGGTTGGGCATACAGCAAGGGCGCTACCATAAACCTTGCATTCGGCGGGGGAAAAGCAGTAGTATCGTGCCACGATACACTTACGAGGCTGGGTAGCGATTGGCCAGCAAAGTCTCCTGAAGCCGAGAAAAGAGAGGGAGGAAGGAATGAGAATTCGCCGGTTTGAAAATGCAACGTTGTACGGTTTGCTCGGGTTCATCATTGTCATCGCGGGGTGCAGCCACAAAGTGGCGGTCAAGCCGCCCGCACCCCCGCCCGCGGCTAACCCATCCGCGCAGCCCACCGTAACGCTGGACGCCTCACGCACGAATATCAACCAAGGCCAGGCCGTGAACTTGCGCTGGTCTGCGACAAATGCGACCTCCGTCAGCGTGACGCCAGAGCTAGGCAGCGTGGCGGCGCAAGGCACCTCAACCGTCTCTCCGCGCCAATCCACTACGTACACCGCAACGGCGACCGGCCCGGGCGGTTCGGCCACCGCCAGCACCCATGTGACGGTCACGGTGGCCTCGGCAGCCGCGCCTGCTCCCGCCGGCCCCACGGTCGAAGAGATGTTCACGAGGGAAGTGCAAGACGCATTCTTCGACTATGACAAGGCCGATATACGCGCCGATGCACGCCAGGCTTTATCCAAGACAGCCGATTTCCTGCGCTCCTATCCTCAGGTCGCTATCGTTATTGAAGGCCATTGCGACGAGCGCGGCTCGACCGAATATAACGTCGCCTTAGGAGACCGGCGCTCGGACTCAGCGAAGGATTTCCTGGTGGCCCAAGGCGTCGCCGGGGATCGGATTCAGACGGTGAGTTACGGTAAAGAGCGGCCTTTCTGCACCCAAGGCAACGAGTCCTGCTGGCAGCAAAACCGGCGCGCGCACTTCCGCATGGGCGGAACAAGTTCTAGCCAGCTCAACGGTAACTAGATTTGCTTGGGCCACGGCGATGTGACTCACGCGGACTGCCTCCCTCGGCAGTCCGCGTGGGCGACTGCGGACGAAATCGCCTACTGATTCAGCACAAGAGCGATGGTGAAGCCGTCGTAACCCTTGCTGCCGACGGTCTGCATGGCCGTGGCCGTCACGGCCGGCTCGGCGGCGACGGCCTCATTGAAGCGGCGGACGCCCTGGACCATCTCATCTTCGCTCGACGCGTCGGCAACCGCGCCCCTGCGTACAACGTTGTCGCCAATGATGACGGTGCCGCGCCGGGAAAGCTTCAGCGCCCAGGCGAAATAGTCCATATAACTGGGCTTGTCCGCGTCGATGAAGATAACGTCGAAGGGCCCGCGGCCCTCGGCCGCGAGTTGCGGCAAGCTCTCAATGGCTCGTCCCAGGCGTAGCTCCACGATGCCGGCAAGCCCCGCGCGCGCTATATTCCCTCGCGCCACCTCCGCGTGCTTCGGCTCAGCTTCCAGAGTGATCAGACGGCCTCCGGCGGGCAGCGCCCGCGCCAGCCAGATCGTGCTGTAACCTCCGAGCGTACCGATCTCCAGAATGTTGCGCGCGCCCAGCGCCCGCGCCAGCAATTGCAGAAAATGACCTTGGTTCGGCGACACGTTAATAGGCCGCAGGCCGGTCGCGGAACTGGCCTGAAGCGCCGCCGTGAGCGCCGCATCAGGCGGCTCGAAGAGGTCGTTGATGTACCGGTCAACCGCGCTCCAAAGTTCCTGAGTCATGGATCTCCCTGGTTCGCAACTCGCGGGCGTCAAAGCTCACGTCCCCGGCGCGCCACAACAATAATTTTAGCAAAGTGGAATCAGGCCAAGCGCAACAACTTAGCGCCAGCGGCCTATTTTGCAGGCGCGGGGGAGACCGTGCGATCCATGATGCTTTTTTGAAACTCCTGGTCCTCGGAAAGGGAGCACATTGTCTCACCCATCGGAAAAGAGCTCAGTTTGAAGTTGCGCTTCGATGTGAAGGAGTGCGTGTAGGCCTTGGGGTCCTCGAAGGTGGCCTCCAGCTCGATGGTGTCGTGATTCACGCGGCGAAAGCGCTCAATGGTATGCAACTCTTCGCTATGCGGATGCCCGACCATGTCCAGCCAGGTCTTGTCATTGAAACCGACGGTGTCGATCACCAGAGTATCCCCTTCATAGCGCCCCACCGAATCGCCAAGCCAGGTGGCGTCCACGTCCTTGGGGTGCGCCTGATTCATCTGCACGATGCGCCACACATGCAAATATTCGAACAGCAGGTAGACCTGCTTGGGCGTCTGCACGATGGTGAACTGCCAGGGGTACGAATACATACGGAACGGACCGGGCGGATCGCAAAACTTCTGCACCGGATCGTTGGGCTCGAATGTCTGGTTGGCCCCGAAGGGTGGTTTGGCGGCCCTGAGCCGCTGAAGCCCCCACGGCGTGAGCGGAAGCTCCTCCGGCTTCGAGCCGCTCGCATCCGCAGGATCCCAGCTGGTACCCCCAGGCGAAATGGTCCAATTCCCCGAGAGGTCCGGCATCCGCGAAGCAGTCTGGGCCGCGGGCGAATTGACGCCCTTGGGCGGCGCTGATGTTTGCGCGAGCGCAGCTGCCGAGCAGCAGAAACATGCCGCCACCAGTACAGTTGCCAGCGGGCTGATTCGGCGATTCCGCATTGTGGAGCTCCTCACGCCAGATCTTTCATCGCGCGGTTGCGGCGACCTCATGGTTGGTGAGGCAGCGGCGTGCCGTTGACTACGAACTTCAATAGAAAGGTCGCGGTGCCGCTGATGCCCACGGGTGACCCGCTTCTGGCCGGATGCGTTTCAGCCGACACCTGGTCGCCCGGCTTGAGCGACTCTTTGTTCCAACCAAACCGGTTCATCAGCAACGGCGGAGAAACCTCCAGGGACCAATGCTGGATCTCGCCCCCGTCCTTTGAGTCGATATGAAAAATAACATGCGGATTATTCCAATCCACCTTCGTCACCGTTCCCTTGACCGTAACCACCTTGACCATGTCGTATCCGGCCGTCCCGTGATGCGCAAAGGCGGAGCCGGCGGTGAGAAGCACGGCCGCGACCGCAAAAGTAAGCAAAAGTTTTCCTGGCACAGGACACCTCGCTCCGTATTTCGGAAGCTACGCCATTCCGCGCTGTCGCGCAAGCCCGGAAACGGCTTCGAAGCTCAGTTCGCACCCACCGCATCGCTCCGACGAAAGACAATCCGCGCCCAATCGAAGCCGCTAATCCATCTTTTTTCGGGCAAAGTAAAATTGCGATGCCGCAAGCGCGAGGAACATAACGACCGCGAAGAGGTCGCTGTTGCTCCACGCGCCCATGATCTTGGGGCCAAACTGAAACAGGCCCGGGCGGAAGATATGGTAGCGGAACTCCTGGTCTTCCAGCAGCGCGACCACGATGCCCAGCAGGCCGAAAACTCCGCCGCCGGCAATTAGCCCGCTGGCGTAGAGCGGGCCGGGACCCACGTCGCTGCCCGCTTCGGCGCCGCGGCTGCGTTCCACTAGCCAGCGCACCGACCCACCCGCAAAAATCGCCATGGTTGTAGCAATCGACAGATACGCGCCGGTGGCGAAGGGCAAGGAACGAATGCCCAGAAGCTCCACGGTAATCACCAGAAAGACACCCAGCAGCACCAGACGCCAGGGCAGCCGGCGATTGAGGATGCCGCTGATCACCGTGGCCATGAGCCGGGCCTGAGGCGCCGCGGCTTTATCGCTGCCGATCCCTTGCACCCATTGAATCTCCACACGCCGCGTATCCGCGTCGTAGAGGTATTTCCCATCGGGCACGACATCCGAGCCGAGCGCGTTGATCAGCGTGTAGGTGCGGCCCTGGTAGACGTAAGCGGGATTCTCCACCTGCACGCCCGCGGGCAGATTCGCGATATCGACGTTGATTTGCACCGGCTTGTATTCGGCCAAACCGAGATTCATCAGCTTGAGCGTACCGCCAATCACGAAAACGGAAGCCATGGCGCCGATGATCAAGGCGATCTGCTGTTTCGACGGAGTGGCGCCAACCAGGAAGCCGGTTTTCAAGTCCTGCGACGTCCCGCCGGCATTTGCAGCGGCCACGCAAACCACGCCCCCAATCGTGAGCGCCAGAGCGGAATACGTGCCGCCGGTCCAGCCCGCTAGCAGGAAGACGGCGCAAGTGGCCATGAGCGTCGCAATGGCCATGCCGCTGATGGGATTCGAGGAGGTGCCGATCAACCCGGTAATGCGCGAAGAGACCGTGGTAAACAAAAAACCAAATACCAGCACGAAAATCGCCGCGAGGAAGTTGGCGAAAAGGCCGGTCTTGGCGCCCGGAATGGGGCGGAATGTCAGCAAAACCCAGATCATGGCCACCACGGCCACCGCGCCAACTACCACAAACTTCATGGGCAGGTCGTGTTCGAGTCGGCTGGCCAGCCGCTGTGCGCCCTTCACGAGCCGCCTTCATCTCCTTGAGCCCCGTGGTGAGAGCGGCCCAGATCGTGGGCATCGTCTTAGCCAGCGTGATGACGCCCGCCGCGGCCACGGCGCCCGCGCCCATCGGCCGGATGTAACTCGACCAGAGTTGGTCGGAGTTCATTTGCGGAATGGGAATCGTGCTGGGATAGAGCGCCTGATTCGGCGCTAGCGAGCCGAAAAAGCGAATGGCCGGCATCAGCACCAGCCAGGAGAAAACGCCCCCCGAAAGCAGAATGCCGGCGATGCGTGGACCGATGATATAGCCCACGCCGAGATACTCCGGCGTGATGTTCGCGCGAAACGAAGCGCCGGGGAGCCATTTGGGATCATACGTGGGCGTATCGCGCCAGATGCCGATCGTATTCATCAGCACGGAGTACAGTCCGCCGAGGCCGAGTCCCCAGAAAACGCGGCTGGCGAAGGAACCGCCGCGATCGCCCGCGACGAGAACGTCGGCGCACGCCGTGCCTTCGGGATACAGCAGATTGCCGTGCTCTTTGACGATGAGCTGCCGCCGCAGCGGAATCATGAACAGCACGCCCAGCCATCCGCCGATCAACGCCAGGAAGAAGACGCCCCAGTACTCCAGCGGAAATCCAAGGAAGATCAGCGCGGGCAGAGTGAAAATGACCCCGCCCGCAATCGATTCGCCGGCCGAGCCAGTGGTCTGCACGATATTGTTTTCGAGGATGCTGACCTTGCCAAAGGCCCGCAGAATGCTGATCGAGAGCACGGCGATGGGAATTGACGCCGAGACGGTGAGGCCGGCGCGCAGGCCCACGTACACGGTGACGGCGCCGAAGAAGAGCCCCGCGACGATACCGGCCAGGATGGCCCGCAAGGTGAATTCGGCAACGCCTTTTTCCGAATCGATGTACGGCTTGAACTCTTCAGGAGGCGCGGTCGAGCTCCATTTCTTCGTCGCCAAACGTCACCTCAGCCAAGCATTGCCGCGAAAGAAGTATCGGCCATGGCGAGAGAAAAGTGCGGTCGAGAAAAAGACGGTCGCGAAAGCTCTCTCAGCAAGCGCCGCATCATAGCTGTGGCAAAAATGCCTGTCCATGTCATTCTGAGGTCCCCCTCGGCCTTGGCTGTCGCTCGTTACCAGACGTGGTAGAAGCCATCGCGGCGCGCCATGGTCACTGCTACGCCGAAGAGCTTCTGCAGCAACTCCTCGGTAAGCACGTCGATCTTGGGGCCGTCGGCGAAAATCCGGCCTTCCCGCATCATCACTACGCGATCGATTTCGGGGAGGATGTCGGCCAGATGATGCGTGATCAGAACGATGCCTACGCCGTGCTGCGCCAGGCGGCGCAAGCTCTGGCGCAATTCGCTTTGCGCGGCCAGATCGAGCGCGTTGCTGGGCTCGTCGATGAGCAGCATCTCGGGATCGTGCACCAGCGCGCGGCCGATCAGCACGCGGCGCATCTCCCCGGCGGACATTTCGCCCACCGGCTTGTCCGCCAGATGGCCGGCTTCCAACTGATCGAGCGACGCGGCGGCGCGGCGGCGCATCTCCTCGCTGACGTGCATCTCCGGCCAGATCGTGGAGCTGGCAAAGAAGCCTGAAATGACCGCGTCGCGGCCCAGCGTGTGCAAGGTGCGTTCGCTGGGCAATTCGGCGGCGACCACGCCAAGCCTCTTGCGCAGCTCGAACACCTCCCATCGCTCCCTCCCGAAGATGCGCGCCCGCATCCCTTCGCGCGCGATGGGATAGCACTCGCAATTCATGGTCTTGATCAGCGTGGATTTCCCGCAGCCATTGGGACCCAGGATGGCGACGTGCTCGCCGCTGGCAATGCGCAGGGAGATATCGTGAAGCACGATTTTTTCGCCGCGCGCCACCGACGCGTGTTCCAAATCGACAAAACTGCCGGGATCGGCCGTCATCTTCCTCGTTTCTCCAGTCTTCTGGCGCCCGCTTCAGTGGGCTCTAAACTGTCGCGACGAAATCACTGAAGTTAGCGGAAATCGCGGCGATTGTCACATGCGATTTGGAGCCTGGGACGTACGGCGAGGCCCCTATGCGGATGGGCGCGGGCAAACAAAGACGATTCGGGCTGCGTTGCTTATCGCTTGCAGCTCCTTTCGCACCTCCCGAGGAGCGATCGACGTCGCGGCGATAAGGCGCGCCCGGGATTCCGGCGTGAGCTCGAGCCGGTAAAGATCGGCGTGGTAACCGAAGGAATAGCCCTGGTAAGTGACAGGTGCGGATGCAACCTCGGCGAGTAGCGCATCCCAAAAAGCTCTGCGGCGAAAAAGTCCCGGACGCGAAACGGTCTCACGACGAATTTCGACGGCGGGGCGCGGAGGCATCTGGCCGGACTCTATGGCGATGAGCGTACAATCGGCGCCGCGAAATTCGCGCGACGGGTCCGGATCCGGAAAGCGCGCCAGCAGTCCCGCCATTTCCCCTTCTTCGATATCGAAGCCCGTCCACCAATAGCGATAAAAATGAAAAACCACGGTGCCGGAGCGGAAGATTTGCCGGATGCGCTTGGCGTCCTTTCCCGTGACGCTCAGCACCATGTCCAGAAGTTGATCCGGACGGAAGCTCTGCCGCACCACCGGCCGGGTTGTGATGTACCCAGCCTCCTCTTCCGTGTAGCGCACCGGGATCGCTTCGGGCAGCGGCATAACCGCATCGTAGCGCAAAGAAGACCTTTTCGTGGGCATGGTCACGAAAATCACGGACCACCTCACCGCCAACCACATCTGTCCAGCTACTTCAGTTATCAAGGTTCTGGTTATCCGATTGCTCACTTTCAGAAGGGCCGACGAATGGCCTTCAGGAAGCCAATATTGTAAGTGTGCGGCTGTCAACGGTTCCCAAAGAAGACCGATCGAATCACCTCTGGGTCACCGTACCGGATGCGAACCAAATGACGGTGAAGCTTCCCGTTTCGGTCCTGAGCGGTAAGTAGCGACCTAAGACACTCACACGCGGCCCAGATTTGCCGATACCGACACCAACAACGCGATTGCCCGACAAGGTGTACTCGATCCCGCCGTGGCCGTCATGCAGAAACCCCATCGTCCAAAAGCGTGCATGGGCTCATTCACATAGGTTCGAATTGTGAAAAATACGGCGGCCAAAAGTCCTCTGAAGGTTTGCATCTTGTCTCCGCATGCTTTGGCGCTTGCCGAGTTTTCCCGGGTGCTCTCGCCGCCGGTGTTCCACGTGTTGACGCTCCACCTAGACTCAATGCTCACTCCAGAGCTGAGGCGATTAGCCCTTCCGCGAGCGCCCGTCTATGTCGTCGATGCTTGTAGCTCGCAACGGGAGACTGTCGCCCTCATCGCCAGCGTGCTGGAGCGTTCTCCGTCTGCCAAGCTGTTGATTGTTTCCGAGAAATTCAACACTGTGGAAAGCCACGATCTACTGCGTCTGGGCGCGAAGGGCTTGCTTACCTACGCGGAAGCGCGCAAACAGTTGCCGCGTGCTCTGCCGCCCGTTGCAGCCGGTGGCTTCTGGGTTCCCAGGGCACTCTTGTCGGCATTCGTGGACTCGGTTCTCGAAAGCACCCGTGGCCGGCGGCTCGAAATGGGAAGCGCTGCGGAATTGAGCGGGCGGGAGCAGCAGGTGCTCGATGCTTTGCTGGAGAACCTTGTCAACAAAGAGATCGGGACTAGACTGAATATCTCCAAATACACCGTGAGGTTCCACGTCTCTAATCTCCTCACCAAGTTTGGTGTGAAGCGCCGAGCCGACCTCATTTTCCTCTGCTACCAAAAACGGAAATCTCCGTCAGCGTCTGACTGACGCGCACGAACTCTTCAGAGCGACCCCTGCGGCAATCGGCCTGGTCTTCCGATCCATGATCGGTCAACCCAAAGCGCAATCGCGATCTATTCGACAGCGACGAACTAGATCACCACCAGCACCGAACCCTTCTGACCGCTTTTCCATTGAGTGAAAATACTGTCCCCTTTCGCACCTGTCCTCAATCTGAACCTGCCGCCAGTAGTACCCTCGTCGGCGCTCCCATAAGCTAGCGGTAGTTCGGACCCTCTCTCCGATCAAACGAAATCCACCGCGCGTCTGTTGAGCTGAGCTGATCGAAAACGTCTTAGCTGATCAAGACCTCGAGAGGGTCCAATGCAATCGACCGGGCAGGGCAGCAAGAAAATCGTAAAGTGCGCGCTGTTGTTCGCGCTACTTCTCGCAACGGGCGCAACGGCACACGCCAAAATTTCCGTCAATCCTAGTCCCATGAATTTCGGTAGCCAAACGGTGGGCGTTGCCAGTCCATCGATGGCTGTGGCACTCACCAACAACACCCTCTCGAATATCAAAATTGTTGCCGTGTCACTGGCCCCCATCCAATTCAGCTATTCAGGGGCCTCGTTGCCAATCACGCTACGCCCGGGTCAGAGCTTGCTAGCGGCTGTGACCTTCACGCCTACTGCAGCGCAAGCGTACCCAGGCACGCTCACGTTCACGCGCGCGAATGGTAAGACCGTTACCGGCGACCTGTACGGCCGCGGAATCCAAAAGACGGTCCAGAGCCCGCACGTCACCACCCAGCCTGCGAGCCAAACGATCATGGCGGGACAGACGGCCACGTTCACGGTGACGGCAACGGGCACAGCACCGCTCAGTTATCAGTGGAACCTGAACGGAACGGCCATCAGCGGAGCGACATCTTCGACCTACACCACGCCCGCGGAAACAACTTCGGCCAGCGGCGCGCAGTTCACCGTGGTGATCAGCAACACCGGGGGCAACGTAACTAGCAGCGCAGCCGTTCTCACCGTGAACCCGGCTCCGGTGACGCCTTCGATCACCACGCAACCGTCTAGCCGGACCATCACTGCCGGACAAACGGCTACGTTCGCCGTGACCGCAACGGGCACAGCACCACTCAGTTATCAGTGGCGGCAGAACGGGACGGCCATCAGCGGAGCAACATCCTCGACCTACACCACGCCGGCGGAAACAACTTCGGCCAGCGGGACTCAGTTCATCGTGCTAGTCAGCAATTCGGCCGGCAGCGCCACCAGCAATGTGGCCACCCTCACGGTCAATCCCGCTCCGGTGGCGCCTTCGATCACCACGCAGCCGTCTAGCCGGACCATCACCGCGGGACAAACAGCCACGTTCACGGTGACAGCAACGGGCACAGCGCCCCTCAGTTATCAGTGGCGGCAGAACGGGACGGCCATCAGCGGAGCGACTTCTTCGACCTACACCACTCCGGCGGAAACGACTTCGGCCAACGGAGCGCAGTTCACGGTCGTGGTCAGCAACACGGTGGGCAACGCAACCAGCAGCGCAGCCGTTCTCACCGTGAACCCCGCTCCGGTGGCGCCTTCGATCACCACGCAGCCGTCTAGCCAAACCATCACGCCGGGACAGACAGCCACGTTCGCCGTCACCGCAACCGGCACAGCGCCGCTCAGTTATCAGTGGAGCCTGAACGGGACAGCTATCAGTGGAGCGACATCCTCGACCTACACCACGCCGGCGGAAACAACTTCGGCCAGCGGAGCGCAGTTCACTGTGGTGATCACCAACGTCGCGGGCACAGTTACCAGTAACATCGCGACCCTAACCGTCAACGTTCCGCCCTCGATCACCACCCAACCCTCGAGCGTGACGATCACTGCGGGACAAACGGCCACGTTCTCAGTCACCGCAACGGGCACAGCACCGCTCAGTTATCAGTGGAGCCTGAACGGGACAGCCATCAGCGGAGCGACTTCTTCGACCTATACCACGCCGGCGGAAACGACTTCGGCCAGCGGAGCGCAGTTCACTGTGGTGATCACCAATATCGCGGGCACAGTTACCAGTAACATCGCGACCCTAACCGTCAACGTTCCGCCCTCGATCACCACCCAACCCTCGAGCGTGACGATCACCGCGGGACAGACGGCCACGTTCGCCGTGACCGCAACGGGCACAGCGCCCCTCAGTTATCAGTGGCGGCAGAACGGGACGGCCATCAGCGGAGCAACATCCTCGACCTACACCACGCCCGCGGAAACAACTTCGGCCAACGGCGCGCAGTTCACCGTGGTGGTCAGCAATACGGCGGGCAACGCGACCAGCAGCGCAGCGATCCTCACCGTCAATGCCGTTCCTCCTGGGCGGCTAGTTGCCGGCGCGTCGGCTCTAAGCTTCGGAAACGTAAACACAGGCAGCAGCAGCAGTCTGGGCGTGACATTCACCAATTCCGGCAGTTCCAATATCACGATCTCGAGTGTCACGATCTCCGGTCCTGGCTTCACTGCCAGCGGCGTGTCCGCTGGACTTATGGTGACTTCCGGGCAGATCGTGACCTTGAATGTGACTTTTGCCCCAGCGGCGACAGGAAGTGTAACGGGAAGCGTTTCGGTCGTCAGCAACGCATCTAATTCTCCAGCGTCGATCGCCTTGACAGGTACTGGCGTTGCGCCAATCTCCCATTCGGGGACGCTGAACTGGACCGCCAGCACATCGACCGTGATCGGATATGACGTCTACCGTGGAACCGTATCCGGCGGGCCGTACACAAAGATCAATTCTGCAGTGGACGCGACCACGACTTTCACCGATACGACCGTACAGGCTGGCCAGACTTACTACTGGGTTGTGACGGCAGTGAATTCGAGCAATGTGCAGAGCACTTATTCAAACGAGGTGTCGGGCACGATTCCAACGCCTTAAGAGCCCGCAGGCATTAGGAGCCGGTAAAGATCGGCGTGGTAACCGAAGGAATAGCCTGGTAGGCGACACGCGCGGACGCAGCCTCGGCGAGCAGCGCATCCCAAAAAGTTCTGCGGCGAAACAATCCCGGCCGCGAAACGGCCTCACGACGAATTTCACCGGCGGGGCGCGGAGGCTTCTGGCCGGACTCTATGGCGACGAGCGTACAATCGGCGCCGCGAAATTCGCGCGACGGGTCCGCATCCGGAAAGCGCGCCAGCAGTCCCGCCAGTTCCCTTTCTTCGATATTGAAGCCGTCCACCAATAGTGATCACAATGAAAAACCACGGTGTCGGACCGGAAGATTTGCCGGATGCGCTTGGCGTCCTTTCCCGTGACGCTCAGCACCATGTCCAGAAGTGATCGGGACGGAAGCTCTGCCGCACCACCGGCCGGGCTCTGATGTACCCAGCCTCCTCCGTATGCAGCCGGATCGTTTCGGGCAGCTGCATAACCGCATCGTAGTGCAGCCACCGCTCGGCGTGAACCTCGCCTCAAAAGCGCAGGATAGATCATTTTCCGATAACCCAGGCAAGCAGAGCCCCTTGGTGTAGAATCACCGGCACAGAAAGCCAAAAGGAGATTCCGGATGAGTAAAAAGAAGATCGAATCCGCCCCGGAATCCGTGATTCAGCTGAAGCAGCCAATGGTGCGCGACTTTTCCACCGGCGGCGGCCATCTGCCCGGCGATACGCTCGTGGAGGGCGATGACAAGATTGTAACTAAAAAGTGGCAGGGCTACCCGCCTGAGAATCTCAACGTAGTGGGAAAGCCGATGCCGGCGATGCCCGAGGTCGCCATACCGCGATACACAGGCAAGGCCCTGTATGCCACGCGTGTGCTGTTACCCGATCTGCTTCATGCAAAACTGCTCACCTGCCCCCATCCCCATGCTCGGATAAAGAGCCTGGATACTTCAAAAGCCGAGCGAATGCCGGGAGTGTCCCGCATACTCACGTACAAAAACGCCCCCAAGACTTTTCCGCTCTCTCAAGAGCTCAACTTTCAGGGTGACACGGTAGCCTTCGTGGCCGCGGAGACCGAGGATTTAGCCGAGGACGCGGTCGACGCGATCGAGGTCGACTACGAGGTTCTTCCTTTTGCCTCCACGCTTTCGCAGGCGACGGTGCCCGACGCGCCGGACCTTCATGTGCGTCGAGGAAAAGGCAATCTCATTCTATTGCCGGAAAATGATCCGCACTACGACCCCGATGCCACCTGGGTGAGCAAGCACGGCGATGTCGAAAAGGGATTCCAGCAGGCCGACGTGATCAAGGAGTTCACTTACAGTTTCGCCGGCGCGACGGCCGTTCCCATGCAACCTCTCAGTTGCGTGGCCAAATGGGATGGCGACAGGCTCACATTCTGGGGCATGGGGCAAGGAATCTACCCGCTGCGCGCTGAGATTGCCCGCGCGCTGGCAATCGATCCAACAACGATCCGCTATATCAACAAATACAACGGCTGCACGTTCGGGTCGATCCAGTCGGCGTCGCGAATACAGCCGTTTATCGCTTATCTGGCAAAAATGGCCGGCAGGCCGGTCAAGGTGGCGCTTACAAAAAACCAGGAGTTGGCGTACATCAGCATCAAGCCGGAGACGATTACGAAATTCAAGGTGGGAGCCACGAAAGACGGCCGAATCGTGGCCCTGCTGCACGAGATTCATATCAGCGTGGGCGCGGAGGACGCCGACGGCCATTCGTCGTCGGAGCTTTCGAAAAACCAACAAGAGCTCTACACCAGCAAGGTGCCGAACTGGAAATCCGTCTGGTGCAGCTATAAGACCAACGCCATGGTCATCAGGTCGGTGCGTAGCTATACCCAGCAGGAGGTTAAGTGGGCCTGGGAGAGCATGATCGATGAAATGGCCGAGGCGCTGGGGAAAGATCCGCTTCAGTTCAGGCTGATGCATATTTCCAGACCAGGCACCAAGCTCTCTCCGGCAAAGGACTGGCACGCCGGCGACCTGGGACGAAGATATGAGATCGAGAATGGCGCGCTCACCTACGATTCGTTTGCCTCCGTTGAAGTACTGGAGGAAGGGGCCAAGGCCATTGGATGGGAGAAACGCAATCCAGTTCCCGGCGGCACACCAGGGAGGATCAAGCGAGGGATCGGTCTGGGAATGTCCCAGCACCACTGCGGGATTATGGGTTATCACGACGGCGAGGTTGGCTACCAGAGGGCGGCCCCAGCCGATGCCGGAGGCCCCACGGGCAGCACTTTCGGCGCCGAGGTGGAGTTAAACGCCGAGGGCTACGTGATTATGAAGAACGCCCTCCCCGATAGCGGAACCAATCACGATACGGGGCTTGCTCAGGTCGTCGCCGAGATCCTCGGATTCACCACCCGGGATCGCATGCGCGTCGTCTGGGGCGACTCCGATCTCGCGCCCTCGAGTAATACCTGGTACGGCGGCAGGACCATCACCTTGCAAGGAGCCGCAGTCTTTAGCGCGGCCGATAAACTGCGAAAGGATCTTCTTCGGCGCGCGGCAGCGGACCTGAAGCTGGACGTCGCGAAGCTCGTCATCAAAGACGGGACCATTTCATCGACGGAAGATCCTAAGAAAAGAACAACCTTCGCGGCCCTGGCCAAAGCCAACGGCGGCTCGATACGCACGACCGGCGCCGGTGTCGCGCAGGGGCAAGGCAGGGCGATGACCAAAGGAGCTGCCGCCTGCTTCGTGGAAGTAGAGGTGGATACGTGGACCGCCGACTGGAGAGTTACAAGGTCGGTCTATTGCCATGACGCCGGACTCGTCATCAATCCGCTGGTCGCGGAAGCCGATTTGCATGGATCGCTCGTCGAATGCGTTCAGATGACCACCGATCCCGTTCCGTGGGACCGCGAATTTCCCGGAACCACCCACTACAGCGTCGGCTACTTGTCTTTCCGGCTGCCCACCATAATGGACGTTCCCCAAGACCAGACCAACATATTTGTGGATAGCTTGGAACCTCGTTGGTTTTACGGGATCAAGAGTTTCAGCGAAACGGGGATCGGATCGGTTCCAGGCGCGATATCGAACGCTCTCTATAATGCGGTCGGTGTTCGCATTCGCGACCATGCGATCACGCGGGAAAAGATCATGGCGGGCCTGCGGGCCAAGGGGCTAAGCCTCTAGACAGTTCAGGGCTGCCTCAGCAACTCACGATAACGCGCTGCTCCAAACCTGACATCGTGCATTAGGGGCGGGACAGCCGGTCGCGCACGCGGTCGGAAAGCATCTTGCCATCCACCGTTTTGCCTTCCAGGTGCGCACGGGCCGCTTTGATCACGGCGCCCATCTGTTCGGGCGAATTCGCGGAAGTCTCGGCGATGGCCGCCTCGATGGCTCGATCCATATCCGCTTCGTTCGCGGCCGCCGGCAGATACGTTTCGATGATGGCGATTTCGCGGGTCTCCTTGTCGGCCAGGTCGGCGCGCCCGCCGCGGGAAAACTGCTCGACGGACTCCTTCCGCTGCTTCACCAGCGTCTGCAAAATCTGCATCGACTCCGCGTCGTCGAGCGGCCGGATTTTCTCGATTTCCTTATTCTTGAGCGCGGTTTTTACCATGCGCAGCACGCTCAAGCGCAACTCGTCCTTCGATTTCATGGCTTCGGTGAGGTCTTTCTGGATGCGGTCGATGAACGGCATACGTGTTTTCGCGCCTCGTTTCTGTCAGCGCGAAACTATAGCATACGGGCTCAGGGTGTTTGCCCTGGATGGACTTTGCTGGCTGCGAAAAGCATACGCGGCCGGTGCCTGTCGCAGAGGCCTAACCGGAGTGATTGATCGCTCAATTGACAGAGCCAAGTGTGGCCGCTAGTCTCTTTGGGCCATGAAAATTATCGTTGCTGATCGCATCAGTGAACACGGTATAAAACTCCTCTCCGAAACCGGCTGGCAAGTCGTGCAACCCGCCGCCGCCGCGCTCGCCTCCGAGATGGCTGACGCGGATGCGCTCGTCGTACGCAGCGCCACGCGCGTCACCGAGGAGCTCTTGAGCCATGCGCGCAATCTGCGCGTCGTCGGACGCGCGGGCGTGGGCGTGGACAATATCGACCTCGAAGCGGCCACCCGCCGCGGCGTTCTGGTGATGAACACGCCCGGCGGCAATGCGCCGAGCGTGGCGGAACACACGCTGGCGTTGATGCTCTCCATGGCTCGATCCATTCCCCGACTCAACGCCAGCATGCACGCCGGAAAATGGGAGAAGTCCGGCACTGCGGGAGCCGAACTTCGCGGTAAGACGCTCGGCCTGATCGGGCTGGGCCGCGTGGGAGCGGAAGTTGCGCGCCGCGCCCGCGCGTTGGAGATGCGTGTGGTAGCTTACGACCCCTACGTCAGCGCGGAGCGTGCCGCGGAATGGGGTGCGGAGTTGCTTGCGCTGCCGGAAGTTCTGGCGCAGGCCGATTACATCTCGCTGCACACCGCGCTCTCGCCGGCCACCGAGCGCCTGATCAATGCGCAGACGCTGGCTCAGATGAAAAAAGGCGCGCGTCTTGTGAATGCCGCTCGCGGCGAACTGGTCGATGAAGCGGCTCTGGCCGAGGCCCTGCAGTCAAAGCACCTCGCTGGCGCGGCGCTGGATGTTTTCGCCGAGGAGCCGCCGCGCAACTCCCCGCTGCTGCAAATGTCCAACGTGATTGCCACTCCGCACGTAGGCGGTTCCACGGCCGAGGCGCAAGAGGAGGTCGGCGTGCAGATCGCACAGCAGGTCCGCGACTACCTGCTTGACGGAACGATGCGCAACTCCGTCAATCTTCCCCCGATTCCGCCCGAGCAATACCGGCGCTTGCGGCCCTATCTGGACCTGGCCGAGCGCATGGCTTCGCTCGTCGCCGAAGCCGCTCCCTTTCCGGCCCGCCGCCTGCGCATTGCCTACGCGGGAGAGCCTGCCGAGCTCGGCACCCGCGTGCTTGGCAGCGCCGCCCTGGCCGGCGTTTTGAATGCAGTGCTCGACGAGCACGTCAATCTCGTGAACGCCTCGGCGCGCGCCGTCGAACGCGGTTTGGAGATCGAGGAGACCAGGCGCCCGCGTGAACGCGGCATCGCCGATGCTGGAGATCGCCACGTACTCGGCGGGAGACGGCAAGCGGCGTGAGTTTTCCGCGCTGGGCACGATTCTCTGCGGCCACGCCCCGCCTCCTGCAGATCAATGGAATCGCCTGCGAAGCCCCGCTCGAAGGCAATCTGCTGATCATGACCAATCGCGACGTCCCCGGCGTAATCGGGCAAGTGGGAACGTTGTTGGGCACCCAAGGCCTGAACATCGCCACATTCGCTCTCGGCCGGCGCGCTGCCAAGCTGGGCGCGGAAGCGCTGGCCATCGTCCAGCTCGATGGCGACGTTCCCGAGTCCATTCTGCCCCGCCTGCGTTCCATTCCCAACGTTATGGAGGCCCGCATCGTGCGGCTGCCGCGCGCGGCGTCAGTCGCCACTTCGTCGGCAGGCTGAAGCGTCCGCCGCCCAACCAACCGAACGCGCAAAAAGCAAAAGGCCCGGCGCTGAGCGCCGGGCCTTTTTGTTGCCGCCTGATTGCGGTGTTGGGTTGCGCCTTACTTCGGCGAAATCACTACGTACCTGGTCGAGCCCTGCTGATTCACCAGCAGCAGCAAGGGTTCGTTCCCCGCGCTGCGGACTGCGTCGCGGAACTGCTGCACGTTGTTCACCGGCTTGCGGTTCACTTCCTGAATAATATCGCCGCGCGTCAGTCCCGATTCCGCAGCGGTGCTATTCGGATCGACGTTGGTGATCACCACCCCGCGAGTTCCCGCCGGCATGTTCAACTGCTGCGCGACCTCGGGGCTGAGATTCTCCACCTGCACGCCTTCCATCTCCTGAGCTTGGCCCTGTTCCTTATTCTCGGCCGTCTGCGCTTTCTCCGGAACCTCGCCCAGAGTGGCGGTGATCGGCAGCTTCTGCCCGTTGCGCAGTATGTCCATCTTCACCACCGTGCCAGGCGCCGACTGCGAGACGCGCAGCCGCAAGTCGGAGTAGTCGGAAATCGGCTGGCCGTTGAGCGTGGTTATTACATCGCCCTTCTGCAGCCCCGCCTTGCCCCCCGGGCTATCCGCGGTAACGTCGCCGACCAACGCGCCTTGCGCCCCAGGCAGGTTAAACGCCTTGGCCAGATCCGGCGTCACTTCCTGGATCATGATGCCCAGGTATCCGCGGCTCACTTTGCCGGTCTTGAGAATTTGCTCCATGATTTCGCGCGCCATGTTGACGGGGATGGCAAAGCCGATACCCTGATTGCCTCCGCCGCCGTTGCTGATGATGGCGGTATTGATGCCAATCAGCTCGCCCCGCGTGTTCACCAGAGCGCCTCCCGAATTTCCGGGATTGATCGAAGCGTCGGTCTGGATGAAGTCTTCATAGCCTTCCGGTCCCTCGATGCCCAGGCCCCGGCGGCCTTTGGCGCTGACAATGCCCATGGTCACGGTTTCGCCGATGCCGAAGGGATCGCCAATCGCCAGCACGATGTCTCCCACTTTGGCTTTAGTAGAGTCGCCCAGCGTCACGGAAGCCAGACTCGAGGCGCTGATCTTCAGCACGGCCAGATCGCTGCGCGCGTCCGTGCCGACGATCTTGGCCTTGAAATTGCGCTTGTCGCTCAGCGTCACCTGCACGTCGCTCGCGCCGTCAACCACGTGGTTATTCGTCAGAATGTAGCCGTCGGGATTTACAACCACGCCCGATCCCAGGCTGTGTTCCTTCTGCTCTCGCGGCTGCTGTTGTTGCTCTTCTTTGCCCCCGTCGCCAAAGGGATTCCCGAAAAATTGGCGAAAGAATGGATCGTTGGAAAATGGGGAGTCGTTCTGGGAGCTTTTCACTACCTTGGATGTCGAGATATTCACCACCGCCGGAAGCAGCGGTTCGACCACCGCGGAGAAGCCTTCGCTGAAATTACCCGTGGCGCCCACCGCCGGATTCCCGGCGATGCGCAGCGTCACCGGGCCGACGGCGCCGAATACAGTATTGTGTCCGCCCGAGCCCACCATCCAGGCGAGCCCTCCGCCAATAACCAAACACGCGGCCAAAGAGACCAGCGCGACGGAACGTCGAACTTGAAGGAATCTATTGTTCATGATTCATGGCCTCCTGCCACTGAATAAATGAGCCCTCCCGGCCTGCTTGGCCGGGGCCTGCGTGTAATCGATGCGATACTTATTGCGGGAAACGCGCCGAACTCCGCGCCGCCATCTCGAGGCCGAATCCTTTACAATTTCTCCCGGCACGCCGCACCATACAACTTAGATGCCACCTTCTCTTACAAAGAAACAATCTGCAAGACGTGGCCGAGCCAGCTTGGCCGTGCCGTTCTCGGATTATATAACGTACCAGCCCGCCCAGTGTTGCACAGTTTTTCGCGCGTTTACGATTGTTAGACGGGCCAAGCCCCAAAATGGGTTGTTACCGGCCGCCCACCGATCCATCTAAGGGCCTGTCTTTCTGGAACGCTGGGCCCGAAAGCTTGGGCCACGGGCCGCACTGCTGCCGGACCTTCCTCGCATTGTCGCCCTGCTTGACCCACGTTGGACTGTAAAGGTCGATTTTTTCGATTTCGAGTCATTTTCCGGTTGACGATTTGAACCAAGAGGCTAGAATAGATATTGGACTAAGTTGGTCAAGATTCGCTTGTACCTGTTAGACTAAGTTAGTCAAGATTCAGGGCAGAAGCCTCAGGGAAGTTTCGGGGAAAAACAATGTTTCGGCTCAACAAACTGACGGATTACGCCATCGTCCTGATGACGCATATCGCCAGTACCCCTGCGCCTTCCCTGCATTCGGCGCGCGAACTGGCGGAGGGTACGCAACTGCCGCTCACCACGGTCGGAAAGGTTCTCCGGGAGTTGCTGGATCATCGCCTGGTAACCTCTCACCGCGGCACAAAAGGCGGCTACGCCTTGGCGCGCTCTGCCACGGATATATCGGTGGCCGAGATCATCGGAGCCTTTGAAGGACCGATCGGCTTCACCGAATGCAACACCACCCCGGGCAGTTGCGATCTGGAACAGTCATGCACGGTTCGCTACAACTCGGGCGTCATTGGTAAGGCCTTGCAGCACGCGCTGGAGGGCATCCGGCTGTCGGATTTGACCAAGCCGATGCATGAAGGGGGCACGGGCGGGAGCCGCACCGTGTCGATTACTTCGGCTCAGGAGAACACGATGAGCACGATCAACACCATTCAGGACCTTACCAACCAAGAATATAAGTGGGGCTTTGTCACCGCGGTTGAGGAAGACACGATTCCCAAAGGTCTGAATGAAGACGTTGTCCGCCTAATCTCGGCAAAAAAAGGCAAGCCGGAGTTCATGCTGGATTGGCGCCTGAAGGCCTATCGCTATTGGAATGCGCTCGAGAAGGCCCAGGGCGAGCCCAAATGGGCCAATGTGAAGTTCTGCCCGATCGACTACCAGAACATCGTCTATTATTCGGCGCCCAAGAAAAGCCCAGCCTGAAGAGCTTGGATGAAGTCGATCCCGAGGTTCTGCGAACCTACGAGAAGCTCGGCATTCCGCTGCTCGAGCAGCAGAAGCTCGCCGGCGTGGCTGTGGACGCCGTGTTTGATAGCGTCTCCGTGGCCACCACCTTCAAGGAGAAGCTGGCCGAAGCCGGCGTGATCTTCTGCTCCTTTTCGGAAGCCGTGCTCAACCACCCCGAATTGGTGAAGAAATATCTCGGCTCGGTGGTTCCCTACACGGATAACTTCTTCGCTTCGCTCAATGCCGCTGTATTCAGCGACGGTTCGTTCGTCTACGTGCCCAAGGGTGTGCGCTGCCCCATGGAGCTTTCCACCTATTTCCGCATCAACGCGGCGGAAACCGGGCAGTTCGAACGCACGCTGATCGTCGCCGATGAAGGCGCTACGTCAGCTATCTCGAAGGATGTACCGCGCCGATCCGCGATGAAAACCAGCTCCACGCCGCGGTCGTCGAACTGGTAGCGCTCGAGAACGCCACCATCAAATATTCCACCGTGCAGAATTGGTATCCCGGCGATAAGGAAGGGCGCGGCGGAATCTATAATTTCGTCACCAAGCGCGGCAAGTGCGCGGGGCGAAATTCGAAAATATGTTGGACCCAGGTGGAAACCGGCTCCGCCATTACCTGGAAATATCCCAGCTGCATCCTGGTGGGCGATAACTCCGTCGGCGAGTTTTATTCCGTTGCGCTCACCAATAATTATCAGCAGGCCGATACCGGCACGAAGATGATCCACATCGGCAAGAACACCACCAGCACCGTGGTGTCCAAGGGAATCTCCGCCGGCCACGGCCAGAATACCTATCGCGGACAAGTGAAGATCCAAAAAGGCGCCACCGGAGCGCGCAACTATACGCAATGCGATTCCTTGCTGGTCGGCGATAAATGTGGCGCGCATACCTTCCCCTACATCGAAGTACAGAACTCCACCGCGCGCATGGAGCATGAGGCTTCGACTTCCAAGATCGGCGAGGATCAGATCTTCTATTTGCGGCAGCGCGGGCTCTCCAGCGAAGAAGCCGTGTCCATGATCATTAACGGTTTCTGCCGGCAGGTGTTCCGCGAATTGCCCATGGAGTTCGCCGTGGAAGCGCAAAAACTCTTGAGCATCAGCCTGGAAGGAAGTGTCGGTATAAATATGACGCCTACTGGAAGTCAAGGACCTGCACGCAAGCATTCATAATCGGACGAAATCCTCAAGGGCGTGAACCTTACGGTTAACGCCGGCGAGGTGCATTCCATCATGGGGCCCAACGGGTCGGGTAAGAGCACTCTGGCGCAAGTGCTGGCACGGCGCGAAGCCTACGAAGTTACCAAGGGGCAGGTGTTGCTCAACGGCAAGGACTTGCTGGCCATGAAGCCGGAGGAAGCCGCCTGCGAAGGCTTGTTCATGGCCTTCCAGTATCCCGTGGAAATTCCCGGCATCAGCAACGCATATTTCCTCCGGGCCGCGCTGAACGCGGTGCGCAAATATCGCGGCCAGGAAGAGCTGGACGCCATGGATTTTCTCCCGCTGCTGAAGGAAAAAATGCGCCTGCTGGAGATGGATGAGCGCTTCTTGAATCGCCCCGTCAACGAGGGCTTTTCGGGCGGTGAGAAGAAGCGCAACGAGATCGTGCAGATGGCCGTGCTGGAGCCCAAGCTGGCCATTCTGGACGAGACCGACTCCGGGCTGGATATCGACGCGCTGAAGATCGTGGCCAAGGGAGTCAACTCGATGCGCGGCAAGGATCGCGCCATTCTGCTGGTCACGCATTATCAGCGCCTGTTGAACTACATCGTCACGGATTTCGTTCACGTTCTGGTGGACGGCAGAATCGTGAAGTCCGGTGGGGCGGAACTGGCACTCGAACTCGAAGAGAAGGGCTACCCTGATTGAGGCCGAGCCCGCCAGGCCGCCCCGGTTTCGCGCTTAACGGGGAAAATGATGAGCTACCGCTACTCAGAACGGCTTGGAGGCTACCTTGAGAGTTTACTGATTCGTCAAGCGGGCTCCGCGCGTCACAACAGCCGCTGGCTGCGTGAGCTTCGCGACACGCGTTTGGCACGCTTCCGCGAGTCCGGGTTTCCGACCACGCACGATGAAGACTGGCGATTCACGAACGTAGCGGCGATCGCGCGAACGCCTTTTCGACTTGCCGCGACAGCGCGCTCCGCTGGCGCTTTCCGATTCCGACTCGAGCCTTGCGATGCACGGCGCGGCCTGCGCAGTTGGTCTTCGTCGATGGACGATTCGCTCCGGAGCTATCGCGGTTCGGAACGATTGCCGGATGGCGTCACGGTCGCGGACCTGGGAGAGCATAACGAATTGCTCGCAGGGTGCTCGAACGCATCTCGGACGCTACCTCGATATCCAGCGCGACCCTTTTGCGCCCTGAACACCGCGTTCGCCGAAGATGGCGCCTTTGTCCATGTAGGCGCGCGGCGTTTCGTGGAAGCACCCGATCCATCTTGCTCTTCGTTTCATACCGCAGCGAAGGGCCGCGGGATGACCCATCCGCGCAATCTTATCGTGGTTGAAGAGGAAAGCCAGGCAACGATCATGGAGGAATACGTCTCCTTTGGTAGCGGCGTCGGTCTTTTGCAATGCGTCGACCGAACTGGTTGCCGGCAGAAACGTCGTGGCGCTCATACATGATCGAGCGCGAAGACCTCAAGGACGCTTTAACGTTTCCACGTTGCGCATCCAGCAGGAGCGCAGCGCCAATGTGTCCTCGCATTCGGTGCTGCTGGGCGGAGGGTTGGTCCGCAATAACGTGCATCCGGTGCTGGCTGGCGAAGGCGGAGAGTGCCTGATCAACGGCCTATTCATCGCCGGCGGCAGGCAGCATATGGATAACTACATGCTCGTCGAGCACGCCAGCCCGCACTGCAGCAGCAGGCAGTTCTACAACGGCATCCTCGACGGCCATGCCCACGGCGTCTTCCACGGGCGCATCATCGTGCACAAGGACGCGCAAAAGACGGACGCGAAGCAGACCAACCGCAACCTGCTGCTTTCCGACGACGCCCAGATCGATACCAAACCGCAACTCGAGATCTACGCCGACGACGTGAAATGCACCCACGGCGCCACCATCGGCCAGGTCGAGGAGAACGCGCTCTTCTACATGCGCTCGCGAGGCATCGATGAGTCTTCCGCGCGCAACCTGCTGCTGATGGCTTTTGCCAACGAATGCTTGGATCGCATGAAGTGCAAGCCCGTGCGCGACTATCTCGAGCAGATCGTGCAGGGTTGGCTGCCCGAAGCTTCCAAATCGGCGGGCGCCGGCGCCGGAACAGGCGCGGAAGTGACCAGACGGTGGGAGGAGGTTGGATGACAACCGCGACCAATATCGCTCAATCGCTGCCATCATCCCGGGCAAACCGGCTACGACGTCTATAGCGTTCGCAAGGATTTCCCGATTCTGGCGCGAAAGGTCCAGGGCAAGCCTCTCGTCTACCTGGATAACGCCGCCACCACGCAGAAGCCCCAGTCCGTGATCGACGCCATCGTAAGTTACTACACATTCGGAGAACGCCAATATTCATCGCGGCGTGCACACTCTCTCCGAACAGGCCACGGAGAGCTACGAGCAAGCTCGCAAAATGGTGGGACGATTTCTGAACTCCGCCGACGCGCGCGAAATCGTTTTTGTTCGCGGGGCCACCGAAGGCATCAATCTCGTGGCGCAGACCTGGGGACGAGCTAACGTCGGCCGCGGAGACGAGATCGTCGTTTCCACCATGGAGCACCACTCCAATATCGTGCCCTGGCAAATGCTCTGCGAGGAAAAGGGAGCGCGGCTGCGCTTGCGCGTCGCCCCGGTGAATGACGCCGGCGAGCTGATGATGGATGAGTTCGAGAAACTTCTCGGGCCGAAAACGAAGCTCGTCGCCATCGCGCACGTTTCCAACGCCTTGGGCACGGTGAATCCGGTGCGCAGGATCGTGGAGGCGGCGCAGCAATGGAACGCCCGCGTACTCCTCGACGGCGCCCAGGCCGTCCCGCATATGTCCGTGGACGTCTGCGCCCTGGATTGCGACTTTTACGTCTTCTCCGGACA
>CAVPFR010000032.1:0-28734 GCA_963703785.1 uncultured Acidobacteriota bacterium | reverse complement strand
TGACGTTCAAAGTAGACGTTGCCTTGTGGGACGGTTCCCCCGCCGCCGCGAACGATCTCCACCTCCAAGCTATCTCCGCAGGAAGGATCCCGACCGTTACACCATGGAAATCCCTTAGAAGATCTTCGGGAACACCTGAAGAAACCTCGCTTAATAGAGACTGTCTACCTCAAATTTGGGAGTAAAGCGACCACTTCACTATCGTCATCTTTACAGATTTTGGCATGGGCGTAGAGTGACCGGTGTCGCGTTTTGGCTGAACCACGCCGTTGTGGCGAGTTGGGGATAGCCCGATGCAAGGCGTGACAAACACGTGTTTCTGACAGAGAGAGATTAAGTCTTAAAAATGGCGGAAACCTGCTCACCTAGCATCTTTGGGGCCTCACCTTCGATTGCTCGCGGCCTTTCACTACGCGCCAATTTCAGCTGGACATTCGTCGGAAACACCATCTACTCGGCATGTCAATGGGGAGCGCTCGTGGCGCTGGCGAAACTCTCTTCCCCGGTGATCGTGGGCCAGTATGCGCTTGGCATGGCCATAGCCACTCCCGTGACGAGCTTGACAGGCCTCCAGATCCGGCCACTCATTGCTTCCGATGTGAAGGAAACCTACAAGTTCGGAGAATACGTCGGCTTCCGCCTCGCTTCCATTTCGCTGGCGATGCTGATTATATTGGCGATCCCCTTGATCCTACACAGCGGACCGATGATGACGATCCTCACGTTCGCTATCGGGCTGGCATTGGCTATCGAGAACATCAGCGATGTCTATTACGCCCGGCTGCAATATATGGATCGCATGGATCGCATTGCGAAATCGCAAATCTTGCGCGCGCCCCTCTCTCTATTGGCCTTAGGCCTGGGTGTTTATTTCACAGGACAGCTGACTTGGGGAGTGGTGGCTACCGTCTTGGTCCGAACCGCAGTCCTGCTCGGATACGACATGCGGATTCAAACACACTCTCTCGAACCGCTCGAAAAGGATTTTCCAGGGTCCCGGGAGGCCTGTGAACGCCTGAAAGAAACGCTTCGGCCGCGATGGGAGCTGCGGAAAATGGCCCGCATCTTTTGGGTGGGGCTGCCGCTGGGGATCATCGCGCTGTTGGTGAACCTGAACGTAAACGTGCCGCGTTATTTCATCCAGTGGAAGCTGGGAACACGCGAGTTGGGCATTTACTCGGCGCTGGCCTTTCTAATGTCGGCAGGGAATCTACTGGTAAGCGCCCTGGCGCAAGCTGTCTTCGTGCCCTTGGCAAGATTCTACGCGGAGGGCGGCGGCGGGCATTCACAATGCTCTTGTTGAAGTTGCTTGGCATCGGCACGGTCCTGGGTCTCGGCGGGATATTCTTCGCCTGGATCGCCGGGGCTAAGCTTTTAACCATCATCTATCGGCCCGAGTACGCGACGGAATCGCGTTTGCTCGTGTGGTTCATGGTTCTGGCATGGCTGGGCTATCTCAGCCAGTTTATGGGTGGCGCCATGACTTCGGCGCGGCTTTTTGTGCACCAAATCCCGCTTTTCGCCATGGGCGTGCTGACCATCGCCGCAGGAAGTTACTGGCTGGTGCCACGAATGGGTTTGCAGGGCGCCATTCTGGCTGCGATGGCTGGCATCCTGCTTCAACTGCTCTTGAGCATCGCAGTGCTCGCCTACGGCCTAATGAAACCTCTACAACTCCGAAGGGAGGCGACTACTCTTGCTTGAAACCCCGTTCATAAACGGTCCGGCTGAGCCTTTGCGGCAGAACTATTCCTATTCGCAGATGGCCATTCCCGCCCAGTCTGTAATCGGCCGCAGTGTGCGACGCGCTTCCACGATAAAGTCTCGCAGCGAGGGATATTCCGCAGAGCCGCTTTCTTCCTTTGGCTCTTAATCTTCGTTATTCCCTTCAGAACGCCGTGGTTATCCCGGGATTTGGCACGCTTAGCCGGGCGGTTGGAATTCTTGCCTTCGGCATGGCGCTGCTGGCCATCCTTGAGTCTGGAACTTTGCGAACGCTCTCCACGCAACACCTGATCGTGCTCTTCTTTGCAGCGTGGGTCGGCCTCACTTATTTCTGGAGCTTCGATCCTTCGGCCACTGTGACCGCGATCTTCACATTTGTTCAGATATTCACGATGCTTTGGCTCATTTGGGAATTCGCGCAAACGAGCGAGCAGCAAATACTCCTTCTGCGAGCCTACATGGTTGGCGCCATGATTTCGTCCTGGCCACGCTCGAGAACTTTTTCACGACCACGAGCGTGTACAGCAGCCGTTATACGGGGCTCAACTTTAACCCCGGTGATCTGGGTTTTATCGAGGCCTTAGCCATTCCTATTTCCCTCTATTTGGCCGTGCGGGAGCGCAAAAAAATACTGCTATGGCTGGATGGTTCTGCAACCGTGCTGGCATTCTGCGCAATTATCTTGACGGCGGCGCGCGGCGCGCTCATCGCTTGTGTACCTGCAGCCTTAATGTTCCCGTTTTTGTTTCCAAAGGTGAAATTGGGCCGAGCCTTGCCGTGCTGACATTCGTCGCGCTGGCCGGAATTGGATCCTGGCTCTTCATGCCGACAAAGCTCATGGACGCGGCTTTCCACAATTGGAAGCGAAGTAAGCTCAGGCACTCTGAACGAAAGGACCTTGATCTGGCAGGTCGGATGGCAGGTGTTTGGACAGGCTCCCCTCCAGGGCGTCGGCTGGGCAGCCTATGCACCGACGGTTGAACACGCTCTCGGTTTGGCGTCGGATAGTGGCACCGAGGGGGCGGGAGTGACGGTCGGCCGCCTGGTAGCTCACAACACTTTCTTCTCGGTTTTAGTGGAGGAGGGCGTAATTGGTTTTGCTCTGTTTTCCGCGCTGCTTCTTACACTCATCCTTTCGGCTTGGAAGCTTCCCCATATCGACCGTGTGTTCTGGTTGTTTCTCCTGCTCACGTGGGCCATCGGCGCATGCGATCTGACATGGGAAACCCGAAAACCGACCTGGGTTATTTTCGGTTTGCTCATTGCCGCAGCATCTACAAAAGGCTGGTTGCCACGCCGTGCACCAGGCCATCAAGAGGAGCCTTGGTTGCGCCGAGGAGCCCGTCATGGCGTTTGAGTATTTGTTTACCGTCTTTACGCCAACGTATAATCGCGCAAACACGTTGCCGCGAGTATATGAAAGCCTAAAAAGCCAAACCTTTCGGGACTTCGAATGGCTAATTGTAGACGACGGGTCGACAGACAAGACTCAGGACCTCGCGAACGAGTGGCAGGCAGAGGCTACATTTCCGATTCGCTACATCTACCAAAAGAATCAAGGCAAACCGGCTGCATACAACCGCGCGGTACCTGAAGCGCGAGGCGAACTCTTCCTTTTCATCGATTCAGACGATGCCTGTTTCCCAACGGCTCTAGAGCGGCTGAAATTTCACTGGGAAAACATTCCGATGGATCAACGAGACAAATTTTCTGCCGTCACCGTGCTTTGCGAGGACCAACACGGAAAGCTTTGCGGAGAAAAATTTCCGCGAGACATTCTCGATTCTGATTCTGTCGAGATGTATATGACATATCGAACGCCGGGAGAGAAATGGGGATTTCAAAGAACTGATGTGCTCCGGGAGTTTCCGTTTCCGGCGCTGCCGCACGAACGATTCGTCCCGGAAAGCGTCGTTTGGCTGGCGTTGTCGCGCAAATACAAAACGCGCTTCGTAAACGAGGTGCTTCGCGTCTATTACACGAACGACGGCGGAACTGATAACCTGTCGTCCCTCAAGACGCCCGGCATCGTTTGGGGCCGAGCTTATTTCCATCGTCAGGTATTGAACGACTTCATCGATTGGGTTAGCAGAAGCCCTTTGGCACTATATCGGTCGGCAATCAATTTCAGTCGTTATTCCTTTGGGCTGGGCAAAGGGCCGCTCTCGCAATGGAAAGAACTGGATAATCTTCCCGCGAAATTACTTTTGAGCGGTTCGTTGCCGCTGGGATTTGCGATGTATATCAGAGACCAACGGTCCCTTAAGGGCAGGGCCTCAGTGTAGTTTTCCCAAGAGTGCGATTCTGATATGCGCACTGTCCGCATTCAAGCAATCGGTTGTTTTTGCCTCGGGCTCCTAAGCTTTTGTCTGCAGAACTACCGGTCCCAAAGCCCCAGCCCCAGCCCTATCTGCGGCTCCCGGGTCCGGCGAAAACTAGATCAGCGCCGGACCGGCGATCAATCGATCACGTTTGTTGCGACGCCCTGCACTAGCCCGTATGGAGGAGCCTTGGTGGCGCCGCTCAGCGTGCCGGGCTCGAACTCCACATTGGTCGTTCCTATGCCCGAGCCGTCATTGGAAGTTGAAATCGTAAGTCGTGTTGCCGTCGGTGCTCGCGATGTTGACGTTCACAAAGTAGACGTTGCCTTGTGGGACGGTTCCCCCGCCGCCGCGAACGATCTCCACCGCCCCGCTATCTCCGTAGGAGGGATCCGGACCGTTGACGTTCGGGTTGGTGATGGTGAGGTTCTGGAACGTCAAGTTGGCGCCATTGGCCGCATAGAATCGCGCGCAAGCGCCGTAACTGCCGCTCTGATCACTGAACGAGTCCTGAATCAGAATGGCGCCGGGTGCGCTTGTTGGGTCGTTGTTAATGCCCACGTACCCGTAGCGCTGATTTCCGGTGGAATGGTTGCGCAGCACAGTGATGCTGATGGGTTTGGACGTCGAGTTCATTAGCCACGTGCTGACCATCAAGCCGTCGCCGGCATTGTCGTTCGTATAGCAATCGGTGATGTTGATATCCAGCAGATAGTCGGTCGGGCTATTCGGCTCAATATCGATTCCGCTCTGGGGTGCGGTGCCGCTGGTATTCGTGAAGTAGTCGCGCAAATAGTAGACGTGATTCACGCCGCCGGTGATGCTGGAACCCTGGCGACGGTTATTGTTGAAGATGCAGTCTTCCACGGTGACGTTCGTGCTGTTGGCCAGATATAGCCCATCTCCGCCCGAATCGTTGCAGGAGATCCCGCTGATGGTCACGTTCGTGGCGCCCACGACGTACATACAGTGGCGTTGCTCACCACTGGTGTAATCCGCCTTGCGCATGTGAAAGATCGCAGTAGCCGCTCCCGCGCCGGTAATGGTCACATTCGAAGAGCCGATCGTGAGCATAACGGAGTTTGCGCCATAGCCCGGATTTGCCGTCACGGTCGCGCCCGAATCAACGAATACGTTCGAATTGCTGGGAAACGTGAGGGGATTGACGTTGTAGTTGCCCGCCGGTATCTCCAGTGTCTGGCCACTTGCCGCCATCGAGTTCAGCGCCGTTTGAAGGACATTTGTGTCGTCTCCGCCAAAGCCGGCGTTTCCAAAATGCAGCAGGCTGACGGCATTCGGAGGCGCCCCGGGCGTAATGGTGACGGTGCTGGAGGCGGACATCGTGTTATTGGCGTTGCTGATCGCGGTGACCGTGTCGGTGCCGGCAGCCGAGGGCGCCGTGTAAAGGCCCGACGAACTGATTGTTCCCACCAACGCGCTCCACGTCACTGATTTATCCGTCGAGGTTCCCTGGACATTTGCGGTGAACTGAACTGTTTGCCACGCAGGCGTCGAAGCTAGCGAAGGCGCCAGGCCAACTGACGTTATGGGGCTCGATGTTGGATTTGACGAAGAACCAGCGGAGTTCGTGGAAGAGGAACTCCCGCTCGCGCCTGTTGTTCCGTTTGAAGTTGTTGAAGTTGCTGAGGCGCCAGAAACCGGAGAATCGACCGCTTTGGAACCTGCACCTGCACTCGTTACACCGGCGCATCCCCAGCCGCAAAGGGCAAGAGTCATGAGCACAAAGAAGAGTAAGAAGAATGGCGAATCATGTGGCCGAAAATGAGCGGGATAGGAAGTTTGGAGCCATGTTTCAAAACCACTTCGTGACCACTGTACCAATCTCCACCCCCTGTTAAGTTCCCGGGCGGAGCCAACCTTACTTGGCTCCGGCATGTGGATAACACCGGCGAATAGGGTAATTAGGGTACAGCTAGGGTGACTACCCTACAGTGTCCCCCGTAGGACAGGTGTCGTCGCGGTCACTGTTTACCGGTATGTCACTTATTGTGAGGGTGAGCGAGCGAAACCGTTTTCTCGCTTCCTGAATGAAAAAAGCGCAGGAATCGCCTGTTCGGAAGCGGTTACGACACGGTTTGCGGGTCCGCTTGCAGGCTCATGGTTTCGCGGAGTTTGGCCAGGAGGTCGTTGCGCTTGAAGGGTTTCGGCAGAAGCATGGCTTGCGGCTCGAGCAGTGTGGCGTCCCTGAACCCGGTGTAGCCGGACATATACACAACGCGCATCTCTGGCCGCATCGGGGCCAATTTTCCCGCCAAAGCGCGTCCATTCATCTCCGGCATGATGACGTCCGTCAGGAGCAGATGGATCGGCTCTTGGTACTGCTGTGCGATGGCAATCGCCTCGTTCGGCGACTTCGCTTCCAGAACTTTATATCCGCCGGCGGCAAGCAAATCGCGCGTGAGGCCGCGCAGCGCCTCTTCGTCCTCGACCAGCAGAATGGTTTCCGTTCCTCCCCAGGATGGTATGGACTGGGCAGACGCTTGCTGCGCGCGAGCCGGTTCGTTGACCACCGGCAAATAGATCTGGAAGGTGGCGCCTTGACCAGGCTGGCTATCCACCCAGATGTGCCCTCCGCTTTGCCGGACGATGCCGTAAACCATGGAGAGGCCCAGGCCGGTGCCATGGCCGACTTGCTTGGTGGTGAAGAAGGGCTCGAAAATGCGCGCCTGAGTTTCCGCATCGATACCTGTGCCGGTGTCCGCAATGGCCAGCAATACATAGGAGCCGGGGCGCTGAGGCTGATGATGCCGCACCTGTCCTTCGTCCAGCACCACGTTTTTCGTCCCGATGGACAATCTGCCGCCATTCGGCATGGCATCGCGAGCATTCACAACCAGGTTCATGATCACCTGTTCGATCTGCCCTCGATCCACTTTCACCGATCCTAAGCGGGAATCGAGCTGCGTTTTCAACTCGATATCCTCGCCAATCAGGCGGCGCAACATTTTTTCGAGCTCCAGAACAACGGCGTTGAGGTCCAGAACCTTGGGCTCGAGCAGTTGCTGGCGGCTAAAAGCCAGAAGTTGGCGCGTGAGAGCGGTGGCCCTCTCTCCCGCCTTTCTTATCTGTTCGCAATTCTTGTGCAGCGTCCCGGTTGGGGGCAGTTCGCGATCCACGAGGTCGCAATAGCCGGTGATCACGGTCAGGAGATTATTAAAATCGTGCGCAATGCCTCCGGCGAGCTGTCCAATCGCTTCCATTTTTTGAGCTTGCCGTAGTTGCTTCTCGAGAGTCTTTTGTTCGGTGACGTCCTTCATCAGCGCGATCACGCATTTCTGTCCTGCCACCTCGATGATTTCCGCCGAATCGAAGCCGATGCGCTTCTCCCCGCACTTGGTGCGGAAGGCAAACTCCAGATCGCGCACCGAGCGGCGCGTTTCGAGCGCCTCCACGAATCTCAGGCGGTCCTCTTGCGTTTGCCAGAGATTCAGTTCCGAGGAGGTGTGGCCCACCACCTCTTCTCGCTGATAACCGGTCACGCGAAGAAAACTGTCGTTTACATCCAGGAAGCGGCCGTCGGAGACCATCGTAATTGTGATCGGCTCGGGGCTGGCGTTAAACGCCTTTTGAAATCGTTCTTCCGCGCGCTTGCGGTCGCTCACGTCGCGGGTGATGGATACCGCGCCGACGATCTGGTTATTCGCATCCTTGACGGGCGATGTAGTAATGGAGACGTCGATCCGCTGGCCGTTCTTGCGGACGTGAATGCTCTCGCACAACTGAACGTTTTCGCCGCGTTTCAGCTTTTCGAGGCTTGCGGGCAGCTCATCGGCCTGGTCCCCCGGGATAAGAAAATCTCTCTGCCGCCCGAGCACCTCGCTCGCGGAATAGCCGTAAACGGCTTCGGCCCCGGCATTCCAGCTGACGATTGTGCCGTCCGGGGCATGGAGCACAATGGCATCGCTCGAAAATTCAATGATCGAGGCGAGTTGCGAGAGCCTCTCCGCGATACGCTTGCGTTCCGCCACCGCGCTCTTCATCTCCTCATACGCGCCCACCAGGTCGCGCGCCCGTTGCGCTAGCCGCTTCTCCCGCTTCACATCGCCGGCGGATTCCGCCTGCGCGTGCAAAAACTGCACGAACGCTCGCCAGGAGTGGTTGTCCATCAAAAGCGGGAGCATCACTCTGGCGACGGCGCTCTGAGCGTCGAACGGTTTTGCCGGATCGACAAGCGTTTGAAGGGAATGCGTGTATACCTGGGCGCAAGAGCACCGCGCGGCGGCGGCATCGAGCAGATCTCTTTCCTGATCGCTGGCCGCCTGTTCGCGAATCTTCAGGATGAGAGTGGAGATTTTCTCGCCGTTCTCAACGCGCTCGAGCAGCAAGGGGGCCGTTTCATCCTGGCCTGGTATCAAGATCGCCGTGGTGAGCTGAATGTTGCGGTCGGAATACTGGAGCACCTCCTCCGCCATTTTCAGCTTGGCGTTGAGGGCATTGCAACCGGGGCTGGGGTCTCGTGACACGATTTTCGCTGTGGAAGAAAGTTGTTGACCTCTCTAAAGCGCAGGCTTGGCCGGGCCCCTAAGGGGTGCACCCGGTCCGGCGCCTGGTCCCACCTTTATTTCTTCTCCAGGAGTAGCTTTTCGATTTTTTGACTCAGCCGGGCAAATTCCACGGGCTTTGTTTCGTACTCGTCGCAACCCGCTTCCAGGGCTTTGGCGCGATCGCCGATCAGGGCGTGAGCTGTTAGAGCAATGATAGGTATCCCGCGGGTGGCGTCTTCGGATTTCAGCAGCCGACTCACTTCCCAGCCATCCATCGCCGGCAAGCTGATGTCCATTAGGATCAAATCGGGCCTTTCCAGCCCGGCGCGCGAGTGTCCCTCCTCGCCATCTCGAGCGGTCACAACTGAGTAGCCATGGCGCTCCAAGCGGCGGGAAAGCATGTCTCGGTTGATCTCGTTATCTTCCACCACGAGAATCTTGGGCATCGCCACTTCCTCTCTGAAGATCTGGTCTTCGGCTGATCGAACCTGCCGCGGCTCTCGGCATCTAACAGCTGCCGCGCAGCTTCGAAAGGAAGCCACTCGCTACTTGGGGCCGTGCCGTCGAGAGGGTTAGGATAGGAGTTGACTCTGCGTTTCAGAATGGAACGAAGGTACTGTTCACTCAAACTTTTGTGACGAGCCTCGGATTGTCGGGCCCCCATTGCAGAGCGATTGAAGGGTCCCCAAATTAAAGGGCCTAAATTAAGAAATGTCAGTAGCGGCGCAAATGCCGTGACGTTTATTCTCTACACAGGAGCAATCACACATGCAGCTCGGAATGATCGGACTCGGGAGAATGGGCGCGAATATGACCCGCCGCCTGCTACGAGCCAAACACCAATGCGTCGTTTCGGATCACCATCAGGAAAATGTGAATCGATTGGCGAGCGAGGGAGCGCAAGGCGCATCCTCGCTTGATGACATGGTCAAAAAACTGGCGCCGCCTCGGGCCATCTGGATGATGGTTCCGGCGGCAGCAGTCGATTCCACCATCGTAGAGCTCGCCCCCAAATTGCAGCGGGGCGATATCCTGATCGATGGCGGCAATTCCTATTACATCGACGATATCCGCCGGGCCAAGCAGCTCCAGCAGCAAGGAATCCATTATGTCGACGTCGGCACCAGCGGAGGCGTCTGGGGCCTGGAACGCGGCTATTGCCAGATGATCGGCGGCCCGCGCGAAGTTGTTCAACACCTCGATCCCATCTTCAAGTCTCTGGCTCCCGGCCGCGGGGATATACCGCGAACTCCCGGGCGCGAGAAGGTGGACGGCACGGCCGAAGAGGGTTATCTCTACTGCGGCCCTGCGGGCGCTGGCCATTTCGTGAAGATGGTGCACAACGGCATCGAATATGGCCTCATGGCCGCATACGCCGAAGGAATCAATATCCTGAAGCACGCCAATGTAGGCAAATCCAAGGGCAAGACCGACGCGGAGACCGCGCCGTTGCGCGACCCGGAGCATTATCAGTACGACTTCAATCTCCCCGACGTCGCCGAAGTCTGGCGGCGAGGCAGCGTGGTTGCTTCCTGGCTCCTCGATCTGACCGCCAGCGCTCTGCTGAAGCAGCCCGAACTCGCGGACTTTTCCGGCCGCGTCTCCGATTCCGGGGAAGGACGGTGGACGATTCTGGCGGCCGTGGAAGAAGGCGCTCCCGCCCCGGTATTGAGCGCGGCCCTTTACGAGCGATTCACTTCGCGGGGCGAAAGCGATTTTGCCAATAAGCTTCTGTCGGCCATGCGCTTTGAATTCGGCGGCCATCTCGAAAAGAAGGCAGCCGGCTAGCTAAGCCTTTCCCGCACATCCCGTTCTTCGAGAGCATCCAACAAGCGCCACAATAAGTGCCATTGACGCGCAAAGGAGTTGCTCATGAGTACTACCCCGACCGCCATTCCTTCTGACGCGCGCACGTCGCCTAAAGCCGCGGCGCTCTCCGACGCCCTGGTCTTTTTCGGCGCCACCGGCGACCTCGCGTACAAGCAAATTTTCCCGTCGCTTCAGCAAATGATCCGCCACGGCACTCTGAACGTGCCCGTGATTGGCGTCGCCAAGGCCGGCTGGAATCTCGAGCAGTTTCGCAATCGCGCCAAAGACAGCCTTGCCAAGCACGGCGGCGTCGATCCCGTCGCGTTCCCCAAATTGATGCAGTTGCTGAATTATATCGATGGCGACTACCAGGATCCGGCCACCTTCAAGAAGCTTCGCGAACTCCTGGGCCAGGCCCAGCTTCCCACGCATTACCTGGCCATTCCTCCCAGCCTTTTTCCTACCGTCGTGGAAGGACTTTGCGCTGCGAGCTGCGCCAAAGGTGCCCGTGTCATTCTCGAAAAGCCCTTCGGCCGCGATCTCGCCTCGGCTCAAGCGCTCGACGCCACTTTGCACGCCGGCTTTCCCGAGTCCTCGATCTTTCGCATCGACCATTACCTGGGCAAGGAAGAAGTCGAGAATCTGCTCTTCTTCCGTTTTGCCAACACGTTTCTCGAGCCCATCTGGAATCGCAACTATGTGCAGAGCATCCAGGTCACCATGGCCGAGTCTTTTGGAGTCGCCGGCCGCGGCAAATTCTATGAGGAAGCCGGCGCCATTCGCGATGTCCTGCAGAACCATCTCCTCCAAGTGGTGGGATTTCTCACCATGGACCCGCCCACCAGCCTGTACCCCGAGTCGCTGCGCGACGAGCAGGTCCGCGTCTTTCGCACCATCCCTCCGCTCCAGCCGAAAGACGTGGTGCGCGGCCAGTTTGAAGGCTATCGCCAGGTCCCCGATGTCGCTCCCGATTCCAAAGTGGAGACCTACGCCGCCGTGCGCCTGGAGATCGATTCCTGGCGCTGGGACGGCGTCCCGGTCCTGATCCGCTCCGGCAAGTGCCTGCCCGTCACCGCCACGGAAGTGCTCGTGCAGCTGAAGCCGCCTCCGCTTCGGCGCTCCGGGAATCACAATAACTATTTCCGCCTGCGTCTCGGTCCCGATCTCTCCATAAATCTGGGCGCGCGAATCAAGCGCCCCGGCGCGGAGATGGTCTCCATGCCCGTCGAGCTCTCTGCCGTGCAACTCGACCTCAGCGACGAGCTCATGCCTTACGAGCGCCTGCTCACGGACGCCATGCGTGGCGATTCGCTTCTCTTCGTGCGGCAGGATGCCGTCGAAGCCGCCTGGGCCATCGTCGATCCCATCCTGGGAACGGATAAGACGCCGCTTCACTCTTATCCCCGCGGAAGCTGGGGTCCGCCCGAAGCCGACGCTTTGGCCGCCGACATTGGCGGCTGGCATAATCCCGAGCCGTCTCGCACCGGCGGCACATCTCACTTTATGTGGCAATATGACGAACACGAAGACGTCCCCAAGGCCGGCCGTTAGCCCGGCGGCGGAGGCCGAGGAGACTGGATTTGTTTTCGCCGCCGCGGGCTTTGCCGCGCTGGGTGGACTTCTCTTCGGCTATGACACCGGAGTCATCTCCGGCGCCTTGATTTTCATTCGCACGCAATTTGCGCTCACCACATTTCAACAGGAGCTCGTGGTCAGCGTGGTGCTGGTCGGCGCCGCCATAGCGGCTCTCAGCGGCGGCCGCCTGGCGGATATTTTCGGCCGTCGCGCCATGCTCTTGGTGACGGCGGCGATTTTCATTGCCGGCGCCATGGTCTGCGCCGCTGCGCCGTCGTTGAACTTCTTGGTGATCGGCCGCCTGATCGTCGGCGTGGGAATCGGCCTGGCCACCAGCACCGTGCCTATCTACATCTCCGAAGTTTCCCCGCCGCAGTCGCGCGGCTGGCAGGTTTCGCTTTTTCAACTCGCCATCACCATCGGCATTCTCGCCGCTTATCTCGTGGACTATGCCTTTTCCGGCAGCGGATCCTGGCGCTGGATGCTGGGACTGGCGTTTGTGCCCGGCGCAATCCTGGGGCTGGGAATGATTGGCATGCCCGAAAGCCCGCGCTGGCTTGCCGAACACGGCGAAACGCAACGCGCGCGAGAGGTCTTGCAGCGCATCCGCGGCACCGAAAACATCGACTCCGAATGGCGCGAGATTCAGGACACCCTCGCGCAAGGCGAAGAGCGCGGCCGCTTTGCCGATCTGTTCGCGCCTCACGTGCGGCCCGCGCTCATCATCGGCATCGGCTTGGCGATTTTTCAGCAGGTCACCGGGATCAACACGGTCATCTATTACGCGCCCGTAATCGTGCAGTCGGCGGGAATCTCCACGGCCTCGGGAGCCATCCTGGCCACCGCCGGCATCGGCCTGGTGAACGTGCTCATGACCATCGTGGCCATGTGGCTCATCGACCATGTGGGCCGCCGCCCTCTGCTGCTCACCGGAATCGCCGGGATGATCCTCAGCCTGGCCGTGCTGGGCTTCGTCTTCCGCATGCCCACCGGCGGCGCGCTGGCCTGGCTTGCCGTGATCACGCTGATGGTTTACGTGGCCTCCTTCGCCATCAGCCTCGGCCCGATTTTCTGGCTGCTGATTGCGGAGATCTATCCCCTCAAGGTTCGCGGCATCGCCGAAGGCACGGCGGCCGGCGCGAACTGGGCCTTCAACTTTCTCGTTTCGCTTACCTTCCTCACGCTGATTCAGATCCTGGGTTCGAGCTGGACGTTTTGGCTGTACGCGGCCCTGGCCATCGCCTCCTGGTTCTTTTCCTACTATCTCGTTCCCGAAACCAAAGGCCGCACCCTCGAAGAGATCGAGCACTCCTTCCGCCACCCCCACGCCGCCTGATCTTAAGCTTGTAGCCCAGGGCGCCCGCTGTACTTGCGGGGCCCTGGGGAATTTGCTGTCATCACGAAGTCGTCTGCTGCGGCGGACAGTTCGCTTCCGTGGGCGCCCATGCGCCTCTCGGGCGCGCCTACTCGTGCTGAAAAAAGTCGTGCGTGGGATTGAGTACCCCTATGGTGCTGGCGACCCAGCCAGCCCCGTCAGGGGCGACAGAACTTAGCCCAGGGCGGAAGCCCTGGGATGTCTTGGGGAAAGATTCAAGCCCCGTAGGGGCGACACAGTGCGTGCCGCACCCTTCGCCCGCCCCGGCGGGAAGGCCGGGATAAAACTCGCGCCGCCTTACTTCTCCACCACGCCGCAGGCGATCCGGTCCCCGGAATTTCCTGCCGGATCGGTCTTGTAATCGTCAGGCCCGGCGTGAATCACCAGCGCCGTGCCGCCCGGATGAAACAGCGAATTCATGCCGTCGCCCAGCGTAACCATGGCTGCCGTGATCGTCGCTTTGCCCTTGCCGTTTGCGCCCACATTGAAATTCGGCAGGTCGCCGGCATGCGGACCGTCCGGATTATCCTTGCCATGCTTCTTCATCATGGGATTGAAATGCCCGCCCGCGGAGGCGAAATTCGGCCCCTGGCACATGCCCACGGTGTGAATATGGATGCCATGCACGCCGGCCGGCAGTCCCGTCACGCTCACGCTGATGCGCACGCCCTTGGCCGTCTGGGTCAGCGTTGCCGTGCCCACTTTATTGCCTTTGGCGTCGATGAAATTCGCATGCGCCTTGGTCGTCGCGGTCTGCGCGAATGCCGACACCCCCATCAGTATTGCGCCAGCTAGTAGTAGTAAGCTTCGAAATCGCATCGCCATGTCCTCCCTTTCGTTCTGCACAGTTATACCCGCGCCGGCCCGCCGAACGCAACCGCTGCTGATGGCTCATCTTGAGGCGCCACAAGCGCACTTAGGCGGCAAGTCCGCAGCAATCTGAGCGCCGTCAGCCTTTGACGTAATCGCGCAGGAACAGCCGGAAGCAGTGAGCGCGTGGCTCGTGCAGTTCTTGCTGCACCCAATGGCCAGCGCCGTCGACAAGACGGATACACTGCGCGCCGAGCACACGAATTATTGTGTTGGCAGGCTGCTCTCTTTGCGCCACTGGTGGTCGTACACGGAAAACGCGACATCGAGCGGCTTCCCCTTCTTCTGTGGAATCTGCAAGTGCAGGAAGTTCCCGTCCCAGGTGCCGGAGTACTTGCCGTCCTTGGCAAGCTGCACTTGGCTCTCCTCGGAACGGAAACACCATTGGCCGCCGTTCTGGAATTGAACCGTAGGGTCATCAACGGGCGAGATTGTGGCGTTGACGAACGAAACCACGGTGCCGCCCACAGCGGATCCCAGATTGCTCGCGCCTTTTAGCCGGTCGAAGGTGCTCTCAACCTTTATCGACACTGCTATTTTCGGCTTCGCCGGTTGCGCATAAATAACGGTAATCGCTACAAGCGCGGCGATTGCAAGATTCAGCATCCTGCGCATCTGTTTAAACCTCCGTAAAGGATTTCATCATGTAATTCCCAGGGGTTCCCTCCATGCGGCGGATTCTACACCCAAGAAATAAAAGGCCGGTTGCCTCCCGGCCCGGCTCGGCGCAGCGCCATGACTTATTCCTTCACAGGCTCAAGTGCCACGGCGGGCACTGCACCGGAATCCATGGTAAGCATCAAGAATTGGCAGTGCCCGCAGTGGAATCCCGTGACGCTGACGGAGTTGTTGAGCACCTCCTCTTCCTGAAATTGAAACGACAATCCATTCACCCTGCTCATACGGTCAGACTTGTCGCAACGCATGCATTTCATCGCCAGCCTCCGTGCGCCGCATTCTACAAGAAACAAACTGCGCTTTACTGACGGTGTAAAATAGAACATGCTCGAATTTTGCGGCGCGCGGTCTCCTCTTCAGGGGACGGATTCGGTCTTGAGCTGTCTCGTTAGCCTTGATCGCGCTCCGGCCAAAACTCCAGCTAACCGCCTTAGAATTATATCCTTGCATGAAAGCTACGAACAACTCCTTTGGAATGACATCCTTGTAAAAAAAGGTGGGGGGAGGGGTGGGGTGGCGCACTTATCGTGCCAAACGGCTATCCGGCCAGGATAGCTGTCCTGAGCGAACATCGTGAGCGAAGGATTTCTCTGCCGGGTGCGCAAAAGTCTATGCCAAACCACCCGCCGCAGAGGTGTGAACGCAGTGCCGCGGCCTTTAGCGCGGAGATGGTTCCCCGTTTCTAGGGCCCTTGCCCTTCTGGCGGCTTTTCGTAACGAAGCGATTCGGGGAATGGGCCGCTGAGTGTATGCTTGGAATTTCGTGCCTGAGTCGTAATTGAATCGTTCGTCGGCGAAGTAGATCCGCCCCGGGCGCTATCCTGCTCGGTTGTAAATTCACTTTAACAACAGCGGAGAGATTGCATGATCGTAGGAGTCCCGCGCGAGACTTTCCCTGGAGAACGGCGCGTCGCTATGGTGCCGATTGTGATTCCCACGCTGGCGAAGAGCGGACTCGAAGTGCACGTCGAGGCCGGTGCCGGTGTCGACGCCGGCTATCCCGACTCCGAGTACGCCGCCAAAGGCGCCAAGATTATTGCCGACCGTCGCGAACTCTTCGCCCAGGCCGATATTCTGATGCAGGTGCTCTGTTATGGATCGAACGACAAGACCGGCCAAGCGGATGTTCCGCTGTTCCATGAGGGCCAGGTGCTCATTGGATTCCTGCGGCCCCTTGGCGCGCTCGGCCCTTTGCAGGAGATTGCCGCCAAAGGCGTAATTTCGTTTTCCGTCGAATTGGTGCCGCGCTCGACGCGCGCGCAGAGCATGGACGCGCTCTCGTCCATGGGCACCATCTGCGGATACAAAGCTGTCCTCATCGCCGCGGATACGTTGCCGAAAATCTTCCCCATGCTCACAACTGCGGCCGGCACGATTACTCCCGGCCGGGTATTGGTGATTGGCGCCGGCGTTGCCGGACTCCAGGCCATCGCCACGGCGCGCCGCCTCGGCGCCGTCACTTCGGCGTACGACTTGCGCCCCGCGGCGAAGGAGCAGGTGCAGAGCCTGGGAGGCCGTTTCGTTGAGTTGCCTATCGAGGCCAAGGACGCGGAAGACACGCGCGGATATGCCAAGGCCCAGGATGAATCCTTTTACCAGCGCCAGCGCGAATTGCTGGGCAAAGTCGTGGCCGAAAGCGATGTGGTCATCACCGCCGCGGTCATTCCCGGCAAAAAATCTCCTCTGCTCGTGACTGCGGACATGGTCAAAGGCATGGCCCCCGGCTCGGTAATCCTCGATTTGGCCGCCGAGCGCGGCGGGAATTGCGAGCTCACGCGCCCCGGCGAGAAAATTGTGGTGGACGGCGTCACCATCATTGGCTGGTTCAATCTGGCCAGCACGGTGCCCTATCACGCTAGCCAGATGTACGCCCGCAACGTCACCGCTTTCCTTCTGCACCTGATCAAGGACGGGAAGTTGAGTCTCGATCTGAACGACGAAATCGTCGCCAGCACGCTCGTAACTCGAAACGGCGATATCGTCAATCCGCGTGTGCGAGAATTTTATTCGCTGCCCGTTCTGGCGGCGCACTCCTAGGAGGAGGAATGCCTTCGGACTTCATCTCCAATCTTCTTGTATTCATTCTCGCCGGCTTCGTCGGATTTGAAGTGATCAAGCGCGTCTCGCCGCTGCTGCACACGCCTCTGATGTCGCTGACCAACGCGCTGGACGCCATCGTGGTCGTGGCGGCCATCATCATCGCCGGGCGGCACGAGACCACGCTCTCCACCGTCCTGGGAGTCATCGCCGTCGCCGCTTCGTTCAGCAACATGGTGGGCGGCTTCCTGATCACCGATCGCATGCTGCGCATGTTCAAATCGGGCAAAACGAAAAAATCATGACCGCCGCCGCGCTCCAGCAGATCATCGATTTCGCGTATCATCGTCGCGGTCGCGCTTTTCATCCTGTCGTTGAATGGCTCAGCTCGCCCGTCACCGCGCCGAGGTGTCTTAGCGGGCGAGATCGGCGCCGCGCTGGCCGTCGGAGCCACGCTGTTCAATCCGGAACTGGTTCAATTACAAATGGATTGTGGTTGCGCTGATTATCGGCGCGGGCATCGGCATTCCCCTTGGCATGGTGCATATGACGGCCGTGCCGCAGCGGACGGCTCTGAGCCACGCTTTTGGCGCGCTGTCGGCCGCATGATCGGAATCGCCGAATATTACGTGCGCGCGCCGCAGGTGACCAAGTTCGGCATGCTGGAGATCGGCCTTGAGGTGATCATTGGCTCGCTCACCTTTACCGGCAGCGTGATCGCGGCCGGCAAGCTCCAGGAGCTTCTGCCGCAGCGGCCCATCACTTATCGCGGCCAGAATATCGTCAGCCTTTCGGTGCTGGGCGCGGCCTCTGCTGGCGTCGATTCTGGCGATCCATCCCGAATACACGGTGCTCTTTCCGGTCATGGTAGGCGTCGCGCTTCTCTTCGGCGTGCTGCTGGTCACGCCTATCGGCGGCGCGGATATGCCCACGGTCATTTCGCTGCTGAACTCTTACGCCGGTCTCTCCGCGGCGCTGCTGGGATTTGTGCTCAATAGCAAGGTGCTGGTGGTGGCGGGCGCGCTGGACGGTTCCTCGGGCTTTATCCTCTCTGTGATCATGTCCAAAGCCATGAACCGCTCCTTCACCAACGTGATGTTTGGCGCATTTGGCCAGCTGCAGGTGTCGGCGAAGGCTGCTATTGAAGAGAAGGTCGTCCGCAGCGCCAGCGCGGAAGAGGCCGCCTCGATTTTGTCCGGCGCGACCAAAGTGGTCATCGTTCCGGGATACGGCATGGCCGTGGCCCAGGCGCAACACAAGGTCCGCGAGCTTTACGACGCGCTCACCAAGCGCGGCGTCGACGTCAAATTCGGCATCCACCCCGTCGCCGGCAGAATGCCCGGCCACATGAACGTATTGCTGGCCGAAGCGGACATTCCGTACGACCGCCTCTTCGACATGGACGACATCAATTCGGAGCTACCGCTCACCGATGTGGCCCTGGTGATTGGAGCGAACGACGTCACCAATCCCGCCGCGCGCAACGAACCCAGCAGTCCCATTTACGGAATGCCCATAATTGACGTCGACAAAGCGCGCACCGTTATGGTCATCAAGCGTGGCATGAGCCCGGGATTTGCCGGCATCGATAACCCGCTCTATTACTTTGACAAGACGCTCATGCTCTTCGGCGATGCCAAAGCGTTTGTGGGAGATATCGTTCGCGAACTCAGCGGCACGCACCACTAGGCCATGCAGTCTGTATCCATTTTGGAACAGGCCGGCCTAGATTGAGACGAATCGCATTCTGAAACTCCAAAACGTTTTCCTAAACCCCTGATTTCTCACGCCACTCTGCGTTCGCGCATGGTAGGCCGTGTGCTCTCACCTCGACAGCGCAGCAAATAACGATAGCGAGAATCTGTCTGGGATGAAGCGCGAATCTGGCGTGAATCCGGCGAGGATAATCGGTGCTCGTATACGACAAGATCCGTCCCGAGGAGTTAGACCGGCGCGAACTGCACCTTACCCTGCTGGCTTGCAGCACCATTCTGATCTTGGGCGCGGGTTTGGCGCTGCTGATGTACCCAGTAGTGTTCTCCCGGTCGAGGGCGCCCACAAGCCTGATGCTGAGGAACGCCTTCTACGGATTCTGCACGCTATCGGCGCTGCTAGCCATGTACCTCGTGGATCGCCAGATGACGATACTGCGTCTGCGGCGCCAAATCGCCGAGCACCGCAGGCGAGCCTCGGAATCGAGAATCGAAGCCAGCGCGGAACTCTTGAACGCCATTCCCAATCTGGCCTCGTTCAAGGATCGCCTGGCCATGGAATACCGCCGGGCGGCGGCCGCGACGCAGGTTTTGTCCGTGCTGGTGGTCACGGTGAAGTTACCGGAAGATGTGGCGTCCACGCCCACGGCCATATCCCGCCTCAGCGACGCCGCGAAGGCGATTTCCCGCAGACTGCGAGAGCAAGACTCCGTTTACGTTTTGCGTCCCTCCTGCTTCGGCACGATCCTCCCCAACGTTACCCGCGCCACCGCCGAGCGCATCTCGGGACGTGTTGCGGAGGGATTAGCCGATGCGGCGGGAGCGACGAATCGATTTTCCTACAAGATCGACGTGGTGAACTGCTCCGCAACTAGCTCGAGTGCGCACGAGCTTCAGGAGGCCGTTCTGAACGCCCTGCCGCATGAGGATTCCCTACGGTCCGTGGCGGAAGAGGCCTTTTAGTCCTTGGTTCTCGACCCACTTGCTGAGGCAATTGTTTTGCATATTTTGTATGGATAGCTTCACAATACGGCCAGTTGCCGGGCTCCCCGCTCTCTAGTAAGTCTCATACAATGAAGTAGTTCTGCAAAGCTAGGGTTTGGACACGAGCGTGCGTGTTCCCTATTGTCAAGTTGCGCCCGGTCGGAGGTCGACTCCAGTTTACGCGCACCTTTTGTTGCTCGTGATTGAGCTGGAGATCAACCAACCGATCGGATGGCCGACCTAGCGGCCTTCCATGCCAGAAAACAAAGCTGCTGGCCATTTCGTGGACGGCAATGTCCGCGGGGATTTCCCCGCTCGCCGTCGGCCGTGCGAGCTCGGCCTCTTTCTTCTCCTTGTTTTCTCGCTCTGTGGTCTGGATGTCTCTCCTGTGCGCGCGCAATCCGGCGGCCAGCCACCTACCATCGTTTTCCAGACCCCTTCACCCGGCGCCATGGGGCAGGCAGTAACTAGCCGTGTAGCCGCCACCTTTAGCGAGGCCATTCAGCCATCCTCAGTCACGTTCGTGTTGGTGGATTCCTCGAACAATGCAGTGCCCGCCACCGTAAGTTACGATCCCACGTCGTATAGCGTCACGCTTACGCCCAATGCATACTTATCGAACTCGCTGACCTATACGGCGACTCTAAGCGGCGCAACCGATCTGGCCGGCAACGTCATGACTGGCTCTCTGATCTGGTCGTTTTCCACCGGCTCAATGACCGTAGGCGCCCCCACCGTCGACTCCAACGGCGTCAAAAGTTATGTCGTAACTTCCACCTTCCAGGGCCCACAATCGATGACCGTCCGGGTTCTCGAACCCACCAGCCCGGCCCCCGGACAGCCGCACCGGCTGCTTTACGTGCTCCCGGTTGAGATCGGCGTCACTAGTTTGATGTCCACCTATAGCGACGGATTGGAGGAGTTGCGCCTGCTGGGTGTTCCCAACCAATTCAACATGACGTTGATCGCCCCCTCCTTCAATTACATGCCGTGGTATGGCGACAACGTAACCAATTCGCAGGAGCGGATGGAGAGCTTCGTCATCAACGATCTCATGCCGTTCGGCAACGCGTTTGCCAAAGGCACGGAAATCCTGCCACGTTTGGCCATCGGCTTCAGCAAGTCCGGCAACGGCGTCCTGTTCCTGATTCTGCGGCACCCTAGCGTCTTTAGCGCCGTCGCTGCTTGGGATTCTCCCGCTCAGTTGAACAACCTGAACACCTTCGCTCCCGACCTCCAAACGAACTTCGGGACCCAAGCGAACTTCAATCTTTACAACATTCCTTCTCTCGTTGTGTCCGGCGCAGCGCCTTTTACCCAGCAGAATCGTTTGTGGGTCAGCGGAGACCAGGGCTTGTATACCGCGGACATGGTGCAGTTGGACAGCCAGCTGACCGCAGCTTCCATCCCGCATACTTTTGTGGCGGGTGGCGCCCGGCCGCATAGTTGGGACAGCGGCTGGTTGCAGGGAGCGGTCACCGCGCTCGATGCCGTGTCCATCGTCCGCAGCAACGGCCAGCCATCGGGCGTGCTTGCTTCGGGCATTACGCAAACCACCATCAGCCTGAATACGGATCAGAAGGCCACCTGCCGCTATGCGACCGTCGCCGGCACTCCGTACGCTTCCATGCCCTATCTTTTCGCCACCACTGGCGGTACGTCCCAATCCACACCGGTTACGGGACTGATCAATGGGGGCATATACAGTTTCTTCGTCCGCTGCGGGGACTCTCTTGGCAATTCGAACCCTGAGGATTTCTCCCTTGTTTTCTCCGTGGCCAAACCGGGCGACACGACGCCGCCGGTGCGGTCCAACGGGCAGCCCACTGGTGTGCTCGCAGCAGGGACGACGCAGACGAATCTGAGTCTGGCTACGGACGAAAATGCCAGCTGCCGGTACGCCACGGTTTCAGGCACGGCGTATGCGTCGATGGTGAATACCTTCAGCAGCACGGGCGGAACGGCCCACTCGACCGCGATCAACGGGCTCGCGAACGGAGGGACTTACACCTACTACGTGCGTTGCCAGGATGCCTCCGGCAACGCCAACCCCGACGACTTTACGATCACCTTCTCTACGGTCGTCTCCGACCCGGCATCGAGTAGCTTTGTTGGCGTGGAGAATCCTCTCTCCGAGGGAGGCATGTGGAGCACAGCCGGGGCTTGGGCCAGCATGGCCAAGAACAACGGGGCCTACGGGGCGGCGACGAACATGGCTCGTCTCGCCACGCCGATGGTGAGCGCCGATCAGTTCTCGGAAATCACCTTCGATCAAAACCTGGGCTCGGCGAGTTGGGTGGGAGTGACCACGCGGGTTCAGAGCGCCAGCAACGGCAGTTGCTATCTGGCCATCGCCTATAACGGACAGGTTTCGCTGTTTCGCGTGGATAACACCGGGACGTTGAATTATACGCAGTTGGGACAGGCGAATGTGGACATCACGGCGGCGCCGAGGGATCTGCGGTTGGAATCGCAGGGGGCGGCCCACCGGGTGTATTTCAACGGGGTGCAGCTGATCAACTACACGGAGAGCGCGCCGGTCTACACCACGGGGCAGCCTGGGGTGGCGGTATACCAAAATTCATCGACGGCTAAGATCCTGACGTTTACGGGCGGCTCGCTAAGCGGCTCCGGCTCTGGCTCCGGCCCGCGCACCACGCCGCCGGTACGGTCTAACGGACAGCCCAGTGGTGTGCTTGCAGGGGGGGCTCCCAGACGAATCTGACTCTGGCTACCGACGAGAATGCCACCTGCCGGTATGCCACGGTGGCCGGCACGGCGTATGCGTCGATGGTGAACACCTTTAGCACGACGGGTGGAATGGCCCACTCGACCGCGATCAGCGGCCTGGTCAGCGGAGCGACCTACAGCTACTACGTGCGGTGCCAGGACAGCTTGGGCAACACCAATCCCGACGATTATGCGATTACCTTCACGGTCGGGGTGGTCGGGTCCGACCCGGAGTCGAGTAGCTTTATTGGCGTGGAGAATCCTCTCTCCGAGGGAGGCCTGTGGATCAAGTCCGGGGCTTGGGCCAGCATGGCCAAGAACAACGGGGCCTACGGGGCGGCGACGAACATGGCTCGTCTCGCCACGCCGATGGTGAGCGCCGATCAGTTCTCGGAAATCACCTTCGATCAAAACCTGGGCACGACGAGTTGGGTGGGAGTGACCACGCGGGTTCAGAGCGCCAGCAACGGCAGCTGCTATCTGGCCATCGTCTATAACGGACAGGTCTTGCTGTATCGCACGGATGACACCGGGACGTTGAATTGGACGCAATTGGCAGGGGCGACTGTGGACATCACGGCGGCGCCGAGGGATCTGCGGTTGGAATCGCAGGGGGCGACCCACCGGGTGTATTTCAACGGAGTGCAGCAGATCAGCTACACGGAGAGCGCGCCGGTCTACACCACGGGGCAGCCCGGGGTGGCGGTATATCAAAATGCAGCGACGGCTAAGATACTCACGTTCACGGGCGGCTCGCTGAGCGGCTCCGGCTCTGGCCCGCGCACCACGCCAGCGGTACGGTCTAACGGGCAGCCCACCGGTGTGCTCACAGATGGAACGACGCTGACGAATTTGAGTCTGGCGACCGACGAGAATGCCACCTGCCGGTATGCCACGGTGGCCGGCACGGCGTATGCGTCGATGGTGAACATCTTCAGCACGACGGGTGGAATGGCCCACTCCACTGCGATCAGCGGACTAGTGAGCGGAGGGCCCTACAGCTACTACGTGCGGTGCCAGGACAGCTTGGGCAACACCAATCCCGACGACTTTGCGATTACCTTCTCGGTCGGGGCGGCGGGGTCTGACCCGGCGTCGAGCAGCTTTGTTGGCGTGGAGAATCCTCTCTCCGAGGGAGGCCTGTGGATGAAGCCCGGAGCTTGGGCCAGCATGGCCAAGAACAACGGGGCTTATGGGACGGCGACGAACATGGTTGCCGTGGCCACGCCGACTATGAGTGCCGATCAGTTCTCGGAAATCACCTTCGATCAAAACCTGGGCTCGACGAGTTGGGTGGGAGTAACCACGCGGGTTCAGAGCGCCAGCAACGGCAGTTGCTATCTGGCCATCGCTTATAACGGACAGGTTTTGCTGTATCGCACCGATGACACCGGGACATTGAATTGGACGCAATTGGCAGGGGCAACTGTGGACATCACGGCGGCGCCGAGGGATCTGCGGTTGGAATCGCAAGGGGCGACCCACCGGGTGTATTTCAACGGAGTGCAGTTGATCAACTACACGGAGAGCGCGCCGGTCTACACCACGGGGCAGCCTGGGGTGGCGGCATACGCAAACGCATCCACGGCGAAGATCCTGACATTCACGGGCGGCTCGCTGAGCGGCCCGACGCAGCCGGCGATCAGCAGTGCCAACAGCACGACGTTTACGGCTGGCACGGCAGGGAGTTTCGCGATAACGACGACGGGGACACCGACGCCTTCGGTGGCGGAGACGGGCACGTTGCCCAGTGGCGTAACGTTCCAAGGTAATGGAAATGGGACTGGAACGCTGAGTGGGACGCCGTCGTCGGGTAGCGGCGGAACATACTCTCTCACAATCACAGCGAGCAACGGAGTGGGCACGAATGCCTCGCAGAGCTTCACGCTGACGGTGAACCCGCCGGCGGTGGTGGTGAGTTCAGTCAGCCTGAATCCGACGAGCGTGACCGGCGGAGCCTCTTCGACCGGGACGGTGACGTTAAGCGGCGCGGCGCCGGCGGGCGGAGCAGTGGTGACGCTGGGGAGCAGCAACACCGCGGCGGCGACGGTGCCGGCGAACGTGACGGTGGCGGCGGGAGCGACGAGCGCGACGTTCACGGCGACGACGGTAGCGGTAGGTACAACGACAGCGGTGACGATCTCAGGGACTTACAACGGGACGCAAGGAGCGACGCTGACGGTGAACCCGCCGGCGGTTTCCTCTGTATCCGTGAGTCCGGCGGCAGTGACCGGCGGAGCCTCTTCGACCGGGACGGTGACGTTGAGCAGCACGGCACCGGCGGGCGGGGCAGTGGTGACGCTGGGGAGCAGCAACACCGCGGCGGCGACGGTACCGGCGAACGTGACGGTAGCGGCGGGAGCGACGAGCGCGACGTTCACGATCACGACAACTGCGGTGGCGGCCAACACGACATCGAGCATTTCCGGGTTGTTCAATGGCACGACCAAGTCCGCGACCTTGACGGTCAACGCGGCGATTCCCTCCAGCGTTTCGCTCAGCCCAACCAGCGTAACGGGCGGGACCTCCTCGACTGGCACGGTGACCCTGAACGGCGCGGCTCCAGCGGGCGGGGCAGCGGTGACGCTGACGAGCAACAATACGGCGGCAGCGACTGTGCCGGCGAACGTGACGGTGGCGGCGGGAGCGACGACCGCAGCGTTCACGGTGACGACAACTCCGGTGGCGGCCAACGCCACAGTGAGCATTTCCGGGCTGCTCAATGGCACGACCAAGTCCGCGAGCCTGACGGTCAAAGCGCCCATTCCCTCCGGCCTCGCGTTCAGCCCAACGAGCGCAATCGGCGGGGCCTCCTCAACCGGTACGGTGACCTTGAGCGGCGCGGCTCCAGCGGGCGGGGCAGCGGTGACGCTGACGAGCAACAACACCGCGGCGGCGACGGTGCCGGCGAACGTGACGGTGGCGGCGGGAGCGACGAGCGCGACGTTCACGGTGACGACAACTCCGGTGGCGGCGAACGCGACCGTGAGCATTTCCGCCGTGTTCGCTGGCACGACGAAGTCCACGAACTTTACGGTTAACGCGCCTGCTCCCTCTAGCGTGACGCTCAACCCAACGAGCGTAACCGGCGGGACCTCCTCAACCGGTACGGTGACCTTGAACGCGGCGGCTCCAGCGGGCGGGGCAGCGGTGACGCTGGGGAGCAACAACACCGCGGCGGCGACGGTGCCGGCGAGCGTTACGGTTGCCGCGGGAGCGACGACCGCGACCTTCACGATAACGACAATTCCGGTGGCGGCGAACGCGACGGTGAGCATCTCCGCGCTGTTCAATGGCACCACAAAGTCCGCGAACCTGGCGGTCAAGGCGCCGATTCCGTCCAGCGTGACGCTCAACCCAACCAGCGTAAAGGGCGGGACCTCGTCAACTGGTACGGTGACCTTGAACGGAGCGGCTCCAGCGGGTGGGGCAGCGGTGACGCTGACGAGCAGCAATACCGCGGTGGCGACGGTGCCGGCGAGCGTGACGGTGGCGGCGGGAGCGACGAGCGCAACGTTCACGGTGACGACAACTTCGGTGACGGCCAACAAGACGGCGAGCATTTCCGCCAAGCTCAACAGCACCACGGTATCCGCGACCTTGACGGTAACCCCGTAACCTTTCCTCAATTTAACTTTGCTAGCGGACCAATCACCAATCGAGGTTGAGCTGCGTTTGAAGGGCCAGGTTAGCCAGAGAGGCGACCCCAGCCCGCGGCATGAAGCAGCTGCCGTGGGCGGCGGCGGTTCAGCCGCGAGGAAATTTAGCGGTGGACGGGAAAAGGCGAGCTGGAGTCGAGATCGAGCCCCAGTTGCAATTTGGCGGCGTCCGACATGCGGCTGGGATTCCAAGGCGGATCGAAGACGATTTCGGCGTGCACTTGCCTGACCTCGGGAAGCTGCGATAGCTTGCGCTCGATATCCGCGCGGAGGACGTCTCCCATGCCGCAGCCCGGCGCGGTCATGGTCATTTTGATCTCAATCTTATGGCCGCCGGTTTCGGCGGGCGTAATCTGGCAGGAGTAGACGAGTCCGAGATCGACAATATTGACCGGGATCTCGGGATCGAAGACCGTCTTCAGCCGATCCCAAACCAGCTTTTCGCCGAAGAGAACCGGCGCGGCTTCCGCGGCCTGCGCCTGCTTCGGGTCGGGAGCGAGACCGAGCGCGTCCGCGTTATTGGCCTCGATGCGCATCATCGCGCCCTGCTCTGTGGTCACCGTATAGGTGCCGCCGAGCGACTGCGTAATTCGCACGCGGCTTCCGGCGGGCAGCACCTGGGCGCCGCCATAAGGCACCTGAGTGGCCTCACAATCGCGCTTCAGCTCAATTACACCACTGGGCATATTCGATTACTCCGTGGAGATGGCGTGCTGCTCACCTTCGAGCGCCGCGCGCAACGCGTGCCAGGCCAGCGTGGCGCACTTCACGCGCACGGGATATTCGGAGACTCCGGCAAACGCCGCCAGCTTCCCAAGCTCTTCCGATGACGCGCCGTCCTTCCCGGTTACGACGTGATGGAATTTCTGAAACAGCTCCTCGGCTTGCTCCATGCTCTTGCCCTTGAGGGCTTGGGTCATCATCGATGCCGAGGCTTTGGAGATGGCGCAGCCGGAGCCTTGGAAGGAGATATCGCGGATCTGGCCGTCTCCAATCTGGAGGTAAACCGTAAAGTGGTCGCCGCAGAGCGGGTTAAAACCCTCCGCAGTCCGATTGGCCGCTTCGATGGCGCGGTAGTTCCTCGGGTTCTTGCTGTGTTCGAGAATGATGTCTTGATAAAGATCGCGCAAATCCGCCATCAGGCGAAAACCTCCCTAACTTTCCGCAGCCCGTCGGCCAGCGCGTCCATCTCCTCCACGGTGTTGTAGAGCCCGAGAGAAGCGCGCGCCGTGGCCGGCACGCCGAAGCGCTGCATGAGCGGCTGCGCGCAGTGATGTCCGGTGCGAATGGCAATCCCTTCCCGATCGAGAATGGTGCCGATGTCGTGGGGATGGATGCCTTCGAGGACGAACGACAGGATGCCTTCCTTTTCCCTGGCCGTGCCGATCAGGCGCAGGCCGGGAATTTCAAGCAGGCGCTTGGTGCCGTAAGCCAGAAGTTCCTGCTCGTGCCGGGCGATGCGGTCGATGCCGATGGCGTTCACGTATTGCAGCGCCGCGGCCAGTCCGATGGTGCCGGAGACGTGCGGCGTGCCAGCTTCAAATTTTTGCGGAGCGCGGTTGTACAGCGTCTTCTCGAAGGTGACCGAACTGATCATGTCGCCGCCGCCTTGATACGGCGGCATGGAGTCGAGGAGTTCGGCTTTGCCATACAACACGCCGATTCCGGTGGGCCCATACACTTTGTGTCCGGAGAAGACGTAAAAGTCGCAATCCAGGGCGCAGACGTCCACGGACATATGCGGGACGGCCTGGGCGCCGTCGAGGAGTACGCGGGCGTTCCATTGCTGCGCCGCCTCCACGATCCTGCGCACCGGATTCACCGTGCCCAAGGCGTTGGAAACGTGCGCGATGGCGACGAGCTTCGTTTTCGGCCCGAGAAGTTTCTCGAACTCATCCATCATCAGCTCGCCGGCGTCATTCACCGGGGCGACGCGCAAGCGCGCTCCTTTTCCTCGCAGAGCATTTGCCAGGGCACGATATTGGAGTGGTGCTCCATGGTGGAAACGACGATCTCGTCTCCGCGGCCGACGTTAGCTCGTCCCCAGGTCTGCGCCACGAGATTGATGCCTTCGGTGGCCCCGCGAACAAAAACGATTTCGCGCGCGTCGGCGGAGTTCAGAAATCGTCCCACCATTTTGCGAGCTTGCTCGTAGCTCTCCGTGGCCTGTTCGGAGAGAGTGTGCACGCCGCGATGAATATTGGCGTTCTCCGATGTGTAGTAACTTACGATGGCGTCGATCACGGACTGGGGCTTCTGCGTGGTGGCGGCGTTATCCAGGTAGACGAGAGGCTTGCCCTGGACCTTCGCGCCAGAATCGGGAAATCCTTGCGAACGCTATAGACGTCGTAGCCGGTTTGCCCGGATGATGGCAGCGATTGAGCGATATTGGTCGCGGTTGTCATCCAACCTCCTCCCACCGTCTGGTCACTTCCGCGCCTGCTCCGGCGCCGGCGCCCGCCGATTTGGAAGCTTCGGGCAGCCAACCCTGCACGATCTGCTCGAGATAGTCGCGCACGGGCTTGCACTTCATGCGATCCAAGCATTCGTTGGCAAAAGCCATCAGCAGCAGGTTGCGCGCGGAAGACTCATCTATGCCTCGCGAGCGCATGTAGAAGAGCGCGTTCTCCTCGACCTGGCCGATGGTGGCGCCGTGGGTGCATTTCACGTCGTCGGAGTGGCCGGACGCAGCGGAGCGGGTGTGAATGCGCCCGGTAGATCCAGTCCAGGGCGCCAACGGCGCGAGCATAATGGA
>CAVPFR010000031.1:0-42894 GCA_963703785.1 uncultured Acidobacteriota bacterium | reverse complement strand
CGGCCTGAAAGCTAGGCACAATTTCATAATGGATCCTGATGTTAGTCTCGACTTAGTTGTTTTGTGGGTTGGAGCTAAAAGCCCCAACGAGAAATAACGATAACTATCCGCCTCTCGTGACGCATGGACAATACTAGGCAGCAGCTGCCGCGCCGTTTCCTACATAGAAGACGGCTCCTGGCGGGCGGGCCGGACTTGGCTCTCGTCCTTTCTTCTTGGCGGCAATGCAGCGATGGGAGGGTGGCGGCGACTCGCTATCACAATGCGAAATGGGGAAGGTGGGTGCCCCATGCGCCGGTTTTGCGCGTCGGGCTTTTGCTTTTCATTTCCAGGGTTTCGTCATTCGACTGGATCGATTCGCACCACGCCCATCTTCCCGTCGCGTAGAACGACCAGCTGCTCCACGCCCACTCCGCCGGATCCTTCACTAGCCCGCGCTTTACCGGTTCGCATGCATGTAGTCGAGCTTTTCCCTTCTTTTTCTTCGCACTGTGAACGTTGAAGTCATAAAATCTCGCCTGCCAGAACCGCTGCAGGTCCGCGTCGCGGCTGTTCTTTCGCAAATCTCTTGAGACGCGCTGTTTCAATGCCTGGAGCACTATCGAGGGCGTGCCCTTGGCCGGTTCGCCGATGAGCAGATGGACGTGGTCCGGCATCACCACGTATCCGACCACCAGAGGATCGGTGGCGCTCGCGAAGCTTTTCGAGCGCATCCACAAACAGATTCCGCGCCCGGGCCGTATTCAGAAGCGGCAGCCGCCGATAGCAGCTGAAGGTCAGAAAATGTAAATGCCCTTGGCCATAGTAGCGTTTCAATCCCTTCGGCATAGGAAAAAACCCCACGCGCAACACCGGCGCATGGGGCACCCAAACCCCCGTCCACCCATCCTTTCCGGGGGATCAACGACTAACTTTCACCCGTGGCGCGCGTCACCCGCGGGTGTGCAGGTCGGCGCTGGCGGGGGCGGGCTCGGCGACAGGCGGGTTACCGCGCTGAGCGGCTGCAAGGCGGCTATGTTTGCGGCCGTAACTGAAGTAGATCGTCAGGCCCACCACCAGCCAAACGCCCAGCCGCACCCAATTTTCGGCGGGCAGCGAGAACATCAGCACCAGGCAGCACAGGATCCCCAGCACGGGCGTGACGGGGCTGAACGGCGCGCGGAACGGGCGAGGCACTTCGGGATGGGTTCGCCGCATGATCAAGACGGCCGCGCATACGATCACGAACGCCAGCAGCGTGCCGATATTCACCAGTTCGGCGAGGATTCGCAAAGGCAGGAACGCCGCCATGGTGGCCACGAAAATTCCGGTCAAGATGGTTGACTTCCAGGGCGTGCGAAAGCGTTCGTGGATCGCGGCGAAGAATCCGGGAGGAAGCAGCCCGTCGCGGGCCATGGCCAGAAAGATTCTCGGCTGGCTCAGCATCATCACCAGCAGCACCGAGGTGATCCCAGCGACGGCGCCGACAGAGACCAGCAACTCCGCCCACGGCAGCCCCACTTGCCGGAAGGCGTCGGAGACCGGCGCGTCGATATTGATGCGGTCGTAGCGCACCATGCCGGTGAGCACGGCCGCCATGGCAATGTACAGGACGGTACACAGCACCAGCGAAACCATGATCCCGATGGGCACATCCCGCGATGGATTGCGGGCCTCTTCGGCGTGGGTGGAGACGGAATCGAAGCCGATATACGCAAAGAAAACGATAGCCGCGCCGGCCAGCATGCCGACGGGTTCGCCGGCCGGTCCCGTTTGCCCCATCAGCGTGTGGCCAAACAGGCTCAACCCCGTCAGCCCAAATGGCGCGAACGGATGCCAGTTGGCGGGATTCACGTAGTGCCAGCCTAAGCCAATCACGAAGAACACAATGGTGACCTTCAAGATCACGATGGCGGCATTGAAGCTGGCGCTCTCCTGGATCCCTTTCACCAGAATAATGGTCACCAGCCCCACGATGACGATGGCCGGCAGATCGAGCCAGGTGCCCGTCGAGACCAGCCGCCCGCTGGTGGGATCGAAATCGAACGGCGCGTTCGTGAAGACGTGCGGCAGCCTGACGTTGAAGATGGCCAGGAAGTCCTGAAAGTAATGCGACCAGCCGTGCGCGACGGTGGAGGACGCCACCGCGTACTCCAGAATCAAATCCCACCCGATGATCCACGCAAAGAGCTCGCCCAAGGTGGCATAAGCGTAGGTGTAGGCCGATCCCGCCACCGGCACCATGGACGCAAACTCCGCGTAGCACAGCGCCGCGAAAATGCAGGTCACGCCCGCGGCCACGAAAGACAGCATCAGCGCCGGGCCGGTGCGATCGTGGGCGGCAATCCCCACCAGAACGAAAATGCCCGTACCGATGATCGCGCCCACTCCCAGGCTCGAGAGCTGCACGGGACCAAGAACGCGCCGAAGGCGATTCTCGCCGCGAAGCTCTTCGAGCATGACGCTGTGCGGCTTGGTCATGAATAGTTGGCTTGGCATGTCGATCCTTTTTTGCCCTTCTTCTGCCCTTCTGACTTGCCTGACTTGATGCCCGACTTAATGAGCGATCAGCCCGTCTACGGTTACTCTCCTTGACTCTTCTCCGAAATCACGGCGACGTCGCCTTTGCCCGCGGCTGCCGGGACCAGATCAGGTACACGGGAACGCCCAGCAGCACGATCAGCAGGCCCGGCCAGGTGGTCTGCGTCTTATATAGGATCAAGATAGCCATTATGGCGACGGCCACGATGATATAGAACGCAGGCAACACCGGATAGCCAAAGGCCCGATAGGGCCGCTCCGCATTGGGGCGCGTACGGCGCAGCACGAATATGCCGGCAATCGTGAGCGCGTAGAAGATCAAGACCGAAAAGACCACGTAGTCGAGCAGGTCGCTGTAGAGATTTCCGTAGCTCACCGCGCCTTGCGCGTCCACGCGGCGGGTCCGCGCCAGCACCAGCACGGCCGCCCAAATACCTTGAATGATCAGCGCCTGCGAAGGCACGTGCCGCGCGTTCAATCGGCCCACGGAACGAAAGAACAAGCCATCGCGGGCCATGGCGTAGTAGACCCGCGCGCCGGCCAGGATCAGGCCGTTGACGCAGCCGAACGTGGAAATGGTAATCGCGAAGGCCATGATGGCTGCCCCGGCGCTGCCCAGCATGGCGTTGAGTACGGCGGTCGCCACGCGGTCGTCGGGGGCGCTTTGAATCTGGGCCAGCGGCAGCGTGCTCAGATAAGCCACGTTGGCCAGAAAATAGAGCGCGATCACGATGGCCGTCCCCAGCGCTAGCGAGAGCGGTAGATCGCGACGTGGATTTTTCACTTCGCCGGCCGTGAACGTGATGTTGTTCCAGGCGTCGGCCGAGAAAATCGAACCGACCTGCGCGACTCCGTACGCCACCAGAAGGCCCCAAAGCCCCGAAGCGACCGAAAGCGTGGGAATCCAGCGGCGCAGGAAATCCGCCCCGGGCTCGATGGTCTGTCCTCCTTGGACGGCCCAGAGGTTCGCGAAGTTAGCCTGAATGGCAGCCGCATTTCGCCCCAGGAAGATGCCCACAACCACCAGCCCAATCAGCCCCAGCGTCTTGGCCGAAGTGAAGATATTCTGGATGTACTTGCCCCAGTTCAAGCCGCGCGTATTCGCGGCGGTCAGGAACGCGATCAGCAGAATGGCGAAGAGTTGCTGCCAGGAGAGGCTCAGCGCATACTTCTCGGAGATGCGCATCGGCGCGACGATCCACGCCAGGGGCGAAACCGCTGGAAAGAGCACGCCGAGAAATCGCGCAAAGGCCACCGCCACCGCGGCGATCGTACCCGTCTGGATCACCAGAAAAAGCGTCCAGCCGTACAGAAAGCCCCAAAGAGGCGAGTAGGATTCGCGCAGGTAAACGTATTGGCCGCCCGCCTTGGGCATCATCGCGGCCAGTTCTCCGAAGGAAAGCGCCGCGCAAATGGTGAGCACCCCGGTAATCGCCCAGGTGGTGAGCAGGCCGCCCGCCGAACCCGTCTGGCGCGCGATATCCGCCGACACAATAAAGATGCCCGACCCGATCATGGACCCGACCACGATCATGGTCGAGTCGAAGAGGCCCAGCCCACGGATGAAGCCGTGTTCGCTCGCAATCGGTTCGGTGGAGGCGGCCGAAGTTGCCGAGGATGTATTCATGCTTTTTGCCTCGGGCCGGCGCTCCCAACGCTGCCGGACTCCTGGCGCACACGCGCGGCTTCCGCCAGAAATTGCGCGGCCCGCGATGCGGGATCGTCGCACACAATCAGATCGCGCATGACGGCCAGCGAATCGGCGCCGGCGCGGTAAACGTCTGCGGCGCGCTCGAGCGTGATGCCTCCGATGGCCACCAGTGGCTTGCGCGTGTGCTGGCGCGCCTCCCGCAGCAGATCCAATCCCACCACGGGATCGGGATTCTCCTTCGAGCTGGTGGGAAAAATTGGGCCGAAGGCGATGTAATCGGCGGAGGTCTGATCGGCGGCGTCCAACTGCTCGAGCGAATGCGTGGATACGCCCACCCAGCGGTTTGCGCCCACGATTCCGCGCGCCTCTTCCACGCGCAAATCCTCTTGCCCCACGTGCACGCCGCCGGCGTCCACCACGAGCGCGATATCCGCGCGGTCATTGACGATGAAACGAACCCTGGCGAGGGGCGCGCCGGAATGCGACCCGGCATGCGTCTCGCGGGCGCGCTTGGCGGCCGCCGCGGACAACTTCACGGAGATGGATTGGGAAACCTCGAACAACTGCCTGCTGCTGGCGCGTTTATTGCGATATTGCAGAAGCTCAACCCCGGATTCCGCCATCATTTCGGTGAACGAAAGCTCCGACGTCTTGAGCAGGGCCGCGTCGATTATGGCATACAGAGGGGGGAAGACAAGGCTCATATCCCGCTCGTGCTACTTGCTGTGCACGGGGAGCAAGTGCTCCAAAAAGTGCGTGTCCAGGCGCCCCGCCTCGAAGTCCGCGTCCGCCAAAATCCGCTGGTGCAGGGGAATCGACGTCTTGATTCCCTCCACCACGAACATCTCCAGCGCCCGGCGCATGCGCGCAATGGCCTCTGAGCGATCCCGTCCGTGAACCACCAGTTTGGCGATCAGCGAATCGTAGTAAGGAGGGATCACCGCGTCCGCGTGAGCGGCCGTGTCCACGCGCACCCCCGGCCCTCCCGGGCTCTCGAACGCCGTGATGCGCCCGGCGCTGGGAACGAAGGTGTCCGGGTCCTCCGCGTTCACGCGGCACTCGATGCTATGGCCGCGAAACTCGACGGGCCCCACCGCGGCGTTCAGCTTTTCTCCGGCCGCAATGCGAATCTGCGACTTGATCAGGTCCACGCCCGTAACCATCTCCGTCACCGGATGCTCCACCTGAATGCGCGCGTTCATCTCGATGAAGTAGAACGAGCCATCCTCGTCCATCAGAAACTCCACCGTGCCGGCATTGCTGTAACCGATTTTCCGCAGTGCGGTCACCACCATGCGCCCCAATTCGGCGCGGCGCTGGGACGTGAGCGCCATCGACGGCGATTCCTCCACCAGTTTCTGATGACGCCGCTGAATGCTGCACTCCCGCTCGCCCAGATGCATCACGCTGCCGTGGTTATCGCCCAGCACCTGAAACTCGATGTGCCGCGGCCGTTCGATGAACTTCTCCAGGTAAACGTCGGGAACGCCGAAGGCCTGCTGCGCTTCGTTCCGCGCCGTCTCCCAGTGCGGTACCAGTTCGTCCCGGCTGCGCACCACGCGCATTCCCCTTCCGCCTCCGCCGGCGGAAGCCTTGATGATCAGCGGATAGCCGATGCGCGCCGCCTCCGCGCCCGCCTCGTCCGCGTCGGCGACGATCCCCTGGCTTCCCGGCACCACGGGAACTCCGGCGGCGGCCATCTCCCGCCGCGCCTGATCCTTCTCTCCCATGAGCCGCAGGATGTCCGGCGAAGGGCCGATAAACGCGATCTCCGAAGCCTTGCACACCTCGGCAAAGTTCGCGTTCTCGGAAAGGAAGCCGTAGCCGGGGTGTATGGCGTCGACGTCGGTGATCTCCGCCGCGCTAATCACATGGGGAATATTCAGATAGCTCTCGGAGCTCCGCGGCGGCCCGATGCACACCGCCTCGTCCGCAAAGCGCACGTGCAGGGCGTTGCGGTCGGCCTCCGAATACACGGCCACCGTGGCGATATCCAGCTCCTTGCAGGCGCAGATCACGCGCAGCGCGATCTCACCACGATTGGCGATCAGTATCTTGCGGAACATGGCTAAGGCAGGCTCGAACGGCTACTTCTTTTTCGTGGGGCGGATGGCAAAGAGGCCTTGTCCATATTCGACCGGCTGCCCATTGTCCACCAAGGGACGCACCACCTCGCCGCTGATATCCGATTCGATTTCATTCATCAATTTCATGGCCTCGACGATGCACACCACTTGTCCCGCCTGGATCGTATCGCCAACCTTCACGAAGGATGGAGTTCCCGGGCTGGGCGCGGAGTAAAATGTCCCCACGATTGGGGATTTGATGACGTGCAACTCCTCCCCGGCAGCGGGCGCCGGTTCCGGCGCAGCCTCCCGCGTGGGCAGGATAGCCGCGGCCGGAGCCGCCGGCTGCGCCGGCAAAGCCTGAGGCGGCGCGCCCGCGCGCGGCCCTGGCGCTGCCGAAGCGGAAGCCTTCTTGAGCCGGATGCGCAGTCCGGCGTGTTCGTATTCGAACTCTTCCAACCCGTGCGCGGCCATGAAGTCGAGCAGCCTCTCTAATTGCCCGAACTCCACACCCGGAATCGCCGCCTCCGAGCTTGAATTTTTCTTGTGTCGAGGTTCTCGGGATTGTTTCATCGCTCTCAGAGCTCGAGGAGTTCTCGAGGCGCATTGGTTAGAACTTCCGTGCCACCTTCATGAACCGCGACTTCATCCTCCAGGCGCATTCCTCCCACGCCCTCCACATAAATTCCGGGTTCCAGAGTCACGATATGGCCCGCGCGAATTTCCTGTTTTTGGCCCCGTCCCAGCCGCGGCCTTTCGTGAATCTCTATTCCCAGGCCGTGGCCCGTGCTATGCACGAAATACGATCCAAGGCCATGCTGATTGAGAAGGCGCCGCGCGGCCCGGTCCACGCTTCCGGCGGTTACCCCGGCGCGAAGAGCGCGGTGCGCAGCCTCCTGAGCCTGCTCGATCGCTTTGTACCACCGGCGAATCCGAGCCGGCGCGCGTCCCAGAAAAACGGTCCGCGTCAGGTCACTGCAGTAGTGGCGGAGTATAGCACCCAGGTCCAGCACCACCAATTCGTTTTTCTGCAATCGCTTTTCGGTGGGCTGGGCATGCGGCAGCGCCGAACGCGGCCCGGAAGCCACGATGATATCGAACGAGGGCCCGCTGGCGCCCTTCGAGCGCATGCGGTAGTCGATCTCCGCGGCCACTTGCAGCTCGCTCACCCCCGGCCGCACATATTCCGGGGCTTCCACGATCACTTCCGAAGCCAGCCGGGCGGCCTGGCGCATGATGTCCAGTTCCGCCGCGCTTTTGATCTCCCGAATCCCCTCCACCAGGTCGGTGGTCGGTTTCCATGCGATGCGCTGCCCCGCCGTCTTTTTCAGCCGGGTCCATTCGGCCACGTTCAACCATGCCGACTCGAACCCGACGTGCAGTCGTTTGCGGGACGATCTCGCGCGCAGAAGCTCGCCGCAGGCTTCCGTGAGGGCCGTCCGCACGATATGGACGTGCGTCTCCGGCGCCTCCTCGCGGGCCTGGATCGTATACCTGCCGTCGGTGAAGAGATGCGCCGCATCGCCCAACACCAGCAGAACGGCATTACTGCCGCTGAACCCCGCCAGGTAAAAGATGTTGGGCAGATGCGTGAGCACGAGCGCGTCCGCGCCCGCCCCAGCCATCGCCTCCCGCGCCTGCTTGAGCCTTTCTTCTGAAAACACGCTCATAAAAAAAGGAGGAGACCCGTGTCTCCTCCCGTTCGTCCTGAAAACTAGCTCGCGCCGTTAGCCAGGCAGTATCCGCGGCGTGAGGAAGAAGAGCAGCTCTTGGGATGATACGTTGACTGAGGTTTCTTTGAAAAGATGGCCGATCAGAGGAACGCTCCCCAGCAAAGGTACCTGGAAGACGTTGGTCTGCTGCTGGCTGACCATGACGCCGCCGATCACAACCGTCCCCCCGTCGCCGATCAGCACTTTGGTCTGCGCCGATTGGGTATCCAGGGCCGGGATGCCGTTGACCAGTGGCACGCCGTTATCGATCTGCGTATTCTCCACCGTAACGTCCATGAAGACGTTTCCGTCGGCCGTGATCTGCGGAGTCACCTGAAGCTTCAGAACCGCATCCACGTACTGAACCGAGATCGTATTGTTGATGGTGGTCTGAATGGGAATCTGTGTGCCTTGCTTCACGATTGCCGTGGCGTTGTTCTGCGTCACCAGTTGCGGGCTGGAGAGCAGCTTGCCCACGCCCTTCTTCTCCGCGGCGGTGATGAAGAAATCCAGCGTAAAGTTCGGCGACACGTGAGAGAACATCAAGCCGCTCGTCGGAGCTACCGCCGGGAAATTAGATATTAACGGAATCTGTCCGCTGGACGTGGCGCTGGGAGCAGTTGGAGTGCCGACCACGATGGGAGGCGCCGGCAAGTGAGTGAGCGGGCTGGCGTTCGACGCGAGCGGATTACCGCCGAAGAGATTTGCCGAGCTCGGGGTTGCGTTCACGCCGGCGACGCCGAACTGCGTGCCGATATCCCGCGCGAAGGTGCGGGATGCCTGCACCACGCGCGCCTGAATCTCCACCTGCGCCGATTTGCGGTCCAATTGCCGGATCAAATTATCGACCTGCGGCATGGAATCCGGAATATCGCGAATCACCAGCGTATTGGAACGGTCGATGGCCATCACGTCGCCGCGCGCCGACAAAAACCGCTTGAGCGGCGTCACCAGCTCGCTGGCCTTGGCGTAGCTCAGAATGCGCGTCACGGTCACCGGAGCCACCGAATCCGAAACCGCTTTGGCCAGAGCGCTTTTGTCGGTGGCTTCGCGCTTCATCGTGTCCATGGTGGCGATGCGCAGCACGTTGCCGTCGAGTTCCTTGCTCAAGCCGTTGTTGCGCAGGACGATGTCCAAGGCCTGGTCCCACGGCACTTCGTCCAGCACGATGGTGACGTTCCCACGCACTGCGGGATCGAGCACCACGTTCAGGCCGCTGATCTCATGAACCAGCCGGAAGAAATCCTTCAGATCCACGTCCTTCAAATTTACGGAAATCGCTTCTCCGCTGTAGCGCTTCGCGTCCACGGCGGCTATTGGCCGAGCCACAGGCGGCTGCGATGCATCGGCAACGGCGGGCGTCGCCGTTACTTGCCCGCCCGGCTGCCCGCTCGATGAACCGTTCAGCGCGGCCGCAGTATTACCGATCGTGCTGAGGCTCTGCGGCAACGGACTCGCCAGAGCGGCGTTGGCACTCAAGGTTTTCGGCAGGGCAAAATTCTGCGCGCTCCCTGGCTGAGCTGCCGAGGGCTTGGCCGCGTCGGCGAAAATGGGCTTATCGATTGGCTTATCGATGGGCTTCTCGACGGGCTTCTCGATGGGCTTCGCAGGAGCTGCGGACTTGGCGGCAACGGCTTTGGCCCCGTCGGTGAAGGCCACCGTCAACGCCTGGTCCTTCAGGTCCACGGAGAACTCTCTGGGGCTGTCCAGATCGATCACCACGCGCACCTGATCCGGCCGGGCTTGTCCCAGCCGCACCCGCTGCACGGGATCGTAGTCGCTGGCCACCGTATTGCGCGGAGTGGCAAGACGCGCCCCATCGAAATCCACCACCACGCGCGGAGGATCGCTCATCCGCGTCACGTGATAGCTCAACGGGCCATCGCCCTGCACGCGCACAACCGTCTGCTGGCCGACGCGGTCCACCCCCACCTGCGCGACCGCTGTCTCCGAAGAGGCTGTTGCCGTCGCGGGCTTTGCCGACTGCGCGCCGGCGATATGCGGCACCAGCATCACAGCCGCCAGAATCAGCCCGCTCGGCCGGAATACCGGCCAGTAGGTCTTCATTGCTGTTCTCCTGGACTAGTAGAATTCAACCGTTTCGCAACTTCCCGTTCCACCGCATTGCCGAAGGGATCTTTCCCCGTCTGGTGAAATGAAATCCCGTCCATGGTGATGTGTTCCACCTGGCCGTCGTACAGGTGATCGCCTTGCCGAAGGAAGTAAACGCGCTGCTGAGGATTGGAGACGATGGCGATCATTCCGTTGGGACCGTTGACGATGCCGTCGATGTGCAAATTCCCGATCATCAGCCCCGGCTTGCCGGGCGGAAGATTGAGCGGTGTCCCGTTGCCTGCCGCTTCCTTGGCCAGCAGCGGGGAAAACGGATCGCGCCGGGCGACATTCTCTTTCACCGGCACAATCGCCGGAAGCGCGTCTGCTTTCGGAATATCTCTGGGGACGTCTCTCGGCGCCTCGGCCTTCGCTTCGGCGGCCCCCTTGGAATTCGGAGTCGTGGAAATGAGCTTGCTGTTCGTGATCCCGGGCTTCGCCGGAGCGAAAGGCCTGCCGGCCTCCACGGTCTTTTTCGGCGGATTCCCTCCGGGTTTGAACGGGCCATGCGATTCGGCCGACGCGGCTGGGGCGTTCGGCGTAACCGGTGCCGATACCGGCTTCATTGCCGGCACCAAAGGTCGATTGGCCAGAGGCGTGGCTGGCGCAGCGGACTGCGCGGGTGCTGGCGCGGCGGGCTTTCGGAGCTGGAGCTGGCGCCGCCGCCGGTTTTGGCGCCGGCGATTGGCCCAGCAGACCCCGCACTCTGTTCAGAACGGATGGCGACTGTTGAGCCGCTGCGGGCATCCCGGCAGCCGCCAGGCACAGCACGGCAATCCAGTTGGTCAGGTTACCCTTGCGCATGATTTTGTCTTGAAGTCGCATCTTGGGCTCGATTCTTCCCCTTTAATTCACAACCCCTGGGCGTGGGCCGGCCACCGCTGGCTTCCTTGCGCCCGCGGCCGGCGCGGCGGACCCGCTCGTCGTAAAGAACGTGGTGATCGTGCACGTGCCGGTCACCGTCGTGGTCGGACGCACGGGATACGGCGACTTGACCCCCGCGAGGGTGTCGAACTTCAGATCGCCCACATTGATGATTCGAGAGAGCCGGCTGAGCCGTGCGAAAAAGTCCACGATGTCGTAGTAAGGTCCGTCCACCTGAATCACAAACGGCATGTCGAAGTGGTAGTCGCGCGAAATCACGTTCTGGGCGGTCAATTTGCGCACCTGCACGCCGGATGCGGCCGCCGCGCCTTCCACCAGCCTCATGAATTCGTCGGTCTCCTTGTCTTCGGGAACGATCTGTTGCAGCGTCTCCAGTTGCTTATCGAGCGCCGCCATCTCCTGCTGGAACTCCGCGTAGCGGCGCTCGTACACCTGCAGCGCGCTGACTTCCTGGTTCAGCTTCGTATCCTCGTCGTGCAACACGCCAAGATCGGCGCGGGCCGTCGACACCGGAAGGCCTGGAACGTATAGTCCCGCGGCAATCAGCAAAATCGCCAACGCCACGAAGACCAGCGCCTGGATGTACCACGGGAATTCCTTGAATGAGATGGACGCCATTGCTGTCCCCTTAACCCTTCCGCGCCGGAGTAGAAGCTGGCGCCGGCGCCGGCGCTGCATCCGCCGACCTGTCTTGCGGCAGCGCGAACTGCGCCGTCAGCGTGAATGCAAACGTCTGTATGTCCGAGTTCTTGGTGTCTTGCGTCGATTCCTTGATCTCGATCTGGTCGAAGTAGCCGGAGTGCTTGAGCTGGGTGATGAAATTCGCCACGGCGTTGATCGATCCGGCCGTGCCTATGATCGTCAGGCCATTGCCCTGCCTGTTGAGTGACGTCAGCCAGAGCGTATCGGTGCGCGTGACGGTGTCCGCCAGCGCGTTCAGCAACTCCTGCCCGCCGGTGCGGTTCCGCTGCAGCTGCTCGATGATGTTGATGCGCTGCTGCAAAACGCCCTTTTGGCGCTCGAATTCGTCCACCTGCATCTTCAGTTTTTCGAGGCGAGCCTTCTCCCCGCTCTGCTTCTGAATGTGCAAGCGCACTTCGGTGATCTGGTCGTTGGTGGAATGCCAGTTGTAGTAGAGCACCCCGAGCGCGACGACCATCGCCGCCAGGAAAAAGACCACCTGGAGTGTCGCCTCCAGCGGCACTGCCTGCCGCTGCGCTTTGGGTCGAGCTCGGCCGAGTAAGTTGATTCGGATCATGGCGTGTCAAAGCTCCTGAGCGCCAGCCCCACGGCAATGGCCAGGCGTGGAGCGAGTTCGCGCACCTGGTCTTCGTTGTGCCGGCCGGGATTGATCACGATCTTGCGAAACGGATAAAGCTCTTCGACCGGCAGCGCAAACTCCTCGCGGAGCAGATCCACCAGCCCGGGCACGCGCGCGGTTCCTCCAGCCAGATAGATCCGCTGGATGTTCTCTCCGGCTGCCGTGGCCCGGAAGAAGTCGAAAGTCTTCTGTATCTCTAGGATCAGGATGTCGGAGACCGAGCGAAGGATCGTGCCGCGGTGCTCCTCGTTCACTCCCGCCACGGCTTCGCCCTTCTTGAGCCGCTCGGCGTCCTCATAGCTGAGGTCGAGTTCCTTTTGCAGCGCGTCCGTATACTGATTTCCGCCCACCGAAACGTCGCGCGTGAATAGCGGCGCGCCGCCGCGCACGATGTTGATATTCATGACGCTGGCCCCGATGTTCAGGAGCGCCACGGTTTGGGTCGGATCGGGATCGTAGTTCACCTCGTAGCAGTTCTGCAGCGCGAACGCGTCGATATCCACCACCGTGGGCGTCTTGCCCGCCTGCGCCAGCACGTTGGTGTGGTTCAGAATTTTGTCTTTTTTCACCGCCACCAGCAGCACGTCCATCTGCGCTTCCTGCGAATCCAGCAGCTGGTAGTCGAGATTCACGTCGGAAATATCGAACGGGATATGCTGGCTGGCCTCGGATTGAATGCGGTCGTACAGCTCTTCGTCGGTCATTACCGGCAGATTTACCCGCTTCACGATCACCGAATGCCCCGAAACAGCCGTGGCCACCGAGCGCGTCTTGATCTCCTGGCGGTCGAAGATCGTCCCGATCGCTCCCGCCACCAGCGGCGCGTCCATGATCGCTCCATCCACCACCGTATCCTGCGCCAGAGGCTCCAGGCCGAAGCTCACCAGCTCGTAGCCCTGCTTCGAGTGCTTCAGCTCCACGGACTTGATGGAGCTCGAACCGATGTCCAGTCCCACTACCGGTTTTTGCTTCGAAGCGCCAAACATCGTTCAGCCTTTCTGCGAGCCCTGCCGGGCGTCGCCCCAACTATCGCCCTGACCATCGCCCTGCCTATCGCTCTGACCGGCTATGCCCGCCTGCCCTGCGACTGCCGCATCTTCTCTTCCATCCATCGGTCCAGCACGGATTTACGGAACTTCCAGCGGCTGCCCAGCTTGAATGCCGGAACCAGGCCCGTACAGATGTAGCGATAGAGTGTGTCGGGCGAGACTCCTAGATAATCCGAAGCCTGACGTAGGTTCATGACTTCTCGCGACTCGCGCATGCCAGCTGGCTGCCCCTTTGAGAGGAACCCCGCACCACTTCCGGCTTCCGCCCTTTACTTCACTGCCCCGGCGAAGCCGCTTGCATGGGCGACTGTGGCATCCGGCGGCGTCGGGTGTCAAGAAAAGCGGCTCGTACTACGGCCTCGAAAATTGTGGCCAATGTAAAAACAGGCGGGAGAAAAGACTCTATCTGTTGAGCTCTAGGATTTCTAGTACCACACTATATAGTGGTTAATTCCGCGGCGTCATCCGCCGACCTTTTACCGCCCCCTACTGCCCCTCTCCTGTACCTCTACTGTACCTTTACCGCCCTCTTATCGCTTATCCAGCCCCAGCTTCCCCCAGAGGGCATCGATCCGTTGCTGCGTGGCCTGATTCATCCGGATTTCCTCCGGCCAGGGCCGCTCGAAGCCCTCGCTGGCCCATTTTCGGGTGGCATCGATACCCATCTTCGACCCGAAATCCTGTCGCCGTGCCGCATGGTCCAGCGTATCCGCCGGCCCCAGCACGAATTGCACGTCCCGCTCGGGATCGATCGCGCACAGCGCCTTCCAGGCCACTTCCCGGAAGTTCTGCACGTTCACGTCATGATCCACCACCACCACGACTTTGGTGAACATGGCCTGCCCCAGCGACCAAATCGCGTTCATGATCTTGCGGGCCTGGCCGGGATACGATTTGCGGATGGCCACGATCATCAGGTTATGGAAGATGCCCTCCGCGGGCATGGCCACGTCCACAATCTCCGGATATTGCATGCGCATCACCGGCAGGAACATGCGTTCGACCGCATGTCCCATGTAAAAGTCCTCCTGCGGCGGCGGCCCCACGATGGTGGTCAGGTAGATCGGATCGCGCCGGTGGGTCACGCAGGTGACGTGAAACACCGGGTACTCCCCTTCCAGCGAATAAAAGCCGGTGTGATCGCCGAAGGGCCCTTCGGTGCGCATCTCCGCCAGATCCACGTAGCCCTCTAGCACGATCTCCGCCTGCGCCGGCACTTCCAGCGAGCAGGTCTCGCAAGCCACCATCTCCACCGGCTCGCGCCGCAGGAATCCCGCGAACATCATCTCGTCGAGGTCGGGCGGTATGGGCAGGATTCCCGCCAGGCAGGTGACCGGGTCCGCGCCGATGGCCACGGCGACGTCGATGCGGCCCTCGCGGTTCTCCGCGCGCGCCCGCCGAAAATGTTCCGCGCCGTGCTTTTGCGTTTGCCAGTGCATGCCCGTGGTCTTGCCGTCGTACACCTGCATTCGATAGACGCCCACGTTGCGCTTTCCGGTCTCCGGATTGCGCGTGATCACCAGCGGCCAGGTGATGAATCGCCCGGCATCCTGCGGCCAGCATTGCAAAATCGGGAATTCCAGAAGCGAGAAGCCTTCGCGCCGCACGACCTCCTTGCACGGCCCCGTCTTCACCGTCTTCGGAAAGAACGAACCCAGTTCCGCCAGCTTGGGCAGCATCTTGATTTTGTCCAGCAGCCCTTGCGGCGCTTGCACGTCCAGGAACCCGCGAATGCGCTCGGCCACTTCCTCGAACGAATCGATCTCCAGCGCCAGTTGAATGCGCCGCTCGCTGCCCAGGGCATTGATGAGCAGCGGAGTCTGCGAGCCTTTGGGATGCTCGAAGAGCAACGCCGGGCCGCCGGCGCGGGTCACGCGGTGCGTGATCTCGGTGATCTCCAGCACCGGATCGACTTCCGCCGAGATGCGCTTCAGTTCCCCGCTCTTCTCCAGCCGCTTCACAAACTCCCGCAAATCCTTATAGGCCACGACGCTCTCCGAATCTCTGTCCGTTGAAATAAACAGCCGCACAGCGTAGCACGCGCAGGGCTTATCGAACATGATCCTGGCGTGATCCTGGCACGATCCCGCGCGGACTCGCCGAAATATCCGCCTTGCCGAACTCACCGCGGGTTTGTTAGGGTAGGCCCGAGCGGGCGTGGTTCAATGGTAGAATAGCGGCTTCCCAAGCCGCGGACGTGGGTTCGATTCCCATCGCCCGCTCCACAATCGCTGACCTGATTTCGTCCATCGCTCCGCCGATCGAACGCCCCAAATGAGCCGTGGCCCATTCTATCCCTTGCTCGAAGGCAGTCATGTGAGTATTATTCGGAACAGTGAAGCGGCAAAGTACATTCTGGGTTGTCACTGCGCTTCTGGCGTTGCTTGGGACGCCGAGTCTCTCTTGCTTTGTTCCTCGTCAATTGCTGAGCACTGACGAAAGCGACTGTTGCCGTCAGATGGGCGATCAATGCGGCTCAGCGACAATGCCGTCGTCGCAATCCTGTTGCACATCACCCGCGCAAGTCTCGCAACCATACATCAGCAGCATCAGCCATCAGGGACCATCTTCAGCAGGTGTAGTTCTTGCGATTTTGCCGATTGTAACAGCACTGATCCCCGTCATTAGGGATGGAAGTCCAACCATTGCAGAATTCCATACCCCGCCTTTAAGCCCGCCTGAAGCGAACTCCATTCTAAGAATCTAGTCCCGTCCTTCCGTTTTCAACGCGGCGTCTACGTGTGTCCGCGTGCATTCCATTTCACGGAGGACGATGATGCGAAGGATTCGTTTTCGCGTTTGGGTACTCACTCGGCGCGAAGGGTGTCGACTGATTGTATTGGGTTTGCTCACGCTCCTTGGGTCCTCCAAGGCATTCGCTGCCCCTCAAGTAGTGCAGGAGCACGAGCAATCCCCGCGCGTTTCCACCGAGATGCAACCCGAGGCCGGGAATCCCACGCCATTAAGCGTGCTGATCGACGAGGCTAAGAAGAGTGATCCGGCCATTCACGTTGCCGAGAGCGCAGCGAAGGCCGCGACATTTGGCCCTTCGCAAATGTCTACGTTGCCAGACCCGCAATTCACGCTTCAGCAGTTCAGTGTGGGCAGTCCCCGCCCATTTGCGGGCTACACGAATAGCGACTTTGCGTACATTGGCCTTGGCGTCTCTCAGCAGTTTCCCTATCCCGGAAAGCTCAAGCTGCGTGGTGCAGTGGCGAACCGTGATACGGAGACAGCAAAGGCACATCTAGAAGTCGTAGTGCAAGACGAAACCGAGACCCTGAAGACGACCTATTTGCACCTTGCTTATCTTCAGCAGACGCTAGGAATCCTTCAGCAGAATCAGGCCTTACTCCAGCAAATAGAACAGCAAGCCAGAGAGCACTACTCGACTGGCCAAGGGAATCAGCGGGACGTTCTAAAGGCGCAGCTTGAGCGGACCAAAATTCTTCGTGAAATCTCTATGCATCACGAATTGATGGGCGAAGATGAAGCCGTACTCAAGCGGATCGTTCGAAGACCGCAGGATTCACCGGACATCGTTGCCGAGCCCTTGTCTGCCTCTTTTCTCCGTTATACGGCGAGCGAACTCCTCGCCAAAGTCCCCGGGCAGAATCTGAATGTTCAGGAAAGCGCGACGATGGTTCAGCATGACGAGGCACAAGTCGCACTGGCGCGTAAGGATTTCCGCCCGGATTTTGAACTGTCCTACATGTACGAGAACACAGACCACAAGTACCGCGACTACTACATGCTTTCGCTCAGCGTGAACTTTCCTCGGCGTAAGCCACGAGAAGCCGCGCTCGCTCAGGCTCAAGTCAATGTCGAACAAGCGCAGCGAGAACAGGATTCGCAATTGCAGGCTGTCCTTGCTGAGGTTCAGAAGGACTATGTCATGGTCAAAACGTCGGAAGAGCAACTCTTGATCTATCGTGACGGCCTGATTCCGCAAGCCCAGGCAACGATTGAAGCTGGATTAGCCGCCTACGAGTCCAATCGGGCCGACTTTGAGAGTTTGTTTTCTTCCTACATGGACGCACTGAGCCTCGATCTCGAATACCAGCAGACCCTTCTTGACCATGAGACGGCATTGGCCCACATCGAGCGACTCGCGGGGGTGACACTCCAATGATTGAGGAAACAAAAGTAGTTAATGGAACGAAGTATCGCAGCGCTTTTCTGCTTACCCTCTTCGCGCTCGTTGCCGTTCTCGCTGTGGTCGCCTGGCTCCAGTGGAAATCGCCGCTCAACCCGCTCATACGCCCCGCACAACAGGCGTCCGCCGTCAGCACCGGCGCTGAGCCGTCGCAAACTGGGAGCTATGGCACCGAGACCTCTGGTGCTTCTGCTGCGAGTCCGGTAGAAACGCCACTTGTGCCCATCCAGCTATCGCCACAGCGGATGCAAAGTATCGGCGTAAAGGTCGGGAACGTCGAATCCAGAACAATCAATGACGAAATCCGTTCGTATGGAACCGTGCAGCCCAATGAACGCCATTTTGCTTATGTACAGACGCGGGTTGCCGGATGGATTCGCCAAGTTTATGTGGATGCCACAGGAGATGTCATCCGTAAGGGACAACCACTGTTCACACTCTATAGCCCCGATCTAGCAGCAACTGAACGCGAGTATCTACTCGCAAAGAAGACTGCTGGCTCGTTGCGGCAGAGCGCGGTCAGCGGCGTTTCGGACGGGGCTGCGTCTTTGATTGCCGCAGCCAAGGCCCGGCTTCAGCAATTTGATATGCCAGAGAGCGAAATCGCCAAGTTAGACGAAACCGGCGAAGCAATTACCGATCTGACCTTCTACTCTCCGGCTGCTGGCTACATAACGGAGAGAAATGCTCTGCCAAACATGTACGTACAGCCGGATACGAAGCTGTACGCAATTGCTGACCTTTCTGATGTGTGGGTACTCGCCCAGATTTTCCAAAATGATGCAGGGAGGATCAAGCCAGGTGATCCCGCCGAGATCACTCTGGATGCCTACCCCGAACAGGTCTTCCGGGGAAAAGTGGATTACTTGCTCCCGCAGTTGGATACAGCCACGCGAACACTGCCCGTCCGCCTCGTGTTCTCGAATGCTGATCTGAAGCTTCGACCGGGCATGTACGTGAACGTGAGGCTGAAACTTCCTATGGGCAAGCGTCTAATCGTGCCGGACTCTGCCGTGTTCCATTCGGGAATTAATAGCCTGATCTTTACTACTACGGGAGACGGGAACATTGCGCCTCGTGAAGTCGAGACTTGGACCGCATGTCGGCGATCAGGTTGTGATTACCAAAGGCATGAAAGCGGGCGAACAGATCGTCACCTCGGCCAACTTCCTGATTGATTCGGAAGCTCAGTTACAAGCTGCTGCGGGCGCATTCGTTCCTCCCCCTCCGGGCGCAGGGCAAGCCGCGGCCATGAATGCACCGGCCCCAGCCGCAGGCAAGCGTTGAACTCACGACTGCGCCGTCTCCTCCGCAGAAGGGTAACAACACCGTTCGCGTGAAATTAGTGGATCAATCGGGCAAGCCCCTGACCGGAGCACAAGTCACCGTCACCTTCTTCATGGCCGCGATGCCTGCAATGGGCATGGCTGCGATGAAGACAGTGGTCCAGGCAGGCGACAAGGGCGGCGGCGTGTATGAAGGGATCGGCAGCTTGGGTTCGGGAGGCACGTGGCAGGTCACCATCACGGCGATTCAAAATGGCCAAACCATCGCCGACAAGCAGCTAACCGTCGATGCCACGGGAGGGATGTAGACATGATTGCCCGTGTCATTGAATGGTGTGCTCACAACCGGTTCCTTGTCTTCACAGGTGTTGCGCTGCTGACCTCTGGCAGGGATTTGGAGCATGGGCCATATTCCGCTCGACGCCCTACCGGACATTTCTGACGTTGAAGTCATCATTCACACGAATTGGGAAGGCGAGCCTCCGAACATCATCGAGGATCAGGTCACCTATCCCATCGTGACGGCGCTCTTGGCAGCGCCAAACGTCAAGGCTGTCCGTGCTCAAACGATGTTTAACGATAGCTACGTCTTCGTCATATTCGAGGACGGTACAGACATTTACTGGGCTCGCTCACGAGTAGTCGAGTACCTGCAAACGATTGCTGGCCGCTTGCCGGCCGACGTGCATCCGGCGATCGGACCTGATGCAACGGGCGCGGGTTGGGTCTATGAATACGTTCTTGTAGATCACTCGCATAAATATAGTCTCGCCGATCTCCGGGCCCTCCAGGACTGGCACCTTCGCTACCAATTGGAGACTGTTCCGGGTGTCGCCGAGGTCGCCAGCATCGGCGGGTTCGTTCGCCAGTACCAGGTTAGCCTCGACCCTACAAAGCTTCTCGCATACGGAACTTCACTTTCAACAGTTATCGACCGGGTCAAATCCAGCACCAACGAAGTAGGCGGGCGCGTGCTGGAGCTAAGCGGCTCGCGTTACATGATTCGCGGTCTTGGCTATCTGAAATCGCTCGAGGACCTAGAAAACGTTCCCGTCATGGCGAAGAACGGCACTCCCGTCCTTATCAAAGACCTTGGTAGGGTGTCGTTCGGGCCGGACATGCGTGAAGGCGTTGCCGAATGGCAAGGAGAGGGCGAGACCGTAGGCGGCATTGTAGTGATGCGGTACGGGCTCAACGCTCTGACGGTGATTGATGGAGTGAAGAAGAAGCTCGCCGAGATCAAAGGTTCGCTGCCGCCCGGAGTCGAAGTAGCTAGCGGATATGACCGTGCAGGTCTAATTCAGGAATCCATCAAGACCTTGCAGCGTGATTTGATCGAAGAAGCGATCATCGTCAGCCTCGTGATTATCATTTTCCTCTTCCACTTTCGCTCCGCGCTCATTCCCATCATCACGCTACCTATCGCCGTCGTGGCATCGTTCATTCCCATGTACTACCTGCACGTCAGTTCCAACATCATGTCGCTCGGTGGCCTGGCTCTGGCTATTGGAGTCTTGGTAGATGCCGCGATTGTCATGGTCGAGAACGGATACCGGCACCTTTCCGAAAACGTATCAGCGAACGAGGCGGATCGTCGGCGCGTTCTCATCGATGCCGCTAAACAAGTAGGGCCAGCGTTGTTCTTCTCGCTCGTGATTATCGTTGTCTCGTTTCTTCCGGTCTTTCTCCTCGAAGCCCAAGAGGGCCGAATGTTTAAGCCGCTGGCTTGGACGAAGACGCTCGCGGTCGGCTTCTCGTCATTGCTGGCGATCACGCTCGTGCCTGTGCTGATGGTCATGTTCATCAAGGGCAGGCTGCGGCCTGAATCCGAAAATCCGATTTCGAGGATCACGCAGGCTCTTTACCTGCCTATCCTTCGTTTTTGCCTGAAGTACCGGAAGACGACGCTGCTTCTGAATCTAGCATTTCTTGCGCTTACATTCCCGTTGATGTTCAAACTCGGCAGCCAATTCATGCCGCCGCTGTATGAAGGCTCGTCTCTGTACATGCCGACGTCTCTGCCTGGCATCTCCATTGTCCAGGCTTCAACGCTCCTGCAAGAACAGGATCGGATCATCCGCTCGTTTCCCGAGGTAGAGACTGTTTTCGGAGCGGTCGGACGTTCAGACAGCGCCACGGACAACGCGCCGCTCGATATGTACGACACAACGGTCATGCTCAAGCCCCGCGAGCGATGGCCGGTAGGAATGACCTACGAAAAATTGATCCGAGAAATGGACGAGAAACTCCAGTTTCCGGGTCTGAGTAATACCTGGACCATGCCCGTAGAGAATCGTTTGGACATGGCCTTGACGGGAATCAAAACCCCGGTCGGGATGAAAATCCAAGGCCCCGCGCTCGAGGTCATTCAGCAACTCGGCACGCAAATGCAACAGATTCTGTCCAGCTTGTCGCAAGTGCGGTCTGTCTTTGCCGAGCGTGTCTCCCAAGGGTTCTACGTGAACGTGGAGGTCAATCGCCCGGAAGCCGCCAGATACGGCCTCACGATTGCCGACGTGCAGGCGGCGGTGTCTTCTGGAATAGGCGGCATGAATGTCGCCGAGAACGTGGAAGGTCGCGAAAGGTATCCAATCAATGTGCGCTACGAGCGGGACTTCCGCGACAACGTGGACGAGCTTCGGCACGTGCTCATCGCCACGCCTTCCGGTGCCCAAATTCCAATCGATCAGGTGGCAACGCTCTCGTTCTCACGAGGCCCGGCCATGATCCGGGATGAGGATGGCCAACTCACCGGCTATGTCTACATTGACTTGAACACGAGCGACTACGGCGGATTCGTCCAACAAGCTTCGAACCTGCTCCAACAGAAATTACATTTGCCTGCCGGATACACCTATCAATGGTCCGGTGAATACGAGTTTGAACTACGAGCCAGACAACGGCTGAAACTCATTCTTCCCATCGTCTTCTTCGTTATTTTCATGCTCCTGTACATGGTCTTCCACTCCGTGACTGAGGCCACGGTACTCATTTTCCCGACCTTCTATGCCATGACTGGCGGTCTCATTCTCCAATGGCTGCTCAAGTACAATTTCAGCGTGGCCGTGTGGGTCGGCTACATCGCTCTTTTCGGAATCGCGGTCGAGACGGGCGTGGTCATGGTTGTATATCTGCACGAGGCCCTTAATCGCAGGATAGAGACGGGCACTCCCCTCAGGCACGAGGACATCGAGGCTGCCGTAATCGAAGGGGCCGTTCAGCGGCTTAGGCCAAAGCTAATGACCGTGTGTGCCGTTCTCGCTAGCCTCATTCCAATTCTTTGGGAAACAGGTATCGGCTCCGATGTGATGAAGCCCATTGCGGCCCCGATTGTCGGCGGGATGATTACTTCCACTATTCATGTGCTTATCTTGGTCCCTGTCTTCTTTGCGCTTATGAAGGAGCGAGCACTCAGGCGTGGAACGCTCAAAACGTGAGCTTGTGACACTCAAGTGCGGGCTGCGCCACGTTGCGGATTTCTGAGGTTGATCTTCCCAATCGCCTGTCTCAGATTGGCACACCATTTGAACCGGGAAACACCCAACAGACTAGGAAATTGACAACGAGCGTTGATGCTTCTTAGGGCATCGGAGAACGCTAATAGACAGCGGAGTGACTCTTTTAGGTCAGCCATGCGGGGCCGGTTTAAAGAAGTATAAGGTCAGTGGAACGGACGACGAAACGATTCGCAGCGATTCTTCGCTGCAGCGGTCCACAAGATCGGTCACACAGACCATCGACCCAGGGAGGACGGAATGATCAAACCTGTAACATTTGTGACGGGCCCCAAAGAGAGCGGGGCTACTGCCACCATGGAGAGCGTGGCGGACATTCTTGAACGCGAACTCCAATCTGTGATTGCGGATTGGCTTCGGCGCGTCGAGCTAGAGCCCGACCTTAAGTGTATTCCGCTTACCTTTGAAGAGCGCACCGGCCATCTTCCCCATCTTCTGCATGATGTGATTGCGCGCTTGCGTCTGGACGCAAAGACGAAAGCTCCGATCTCGAAAGCCGCGGCCGAACACGGAGATTTGCGACGCAAACAGGGCTACACCGTAGCGATGGCGGTCGAGGAATCGCGTCTACTGCAGGTCACTATTTTTTCCACGCTACACAATAATGTGAAGAACTTGGAATTCAGCTCGCTGCTTCCCGACGTTGTGATCATCGCGGACGAGGTGGACGCGCAGTTGAAGGAGCAGATGCTGCGGTTCATGGTAGCGGACGCCGCGAACGTGACCAAGGGCAAGTAACCCGCTTTTTGAAGGTGAAGTGGGATGCCAAGCCAGGGGCCGAGAACTGTGAAACCGACGACCACCAGTGACGGCGACGAGTGCGTTCTGCTCATCGGGGACCAGGCGGGCGACGTTGCTCGAATTTTAGGGGAGCCGGGTTCGGCGGCGGACGAACCAATCCGCGTAGAGTGGCTCCGCGAACTTCCCAGCGGAATCGAGCGGTTGCGCAGTGGCGCCGTTGGGGCCGTCGTGCTTGACCTGACGGTTCCCAATAGCGGTGGCCTGGAGACGTTCGATAAGCTTTTTCAGGCCGCGCCTCGCGTGCCGATTTTGGTCGTGTGCGGGGCCGATGCGGAAGAAACGGCGAGGGAAGCAGTACAGCGCGGGGCCCGGGATTACGTTGTCAAGAATCCGTCCCACGGTTACCGGTTGAGGCGCACGGTGCGTGCGATGCTCGATACCCGTGCCGCGGAAGCAACGTTTCTGGAAAATGAAGTCGCCAATATGACGCTGGACTCCATCGCGGAGGGCGTCCTGCGCGCGGATTTAGAGGGCAACGTCGCGTATCTCAATCGAAGCGCCGAAAAGATGACCGGGTGGTCCCGCCAGGAGGCACACGGGCGCCCTGTATCGCAGGTGCTCAGACTTATCGATGGCGTCGGCCAGGCGGCAGGTGATACCGCCGCGGGCATTGCCACACCAGAAAAGGAGACTGCAAGCCTTGTGGGCGGCTGTAAAAACTGCGTTCTGGTTCGACGCGACGGCTTCGAGATGGGCATCGAAAGTACCACCACCCTCATCTTTAAGAGTGATAAGAGCCCAACCGGCGCGATCGTGGTTTTCCGCGACGTGAGCGCAGCCCGAGCCAAATCGCTCGCAATGTCTCACCTCGCGCAACACGATGCCCTCACCGATTTGCCGAACCGCGTGTTGTTTAACGACCGGCTGACGCAAGCGATTGCACTGGCGGAGCGCCAGGGCAGGCAACTCGCCGTGATGTTTGTCGATTTAGATCACTTCAAAAAGATCAACGACTCGCTGGGCCACGATATTGGGGACAAATTGCTGCGGTCCGTGGCCGGGCGATTGAAGGCCTGTGTCCGGGGGTCGGACACGATCAGCCGGCTAGGCGGGGACGAATTCGTGGTACTCCTCTCCCAAGTCGAGCACGCGGGAGACGCAGCCATCAGTGCTCGAAAAGTCCTTAGGGAGTTAGCGGCGCCCCATATGATCGATGGCAAGAGTCTCGATATCAGCACGAGCATAGGAGTGAGCACCTACCCGATTGACGGGCAAGACGCCGAAAGCTTGATGAACAGGGCCGACAACGCAATGTACGAAGCCAAGCAACGCGGCCGGAATAACTATCAGTTCTTCCGCCACGAAATGCACGCGCTACTGGCGGAGCGGGAATCGCTGGAAGCGGATTTGCGCTGCGCCCTGGGGCGAAACGAGTTTGTGCTGCATTACCAGCCGATATTGAATCTTCAGACAGGGCAGATTACCGGAATGGAAGCGCTGATCCGCTGGCTCCACCCGCAACGGGGATTGATCTATCCGGGCCAGTTCGTCCCCATCGCGGAAGAGTGTGGCTTGATTTTGGCCATGGGACAGTGGGTGCTCGTGGAAGCATGCAAACAGGCTCGGGCCTGGCTGGACGCGGGACTCGGGGTTGTGCGTGTATCGGTGAATGTGTCCGCGGCGGAATTCGCCGCCAAGGATTTTCTGTCGGGCGTTCGGGCCGTGTTGATTGCTACGGGAGTGAAGCCTCGGAATCTCGAGTTGGAGTTGACCGAGAGCGTGCTGATGGATGACCCGGAAGCTGCTGTCGTGACTCTGGTTAAGCTGAAAGACATGGGCGTGCAGATCGCCATCGACGACTTTGGCACGGGGTATTCCAGCTTTAGTTATTTGCGGCGTTTTCCATCGGACGCTCTCAAACTCGATCAATCTTTCGTGCGGGACATCATGGCGGACCCCCGAGACGCCGCCATTGTCCACGCCATGATCGGTATGGGCACGAGCCTGAACCAGCGGATCATTGCCGAAGGGGTGGAAACCGGCCCGCAACTCGAGTTCCTGCGGCGCCATGGGTGCGGAGGGGGACAGGGCTTTTATTTCAGCCGTCCGGTTGCGGCCGAGCGGGTAGCGAACCTGTTTAAGGTTGGCATATTAGATGGGGTGGTCCATTAGCGACAAAGCAGATTGCCCTCTTCAGTCCATAAGGGGCGGTGTCTATCTAACCCTCACAAAATGCCGATGTGTGCCCAACGGGACAGATACCCATCTCTGCCTGCTCTAGCATGGTTACACAAGATAGTCCCCATAACGTGGTCTTAAAGGAGCTTCAAACATGAACAGAAAAATATTTTATCTTCCGGTGGTCTTGTGCGCAGCGATGTTGGCTCTGGCTCCCTCGAGCTTTGCCAAAAACTACCCCATGACCGCCACGGATATCCTGCCGGGAGCGACGGCCCAGCTTCAGGTCGACAAGGAGAAGGATGGCAACAGCCAGATGGAAGTGAAAGCGACTGGCATGGCCAAACCGGGTAGGCTCAACCCTGCCGCAGCGACCTACATCGTCTGGGTGCAGCAGGAAGGCTCTGAAGCGACAAGTCAGGGAGAACTAAAGGTCGGAAACAATCATAAGGGTGACATGAAGATGGCCACCACTTTCCGTACCTTCAAGGTCTTCGTCACCGCGGAGACGGACTCGAACGCGACATTGCCCTCGGATCAAGTGGTTCTGCGAGCGACAGTGCAGGAGTAGAACGGGGCAGGCTGTCCTAAATAGAACAGTCTGCCTTATTTTTTCCGGCGGAAGAAGCCCTTGTAGCCCAGGGCGCCCGCCGAAGTTGGCGGGGCCCTGGGGTTTTTGCACCGCGTCCTGCCGCTAACCGCGCGTCGGGCACCCCAATAAGCAAGGCGATAAGCAAGGCCGCACCCCTTCGTTCTTGACCGTGTTGTTTGATCCTGCCGGTCAAGAGATGAAAGTACTTTAGAAGCGGAAAAGGAGACTCCCATGTTACTGCTAATTATTCTTGTGGTGCTGTTGTTTGGCGGAGGCGGCGGCTATTACGGGTATTCCAGATGGGGAACACGCGGGGGCCTAGGGCTATTCGGGACGGTCGCGCTCATCGTGCTGATCTTGTACCTGGTCGGCGGATTGCGAGTGTAAACAATTTACGCCATGCCAGAAAGTTTGTTTGATCGCAGTTACGCAGGCCCTGCTTCCACGGAGCGGGTAAAGGAGAAGTTTATGAAAAAGTCGCTATGTGTCATGGAAGGCGTCTTGTTCGTCGCGCTTTGGTTTATGCCGGCTATTTTGCCCACAATCGCTTTTGCCCAGACCGATAAGAGCGCCACAAAAGATGTGAAGGACGCGGGGCACTCCACCAAAGAGGCCACCAAAAAAACGGGCCACGCCGTAAAAACCGGTACCAAGAAAGTCGTGAACAAATCGGCGGCCAAAACAGCACAGGGCGCCGATAAGGTCGCCGACAAGACCAAGCCGTAGGCGGCTTGTGTCTCTCAATCGCTCCGAATAACCACGGTTTTGTTCCCTACCCTAGATGTTCGAAAGCCCTCGCAGTTGTTCCAACGAACCTGGCAGTTTGCCTCGGGCTACAAAATCACCGCATAAAGTGAAAGTTCCCCCCATAGCACAATAGCCAATATCTTGCAGGATTTGGACAAGAGTGCGAGAATCCGTGACGTTTACGAATCTGCCGACGGCAATTCAAAGCTCTAGACGCGAAAGGGGGCTATGGAAATGGGCAAATCAATCGTGCGATTCGTGATGGTTCTGGCGGCCTTGCTGGCTCTTTCATCGCTCGCAATAGCCCAAACAGGCGTCCCCCAAGCTAAACCCGGCACGAAAGACAGCCTTTACAACGGAAACAAGTTGAAGCCCAATCCCGATCCCGGCGGACCGGCGCCCGTCCACGATGTGATCGGGTCTTGGGCCGGGAACCTGGTATCCGAACGTGGAAAAGTACCCCCGCTGACGCCCTTGGGCCAGAAGTTGGACGCGCTCATTCTGTCCGAGCCAAAGGTCGGCACCGGCAACTCAAATGACCCAATGAACACGTGTGACCCGTTGGGGATTCCACGAAACCTGGTCTTCGAAACCAGAGGCATTGCGTTTGCGACGATGTCCACAGACAGAATTGCCGTGTTGCACCAATACCAGAGGATATGGCGCTACGTCTGGATGGATGGGAAGCACGAATTGCCCAAGAAGATCGACACCAATGATGGAGTGCCGTCCCGCTGGTATGGATACTCCGTGGGCCACTGGGACGGGGATTACACCCTGGTGATCGATACCACCGGCAGCAACGACACGAGTTGGGTGGATAAGGCTGGATATCCGCACAGCGTCAACGCAATGATCGAAGAGCGCTACACGCGCATGGACCATAACCACATGCAGGCGGTCATTACCGTTGACGATCCCACCATCTTTACGAAGCCTTTTACACTCTCGAAGAACGATTACCAGTGGATTCCGGATCAGGAAGCGGAGGAGCAGATCTGCGTGCCGTCGGAGATGATCCAGTATATGAATCTCATCAGCAAACCTTCGTTCGGTGTCGGTGAAGGCTCGAAACCTAAGTAGGGCTTTCTCAATTCAAACGCCGCGGCCGGCGTCCATCTATTGCCAGGTGCAGCTTTCTTACTCTAGCTGGAGAATGGTCTTCGCGATTCGGACGCTTCCGCTTCCGACCGGTAACGTATCCGCTCTTCCGGCAGGTCGGCCCATTCATCCGATTGCCGGGAACGTTCGCGGTAGGTGCTTATTCCGGTTTGAATTCCTGTAGTCAGCGCCTTGATGGATCGAACCGGCGCTAAGACGGCATGTCGAATCCTGGATCCCGTAACCTCGACCGTATCGAGAGCTGCCGCCACCTTCAGGTCGAGGCGGACGAGCCTGGTTTCAAGCTCATCGGCCACTTCGGTAATTTTGCGCTCGGTCCGCTCCACCTGTATCCGAGCGGAATGAACAAGGTCCGAGGCCTCGGTTAAGGCGCACCCGATGCGCGGCTGCAGGTCGTCCAGGTGCACTTGAATTTGGGAGATCAGCGGGTAAAGCCGGCCTTGCACGCGCTCGGTCACGCTCTCGACGCGTCGGACCAGACTCAGGATCCCCATGAACATGGCCGCTATCGCCAGCGTCTCTACCAGCAAGGCCACCGCTACCACGATCGTGAATAAAGGCATCACCCAATCAGCCATGATGGACACCCGCCTTTGCGCTTCTCGCGCTTCTCATCTCTATGCAGCCCAATCAAACCCCATAAAAGCCCTATAAGAGTCTGATGCGCTCATTTCACGCCCGGATAGATTTGGCCCGGATAGATTTAGCCCGGACAGATTTGGATCGATTTCCCTTCCGCGCCCTTCCGCTTGCGTTCCGGGATCCCTCGTATCCACGGTATCCATGTTGGAAACGGCAGTACCGAGGTCCTATTGTTCGGCCCCGCTCTCGTACTATACGCTCATGGATTCGAGGTCCAACTTGCGGCAACGTGAGGGCGCTTCGCCTTCTCATGTGCCGCCTGTACGGCGCCGGTTCGTTGATCCCAACCATAGCGAGACGGGGAGAATCGCGGATGCGGAAACAAAAGGGTTTTTCGCTCATTGAGCTGTTGATCGTCGTGGCGATTATTCTGATTATCGCCGCCATCGCCATCCCCAACCTTATCCGGTCCAAGATGAGCGCCAATGAGGCTTCCGCCGTCGCCTCCATGCGAACCATCAATACCGCTTGCGTCGAATACACCACGACTTATAACGTCGGCTATCCGGCATCCCTCGCCAATCTCGGGACTTCGGGGGCGGCAAGCTCCGCTTCCGCGGACCTGATTGACTCCGTCTTGGCCAGCACCGTAAAGGCCGGTTACGTCTTCACGTATACGGCCGGTACCGCCGACGCATCCGGTTCGATCGACGCCTATACAATTACGGCTGTACCCAGCGTCCCAGGCGCAACCGGAACCCGCACCTTCTTCACCGACCAGACCAATGTGATCCGCTCGGACTCCTCCGGCTCCGGCGCGACCGTAAATAGCACTCCCATCGCCTGAGTCTCTCTGGCATCCCCCAGCGTCCTTTCACCCCTCCCTTTCACCCCTCCTTTTAGCAAGGCTCCGGCCTGTACGCCCCCGCCACCGCTCCGCCTCGCCACCTTCCTCGCAACGCTCGACGCCTGGATTTCTCAATTTAAAAAGCAAAAAAAGCATGTACAGTTAACCCAAGTATCGGCCGGACGTTCGCGGCCTCCAGCCCAGACATATCTCTTGACCGCCGGCGCCAGAATCGGGTATGAGCAAGGCAACACCGTGGAGAGTCCTGGAAGCGGCCTCTAGCCCATGAACATCTCTGCTCCCTTCATCCGCCGGCCGGTGGCCACGTCGCTCTTGACGGCCGCGCTCCTGCTCTACGGCTTCATCGCCTTCCGTGAACTGCCGGTGGCTTCTCTGCCCGAGGTCGCCTACCCCGTGGTCCAGGTCCAGGCGGACCTGCCCGGCGCCAACGCGGAAACGATGGCCTCCTCCGTCGCCACGCCGCTCGAGCGCATGTTTGGCCGCATCGCCGGCGTCAACCAGATGACCTCCTTGAGCCGGCTCGGCAGAACCCAAGTCGTCTTGCAGTTTGATTTGGATCGCGATATCGATGCCGCTGCCCGCGATGTGCAAGCCGCCATCAACGCGGCCCGCGGTCAATTGCCCGCCAATATGCCCACCAATCCGAACTGGAGGAAGATCAATCCCGCGGAAGCGCCCATTATGGTCCTGGCGCTTACTTCGAACACCGTTACCAAAGAAGCCATGTTCGACGTGGCCGATTCGATTCTGGCTCAAAAGCTCCAGCAGATCGAGGGCATTGGCCAGGTGCAGGTGGGCGGCAGCTCTCAGCCGGCCGTCCGCGCCGAAGTCAACCCGCTGTTATTGAGCAAGCTGGGCATCGGCCTGGATCAGGTGCGCGCGTCGATCAATGGCTCCAATGCCCATCTGCCGAAAGGTTCCGTCGCGGATCCGAATCGCCGCATTCTCCTGGATTCCAATGATCAGCTTTTCCGCGCCGACGATTATGGGCGCCTCATCATTGCCTATAACCACAAGGCGCCGGTCCGCTTGTCCGACGTGGCCACCGTTGTAAATGGCCAATTGAATATCATCAATGCGGGATTGATCAACGGAAAGCCGATGGTGGAGTTGGATCTTTACCGCCAGCCCTCGGCCAATATCATCGACACTGTGGATCACGTCAAGGACGTGCTGCCCATGCTGCGCGCCTCCATTCCTCCCTCGATCACCCTCACCGTGGCGCAAGACCGCACCACAACCATTCGGGCCTCGGTCCACGATGTTGAAGTCACTCTGGTGATCGCCGTCCTCCTGGTCATCCTGGTAATCTTCGCTTTTCTCCACAGCATTTGGGCCACGGCTATTCCCAGCGTGGCCGTGCCTCTCTCCCTGGTCGGAACCTTTGGCGTCATGTACCTGCTGGGGTACACGATCGACAATCTCTCCCTCATGGCGCTTACCATCTCCACCGGCTTTGTGGTCGACGATGCCATCGTCGTAATCGAAAACATTACCCGCTATCTGGAAAAAGGCATGGCTCCTCTGGAAGCCGCGCTGGCGGGGTCCAAGGAGATTGGCTTCACCGTCCTCTCCATGAGCACTTCACTCATCGCCGTGTTCATTCCCATTCTCCTGATGGGCGGCATCCTGGGCCGTCTTTTCCGCGAATTTGCCATCACCCTCAGCGTGGCCGTGGCCATCTCCCTGGTGGTCTCGCTCACCGCAACGCCCATGATGTGCGCCCAACTTGCTCAAGAGGCAGCACCAGAATCATCGGCGCAATGGCATCTCCCGCGCTCTGCCAGAGTGCCTTCGATTGGATGGCCGACGGATACGCCAGCAGCCTGCGCTGGGTGTTGAGGCACCAGCCGCTCGATGCTTTGTTTGCTGCTGGGCCACGTGTTGGTCTGGCAGTCTATCTGTATATCGTCGTTCCCAAGGGCTTCTTTCCGCAGCAGGATACCGGGCGCCTGAGCGGCCAGGCCCTGGTTCAGAAGACACTTCCTTTCAAACCATGCGCCAGAAGCTCACCCAATTCATCGCCATCCTCCAGAGCGATCCCGCCGTGGCCGTGTGACTGGCAACATCGGCGCCCGGCCAATCAGGCCGCGTTCAACGTCACGCTAAAACCGCTCGCGGAGCGCAAGGCCAGCGCGGATCAGGTGATCAACCGGCTGCGCCCTCGGCTGGCCCGCGTGCCCGGAGCCACGCTTACCCTCCAGGCGGTGCAAGATGTGCAGATCGGCGGACGCCTCGGCGCTGCCCAATTCCAGTACACCCTGCAGGGAGACAACTTTAAGGATCTGCTCGATTGGGCGCCGCGAGTCTTGCAGGGCATGAAGGCTATCCCCGTACTGCGTGACGTGAACACCGACCTGCAAAACCGCGGACTCCTCGCAGGCTTGGTGATCGACCGCGATACCGCCAGCCGCCTCGGCATCACCCCGCAGACCATCGACAATACGCTGTACGACGCTTTTGGCCAGCGGCAGGTCTCCACCATGTACAGGACCATGAACCAGTACTTCGTGGTGATGGAGATCGATCCCCAGTTTCAACAGGGTCCCGATGCGCTCAAGAATCTCTACCTGCGCTCCCCACCACCGGCCAGATGGTTCCCCTGAGTGCTTTCATCGCACTATGACCGCTCCACCACGCCCTATCGATTGCCCATCAAGGCCCCTTTCCCGCCGTAACCTTCTCCTTCAATATGGCGCCGGATGTTCCTCTGGGAACCGGCAGTCGCCGCGATCCAGAAGCTGCAGCGTAGCCATCGGGTTGCCAGACACGATTCATCCCGGCTTCCAGGGAACCGCGCAAGCCTTCCAGGCCTCCTTGACTTCCCAGCCGTATTTGATTCTTGGCCGCGCTGGTCACCGTCTACATCGTGCTCGGCATTCTCTACGAGAACTACATCCACCCCATCACCATTCTCTCCACCCTGCCCTCCGCGGGTGTCGGCGCCTTGCTGGCGCTGCTGGTGCTGCACACCCAGCTGACGGTGATCGCCTTGATCGGCATCATCCTGCTGATCGGCATCGTCAAGAAAAACGCCATCCTGATGATCGATTTCGCCATTCAGGCCGAACGCAACGAAAACAACAGCCCCGAGGATCCATCTATCAGGCCTGCCTGCTGCGCTTCCGGCCCATCATGATGACCACCATGGCCGCCCTGTTTGGCGGCATCCCCATTGCCGTCTCCAACGGCAATGGCGCGGAATTGCGCCGCCCCCTGGGCATCGCCATCGTCGGCGGCCTGATCGTCAGCCAGATGCTCACGCTCTACACCACCCCAGTGATCTACCTTTACATGGACCGCTTCCGCGCCTGGATCAGCGGCGGAAGGATTGCACGCCCTCGACGTCATCCCCCCAAAAATCTCCGCCGCCGACTAAGCCCTCTTCGCCTCATCGCCGATTGACAGCGCAGAGCTACGGGCATAGCATCCTCGCGTTCTCCCTTACCGACCTCCGGGTTGCACCAAAATGGGCGCCGCGATTTGACCGCACAGAGGAGGTACATCGTGAAAAAGCGAATTCCGTATCTGGGCCTGGCTGTTCTCGCCATCGCCGTGTTGCTGGCCGGCACGCTCGTATCCACGAGCGCGCGCCAAGCGAGTGGCGGCGCGGTGCGCGTCAAGAACAACGACATCGGCGGCGTGGTCGCCAGCACCGCCGGGCCGGAAGCGGGCGTTTGGGTGATCGCGGAAAGCACCAGCACGCCAACGCGCATGGTGAAAATCGTGGTGACCGACGATCAGGGCCGCTACCTCCTGCCGGACCTGCCGGCGTCGGACTACGACGTATGGGTTCGCGGCTACGGGCTGGTGGATTCGCCGAAAGTAAAAGCCAACCCCGGCCATACGCTGAATCTGAAGGCGGTCGTCGCGCCGGACAAAAAATCCGCGGTCGAATATTATCCCGCGCTGTACTGGTTCTCTCTGCTGCAAGTGCCGCCCAAGAGCGATTTCCCTGGGACAGGTCCTTCGGGCAACGGGATCTCTTCCAGCATGAAGAGCCAGGGCCAGTGGATTCGCGAGATCGTTAACACCGACGGCTGCACCGGCTGCCACCAGATGGGCGACAAGGCCACGCGCGAGATTCCCCAGAGCATCCTCGCACACGCGAAGGACTCCAGCGCCGCCTGGGAACGCCGCGTTCAGTCCGGCCAAGCCGGCGCCCAGATGATTTCCCGCTTCGCGTCGGTTGGCGAGAAGCGCGGCCTAGCCATGTACGCCGATTGGAGCGATCGCATCGCCAAGGGCGAGTTGCCGGACGCCGCTCCCGCGCGTCCCCAGGGCGCGGAACGCAACGTGGTGGTCACCATGTGGGACTGGGCCGATCCCAAAGTCTATCTGCATGACGACATCGCCACCGACAAGCGCAATCCCACCGTGAACGCCAACGGGCCCATTTACGGCGGGCTCGAAGAGAGCGGCGATTACCTCCCCGTGGTCGATCCCGCGCACACCGCGGCGACGCAAATCAAGCTGACGGTTCGCGATCCGCAGACGCCGAGTTCCGCCGCTACCCTGCCGCTCGCACCCTCGCCATACTTTGGCAGCGAAGTGATCTGGAACAGCCAGACCACGGTTCACAGCTTCGCCATGGACAAGCAGTCTCGCGTGTGGGCCGCGGCCCGCGTGCGCAAGCCCGAGACGCCGGCGTGGTGCCAGGCCGGTTCGGATCATTCGTCGGCAAAGTTGCTCCCCATTAAGCGCGGCGAACGCGGCCTGGAACTCTACGATCCGAAAACCAAACAGTTGACGACGATCGACACCTGCTTCACCTGGGGCCACGCGAATTTCGACGACAACGATGTGCTGTGGTCGTCTTTCGGACCTGCCGGCGTCGAGGGCTGGTTCGACACCAAGATCTGGGACAAGACGCACGACGAGAAGAAGGCGCAGGGCTGGAGCGCGTTCGTTCTCGACTACAACGGCAACGGCAAGCGCGACGCCTACACCGAACCGAATCAGCCGCCCGATCCCACCAAGGACCGGGCCATCAGCGTCGCTTACTACGGCGTCTCCCCCGCCCCGGACGGCTCGGTTTGGGGATCGGTGCAGGGAATGCCGGGCGCGCTGGTTCGCTTCATTCCCGGATCGCACCCGCCCGAGACCGCGCTGGCCGAATACTACGAAGTGCCCTGGAACAATCCGAAAGCGCCGGTGCAGGGCTACGCGCCTCGCGGCATGGACGTGGACAGCAAGGGCGTCGTCTGGACCGTGCTCTCGAGCGGACATCTGGCCAGCTTTGACCGCAGCAAGTGCAAGGGCCCGCTCAACGGTCCCGCGGCCGCCACCGGACAGCACTGCCCGGAAGGCTGGACGCTCTATCCCTTCCCCGGCCCGAACTACAAGGGCGCGGAGGAGAGCGGCAGCGCGGATTCGGCTTACTACAACTTCGTCGACCGCTTCGACATGCTGGGCGTCGGCAAGGACGTGCCGCTGGCTACCGGCAATCTGTCCGAGGGACTGCTGGTGCTCGTGAACGGCAAGTTCATGACGCTGCGCGTGCCGTATCCATGGGCTACTACGCCAAAGGCCTCGATGGCCGCATCGACGATCCGAACGGCGGCTGGAAAGGCAAAGGCATCTACACACCGATCTCGACGCGCGCGCCCTTCCATATGGAAGGCGGCAAAGGGACCACGAGCAAGCTCGTGAAGTTCCAGATGCGGCCGAATCCGCTGGCGGACTGAGCCCGAGCTAAGATCGATTCGCAATTTCGCTTGGCCGACGTAGCGGCGGTCGCACCCGCAAAGCCCCAGGGCCGCCAAAAACCGGCGCGCCCTGGGCTACAAGGCTTCGTAAAGGAACATCCGCTCGTTTGGCACGCGAAGTGCGCCTCGCCCCCCCCTCCCCCCCACCTTTTTTTGCAAGAGTGTGATTCGGCGCGACTTTCAGTCCAATAATTTGCAAGGATGTGATTCCAAATGGTTTATTTTCTTTGTGCTGCAAGAGTATCAAAGCAGGATATTTAGGCCGAATTTCACCAGAAATAGCCTTACCGGCTGCGGCGAATGTGCTGGCGCTGGAAGGCGGCGCGGCATCCGGCGCGGTATCTGGCACGACGCGGCGAAGTTGGGAGCGGAGACGGCTGGAAGCGAGGCAAGAAAAAGCGCCACAAAAAACGCCACAAAACATGTTGGTGCGGCGCTGTTGTGCGCGAGTCATATGCAATGTTATCGATGAGGTAAACCGCGGTCAACCGGCTACTGAGTGCATAACAGGAACCGCTGTGGAAAAGCGCGCACGCCTTGCCGTCTCCATGCCACCTTGTGCACGGGATTATCGGAAGCTAAGGATTCGGGGGCCAGATTCCGAAAAACCGGGTGGTCTCAAGGGGACGGCGCAACTGAAAACTTAAAATCCGGGTGGCTGACGATCCGGCCGGGAGCGGGTCACATCGATACGATAGCGCCTTTCCGACCAAGTGAACGAGGTGCGGCGCCGCTGACTAACCGCCGCGACTCTTAGCGGGCGGCCCAGAAGGTTATAGCGGTGAAAAACTTTAGGAAGCATCACATCTGAGTTGACATCCGTCCGGCACTTTCGTAGTGTGTCCTCGCTCTTTGGGTTATTACCTGACGGCAACTGGCATCTCGATCTGCGCCGTCACGCTCAGGCGTCTGGAAGACTGGGGGTTCTCGAACATGAACAAAGCGCTCATCTACACCTGGTCGGCTCCTCCAAACTTTTCTCTCTCGCTCTGGTGGTGGACCAACGACTGGGGTACCTTCCACGATTTCTCCGTCGCCCCTTCCTACAATCAAGGCTATAACCAGGGCCAAGTGGCCATCACCGAAATCCGGGCGTTCATGCCTGTCGGCGATCCGTCTTCGCAAAAGCCCCAGCTTGCCTACGTCACCTTTGTGAAAAATGAAAGCGGCATCGGCGTTTCCATGTACGACGTTTTCGCCATTTGGCAGTAAAGCAGCGGACTCGCCCCGCGCGGTTCCCTCAAGGAGCAGCAACATGGCAGCACGGAAAAAGCAGGCGCCCAAAATCAAGTACTCTCCGAAAGCAATCGTCATTCACGATGGTTCCGGCCAGATCCTTTCCGTCGGCAGAGTGCCCGCGAACGTCCCGGGCAGGATCGAAGTCAAGACCGACATGCCAGGGTGTTTCGTGCTCGAAGTCGATCTTGACAAGGCGCAGGCCGCTATGTCCCCAGCGGACATTCATAACACACACAAAATCCACGTCGCTTCGCGCAAGCTGGTCAAAAAATAATCTCTCTAAAGAAGTCTGTCTCACGATATGCGGCGTAAGGCTGTTTGGAAACCGCCTTTGCGCCGATTCCCACTTTCCGGAAAACCCTGTCGGATCGACTGGGTTCAATGGTGTTGCATCGACCGGTTGAGCCGGCACGACTTATCAGGCCGGATCCGACTATGCAAGGCGGAGGGTTTGATTTTGAATCAACTCGGCATGTCCGGTGGCCAAGCCGTGGAAAAGCTGCGTGTCCGGCGTCCCGGCGCTCTCTTCAACGAGTGCGTTGCTTCGTATCCGCAGTCGTTGTAGGCGCGGGTAGGACCTGGTACCGTGCCATCATTCCCGCCTCCATATGGTCGTCGATGTGGCAATGAAGTAGCCAGAGGCCAGGGGCGTCGGGAACCATGTCGGCAGTTTCCGTTCCCAAAGGCAGCAGAAAGAGCGTGTCCCTGCGAGTGCCGTGGGAGAGCACCGTGTTGCCGTGCCAATGCGGGGTGTGGAAATTGAGCGCGCCCACGTCACCCATATCCAACAGATACCAGCGTACGCGCTGGCCCTGTTTCACGGTCATCACCGGCCCGTCGCCATAGAGGTATCCGTTGACGGAAAACTTGTAGTTGGTCTCGGCAAATCCGGTGCCCGCGAACGTGAAGTATCCTTGCGAATCGGAAAAGTTGGCGCCCCGTCCCTCGAGCGCTTTCTGGTCGGCGGCGCTGATGTGGGCGGCAACGTTCTGTTGCACATACCAACTCTCGTTTTCGTTAAATGCGGTGAAGAGAGCGACGACTTCGCGGTCCACGTCTTTGGGAGTACCGTCGGAGTTCGCCTGGCCTCGCCGGGCCACGATGATGGCCCCCACCAGGCCGGAAGCCACGTCTTTGTATTGGTCGACGTGCGAGTAGTAGACTTGGACGATCGAGCTGGGATCGTCCGGCCCCGGCCCCGCCCGTTCCCGTACCTCCCACTCGTAAGTGAAGGTCGCCCCGGGCTGCACCATATCCTCCGGATCGTCGACAGCATTGCCGGTGGCATCGGGAACCTCGCCGGCGTCAGCAGGGTTCTTGGGATCGAAGGCCTCGGGAGGATACATGTTGTAGGGCCGCGAGGCGTTGTTCTTGAAAACGATCTTGATCGTATCGCCGACCTCCGCGCGCAGGATCGGTCCCAGCAAACCGAGGTATTCGTCCTGCGGGGGGCGCGGCTTCCGCGTTGCGAACGTACCGTCGGTATACTCCCGGTAGACCGCCTTGCGATAGATGTGCCCGATGTGATTTGGTCCCGGCTGGGTGTACGCCGCCGCCGTTCCTTCAAAAGGTTTGCCGGTCATCATATCGATGCCCAGCGGCGCATAGTCCCATTCGGTCTCTTCGGCCGCAATGTAGTAGGTGCGCACGCGTCCAGCGGTCGTGGGGGCCGCCGTGGGGAGATCTTGCTTCGTCGGGAGATCTTGCTTCGGGCGCGGTCCAGCGGAAGTCGCCGCGAGCTGGGCCAGACCTCCGACGCGAAAAGGCAAACCGCCCATACCAGGCCTTTCATGGCAATCTCCTTGCCGCCCCTTGAGCTGCGACGCTCGCTCGTCCGCTCGCCACGTCAGAAGCCGGCGCCAGCACGCCCGGTTTTTTCGGCGGCGGCCTGCGCGGGTAGGACCTCATACCGCGCCATCATTCCCGCCTGCATATGGTCGTCCACCTGGCAATGAAGCTGCCAGACGCCAGGGACTTTGGGAACCATGTCCGCGGTTTCCATTGCCGCCGGCAACAGATCGAACGTGTTTTTGAGAGCGTGCTGGTAGCTCACCAGGTTGCCGCCCTCCCAATGCGGGGTGTGGAAATTGACCACATCGCCCACATCCAACAGATACCAGCGCACCCGCTGGCCCTGTTTCACGGTCATCACCGGTCCATTGCCATAGAGGTATCCGTTGACGGAAAACTTGAAGTTAGTCTCGGCAAATCCTTTGCCCGTGAACGTGGTGTACATGTGCAAATCGTTAAAGTTGTTGTCTCGCTTATTGAGCGCTCTCTGGTCGGAGGCGCTGATGTGGGCGGCAACGTTCTCTTGCACATACCAGCTCTGGTTTTCGTTAAATGCGGTGAAGAGAGCGACGACTTCGCGGTCCACGTCTTTGGGAGTGCCGTCGGAGTTAGCCTGGCCTCGGCGGGTTACGACGATGGCCCCTACCAGGCCGGAAGCCACATCTTTGTATTCGTTGACGTGCGAGTGGTACACCCAGACGATCGAGCTGGGATCTTCCGGCCCCGGCCCCGCCCGTTCCGGCACCTCCCACTCGTAAGTGAACGTCGCCCCGGGCGGCACCATGGCCCCGGTCTTTTTCTCGTCGGGAACATTGTCGGCGTACATGGACCCTTCCGAGGCCTTCTCGTAGAAGAGTCCATGCGGATGCATGCTGTAGGGCCGCGAGGCGTTGTTCTTGAAAACGACCTTGATCGTATCGCCGACCTCCGCGCGCAGGATCGGTCCCAGCAAACCGAGGTATTCGTCCTGCGGGGGGCGCGGCTTCCGCGTTGCGAACGTACCGTCGGTATACTCCCGGTAGACCGCCTTGCGATAGACGTGCCCGATGTGATTTGGTCCCGGCTGGGTGTACGCCGCCGCCGTTCCTTCAAAAGGTTTGCCGGTCGTCATATCGATGCCGAGCGGCGCATAGTCCCATTCGGTCTCCTCGGCCGCAATGTAGTAGGTGCGCACGCGTCCAGCGGTCGTGGGGGCCGCCGTGGGGAGATCTTGTTTCGTCGGGATATCTTGCTTCGGGCGCGGTCCAGCGGAAGTCGCCGCGAGCTGGGCCAGACCCGCGACGCCGAAAAGGCAAACCGCCCATACCAGGCCTTTCATGGCAATCTCCTTCCCGCCCCTTGAGCTGCGACAATTGCTGAAACAGGCGGCGGGCCCGCACTGCAGACCTCTGCTGAGCGAGAAATCAACTGGTCAAAATCGATGAACAATCTATACGCTGATCGTGGGCGGTCGATCGAGGGTCTATTGTTTGCCTGCGACGATGACGTTGTTGCAGTCTGTTCTTGCGCGTTCTTGTGGGTATAGATCGCTGTCAGCCTCTTGCGGCTGGCGGTGACCGCCACTCGTTGTGGCGGTCACCTTGCCAACCATCTACCAGTCCATTAATTCGCCAATGGATTGGGGCGGATTTGCATATGATTCACGGAGCCGCTGCGCGTTTCCGTGAATCGAGGAAGGTAAGAGCTGTAGGTCATCCAAAGGCCTCGGCCCTTCCAACCTGCCTTGGCGTCGTCAATCCGGCCATCCATACCACGAGCGTAATACGGCATCGGGTACGGGACATGGAACACAACGAACGTTTCTTTCTTCGGATCAAATACGAACTGTGCGTCCGAAGTGGTTCCCGTTTCGATCACGGTGTCCTTGCCGAGCCCCGACGCGTTGAATTGATCCACCCAAACGTAGTAAGGGAAATCGGTACTGCCGGTTTCCTTGCCGGTGCCCTTGAATTTTAGCCCCGGCGTGTCCCAGAACTTCCACTCGCCGGTCTTAGGATTCAAGCGCCCGAGTTGACCGCTGCCCAATGAGACCCAAACGTTCCCGTCCGAGCTGAAATCAATGCCGTGCGGGAAACGCCCTGGAGGAGGCAGCGGGTAGTCCTTAATTTTGTCCGTCTTTGGATCAACCATATACAGCTTGTTGGCAGGACCTCCGGCCACAGGCGACGAATACCAAACGGTGCCATCGACCGGGCTGACCGCCTCTCCGTAGCCCGTTCCTGGAATCATCTTCTTGGTATCCGGATCGATCCGCATGAAGGTCTTCTGAGCATTGGCCTCGGTCGCTTTGATCGTTTCGAGATTCGTCAAATCCAGTTTTTTCGTGTCGAGTTCACCCGCCGCGGACCCGCCGCCGTCGGTCCAGATCCGGTCTTGCCAATCCAACTGCAGGTGATGAGTGTTGTACCCAGTATCGACGGTAACAAATTTATTGGTTTTGGTATCGTAGTAACCGAGTTGCATGTTGTTACCGTTCTTAGACAGCAGATTGTACGCGGTATCAACATCCGCTGGGTTATCCGTTACGATCGAGTTCTTCGCCCACGCTGGATAGTAATCGTGGCCGCCAGCGCGAATCTGCACGGTCATCCAGAGTCTGCCTTTCTCATCAAACATAGGATTGTGCGGGCTGGCCATCCATTCCTTGTCTTCCCCGACATACGCCTGCTCTTCTTCCTGGCCGTGGTAGTAGTCCTTGGTCAGGGAGTAGCCATGGCTCTTGTCTCGTGGTTCCACTTGCAGCCATGAGACGGCGTTCTTCACCGGGTCCAAAATCAACAATCGACCTCCGCCGGTTCGATCCACCCCGTAGACTTTCCCGTTGGCGTACAACGTTGGATTGCGCTTGTCGGTAGATATCAAATCGTGAACGAAGGACTCCGGGAAACCCCAATCCCACTGAGATATCACGACATTGCGTTCGATGCCGGTTGGCCGCGGGGAGCGGGAGGAACTTCTCCTGCCGCAATGCGAGAGCCCCAATCCGCGAGCATCTTCTCTACGGCCGCTCTGCCGAGCCCATCGAGTTCCTGGTGCATCGACTTGGCGCGCAGGAACATAGCGTCCCAATCTTTAGGAGTGGTATAGATGCGCGTCTGGGGCATGCCGAGCTCATGGCAGTGGTTGCACCCGTTCCTCAGGGTCGCAAGCCATTCATCTTGACTCTTGTACTTGGCTGGAAGCTCGCTCATCGGGGGCGGCTGAATCAGCGAGGTCCAATAACTGGCTGGATAAATTTTCGCCGCTTCTTGCGGGGTTGCCGCGTTGGCAACCTGCAGCTTCACGGTCTCGCCGCACACCGCTTTGGTGCGGTCCGAGTCCTTCAGCCCGTAGCCGCGGACCCATACCTCGTACTCTCCCTCCGGCAGGTCCGGAACCAGGAACCGTCCCTGATCGTCGGTGACGACAATCTTGCGGAACGGCGCCGGCAAGGATTTGGTCTCAGCGATCACCCAGACGCCGGCTTCCGCCTTCCCGCCGCTGCTGTTCACAACCACGCCGCCTATACTGCCCTTGTCGACTTTCAGTCCAGGTACATTCTGCGGGCCGCCGCCTGCAACGGGGCGAGCAGCCAGACACAATACTGCCAGAAGAACCCAGGTCATCTTGCGTGTTACGGTTCGCATCTGCAGTCCTCCAATTGGATACTTCCCGGGTAGGCCTATAGAGCTCTTGAGTGGAAACTAAGCCAGCATCAAAATAATGTCAAGGCAAAGGATTGCAGCTTGCGCGGAGTGTGCCCCGATGCTGTGGGCGCAAGGTAACACCAATACAGCTGTTCGTCTGGAACGACTCTGGGACGACGTTGGAAAACAACATGAGCTAGACATATTGTGCGCATCGGACGGGTCACCGCATTTTATAAGAGCGCCACAGGAAAGACCGATGTATCATTCGACATCCAGCGCGCGTACGTCACGTTCACCGTGCGAGGAATTATCGGGACCGAGGCGCGGACCTTCCGAGATTGGGTCATCCACAAGCACACGAAATCCCATGGCAGATTGGCAAATGCGAACCAAGCGGCCGCTCCGAGGACCGGTGCGCGAGGAAGCGGGGCCGCCGCTCAAAAACTACATCACGCCCGCCGGGTTGCAGCGGCTGAAAGACGAGCATCGGTTCCTACTGACTCGCGAGCGGCCCGCGGTGGTAGAGGTCGTCGCGTGGGCCGCCAGTAACGGGGACCGCAGTGAAAACGCCGACTATCTCTACGGCAAGCGACGGTTAGGCCAGATCGATTCGCGGATTCGCTTTCTCACGAAGCGCATTGACGCGGCCGTGGTCGTCGATCCCGCCGCTCCCCGCCCGGGACCAGCCGCTACGCGCGTCTTCTTCGGCGCAACCGTGACCTACAAGGACGCCGCCGGCCTCGAACACGTCGTCTCGATCGTCGGCATCGACGAGGTGGACCTCGACCGCGGCTACTTCAGCTGGCGCTCGCCTCTCGCCAATGCGCTGATGAAGGCGAGCCCCGGCGACCGCGTGGACCTGCGCGCGCCAGCGAAGACCGAGCATCTCGAGATCGTCGACGTCGAGTACGCGCCGATTCCGATGGATCCTTTCCGTGAACCGCTAGGAGCTCAGTCGACGCCCAAGGTCAAAAGCTCCTAGACCAAGCCGACCGACTCTGAGCGTTCCCCCGATCTTTGTCGTTCCGGAAATACGACCTCGCAGGACTTGGCCCGGGGATGCTGCCTCAAATGGCCTGCAGGCGACATGCTGGGGCGAGGTTTGAATCAATCGATGGCAAAGCAATAAAAGAGTCCAGCCCCTCCTGTGCTTTCGAGCGCTGCCTGGCTGCATCCTTTTGTAGCGTTCGACGAATTCCAGGAGGAGCCATTGCCGATTCGGTCTGAATGGCCGGCCTGCGCGGAACCAGTCGTGCCGCTGGTCCAGTTGTTGCAAGTATGGTCGGCGTTATCCGTGTAAGCGCGGCCGTCCCACTTCGATCCCGTAAGAAGTTCATGCTGAATCGGTGGCGTATCGCCGACGCCGTGAATGACCTCTCCATGCTCGTTGCGCGCGGACTGCTTGAACAAATTGCTGCCGCGTT
>CAVPFR010000030.1:0-37021 GCA_963703785.1 uncultured Acidobacteriota bacterium | reverse complement strand
ATTTGTGGCAAGTCCGTGGGCCTGTAGCCAAGTAAAGCTTCTGCTGCTTGCCATGTTCTAACTTGCTAAGAACGTGAAGGTATTTGACGATGTCGCCGTCGAAAGCATTCCAACAAAATCGTTTCCCGTCATCACCATCTGATTCACGCCGTCCCGGCCGATTTTTTCCATGGCCGTCCACACCTCCGCGTTCGGATCGAGCTTGCTTAGTTTTCTCCACCGGTATCATTGCCTGGGCCGCCGTGGTCGTCGCCCACGAAGAGCGAGGATCTCTTTAGGGTAAGCAATCCTACTACTCACGCGTCTCCTCGGTTTACAAGCAAGCACTGCGGCCGTGCCTGAGAACCTCCTGGTCGATTAATCTCTGCCAAGGGGCGCCACCGACACCCGAGGTGCTGCGCTTCCGATCACCTCCGACACCTTGTGACCGACTACTAGGCCTTGCACCTTCGCCGCTGCACTTGGGCTACGGCCGCGCTTTCGAGGAACCAGCCAATGAAGGCGATCCATAATCCATTGAGGGTTTCCTCTCAACGCCAGCCATACGCCCGCAAAAATGAAAAGGAAGCCGAAGAATCGGCCGGTGTTTGCGGCGATGAGAGTGGCGCGGCGAAAGTTCTTGATCGACTCCCCAAACAATAGCCCGGAAACGCGGCCTCCATCGAGCGGGAATCCTGGAATGAGGTTGAACAGTCCCAGCATGCCGTTCATGAGCGCGAGATACTTGGCTATGGCCAGGGCCGGGCGTGATGTTCGCAAGCAACGGCTCCAAAAGAAAAAAGATCCCCCGCCACGCAAGGCGGTAGCCGCCGACCATTGCAATCAGGAATTCGGCGCTGGCGCTCGGCAATTCGCCGGCGATCTGGGATACGCCGCCAAAAATGAACAGAGTGATGCGGTGCACCGGCACCTTGTAGCGAAGAGCCACCCACGAATGGGCCAGCTCGTGCACAACGATACTGGCAAAAAACAGCAGCGCCGTCACAGCTGCCATCACCCAGTATTCGACGCTGGTGCCACTCTTGAACTCAGCCGGATAGTAATTAACGGCCAACATCCAAGTGAGCAGGACAGCGATCAAGAACCAGGAGTAGTCCAAATCGATCGGTATTCCAAGGACGCGTCCAATCGGAATCGTATGGCGAAACACAACGCACCTCGCTTTTCGCTAGAGGGGTCAGTTTGAATTTTGCCCTCTTGTGTCACGATCAAGAAAAGTCAAACTGACCCACTAGCCGCTTTTCGCTGAGAGACCCATCCGAACCGTTCAAGCCGAGTGGTTCGTTCGTCGATGCTGTGGCGGAAGTCCACCGGGATTTTCGTTTGGCCTCCCGGACGGGCACAGTTATACACCCGAGGCCCTTGTCTTTGCATTAGAGGGGCATTAGAGGGGCATTAGAGGGGCATTAGTTGGGCATTGGTGGGGCATCGTCGCGCATTAGGCCCCGGCGCTGCCCGGGAAGACCCTCACAGAAGTTGCGGTTATGGCTGCTCGGGGCCAGGGAAGTGGCTTTGTGCCGGAGTTCGGGCAGATTAACTTAGAATGGTTAACAATGCTAAAAGAAGACGATATAACGCTTGACTTGTGTAGTTAAGCGGCCTACTGTTGGGCCATCCAATCAATAAAGGAACTTAGGAGGTACAACAGCATGAACACGATCACACGATGGGAACCTTCCCGGGGCGTGACATCCCTGCAGGATCAAGTCAATCGATTGTTCGAAGACAACTTACGCGCATCCTGCCGGGTCAAGCCCACCTAGCGACGTGGGCGCCGGCAGTAGACATATATGAAACCGAGACCGAGTTGGTGGTAAAGGCCGACCTGCCCGATCTACAAGAAAAGGACATCGACGTTCGAGTCGAAAACAATACGCTTCACTATCCGCGGAGCGGAAATTCGAGAAGGAAGTCAGCGAGGAGAACTATCTGCGAGCTGGAACGCGCCTACGGGCGCATTCACGCGCAGCTTTTCCCTGCCGAACACAGTGAAGAGACCCGATCATTCGCGCCGAGTATCGCAACGGGGCCTCGAACCGCGCACCCGGCGAAGCGCGAGGAGTCCAATGCGAAGCAAGTGAAGATCAACGTTTCGGGAAACGGCAAGTAGCTGAATATCGCGCAGCGAGGGGCCGATGCCGCGGCCCCCGACAACTGAGGAGGTTGCCAATGATGGGAACGTCAAGAAGAGTTGAGAGATGGAGTCGCTCGCCGGGCGTATGAGATTTATGTTCAGCGCGCGGCGGGGAAACGGACAGGATGTAACCGATCGGAGCTTCAAACTTGTAAAAGAGACTGGTGGCAAAACTGCCGATGTGCCAGAAAAGCGAGAGCGGCCGCTTTTTCTCTCGACAAACCGACTACGCGGAACCAGTGTAAACTTTGTGTACCAGGCGAGGGGCGAGGGTTTCTGACTCGCCCCTTTGGTTTTCGCGCGACCGGCCTGGGACAGTCCTGGCGGCGTCGCAAGGCGGGCCATGCGTTTGCCGAGCGGCGTCGGGATCGCTGCCGGCCGGGTCGCCCATCTCCTTCAGGTGTCTCTCCCAATCCCAGGGTACTGAGAGCCATTGATCGAGTTCCTGTCATTACCGGGAACCGATGAATGGCTCTGCGTGCCCTCGGAAGTGCAAGAGTACCTGAAGGAGATGGGCGACCCGGCCTGGCAGCGATCCCAACGCCCCTCGCCAACGCCGCTAGGCCCGCCTTGCGACGCCGCCAGGACTGTCCCAGCCGCCACCGGTGCCACACAAAAACCAAAGGGGCGAGTCAGAAACCCTCGCCCCTCGCCTGGTACACAAAGTTTACTCGTTCACCGTAGTCGGTTTGTCGAGCCACTCCCTGCCGCGGCCGCTCTCGCTTTTGCTGGCACGTCGGCAGTTTTGCCACTGATCTCTTTTTCCGCTTGAAGCCCAATCGTTTACATCCTGTCCGTTTCCCCGCCGCGCTCGAGGAGACCTCATACGCCCGGCGAGCGACTCCATCTCTCAACTCTTCTTGACGTTCCGATCATTGGCAACCTCCTCAGTTGCTCGGGGCCCGCCTGCAACGGCCCCCCGCTGCGCGATATTCAGCTACTTGCCGTTTCCCGAAACGTTGATCTTCACTTGCTTGGCCTTGAGCTCCTCGCGCTTCGCCATGTGCACGGTCAAGGCCCCGTGCGATACTCGGCGCGAATGCCTTCGGGTTTCTTCACTGTGTTCGGCAGGGGAAAAGCTCCGCGTGAATGCACCGTAGGCGCGTTCCACTCGCAGATAGTTCTCCTCGCTGACTTCCTTCTCGAACTTCCGCTCTCCGCGGATGGTGAGCGTATTGTTTTCGACTCGAACGTCGATGTCCTTTTCTTGTAGATCGGGCAGGTCGGCCTTTACCACCAACTCGGTCTCGGTTTCATATATGTCTACTGCCGGCGCCCACGTCGCTAGGTCGGCTTGACCCGGCCGGTTGCGCGTAAGTGTGTCTCGAACAATCGATTGACTTGATCCTGCAGGGATGTCACGCCCCGGGAAGGTTCCCATCGTGTGATCGTGTTCATGCTGTTGTACCTCCTAAGTTCCTTTATTGATTGGATGGCCCAACAGTAGGCCGCTTAACTACACAAGTCAAGCGTTATATCGTCTTCTTTTAGCATTGTTAACCATTCTAAGTTAATCTGCCCGAACTCCGGCACAAAGCCACTTCCCTGGCCCCTAAGCAGCCATAACCGCAACTTCTGTGAGGGTCTTCCCGGGCAGCGCCGGGGCCTAATGCGCGACGATGCCCCACCAATGCCCAACTAATGCCCCTCTAATGCCCCTCTAGTGCCCCTCTAATGCAAAGACAAGGGCCTCGGGTGTATAACTGTGCCCGTCCGGGAGGCGAAGCGAATATCCCGGCGGACTTCCGCCACAGCATCGACGAACGAACCACTCGGCTCGAACGGTTCGGATGGGTCTCTAGCGAAAAGCGGCTAGGGGTCAGTTTGACTTTTCTTGATCGTGACACAAGAGGGCAAAATTCAGGCTGACCCCTCTAGCGAAAAGCGAGGTGACGTTGTGTTTCGCCATACGATTCCGATTGGACGCGTCCTTGGAATACCTATCGATTTGGACTACTCCTGGTTCTTGATCGCTGCCCTGTCACTTGGATGTTGGCCGTTAATTACTATCCGGCTGAATTCAAGGGTGGCACGAGCGTCGAATACTGGGTGATGGGCAGCTGTGACAGCGGTGCTGTTTTTTGCCAGTATCGTTGTGCACGAGCTGGCCCATTCGTGGGTGGCCCTTCGCTACAAGGTGCCGGTACACCGGATCACTCTGTTCATTTTTGGCGGCGTATCCCAGATTGCAGGCGAACCCCCGAGCGCCAGCGCCGAATTCTTGATTGCAGTTGTCGGGCCGCTCACTAGCTTTGCGCTGGCAGCGCTCTTTTTCCTTTTGGAGCCGTTGCTTGTGAACATCACGCCGGCCCTGGCGGTAGCCAAGTATCTCGCGCTCATTAACGGCATGTTGGGACTGTTCAACCTCGTTCCAGGATTCCCGCTGGATGGAGGCCGCGTTTTTCGCGCCATTGTTTGGGGAGTGAACAAGAACTTTCGCCGCGCCACTCTGATCGCAGCAAGCACAGGCCGATTCTTCGGCTTCCTTTTCATTTTTGGGGCGTATGGCTGGCGTTGAGAGGAAACGTTATCAACGGATTATGGATCGCCTTCATTGGCTGGTTCCTCGAAAGCGCGGCCGGAGCCCAAGTCCAGCAGCAAATGGTGCAAGGCCTATTAGTCGGTCACAAGGTATCGGAGGCGATGGGAAATGCATGCACCTCACGTTCCGGAGACGCCCCTTTACAAAAGTTAATCGATCAGGAGGTTCTCGCGCACGGCCGGCAGTGCTTTCTCGTAGACCGGGGAGAACGCGTGGTCGGATTGCTTACCCTGCACGACATTAAAGAGATTCCTCGCTCCTCGTGGACGACGACCACGGCAGCCCAGGCCATGATACCCGTCGAGAGACTAAGCAAGATCGATCCCAGCGCGGAATTGTGGACGGCCATGGAAAAGATGGGCCGGGACGGAATGAATCAGATGCCTGTCATGGCTGGGGAACGATTTTGTTGGAATGCTCTCGACGGGCGACATCGTCAAATATCTTCACGTTCTTCAACAAGTGAGAACATGAGATCCCAGCGAGACAATGCCGCAATGGGCGAGAGGCGGACCTTACTTGGCCTATTGACCACGACTTGCCCGCCAAAGCGGGGCGCCGGCGGGACCAGTCGCCCGCCCGATGAATCATTTTACGCGCCGAGGAACGCTTCCCGACCGGGTTTGTTATTTAGACCCCTTGGCTACCCTGTTGATAGCCCTGTTGATAGCTCTGGCGACTTGACTGATAGCCGGTCGTAAGCTTTCTGGTCTTGGTCTTTCTTGAATTTCCTCGTCTTGTAGTGGTCGCGGTTTTTCGCGCCGTCATCGCGGCCGTCGCGTACTCCTAACTTGTAGTTCTTATTCTTTGAATAATCCTGCTCGTGCTGTTCCTGTGGTGACGCGGACGCCACGGCCCGTCCCGTGCCCGCGGTGATAACGAAACACGCGGCCATCGCCACAATCCACACACATTGCTTCAATTCATTCGGATTCGCATAAACCACCATCCCTCTCATCGTTTCTAGCTTTTAGCTCTTCGCACATTTCTTCTCTGCGCAACCTGATTCTAAGAGCGTCGGGTTTCGGTCTCTGCCCTTTTTGGCACAGTTTGGGATTTTGTCCGCGATTCATCGGCGCCGCGATTCATTCGGCTCTCGGTGTTGAAAGCGAGTACCGTATGCTAAGAAGAGGCCGATTCGCTCGAATCAGCCTCTCATTGTCGCTGAATGCTACTGGCTAGCGACGGAAGTAGATGTCCACATTGAAGCGGTCGTGATCCCAATCCGCCTTGCGATCTCGGCACCATTTCCGGTCTTGGTCCATTCTGGCGACGTCGCGATCGACTTGCCAGTGTGCTCGCCGGAACGGCTGGCGTCGCGGTCAATCCGGGCTCGATCCGCCTCCAGCCGGCGATTACAGTTTTCCTTGTAGTCCCGATCTGCCCTGGCAGTGGTGCCCATAGCCAACATGAACCCTCCGCCAGCGCGGTACTGAGCAGCAGTCGACTCCAAGCTTTCTTATCGATCATGAGTTCCTCCTGGGCGACAAGCTGTCTGAGCTGCTGAGCAACATCGTTCCCCCTTTGGGAGGGACTCGAGTCGGGTTCGTCGTTCCAATCAGCTTTTGCAGTTGCCGTTGCCTCTCCGACTTTCGGGCTCAATCTTAAGACATTGCGCCGAGCGTCTCTGTCCGTTAAACACACATTGAATACTGAGCTTTACGCGCCACAACTCCGGGAATAGAACCCTCGGACTGGCGGCGCCTCGCACGCGCTTCATGTCGCGCTTGCGTCAGTCCAGCTTCACGGCAGGATAGCTTTCGATGTACTCCTCTCCGTTAGCGCCGAAGTATCCAACTTTGCGCGCCGCGAAATCGACGTCATAGCGAACCACCCCGGCGCGCCACGAAGCGGACAAAAAACTCCGGGAAGGTGCCCTTCCCGGCTTGGTCGGTTCGCAATGCCACTATCAACGCCTCGCGATCGAACGGCGGCACATCGACCATGCCGGATGCCAGCGGCTCGCCTTGCATCACCACGGAGCCGTGCCCGGTGAGATAGAGGCTTTCGCACGCGGGCAAAAACCACAAATTGCGCGTCACTCCCGCTCGCCGAAGTGTCTCGGCCAGATACGGAAAGCCGCCCACCTTGGGCCGGCCAGCAATAGCCCGTTGCAGGGCAGCCTGCAGATTTTCTGTCGCTTTACTCATGTTCGCCTCCTGTGGCCCCCCCACCCCCACCTTTTTTGTAAACGATATCATTCTAAAGCACTTATTTCGTGCCCTTGGACAACGTTGTCATTCTAAGGGACTTAATGGCACCGCTTTTTTCGACGACGATATTCTCGGAACGTGCTGATGCTAGAAGAGTTACCTGTATTCACCACGTCTTTACACGATGGCGACTTCATCGTTTTTTGCAAGAATATCATTCCACGGGAGTTATTTTTGGCTCGCGGCAAGAGTATCAAAACAGGTTGTTTAGGCTGAAGCTCGGGGCGAATGGCGCCCTTCACGGAGAGGAACGAGGCTGCGCTACACCGAGGCCCGCTGTGACGCGCGGAGTAAACAAGGATATGGAGAAATGGGGGATGAAACGGCAAGGAGGAGAGCAGGAAAAAAGGCCGACGAGGCGATCTTGTCAGAGTACATATGCAATGTTATCTGGAAGGTAAACGGCGGGCAATATGATCAGGATGTGGATCACTTCGGGGCTTGTGGAAAAGCTTATAGGTGAACAAGAGGTGACACGGACGAGGATTCTCCTACCTGTACGGAGTTGGTACCGCACAGCCAGGAGTGGCTGTGCCACTTGTTGCGAGTATGGAGCGGCAAGCGGCAGCGGGGGAGAGACGGTGGCCAGTCGATCGCTGGCTTGTCCCAGTTTATCGTCTGCTTATCGGGGGATGGCCAAAGCTACGCGATCTCCTTCCTCTGAATTTTTTCGCTGCGCTGAGGAGTAGTCTCCCTGAGCAGCACGCGCAGCGCCTGGAGCGGTTCTCCCTGTCCTATGATTGATCCTCGCAGCTTCCAGTAAACGCCTCTACTTCGGCATAGAGCTTTTTCAAGTGGTGATCAGACATATCGACGATGGGTTCGTACATAAAAGCATTCAAATGGATGTTTTCAGGCGTCATGAGCAGAACCTTTTGGAGTGTTTGATCTGCTTTTCCCTTGGCCGGGAAGAATCTTCTCGAACTCTTCTACCACGGTTTCCTTCCGTCTGATTCGCGTCGAACGTGAAAGCGGCTCTTGACTGTCTCCAGCATAAATTGCTCGGCCATGATACGAATGGAGATGCATAGGACAACCTTGTGGGCAAAGTTTACTCCGCAGGGTGTCGTTAAGCAGCTCTTCGCTTCTGCCGTAATGGTGTTAATAACCAATTCATCTGGCGAGCGCCACGCGCCAGAACTTCCCTTAAATAAACCTAGGTAAGTCCGTCCAGCTCCGCCTGTTTTATTTTCTGCGTGGTTGGCAATGAAGCAGGCTAGTTAGTGTTTTATAGTCTGGATCCTCTTCTCCTCTCGTGTACTCAATAAGATTCCGCATGAATGCGATTGACGCCCCAGCCGCGCCCTAATGTCATTGAAGAATCCCTTTTTCCACACATTTATAAATACGTTTTGAATCCCCTCTGGCTTTTGTATTGAGATTCCGGTGTCACTTCTGGCAGCCATAGAAAGAACCGTCATGGCCTACAAATCTGCTGCAGACCGTACGGAAGAAATCACAATTGTGGTTCAAGGATGCCGTTGAAGTTATGATCCTTTGATATATTTCATCAAAATATGGATGATCGCGTATTTGTTGCGGTAGTCAAAGGAATCTGCAATGTCGTCCACAACGAATAGAGTCTGCCGGCCAGCGGATTTTCTCACCTCAACATCAAATAGAAGATCCAAGATAAGAGGGCTTTCCTCTCCCCTTGACTAAGCACCTCCACGAGGGACTTCCGATCCACCAGGAAGTTGGATTCCGGCATCATCCTTAAATGTGAACTCTAGCAATGGCTCAGCTGTACCTACGACCGCCGCTTCCCGGTTTTTCTGCCAAGGGTAAATGGGACGAAGAACCTGTCGTTGAAAGTGGCTGTACTTCCTCCCAAGTGAAGAGTTTCCTTTGGGCTTCTTCCAATATCGCCTTACTTTTTGCTCTGCGACGTCGTGCTTGGCGATGAGCTCGTCGTAAAGGGCGAGATGTTTCTTGAGGTAGGATTTCCCAGACTTCTTGCTTGAAATTGGGGACATTGGACATTTTCGAGAGCACGGCTTCATTGCCAGCAGATATGCGCGAAAAGCTCTGAGAGAAGCGTTCCCGGTGAGCCGAGTTCTACTGTGTTGAACCTCTCACGCAAAGCTGGATCGCTTGCGATCTTCTCCTTTTCCGCAGCGATCACGCCTTCCAGTTGAGCCCTAGTGGTTATCGTTTCTGTTTGGCTGGGGCGATTTAGGCCCACCGAGTGTTTCGCTTTGAAAAAACCCTGATCTTCCAGGTTCTTGGCGATGTTAGCAGCTTGATAGTACTCAAACGTCCCTTTCCTAAAATATATGGATGAAGAGATCAGTTGATTGTATCGATTGTGACGTAGTCGTTTAGGGTCGTCTTTAGATCAGGTTCTTCCAGGGCGGACAGAACCTTCTTCATCGAAAACAACGTCATATGGAAGGTCCGCATAGGGTGCATCCTCGCTCCTGTGAATCTCCTTGTTCACGTAGTCGAGAGCCGTGAAAAAACTGATCTTCTGAATTTGTGAAAGCCTGGGACATTTAGACTCAACTGTTTTACACTTCGACTGCTTCTTCAAAGCCTTTAGCAGTGTGTCTTTAGCCTTTTCTGTTTCAGAGTGGAGCTCGTCGTATTGTTTACGAAGGTCGCTGTTCACGAATAGGATTGCCGCGCTTGTGATCTCTTGGAGAGGATCATCTTTGTATGATGGGAGAACGACAATGTCCTCTTTCAACAATTCGGTCCCGTTCTCGTCGCGCACCTTGCAACTACTGACGCGATCAGGATACATGCGGTCCTTGGAAGCTTTTCGCGTGCAATATCGGTGAAGGACTGAGCGAGCGATGTTTTCATGCAGCCATTATGGAGCATAGATGGCGTAGATACTCCTGGTCATAAAGTTAAAATTATGTTGAAGATTCCTTATGCCGTAGCAATTCTGTAAGTCGAGGCTGACTCTTTCCATGTCTAACCTCCAGTTAGGCTGGGTCAACATACGCCCTCCGAGGTTGATGACTCAACGATGTTGTTGCCGCCATCGGGATGTTATGTTGCAGGTAAACGGCAGCCAATAGGGTTATGGTGTGAATAACTCGGCACCTGTGGAAAAGCTTGCGAAAAAACGCCGGCGTCTCTTCCGAGGCGCGCGAAATCCGCCTAGGCGTTAGGAAACCTGGCGGTTGCGGTTGGGCATTTTGAGTTGCGGCAAGGATTTGGCATCGAGGACGCCGTCTGTCCAGCACGAAAAGCGCAGAGAGATTCCCCGCAAAGGCATCCGGGGCGCAAAAAACGCGCTTCGACTTTGTTCAGCGGCGAAAGCTCCTGATCGCCATGACTTTCGCCGCCAGAGTGGCCGCGCGGGAGGCGAAAGCCTCAGGTCTCACCTGCAAAGGGCGCAGGCGCGACCTGAGCTACGAACTGCGAAAAAACGCAGAGAGATTCGTCGTCGTCCGCTGCGGCGGGCTCCTCAGAATGACAACGTGTTGTCGGCGGGGTTTTAAAGGGGCAAGACGCGGAGGAAAAGCCCGGGCCGCCGCAAACCGGCGCGCCCTGGGCTACTAGGACCCGAAGGGCCTCAGGTCTCACCTGCGAAGGGCGTCCGCCGCGGCGGACGCCCTGAGCTACAAACCTCGCCGCCGAAGAAGGTCGGGCGAAGAGGGCGACCTTGTTGGCTCCCAGAAGCTCCTGATGTCCATGACTTTCGGGCGAGGAACGGCGACCTCAGAATGACAACGTGTTGTCGGCGGAGTTAGCTGCAAGACGCGGAGGAAAAGGCCGAGGGCCGCCGCAAACCGGCGCGCCCTGCGACCGCGATAGTGCCCAGGGTAACCCGGGCCGTCCGAATCGTCATCTATGATAAAGTATGGCAGGTAGACGACCTTACGAAAGCTTGGGTGAACTTATGAATCGATTGAATCTTCTTGCACTCGCGGTTCTTGCTCTCGGGAGTCTGCTTAACGACCGCTCCCAAAGCGGCGGCTCAAGTGAGCGTCAACGTGAACCTCGGACCCGCTCCCGACTGTCCCTATGGATACTATGACGTTGCGCCTTACGGTTGTGCGCCGTATGGCTATTACGGTCCCGAATGGTTTGTGCGCGGCGCTTTCCTCGGGCGGGACCATGGTTTCACGGCCCGGCCAACTTCCACGGCCACGTAAATAACAACTTCCATCCCGAGCACGGCTATAAAGGCCCCATGCCAAAAGTCGGCGATCGACCCGAACCCTCAAGGCCCGTCGGTAAGGTTTCCCACTTCAAAGGCAATGAAATGCGCGACGGAAAAGGCCACGTAGTCGGCAAGAAATAACCAAGAGAGACAACAAGCCTTGGCCAGCGGTTGTCGAGAAGAGGAAAACATTCACAAGCCGCACCCTTGAAACCGAAGGGTGCGGCACCCGGCGTAAAAAAGCAGATCCCTCACCGCCGTCCGAAATGCGGCCGGGTTCGGGATGACAACTGGAGGCGTCTGGCCAAGGAGCGGGAGTGCATCGGCTTTGTGATTACTTGTGATTTACTTGTGATTGATCTGTGATTTAATTGGCGGCATGGAACAGGCGGCGATTCGTCCGCGCCCGGCGGTTGGGGCGATCGTGGTGGTCAGCGGCCTGGCCGTGTCTTTCCTGCTGTGGCTGCTGTACGTGCATCGCGCTCCGGCCGATTTTGCGGGGCGCTGGATGTTTTTGCCGGCGCTGAACGCGTTCCTGAACGGATTGTGCGCGATCGCCCTCTGCGTGGGCCTGTATTTCATCAAACATGGCCATAGAAGCGCGCATCGCAGGAGCATGCTGCTGGCTTTCGGGTTCTCCTCGGCTTTTCTCGTCAGCTACATCGTGAACCACGCGCTGCACGGCGACACGATTTTCCCCGGCCATGGCTCGGTGCGCACGTTGTACCTTTCGATCCTGGCCAGCCACGTCATCCTCTCCATCGTGGCGCTGCCCATGGTGCTCACGACGTTCTTTTTCTCGCTACGGGCCGCTTCGCCATGCACCGGCGAATCGCGCGCTTCACCTTCCCCATCTGGCTCTACGTTTCCATCACCGGCGTGGTGGTTTTCGCCTTCCTCAAGGCGTACGCGTACTAGACTGGAGCCCAAGCTAGCGTAGGGGACGGCGTGGGAGCTTTCACCTTGACGCGCAGATTGACGCACAGATTCCCATTTCGCGTGAAGCCATGAAATACGCGCTGGCCATTTCGATCCTGCTGATTCTGCCGTGCGCGAACCAAGCCGCACGCGGGCGGGCCCTTGGCCAGGCGAACGGCCGCGCGCAGGGCGCAGGCACGCGGCTCCCAATTCCCTGCCCCCACGGCGGCTTTCCGACGCGGCGAAGAGTAGCTTGGCGGCGTGCCTGAAGAAAAGCCCGGGGGAGTTCTCGATCGCGGCCATCGCCAATCATCGCGAGGCCTATCGTTACGCTCAGGATTGGCGCGACGTTTTTCTTGCCGCCGGGTGGCACGCGGAAAATGGCGACACGCTGATCGAGCCATTTACGATTGCGGGCGGCAGGTGGAGCGGCATGCGCGTGAGCATGCATGGCGACCCGGAGCACGGAGAGGCGGCGGGAGACGACTCGCCCGAAGCGGGCTTGGCGCGCTGCGTGGAAGCGCGGAGGGATATTCCCGCCGGTGGCCGCATCCTTAGGTACAAGGAGAGGCGCGCGGGCGGCGTGGCCATTCAGGTGAGTACCGAACCGCAGCCGCGACGCTAGAAGACTCTGATGGGCAAAAGGTCGGCGTGTAACGGCGGCGGTTGTAAGAAAAAACAGCTTCCTCACCGCCGTCGGCAAATAGCGCCGCTGGGTTCACCACCCCAAAACGCGCAAAGGCGGCGCGCGTTGGGGGCCCGGTTCGGAATGACAACGGGTTACGCGGCGTCGGGCGATCTGAGCTACAAACTGCACAGCCACGAGTGGCTGTGCTACTGGTTAGGCCAAGCCGGCCTTGTACAGGGCCACTAGCTTGCCCCAGGCTTTCTCGGCATCGGCCATGTTGTAGATGGGGCCCTGGGCATCGGCGGGCATGTCTTTCACGCACCAGCCGTGCTTGGAGGAATAGACTTCGATCTCCGCGGGCACGTGCGCCGCGGCGAAGGATTCGCGCAGCTTGTCCTTCGCGTCGGGCTGGCGCATGTCGTCGTTGGAGGCGATGCCGAAATACATGCGCGCCTTGATCTTCGGCGCCAGCAGGTGCGGGCTATCGGGCTTGTCCGTCACCAGCCCGCCTCCGTGGAACGAGCCGCCCGCGCCCACGCGATCGGGCACGGTCGCGCAGGTCTTCACCACCAGCGGGCCGCCCATGCAGTAGCCCTGGGTGCCGACTTTTTTGGATTTATTCACCTGCTTTTGCGTATCGAGCCAGGCGATGAAGGCGACGGCGTCTTTTTCGCACGCGCCGGGCGCATTGATGGAGGCCATCAATGGCTGAATCTTGGGCATGTCCGTCTGGAAGTTGAAGGTCGCTTGGTTGTCAACCGCCGGGCCTTTTTTGAGGCGATAAAAAGGATTGGGCACCAGCACGCTGTAGCCTTCGGCGGCAATGCGTTTGCCGATGTCGCGCATCGAGGGGCGCAGGCCGAAAGCGTCTGTCCAGATCAGCACGGCGGGATGGGACCCGCCCGTGGGATGGATGAAGGCGGCGTCGCACACGCCGTCGGGAGTCTTGATCTCCACGTCGGTCTCGGTGACGGCCATGGCGGCGGATGCGGAGCCCGCCGTAGAGGCGGCAAGGCCGGCGGCCACGGACATGGCGATGAAATCGCGCCGCGAGAGATCGCTGAGGATTCCTCGGGCTTTTCGGATTTGTTGGGGTCATCCATGATTGGCTCGCTCATTTGCGCAGCTCCTTTATCTTTTTTGGGGGAAAGCTCGCGGGCGGTTGGCCTTTCGAGATTTCGCATTCGCGCAAAAGCTATGCCAGCCGTTCTCGCGTGTCAAGACTGCTTTAGGGCTGCTTGTGGACATCTTTTTGCGGCGCGCCGGGGGCAGTGCGGAAGCGGGCGGCCAGGAACTTTACGGCAACTTCGTCAAAGGGGGAAAGTTTGCGCGGCTTTTAATCGTGTAGCATCTAGGCGTGAAAGCGCGAGCCACAGGCTCAACCCACAAGAAGGTGGTGGTGAAGTTAGCCGACCGCAGCTCCTTGCAAGGCTACGTCAATCCGCTGCGGCTGCCCAACGATCCGCTGGACGTGCTCACCACCAATGGCGAGCACCGCGAGATTCCGCTGCGGGAGGTGCGCGCGGTCTATTTCGTGCGCGACTTCACCGAGGATTACCAGCCGGAGCGCAAGGCTTTTCTGAGCAGGCCCAAGCTCGACGGCCTGTGGGTGCGGCTGAAGTTTCGCGACGGCGAAACGCTCGAGGGCGTGGTCACCAACGATTTGCTGGCGCTGCTCGATGGCGGCATACAGATCACGCCGCCGGACCTGAACGGCACGGCCGTGCGCATCTTCGTGCCGCGCGCGGCTCTCAGCGAAGTGACGGTGCTCGGCGTGGTGGGGGTGGCGCGGCGCAAGCCAGCCGCGGCGGCGTCGCCGGCGCAGCCCAAACTCTTCTCCGAGTAAGGCGTGACACGCTCGCCGAGGCGCTCAAGCAGCGCGCGAGGGAGCTCTTCGGCGAAACCTTCGAGCGAAGGCGACGCCGTCGAAGAAGCGCAGGATGGCCGTAAAGGCGACGGCGGAGAGGAGCACCAGGATGGGGTCCATGGGGTGGCGGAAACGCAGCGAGGCGTGGGCCAGGTAATAGACCAACGGGAAAAACAGCACGAATGAGGCTACCGGAAAGATGAATTGGCTGGCCGTCAGAAAGAGCAGCGCGAGTCCGGCGACGGTCCCGAGTAGAAGAAGAAAACCGCAGACAGACACCGCGCGAAGCAAGAGCGAATCGGCAGAGAGAAAATCGCTGAACGGCGCGGAGGTACCCAACCAGAAAGCGACCACGCGATCCCAGGTCAAGCGCAGCTCAGTGCCGGGATTGGCGGCCATGAAATGCAGCGCCTTGCGCATCTCCTCCTGCATGAAAACAGACTCTCCCAGGCGATAGAAGCGAAAAATCTCGCGCTCGCGGGTGATGTTGAAAGGCCAGACCGGCGGATGAGGGCCGTAGTTTTCGTTGTTCCCCGTGTAGAGCTCCACGCCCAGATTCGAGCGCAAAGGAATGAATCGGTGGAACGCCCGGTAGTTGCGGATGGTCCACGGCGCGCAGCACAGCACCACGCATGCGGCGGCCAGCGCCGGCCCGCGCAAGCCCGCGCCGCGCTTGGCGGCGCGGTACGCGGCCCATCCGAGCAAGAACGGCAGGACGGAGCCGAGCGCGGGATTCGTGAGCAGCGCGAAAGCCCAGAGCAGCCCGTAAGCGCCCCAGTCGATTAGACGGTGCAGGCGCGGCGATTCGGAGAGTTCCAGCGTGGCCCACAAAAGCGTCGCGGCGAGCAGGGCCGTGAGCGAGGTATCCCAGATCCACTCGAAGGGAAAGATCACCGCGTTGGGAAGCAGGGCCCAGAACCAGGCCGCCGCGGCGGCGGTGGCCGCCGTGTCCGGGCCGGCGATGCGCTTGCCGGCGTAGAAAATCGGCAGGCAGGTGGCCGCGGAGAACAGAATGTTCATGGACGTAGCGGCGAAAAACGAACGAATGGTTTCCACTCCGAAAACGCGAAAGATGCCCGCGACCAGCAGAGGATAGACCGGCGCGACCCAGGCGGTGGGGCCGGTGTCTCGGCCAAACGGCGAGCTGAATCCCTTTCCCATGGCCAGGGAGTAGGCGATGTTTCCGGTCTCCTGGTGAAAGCGCAGCAGCAGAACTTCGCCGGGAATTTTGCGCTGCTGCTCCCAGGCATAAGCCAGGCGCACGCCCACGGCTACGAAGAAGATGAGCCAGATGGAAGTGAGCGCGGCTGCGAATTTCGATTTCATGCGCAAGCTAGTCGCGTGGCCAAGCGATCTCCAAACGAATGTCCGAGTGGGCCTCGAATTGGGTGTAGGTCGGTTTGAATTTTGACCTCTTGTGTCACGATCAAGAACATTCAAACTGACGTACTAACTCGAATTGGCCTCCCGGGAAAATCTTCGCACGGATTGGCTAGTAAAGGATGCGCGCGAGGCAGCGCGTGTCGCCTTGCCGGGCATCCATATCGATGCCGAATGCGGGGGAATGAGGGAATGCGGGGGAATACGGCGTACCAATAAAATTCAACTGACCCGCTGCCCAGCGAAGAAATGGGTTTCGCGCGACGCCAGCGCGGGTATAACGGAAGGTCTTTAAGAAACAACGAGGCAAAATGAAAAATCCAAGAACGATCGCCGCCGCTTCGATTTTGGCATTGGCATTGGCCGGCTTGGCCTGCGCCCAAGGGCCCATGGGAGGGATGCTGGGACCGCAACCGCGCGGCATTTTCAATCCGATTGTCGGCTCGGGGGCGCAATACGAGATTCAGCGCGGCGCGGACGGCAACGCCAAGAAGACGACCATGGAGATCGCCGTGATCGGCAAGGAGGCTGCCGACGGCAAGGATGGCTACTGGCTGGAGACCTCGGCCAATACGCCGGTGGGCGACATGGTGGTGAAGGTGCTTACGGTGCAAGACGGGGGGAACACGAGCTTCACGCGCACCATTATGCAGATGGCGGGACGGCCCGCGACGGAGATGCCGGCGATGGGCCGCATGCAGCAAAAGCAGTCGCTCGACATTCGCAGCGAGGCGGACAAAGTGGGCAGCGAGTCCGTCGACCACGCCCGCGGGCGACTTCACGGCCGACCACTACCGCATGAAAAACGGCTCGGGGGATTTCTGGGTGAGCGACAAAGTGTCGCCTTACGGGCTGGTCAAGTACCAGGGCAAGGACATGACCATGGTGCTGATCAAGCAGGTGAAGGACGCCAAGGACAAGATCACGGGCACGCCGGTTCCCTTCAATCCAGCATTGATGATGGGCGGCGGGCAAGCGCCCCAATAGCCGCAGCCGCGACTTCATTGCCGCCGTTCGGTGCAGTCCTCTTTGACGACGCAACGCCAAAACTGCCGGCCTGTTTGAAACTTACTCGAAAAGTTCAGGACGGTGATGGCTGCTGTTTTTCATTTCCTGCCGCGGGTTTGTCGTCAACCAAGAATTGGCGGAAGAACCAGGTGACGATAAGCCGAACTTAGCAGGACTTGGCTAATAACACGGTTAGCCCGAGACTCTAACTGTCCTGTATCGACGACCCGACCAGTAATAGAGAAGAGCGCCTCTCTCGATGAACTCTAGATAGAAACCTTCCAGTTTGGTCGTCACCGATATTCTTGCATCTTCGTAGTCGGAGTAATGCCCTGGCGGGGCCGTTTCAATGGCAACTCCGCCGTAAGTCGGGCCATTCGCTTGTTCCACTAGTTTCAAAATGTATGCGTTTCCGTGCGGTATCTCGTCGAACACCAGGACCTTGTAACCGTTAGTCGGATCAGATGGGCGCACAAGAAACACTGCGTAGGTGAACCTATCAGTGGTCTCGAAGTGACCAATAGCTATTCCCGGGCAGTCGTTGACGTGTGCTTTTAGCCAAAGCTGCCTGTCGTCCGAACGGAGGTCGGACAACTGCTCGGGCCTCCACCCAGGGAATCTCCCTCTAATCAAGTCGTTCACCGGACTTGGGAGGCCGCTCTCCGCACAAGGATTGGAAGTTTGTGCCCCACCAGAAACTACCGCCATCAGAGCCAACATGCTGCTCGCTGGCAACAGCAGAACATGTCTCGCAACTTTAGTGCCTCGGTGCATAAGCGATTGTCTCAGACGCCAAAGCCAATGAATTAGTTCTCAGAGGAAGCGTATCTGGAGGGATAACTCCTGGAAAACGGGACTTCGGAAACTGAGGCACTAGCGGCTTCTTTGGGGGTGGCGGCGGGAGTATGATGCGCTTAACCGGGAAACTGAGCGCATTGCGACGGAGGCGAAATCGCATGAGCGACAAAGGCGCCGATCGTACGGCGAAACAGAAGCTGGCGGCCAAACAGAAGCTGGAAGCCACACCGGAATCCTGCATCATTATCGACCAGCCTTTGGTGCGCGACTACTCGACCGGCGGCGGACACGGTCCCGAAGAGACACTGGTGGAAGGCGATGAGAAGCTGGTCACGCGGAAGTGGCAGGGCTATCCCCCGAAAAACTTGAATCTGATCGGAAAGCCGCATCCGGCCATGCCGCAAGTGGGTATCCCGCGGCTGACCGGCAAAGCGGAGTACACCACTCGCATTCACCTGCCCAACATGCTGTACACGAAGCTCGTCACCAGCCCGCATCCGCGCGCCAAAGTGAAAGCGCTGAACGTTTCCCAGGCGGAAAAGATGCCCGGCGTGGCGCATATCCTGACGCCGCAGAATGCTCCGAGCACCTATCCGCTGCCGGAGGAGCTTTTCTTTCAGGGCGAGGTGGTGGCCATCGTGGCGGCGGAGACCGAGGATCAGGCCGAAGACGCGGCCGCGGCGATCGCGGTGGAGTACGAGCTGCTGCCTTACGCGTCGAGCCTGGATCAGGCGATGGCGCCGAACGCTCCGGATTTAGGCAACAAGCAAAAACCTGGAGTGACGAAGACGCTTTCGGAATGGGGCGATGTGGATAAAGCGTTTGCGGAAGCGGAGATCGTCAAGGAGTTTACATACCGGTTTGGCGGGGGGCTGCCCGTTCCGCTGCAGCCAAACGGCTGCATCGCCAAATGGGACGGGGACAAAGTGACCGTCTGGGGCATGGGGCAGAACATCTACCCATCGCGGGCGACCACGGCCAGGCGGCTGGGCATTCCCGTGGAGAATGTGCGCTTCATCGACAAATGGAACGGCGGGACTTTTGGAGGAGCGCAAAATACCGGCGATAAGTTTTATCCGTGGATCGCGCAGATCGCCAAAGCCACGAACCGGCCGGTGAAATTGATGCTGACCAAGAGCCAGGAGATGGCGTTCCTGCAAGTGAAGCCGCAGACGCTCACCAAGTTCAAGATCGGCGCGATGAAAGACGGAAAGATTACGGCGTGCCAGCGCGAGTTCCACGTGAATTCGGGCGCGAATCTGAACGAGGGTCCCGGGATGAACGGAGGCAGGAGCGAGCTGTACGTTCACGTGGTTCCCAACTGGAAGGAGATCGGCTTCCTCTACAGGACCAATTCGATCAACACCGGCGCGGCCCGCAGCTATTTGCAGCAGGAGTTCAAGTGGGCCTGGGAACAGATGATGGACGAGATGGCGGAAGCGGTGGGGATGGACCCGGTGCGGTTCCGGCTCTTGAACGTGCAGAAGCCGGGAACCCAGGTGGCGCTGAAACAGGGCGGAACGACGGTGATTCCGATGCCGGAGATGGAGAAAGGCACGCTGCGCTACGACTGCTTCGCTTCGGTGGAAGTGCTGGAGGAGGGCGCCAAGGCCATCGGGTGGGAGAAGAGAAATCCCGTGGCCGGCGGAAATCCGGGGCGGTTCAAGCGGGGATTTGGGGTGGCCATGTCCCAGCATCACGCAGGGCGGCTGGGATATCAGGAAGGCGAGCCGGGTTTCGAGTGGATGATGGCGAAGCGACAGGGCGGCGCCGCCGCTCCGGGGAATGACATTTACGAGGGCGCACTGGAGATCAACGCGGACGGCGACGTGGTCCTGCGCTACGCGCAGCCGGATAGCGGCACCAATCACGGCACTTCGATGTCCATGCAGATCGGCGAAATTCTGGGATTCACCACGCTGGAGCGCATCCGCTTGATCTGGGGAGATTCAGACCTGGCGCCGCAGGCGCCGGGATGGAGCTCGGGCTTAACCACGGCCATCCAAGGCGGAGCGCTGTGCAATGCGGCGGACAAGCTGCGCAAGGATCTCCTGAAACGCGCGGCGGATAGCTTGAAGGTCGACACGGCGAAGCTGGAGATCCGAGACGGAGTGATCTCCTCGAGCGAGCGCCCCAACGCGAAGATCACTTTTGCGGCGCTGGTGAAGGCCAACAAAGGGCCGATACGCATGGCGGGCAGGTGCGTTCTGACGGCGAGCGGAAGATCGATGGCGCGAGGCGTGGGCGCGTGCTTCGCCGAAGTGGAAGTAGACACGTGGACCGGCGACTGGCGCTACGTGAACGCGGCTTATTGCCACGACGCAGGCCACGTGATGAATCCGCTGCTGGCGAACGCCGATCAGCATGGAGCGCTGGTGCAAAACATGGGGATGACTACCGACGCGATTCCGTGGGACCGCGAATTTCCAGGAACACTTCACTACAGCGTGGGATATTTGTCGTACAGGCTTCCGACGATCATGGAGCCGCCGGAGCAGACCAACGTATTCATCAACAGCCAGGAGCCGCGGTGGTTTTTCGGGGCCAAAGGTTTCGCGGAAACCGCCATCGGCGCGGCTCCGAGCGCGATTGCCAACGCCATCTACAATGCCTGCGGCGTAAGAGTTCGCGAGCATCCCATCACCAAGGACAAAATTGTCGCGGGTCTGCGCGCCCAGGGAGAGATCGTATAAATAATTCGAGAGCCAGGGTTCACTCTTGAAGGTGTTCCTTCTTGGACGCGCGGCGTGGAAGGGGAAACCGCAAGCGGATTTTCGCGCATCGTTTGACAGCAAGGGGCAAACCCGACACCATTTCGGCGGTTCACGTGCAAATCAAGCTATGGGCGCACACGGAGGCAGCCCGATGAAACCGATTTTGCGCATAAGTCGGCGTGCTGCCTCTACTGATTTGGGCGCTCCGCGAATTGCCGGAATGGAAGGAAGAGTTATTCTCGAGATGCAGGAAAGTTGCGCACCGAGGCTTCGTTACCAGGCTTGGCGATGCGGTTGCTGTGAGACGAATTTTGACTTACTTCCCCCAACGGGCTCTGCAAACAAACAAGCTCGATTGATCTTAGACCGGCGCCTGACGAGGCCGAATTTTCCGAGGAGCTCTCCTGACGAAGAGGCTTCGACTGTACGCAACCCTTGCCGTTGCCACGCTGCGAACTTTCCATCCGCTCGTCTTCGGCGTCCTGGCAGAACAGGATTGAGCTGCAAGGTGCCGGCTAAACTCTGAGCAAATCGGTTTGGGTCGCAGTGGCACGCGGATCTCGAACGGCAGAATCCGGGGAAGCGGCCGGGTGAGCGGCTGGGAATTACTCCCGCCGAGGCTGGCCATCCTCGTGCAAGTCAAAACACACCGCCCGACCAATGGGCGCAACCCCGCCGCTCTTGTGCTGGTCCCCAGAGCGGCGGGGTTGTCTGCAAAGGATTTTCGCGAGCGTGCGGCGAAGAAGCAGCCTGGGCAGACTCGCTCTTCAGCGTTGAGAATCGGGATCGTTCCCGCGAATTTCGACCTGCCCCTCCCGGGTCGTCGGAGAGGTGACCTGTGGAGTCCTGTGAACGTCGATCGTCCCGCCGCTTTCGAGTACATCGTCCCCTACATTTCCGTGTGATGAGATCGCAAGAGAATGAAATTTCCGCGCAGTCGCTAGATATTTCGGCGCGAGGCGTCTGTATTTTGACGCATTTGCCGCCGAATGTGGGAAGCATAGTCGAACTGCGCCTACCGATGCCGGGGATGGTCACCAGCAAAGAAGAGATGGAGTGGAAGATTATCGGACACGTAATGCGTGTTCAAGGAATAGGCGCCGGCTCCAGCAAATACTGCGTCGGCGTGAAATTCGATTGTTACGAAATTGAAGGCAAGCCTGCCGCGCTTCAAGCGGCCGAGCCCGTTATGCAAAGCGGCGCGCGGCGCTGGCCGGCCTGAAGGAGCTTAGGCCGCGGACGCCGGTGTTGCGTCCGAGACCTGAGCTACAAGTAACGCGGACGGCTTCGGCCGCAGCTCCATGATGGCGGCAAAGAGGCTAACCCGTTCGAGCCAGGGTTAGTGCTTGTCGTCGGGATGAGAGTGCCGCCAGTTCCAGTAGTCTTTCTGCTCGTTTGCATTCAACTTGCCGAAGTCGCGGTAAGGCTCGCGTCCGTGATTTTGCGTCCAGTAATCACGATAGGCGTGATCCTCATGAGCATCCCAGCGATGATAATCGCCGTGATCGGAATCGTAGAGGCCCACCCGCGCGGCGCAGCCGCTGGCTAGGGCCACGGAGAGTCCCAAAAAGAGCATGAACGCGCCACTCGATAGTCGTTTCATATGCCGCTTCATATACCCCTTCCTGTGTCTTCCTGTCGGTTAGATGTTCGTGGGCAGCCGCCCTGGGATGACAGGAACACCTGAGAAGGGTTCGCGTTGAGCATTTAAGGAGAGGTGCGCGCGGGACGTATTTGCAGCTCGATCGTAGCATTTGAAAACGGAAAAAGCAGATCCCTCACCGCCGTCCAAAATGCGGCCGGGTTCGGGATGACAGAGGAGGCAGGCAGTGATCGCTCATTAATGCGGCCGGGTTCCCACCCCAAAACGCGCAGAACCGGCGTGTTTTGGGGACCCCGGGGTTCGGGATGACAACGCTCGCAAGTACCGCTTCGTTGCTGCGATCGGCGAAGCGAGTCCATGCGAAAAGCAAACTGCAGATCCCTTAGTCGTCGCAGCGCCCCGGGTTCGGGATGACAACGTTTGCCACGGGACTAGTGTTTGGCGGGCCAAGAATTCTGGATGCCGTCGCGGGATTTGACGATCGAGGACGGCGTCTGCTAAGCACGACGGCTCAGAGAGATTCTTCTTCGCTGCGCTCCTCAGAATGACAACGTCAGGAGGAGGCCGGAGAGATTCCTCGTCGTCCGCCGCGGCGGACTCCTCGGAATGACAGCGTTGGGCCCGCGGCGAACGGGGTTAGTGCTTGGGAGGGGGCCAGGAGTTCAGGAAGCCGTCGCGGTTGGGCATTTTGACTTTTTCCAGGGATCTGGCGTCGAGGACGGCGTCTTTGGGGACGACGGCGTCGATGGAGAGAATGTACGCGGTGAGGGCGTAGACTTCGTCGTTCGAGAGCGATTCGGGCTCGCGCAAAGGCATGGCGCGGCGCACGTAGTCGAAGATGGTGGTGGCGCTGGGCCAATAGCTTACCGGAGTCTTCAACGGCTTGGCGGAGGCGATGGTGCCGATGCCGCCGGTGAGGGGATCCAGAGGACCGCCCTTGCCGTCGGGTCCGTGACAGACCTGGCATTTTTCGGCATAGACTTTGGCGCCCTGCTCGACCGAGCCGCTGCCGCCGGGCAATCCCCTGCCGTCGGGAGTGATGGTGATATCGAGCCGGCGAATTTCGTCGGGCGCGAGCGGGCGGCCGAGATTGGGATGCGCGGACTTATTTTGACTGGCGCTTTGAGCAGGAGCTTGCGACTGAGCGCGGCAGAGGCCGGCGAGGGCGAGCGCCGCGGCGAGCACGCCCGCAGCGGTGAGAAGAACGTATGCCGAGCGCGGAAAACGCGCGCGCCTAAACATAGACATTTTGCACCGTCCCATCGGCGGCGACGTTCCAGCTTTGAATGCCGTTGTAGTGATAGGGCTGGCCGGGCGCGTACTGCGCGACCCAGGCCGAACGCGTAGGCTGGACATTGCCCTTCTCGTCCGTGGCGCGGCTCATGAGGATCGCGGGGCGGCCGTCCCATTGCCAGGGCAAATGGAAGCGAGCGAGCGCCTTGGGCAAAACGGGTTGGCCGAGCGCGGCGAGAGTCCAGCTCTTGCCGCCATTGGTGGAGAGTTCGACTTTGGAGATGCGGCCGGCGCCGGACCAAGCCAGGCCGGAGACCTCGCAGAAGCCCGGCCCGGGCAGGTTCATTCCGAAGGATGGCTTGATGATGGCCGACTTCACGCCTTGCAGAAACATGTACTGGCGCGCTTTGCCATTGGGCAGCAACTCGGTGTAGTGCGAGGTTTCGTCGCGGGCGTCGACGGGCGCGTCCATGACGTTGAGGCGGCGGAGCCACTTCACGTTGATATTGCCCTCGAAGCCGGGCAGCAGAAGACGCATGGGATAGCCCTGCTCGGGCCGAATGGCTTCGCCATTCTGGTAGAGCGCGATCATGGCGTCGTCGAGGCATTTCTCGAGGGGCACGCTGCGGCTCATGGCCGCGGCGTCCGCGCCTTCGGCGATCACCCATTTGGCGCCGCGCTGGATGCCGGCTTCGTCGAGCAGAGTGCCAAGGCGCACGCCGGTCCATTCGGAGCAGGAGACGAGGCCGTTCAAGGCGCCGGCGGCGGCTTGCTGCGGCTGGGGCTGGCTGAAAGTTCCGCTATTGCCGGCGCACTCGACAAAATAAATTTGCGACTCGAGCGGATAGCGCAGGAGCGTTTCGCGCGTGAAGGCCAGGGGCTGGCGGACGAGGCCGTGAATGACCAGCTCGTGGCGGGCGGGATCGATATCGGGGATGCCGTTGTGGTGTCGCTCGAAGTGCAAGCCGTTGGGCGTGATGGTTCCAGCGAGCCGCTCGAGCGGCGTGCGGGAAGCGCCGACGCCCAGGCGAACGGCAGTGTCGGGAGGAACGGCCCGCCGGACTTTGTCTTCCCAATGCGAAGGCGTGCCATAGGCCGAGAAAGAACGCCCCGGAGTCTTCATCCAGGGGGGCGCAGCTTCGCCGATGCTTTCGGCGCCGGCTTGGCTGGCGGCGTCCTGGGCGGGGGCAAGCGCGGCCGCGCTTGCGCCGATGCCGATGCCGGCGAGCCCGGCGCCCGCGGCAAGAGCGCCGGCGCGGAGGAGCGCGCGGCGGCCGATCTCGCGGCGCGGTTCGGTTGCGGCGACGTTGTTGGCATTGGCGGCGGCAGTATCAGCGCTCATTGGCGCGCGGCGGTTTTCGGTCATAGCTCCCTCCTGGGCTTCCTCCTGGGCTTATCTCTCTACATGTATACACCCTAAAGCGGCTGGACGGCCGCGAGTAGTTCTCTCGGCAGCGGCTGAAATGCGCGCCCGGAAGGCCACCGTCTCAGATTGGTTAGCTCTTCGATTGGTTGACTCCAGGAACGGCCCTGACGCTCCCATGGTTGCGTCACCAAGGATGCGCCGGTAAAATTGGAAATGCCCGGCCCGAGTGAACGCCTGATCGTACTGAACTGATCTGATGCGAGGGCCGTGAAAGGACCCCATAAATGAAAACGTGGCTGAGAGGTTATTTCTTGATTGCAGGCATGGCGATGGTTTGCCTGCCGATGTCCGCACATCATGGAAATGCGGCGTTCTCAGATAAGGTAACGGAATTCAAAAACGTAACGGTAACGAAATTTGCCTGGGCCAATCCTCATTGCCTTGTGGAATTCGACGCGAAGGATGCCAACGGCAAGGTGGTCAATTGGTCTGCCGAAAGCGGCAGTCCCGAGGCGCTTCGGCTCCGCGGGCTGGAATAAAACTTCGCTGAGGCCGGGGGACATGATCACCATCTATGTTCATACGGCCAAAACGGGCGCACCGGCGGGGCGTTTGACTAAGGTCGTGCTCGCCGATGGCACTGTGTTGGGCGATACTCAGGGCAACGCTGTGCCGCCGATCAGCGGCGGCGGCAATGGCTACGGCCGTGGGGCGCAGGGCGACCAAGAGGAAAAGTAAACTTCGAATCACGGCGGCAGTCCGTTTCGAGAAACAATCGGCTTCGCGGATGCGAGACAAACGAGGGAGCATTCAAATGCGCAATCCTGCTAAGGTGATCGTTGCTTCGTTGGCTGTGCTGACCCTCTGCTCGGCAGGGGCCCAAGCTCAGGGCCGAGGTGGACGAGGTGGACAGGCGGAGGCGGCCGGGGTCTACCGCCGGGTTTTGTTGCTTCCGGAGTTCCCGCGATGCCCGATCCCGTTGGCCCCGCTCCCGCGCACGATTTGACGGGCACTTGGGTGGGGCCCCTAAGCGTGGTGATGGGTCCTTACCCAGCCATGACTCCTGCAGGCGAGGCGACACTCGAGCTATAAGCCAATCAAGCGCGCTTCAGACAACGCCACCGAGGTAGCGCCCAACAACGACCCTTACGCTATTTGCGATCCGCTCGGCTTTCCGCGCGACCTTCTGAACCATTGGCTAAGCAGCCGCGGAGGAATCGAGTTCGTGCCCCAGTCCAATCGCATGCTGGTCTTGTTTGAGCAACAGCGCGTGTGGCGAGAAGTCTGGATGGACGGCAGACAAAACCCCGCGAAAGTGGATGCCGCGGGAGCGCCCGATTCCAGGTTTTACGGATTTTCCGTAGGTCATTGGGAGGGGGACAACGTCTTCGTGATCGATACGGTAGGCCTTGACCCTAGAAGCTGGCTCGACGAGGCTGGCCTTCCGCACACGAGCGCTGCGAAACTCCAGGAGCGCTGGACGCGAACCGACCAGTACCACCTGGAGGCGACAGTCACTGTGGATGACCCGCAGTACTTCACCAAGCCCTTCCAGTTAATGAAGACGAGTTATTACTGGAAGAAGGATCAGAACGTGCAAGAGGAGCTCTGTCTGGCGTCCGATGCGCTCGAGTATCGCGACAGACAGGCCGGCCCCTCGGGTTATGGTTTTGGCACCAAACCGTAGAATCCTCCAGGAGCCGACAACGCGGCGCTAGTCCTCAGGATCGCGGCACGCTGTTTTCCGCTCGGTCACAACGGCCCGATTCGGCTGATTCCGAAGAGGCTCGTAATCCCCAGCTTGCGAAGTTCCCGTTTTTCGGGATCTGGCGTTCTTGGCGGGTCCCCCACCTTGCCGCGCATCATGTTGTTGCCCCACTGTATCGTTAGACGATATACTAGACACCTTCGTGCTCGAAGTCAGCGTCACAATGCTAGCTTGGGAGGCGAGCCCGGTTTGGAGATCGTGGGATTATTCTTATCGTGCTCGGGATACCGACGTTAGTAGCCTTCATTCGACAACTCCGAGAAAAGAACCGCAGGATTCCGTAGTTCTCAGCTCTTGAAAAGCCGGTTTTTCGTCAACGGACTTTTCCGCCAATTCCGAAGGGACGAAAATCGCGTTGATCGGGACTTGGCCCTAATGTGCAGCATGGATAATCCGTAGCGGGCCGGCCGAATAAAATCCTCATACTGTTTGCATGCCTGGATTCAGGCGAATTGGGCGTGCGAGCGAACCCGTGACACTAGCGGCCTTGGTTGGGGCGATCGGTAAACAAAACGGCGGAGAAGCTATGGCTTCTCCGCCGCCCGAAGTCGAACGAGAACTACTTCTTAGTTCCCTTCTCCGCCGTTATTCCCCCCCGCGGCCTCTGGGAGGCGCCGGCGCCAAAATATCCTTGGGAGGCACGACGGTCATCACCGGTGAGGTTGCGATGGTGTTGTGATAGCTCTCTTCCATCTTCCAGAAGCCATTGTGATTGCCGAAAATGCGGCTGGACCAGTAGGCCTTCCCGCCATAAGTCGGCTGCAGCATGATGGCCACTACCGCGTCGCCAAAATCCCAGGTGCGCGCCCAGAGCGCAGGCGCTACGCCTTCGGTAAACGTTCCGGGCTTGCGCGGTGGCACAGGCGTCGGCCCAGCAGCTGTGGGGGAATTGCGCGGCGTTGTGGTGGCCTGGCTGATCACGATGGTGTTGTCGCCCATGTGCATATCGTGGTGTCCGTTGCCGCCTTCCTGATCCAGCCAGGCCGCTATCGCTGCCTTTTCATTGGCCGTGACGGCCCTATACGGAAAGCCCTTGCAAGGGTTATCGCAGGCGATGTCGTAAGGCGCGCGCCAGGCGCCGCCCGGAGCTGCGGTGCCCGTTTCGATCTCATTTGAGTTCAGCAGACGCCATCCCTGTGGACGTTCCACCCAGATGTGCGCCGCATATTTTTTGCCCAGGTTATCGGTGACCCACGCGACTTTATTGTCGCCATACATGTGGGCCCAGACCTTTGTATCGGCGGTCATGGGAACGAGCGGCTGCAGTCCTTCTCGGAACACGTCCGGACGCTCCGTCATGATTCCTTCCGTATCGATCAAGCTGAAATCGGAATCCAACAGCTTTTCTATTGTGGCTTTGTCGCCCTTGGCGTAAGCCATCCCCAATGCCTTGTCTGCTTTTACGACCGCATCTTCAGCTGCCGAGGGCTTGGTCTGCGCAAGCACCAAACCTGCCGACACGATGCACAAAACGAAAAGTACGGCTACGTAGCGCTTCATATTTGAATCACCTCCGGTTGGTTTCCCTGGGCCGGAATTGTACACCCGCAAACACTTTTGAAGAGAGAGTGTTTACCGCTTACAGGGCCGCCGGGGGAGGACCGTTCTCTCTCCAGAGAAGAGGCTCGCGCTAATCGCGCTGATCAGGAGGCACCACCGACACTCTCGATTTCATTCCGATTGGGGCTTGCTATTCCGGTTGCGGCGGTGTCGATACCCAGCATATGGGCGATATTCAGCGCGTTGGAGTGGGTTAACAGTCCGCAATGCAGCTTGTAATCGAAATGCAGGTTTCCTCCTTCGCCAGAATCTTCAAAATATACGTTCTGTCCGGCTAGGCCAGTAGAAGCAATCTCGGTCAGAGCCAGATCGTGAGTTGTGATCACGCCGATGGCATGGCGCAGCACCAATGCACGGACCACCCATTCCGTCGCGATTCTGCGGTCATGGGAGTTTGTGCCGCTCATAATCTCGTCCGCCAGATACAGTAATGGCTCGCTTCCGGCAATATCGATCATGCGGCGTAGGCGTTTCATTTCCGTCAGGAAATGCGACTGGCCATCCACCAGGGAATCTTGAATCCGGATCGCTGCGCCGATGGTGACTGGCGATAGGCGCAGTTTCGTGCAGCGCACGGGCGCTCCCATCCACGCGAGCACGGCATTTAGCCCAATGGCACGAATGAAGGTGCTCTTTCCCGACATGTTGGACCCACTAACGATCAGAAATTGTGTTTCGGGCCCGAGCTGCACGTCGTTGCGGACCGCGATGTTTTCGTCAAGAAGAGGGTGACCCATCTCCGCGGCGTCCAGCGCCGGACCGCTTGCCAACATTTCGGGAAATGGATCCTGAGGATGCTCGTAAGCGTAGGCGGACAGCGAAATCAGCGCCTCGAACTCACCCAACGCGGCCAGCCAATCCAGCATTGGGGCGCCATAGCGCCGGCGCCAGTGATCGATCGCCATGGTGAATTGAGTGGCCCACAGGAGCAGGTACGATTCCGCCGTGAAGTACGCGTCGTCGCGCTGCTTGAGCAGCCACATCAGCCATTTCAGGCGGCGCACGGGAGGGCTGGCCTGTCTCACGCGATCGGCAAGAGCCGCCAGTTTTGCGGACGAGAAATGTTCGTGCTCGATGATGTGGAATATTTCGCTGACGATGGGAAGTTCGATGGAAATCGGGCCCACGCCTTCGGAGATCGATCGCGTGTGGCGAAAGGAGGCCGCCGCATACCCGGCCTGCAGCAAACAAACCAGGATTAAACTCTGCGCCAAGGTTGGTCCATCGATACGCCGAAACCAATACAGGAGGGGGAACACCAAAAAAGAAAACGGCAATACGAAAGCGACGGCGCGTCTCCAGGGCGGAAATAATGGTGAGCTTTCGCTGGCCCAGGCCCGGAATGTTCCCGGGCGGCAGTCCGTTGCCTGGATCGCGCCTGCAACGGCGAGCGCCTCGCGCAAGTCGTGACGCTCGCGAAGTTCGGAGATGGCGCCCTGCCGGGCCAGCGCTTCTTCCCATCGGCATGGCGCCTTCATCCAATTTGCCAGGGTTTCGCGGCCGACCTGCGTCCGAGCGGAGCAGATCAGCTGGAACAGGGAGCCATGGCCAAACAGGTCCAGATCGGCGGCATAAAAGTGATCGGGATCGCTAAACTCTTTCCCTTCGTCGAGCGACTCCCAATTTCGTGTGAGCCGCGCGATTCCGGCCTCATAGTATTCGCCGAGCCGGAAGAGTCTTAGGATTTTGTTTTGCAGGCGGCGCGATCGCAGGAAGAGATATGCGGCGAATGGGGCTGGGAGTAGAACCGTCCAAAGAGGGAAGTTCTTGGCCACCAGGGATTCGTAGAGCGCCATGCACGCCAATACACCCAGCGTCACAAGCCCCATGCCAAACGATTGCTTTTGCTGGATAGCTTCGTTGGTGGCGGTTCGTACCCCGTCGGCTCGACGTTCGTAAGAAAGCAATGGGAGCGCCGTTTCTTCGCGGGCAGGAGTCGGCATTAGGGCAATACTACCACCGGCGCTGCGGCTCAAAAAATAGCGCGCCTAAATCCGGTCCGCGATTTTCTGGCTGAATGCGGCCAACTCTCGATAAGTCGGATTTTCGGAAAATGACGTTTTCCGATGGTTCCTATTTTTCGGAACGGTGAGAGTATTGTAGATCAGTGCGCGTACCTGTCCCGCGTTTCAAATGCCCTTTCTGCGGTGCAACGGTACCCAACGAATACCACGCTGGCCAACCTTTAACGTGCTCGGGGTGTGGTGAAAAGCTTCAGCCATCCCATCGGTTCTTGCGTTTCGCTTTCATAACCGCACTAGCGCTTACGGTAATTGTCTCCATGGCTCTAGGTTTCCGTGGCTGGCATCTATTGGCGGTATCCGCCCTCTTGTTCGTTCCGATCAATTTCGGGTGGATGTTTATATATGTTCGTGTCGTGCCACCTCGGTTTGAGCGCTACGTGCCTCCTGAGGACAAAGATTCGAAATGGAAGCATAAGTCCTCATAAGTCATGTAGGGAGTCGGTTGACGAAAATGCCGTTTAGCAGGCTCCAAGGCGATAATTCCAGGAGGCCTGACATGTGAAACACTTGCTGCGCTACGTGCGTACGCTCACGCGCGTGCCTCCGGGGAGGGTAGTTGGGCGCGGTGCCCAGGGCCGCGGTGGGCAAGCCCCGGGGGGGCCGCACCCAACAATCGGGAATAGGCTATGCGAGAGCCTTGCCGTACAGCACCAGCAGACGGCTCCATGCCTTCTCGGCCTGCGGCTCGCTGTAGACGCCCGAATCCGGCGGACACCAGCCGTGCATGGCCGGGTATACTTCGACTTCCGCGGACAGCCCCGCCTTGGCGAAGGTTTCCTTCATCACATCCTTTTCGGTGGGGGCTTGCTTATCGTCATTTTGCGCAATGGCCACCAGGAACTGCGCCTTGGTGGTGGCGGCCTGAAGATATGGACTGTCCGGCTTATCGGTCACCAACCCGTTGCCGCCGTGGAAGGAGGCCACGGCTCCGATGCGGTCCGGCACGGCATAAGCGGTACGAAAGGCCATCGCCCCTCCCATGCAATAACCCTGCGTCCCCATCTTGCGATTCTTGGCAACCGAGGACTGCTGGTCCAGCCATCCGATGAATGCCTTCGCATCCGTCACCTGCGTGGTCTCGTTCAGGGTTTGCGCGAGCGGCAGCACCTGCTGGATCGGAGTCGCCGCGCCCTGAGCCGCGGTCGGAGCTTTCTGGGTCCGGTAGAACGGATTCACCACCAGCACCGAATAGCCCGACTCGGCGAGCCGCTTACCCATCTGGCGGAATGCCGGCCGCAGCCCGAAGATATCCGGCCACACCAATACGCCGGGCGCGGTGCCAGCGGATGGATGGACGAAGTAGCAGTCCGCCGTGCCGTCCGGCGTCTTGACGGTCACGTCGGATTCAGTGACCGTTACGGCGTTGGCTACTCCAGGCAGCAGCATGGCGACGCCTGCTGCCAGCATGACGCCGAACTGCTTTCGCGTGATTAAACCGCCGGCTTCGTACTGTTCCTGATCCTCCGCAGAATGGTCTCGATCGCACATAGTTTCGCTCCTTGTCTTTCGTTTCTCAGCGGCGCTGGGTCGCTGGTTGAGTGGTAAACCGCGAGCGCACCGTCATGCTTTATCCGGGATTTCCATTGAGCGCTTACGGGTCGTTCGATCGCGAGGATTATAACCAAGACCAAACAAATGGCCGATGGGATATTGGGGGCCATTCGCTTGGGAGTCTCGCCGCCTTTCTCCACGCGCCCGTTCAAACGCCAGCGGTTCCTACGGTCGAAGACTCTAGTCGGGATACTACACCCGGCGCAACGAAAACGTCGATGACACTCGTGTTGGCTCGCCACGCAAACGAAACCAATTCGTACCGCTTGACAGCATAAGGCCCGAAGAGTCGGATTATCGTCCTGTGGGAGTCAATTAACGAAAGTCCCGTTTGCCAGGACTTATCGACGACGGCTTGCGTGACCTTTAATTGCTTCACTTGGCGTGTTATATAGCCTTACGCCTGGGAAGCGGAAGTACTGCGAGGGTCGCATGACCAACCCGGAACGTATCGCGTTTAAGTGCCCGCGATGCGGAAGCCGCCATGTTTCCAGGTCTCACCGACGAATGTTCGAGCGGTACTTCCTATTTATTTTCCGACTGCTCCCCTACCGATGCTTGGCCTGCCGTAAGCGCTTTTATCGTCGGCTTACTGGAAACTGGCGTTCTGCCTTTTAGGGACGCGTTGAATCGATCCGCCGCGAGGGCGCGCAGCCTGCGAAAGCGTCGCGCGTATTTTCTTACTTCTTTCCGGCCGGGCAGGTAGCGCCGATCCACTTGCCCGTCCCAGAATAGTTTCCGTTCATCGCGCCGGCCGGGCCATTCGCGGTAAGTTGCCCCGTCCCTTTCACGTTCTCCGAGTCGAGAGCCTGTAGGTTAATCGAAAAATCAACCTTGCCCATGCCTTCGGGCATGCACGTACCCGTGGCCTCCATCTTGCTGCCCGTCGAACTCTGAACGGTCCAAACACATTTGTCTTTGGGGTCGTTAAAGGGGTACTTGTCCAAATCCTCTTTCCTTACGCACGACTTATAGGTGTTCACGATGGGCGCGGGAAGCCCGCCGACGGTACTCGTCATGGTGACCTGCCAAAGACCTGGCTTGACGTTGAGCGGCTCGATAGCGGCCGCATATAGAACTGTCGCCGATACGAGAGTTGCAGCAAGGAAAATCGTTTTTTGCATTTTGGCTCCTTGAAAGTTTTGGGGCGCTCGTTGCTCGGAACGTCCGGCGCCGAGTGATTCCTCTCCTCGGACCGCAGGCAGTGACCTGAAGCTGGGGAAGCAATCATACTCCCAACTCCCGTGGAACGGCCCTCTTGGAGACTGGGAATCGGGGTTAAAGCCGCAGTCCGATAACGCGACCGATCGCGACTTGGCTTCACATTCCGATCTTATTTGTAGTCGCTTCTGGGCCGGGAAGATTTCTTACGAAATACAACGGAGAACGCCTCGCACGCTTGTTCACCAGCCATAAGGTGGAAAAAAGCTAGCCACAGGCGCCACAGAGCGTAGGTCGGAAATGAGAAGTAAAAGTAGCTGCTCCGATAATAGTACTGTTCCTCCACGATGGCTCCGTTGCATTCGTGAACAAGGGATCGGAAATGGCGGGGAGTGCAGCAATCATAATATGCGGCGAATCCGTGCTCGTCCATTACGCGGGGACTGACGTAAAAGAGGATCTTCTTCTTGAGTTCCTGGGCAGAACGAGGTTCAGTCTCGCGTAAATGCTATTGCGGCAAGGGAGGAACACCAACGCGAGGCCGCCCGGTTTTAGCACGCTGAAAACCCCATTTAATGCCGCACGTTGTGACTGGACATGTTCCAGCACCGCCTGGCAAATTACTAGGTCCGCGTCGGGGGGGTGGGCGCCCTGAATGTTTGAATATCGGCAGCGATGGTCCTGTCGTAAGCTCCAGCAGGAGCGCGAGCCAGCTCGCTGGCGTCAACATCCACGCCGACTACTGTCACGCCAAGGCTTTGCTTCATCTCTGGCGAAATCATCGGCTTCTTACCCCCTCCGATGTCGTACACCACGGCCTCTCGCAAGAGATATTGCGGGACGACTTCCTTAACGAAATGTTCATTGCCGTCGGTACGGAATCGTTGATTGACGAATCGTCGGTCGAATCCGTAACAGAGCTCTTGCTGACGAGCTATGAGCGATTTGACAAGACTCATGGTTCAACTCCAGTCGGTTCCACGCTTATAGACTCAATTTTAGGGAGGGGCCGAGAGCAGGGTTTGCCTTTAAGGAGGGTACCTAAAGGCTGACGGCTAAACTGCTCTCCAGATGAGATGCCTTGCTGGTTGTCCAGGGTCATCGACCGGCTGAGCTGGCAGTCATTCTCGGAACTGGGAGTCTGCTCGGAAGCCAGTTGTCGGAAAACCGGCTCATCGAAACTTGGCTTGCTGTGACGTAATCGGAATTGGGAGCGTATCGCATCCCGCTGGAGACCGGCCTTCTCATCCCATCTGAGAAACGGGCCTCTCGGAGACTGGGAATCGGGGTTAAAACCACAATCCGATCACCCGACTTCATCGTCCAGTAAATGCCGATGTTCGTCCACGCCGGCCTCATCGAGGAAGCAGCCGCGCAGGCATTCCTTGCCGACCTCGAGGCGCTCAAGGCCAAGCGTGAGTTGAGCGCGAGTTTCATCGTGCAGGCTGCGGTGGGCACGAAATAGGGGGCGCGGCCTCCGAATCGGCTTACTTCCGCCTTACTTCGCCTCGTGCAGCGCAGTGGACTTACTGCCAACGTCGAGAGAGGCCAAGTAGGCCGTGATTGCCACTATGTCATCATTGTCCAATTTGGCGACCACCGGTTTCATGAGCTGCGTCCACGGCCCGTTGCGATCACCGACCTTCATATCGTAAAGCTGACGTGCCATGTAGCTGGCGCTGCGCCCGGCGATCCCTGGCACGGGACCGAGTCCCAGCAGGTCCGCGCCGTGACACGTGGCGCACGCCGTCGTCTTGCCTTCGCCTCCAGCAGTTACCAGCGCTTTACCCTTCTTCAGGCTGCCCGTGGGCACATAGGCTACGAATCCAGACCGCGGATCGCGCAATTGCAGGGTCGCGTCCGCATTCTCGGTCGCCTCGACGATGCGGTGGCCGATCGGCTCCTTTTCGTTCCCTTTCAGCAGGAGGAACATGCCGAACACAAGGCGAGTCTTAGGAACCATGTCCGTCTCGACCACCCTGATCCACGGCGTCCATTTCATCGAGCCATAATATTCGGCGGCTGCCTTGATCTCCTCGTCCGTCATGGCCTTGGCGTAATCGATCATGTTATTCGTATTGCCCTTCCGCGAGTCGGCGCTCTTTCGCGCGCCATTCTTGAAGTCATTCATGGTCTGCACAAAATAGGGGACGGGAAGACCCGCGAGACCCGCGTTTTCCGAACGGCCTTTGCCATTTGGGTAGTGGCAGCGGCCGCAGGCGCCCACGTCGGGTTTCCGGCCGCGAGACACCACCTCCGGCATGGGCGGGTGATCGCCCGGATACCAGTCGGCCGGTCCAAAGGGGTCGCGGACCTGAGTGAGCGTGAAAGCCAACGTGCTGCCGGGAAGATGCCGGAGCGTGCCGTCGTCCGGTTCGAGCTGCGCGAGATCGGCCGCCGTGTTCGGAGTCCCTCCCGGCGCGCCAGCGGGTACCAAGAAGCCATATGCCCAAGGAGGCGGGGGTTCCGCCGCCCCCTTCTTCTCTTGCGGAGGCTTGGCTCCAATCACCGGTACGAGAAACAATGCGAACACCGAAACCCAGATGTATTTTCTCATTCCTACCTCCTCGCGTCGGCGGGTGCGGGCTGCACTGGTTCACCCTTAGGTACGAAGCGCAGCCGGGGAATCATCGGCGTGCGAAAAATTTGAAACTTCCGATTTCGATCTCTGACTCAGGGATCCTACGCTTCTCCTCCCAGCGACACAACGGCCTTGGACATACGGGATTGAGCCGGTTAACATCTCTGGTTTTGCCGAGCACCGTCGGCGTTTGCAACCAGGATGAAGATCGCTTGAACCGAAGGGATTTTGTGCGGTTTGGATGGGCCACCGCGATCGCGACGGGGGCAGGCATGCTGCGGCCCGCGTTCGCGCAGTCGCCAGCGCTCCGGGAGGTCCCGAGATCCTTGCAGCATCCGATGGCGGCGGCGTTGGAGCCGAGGGCTACCGGGCGGGCGGCGGATTTCACCCTGCGAATCGCGCCCATGATGGTCGAGCTCGCCCCGCAAGTGGTAATCAGCACGATCGGCTACAGCGATAAAGTCCCCGGTCCCCTCCTGCGGGTGAGCGAGGGCCAGCCCGTCACTGTCGACGTTGTGAACGACACGGACGTTCCGGAATTCGTGCATTGGCATGGTCTGTTCGTTCCGTCGGAAGTGGATGGAGCGGAGGAGGAGGGCACGCCCCCTGTCCCGCCCCACGGCCGGCGGCGCTATCAATTCGTCGCCAAACCGGCGGGTTCACGTTGGTACCACTCGCACACCGCCGCCATGATGGACCTCCATCGGGGCGCCTACACCGGCCAGTTCGGTTTTCTCATGATCGATCCGGCGAATGACTCCGGGCACTACGACCAGGAGATCTTTCTCGCGCTGCGTGAATGGGAGCCTTTTCTGAGCACGATGGACCAAGACGAAATGGAGGGGGATCCCAACGATCCGATGCCCGAAAAGCCCGCCACTCCAGACCCGCGTCCCAACGGGCTCGAAGTCAACGCTCCTCTATATTCGATCAACGACAAAATGCTCGGCGCGGGGGAGCCCCTCCGCGTGCAGGCGGGCCAGCGCATCCTGATGCACCTGCTCAACGCCAGCGCTTCGCAAATTCATCGCATCGGTTTGTTCGGTCACCATTTTCAGGTGATCGCTCTCGACGGCAATCCCGTGCCCGCGCCTCAGCTGGTCGATGTGATTGAGATCGCCCCAGGTGAGCGCGTGGATGCGATTGTGGAGATGAATCTGCCGGGCGTTTGGATTTTAGGCGAGCTGCGCGATACCGCGAGGCAATCCGGCATGGGCATCGTGGTGGAGTACGCCAATCAGGCGCAGCCGCGCCCGCAATGGCTTTCGCCAGCGCACGCGCGCTGGGACTACACGATCTTTGGCAAGCCCGCTGTGCATCCCCCGCCAGACCAGACCATTGACATGGTCTTTGAAAAAGTGCCGGGCGGACCCCACGGGATCAATCACTGGCTCGTCAACGGCAAGGAATATCCTCACGAACGGGAATTCGTGTTCCGGCGGGGAGGCCGCTATCGGCTGGTGTTTCACAATCGCAGCGACGATTCTCACCCGCTGCACATGCACCGGCACCTGTTCGAGCTTATCGAGATCAACGGCAGGCCCACTGCAGGCATCAAGAAGGATACGGTGATCGTTCCCGCCTTTGGACGTGCCACTGTGGATCTGGTCGCCGACCAACCGGGCCTGACGCTGTTCCACTGCCATATCCAGCAGCATATGGACTTTGGTTTCCGGGCACTGTTTCGCTACGCCTGACCGCCGCATCGTCTGCAAACCAGTCGGGGCGCCGTTTCCGCGAAGCCTCGAACTTCCCGTAGCTCCCCAATCGTCTGTGTTACTGCTTTTTCACACATCCGACATACACGAGAAATATGGGAAGGATAAAAATCAGCGTTTTCGCAAATGTCCAA
>CAVPFR010000029.1:0-141277 GCA_963703785.1 uncultured Acidobacteriota bacterium | reverse complement strand
GTCACCCGTTATCCATTGGCGCCGCATGTGGAAGACGCCAAAGATCGCCTGATCGCGATGGGCAGGCCGGTTCCCGATGCCAGTCAGCAAGCCCTCGCCGAGAGTCAGGCGGAGGAAGACAGCCGCGTCAACTTCCCGGCTGGGCAGCCGCGCCGTGCAGATCCTTGGCCGCGGCCCCAACACGGTTTGTGCAGCCCGCGTCGGCGAGCCTTCGCTCAACAGCCCGCCTCCGACCCTCGCTCCTGACGTGGTGAAGGGGCTTTATTTTAAATATCTCTCCACTCTTGCCATGTATATGAAGGTCATGTCTCTCTCTTGCCATTGCGAGACCCCAAAGTGAAATCTATAATTTCGACCTTTGCCTTAACCAAATGGTAGACGCGAATATTTATGATCCCTATATCGGGACGCTCTGGAAACCAGGTATCTGGGCCACATATATTACCTTCAATTATATCGGCTCCTACCTTTGCACTCTTCTCGAAATTTCTATCTATAAGCATTCCGAGCGGACGAGTGCCAATATTTGTGAGTGGTCTTCTCTCCGGATGTATTTGGATGTCCGATGACATGTGGGAGTCAATGTTTAACTAACATTATCATGAATATGTTCTATGGTGGACCTATTGCTTGTTGGCTCGAATCGCTTTTTAGGCGTCGATGATGGACGGAATCGGCAGCGGGACCTCCGACTGGCTGGACGTCGCCAAGCTCGATGGCCTGGTTTTGGACCTCCGCGGCAATCCCGGGGGCCTGCTGGACAAGGCCGTTTCCGTCGCGGACATGTTCCTCGATAAGAATCAGCTCATCGTTTCCCATCATGGCCGTGCGTCGCAGGAACGGCGCTACTACGCTGTTCATGGTAATCGCGGGGTTCAGGTGCCTCTGGTGGTCGTCGTTAACGGCGGGTCCGCCTCGGCTTCTGAAATTCTCTCTGGCTCGATTCAAGACCATGACCGCGGGCTCGTCGTCGGCGAACAAACCTTCGGCAAGGGGCTGGTGCAATCGGTGACGCCGCTCAGCGAAAACACCGGCTTGGCGCTCACCACCGCGCGTTATTACACGCCCAGCGGGCGCCTCATTCAGCGCGACTACAAGGACATTTCCCTTTACGACTACCTCTATAACCACAAGAATCCCAAGCCGACCGAAGTGAAATTGACCGATAGCGGCAGGCAAGTTTTCGGCGGGGACGGCATTACGCCGGACGTCGTCGTTTCTGTGCCCAAGCCGAATGACTTTCAGGAACTATTGCTTCGCCACGAAGTTTTCTTTCCGTACGAAGGCAGCGTCGGTGACTTCACCACCTATTTCCTCGGCACCAAGCCTCAAATCACCAAGAACTTTGAGGTGAACGACCCTGTTCTTGCGTCCTTCCGCGCCTTCTTGCAGAAGCAGAACATCAGTTACACCGATGCCGATCTAAACGCCAATCTCGATTGGATCAAGCGGGAGATCAAGAAAGAAGTTTTTGTCTCTGTCTTCGGCTTGCCCGCGGGCGACCAGGTGGACCTCCAGGAAGACCCGCAAGTGGAGAAGGCCATCGAAACACTTCCGCAAGCTCGCGCCCTTTACGAGAACGCGCGTCGCGTGCTGGCTCAGCGCGAGTCGACGCCATTTGCGCAGCCCTGATTGCATCGGCAGGGCGCGCTTACGGATTCGCCCTGGGATTTTTCGTAGAATTAGCTTGACACAGCCCGCCCTGCGGTGATATTTCCGCACGCGTAAGTGGCGCGGCGCGTGAATGAGCCGGGCGCCTTTCGACGGACCGCACATCGGTGGTGCTTTCGGATACGCGGTTCGCAGAGTTTACTCAGCAACACCCCACCCACCCCGGGAGGTGAAGACCTTCGGTTTTCACCTCCCTTTTTTATTTCCGGCGGAATGAACGGCTCCCCGCCCCGAATACTGTCCGCCGCACCTCGCAAGCCCTGAAATCCGGCTCACCCCGGCTCTCCCGCACCGCCGGCGGTCGCCGCTAGTGCCCTGCGCTTGCGGCGAGTCTCATTGACGAAATGGTCCGCCTCGCGCGTTGGCCGCGGAATACGAAACCCGTCCGCGACAGCCATAGTGAATTCGATCGCTCGCGCAAGAGAAATGCGGTTGCCTGCCGAAACGTATACCGGCTTCACCCCGGTTGCTGTGCGCACCGCCGCCCCAATCTGCTCGCTTGTCGCGCCATCGATCAGAGCCGCCGTGCTGCCGGCGCGCCGTCCCGGCTCTCTGCATTCGCCGATGAGAAGCGACTTGGCCACGCCGATCGACGGCACGTCCAGCACCACGCCCAGGTGCGAGGCCAGTCCAAAGCGCCGCGGGTGCGCGTATCCTTGCCCGTCGCAAAAAATCAGATCGGGCGAGGTGCGCAGCAGCTCGAAGGCTGCCAGCAGCGCGGGGATCTCGCGAAAGCTGAGCAGGCCCGGAACATAGGGAAATCGCAAGGGCTGGATCGAACTGGCCCGTTCGACTTCTTCCATTTCAGGAAAGCGATAGACGATTACACCGGCAATCGCGCGCCCTTCGCCCGTGCGCCACGAACCGCGCCCAGCCAGTTCCAGCGCGATGTCCGCGCCCGCTACGTGGCGGACCTTGCCAATGCGATCCTGCCGCTCCATGCGCTCGCGCAGGCGCAGTTGTATCTCCCGCGCTTCAGCCGGAGTTACGTCCCAGCGATGCAGATCGAGCGCCTTCATCGGTCACTTAGTTGAAACTAAAAACGGAGGGTGCAAAGAAACCGCTCGAGCGCGGAGCGGCAACAGGATGTTCTGGCGATTCACTCACGCGCCCTTCTTCAGCTCCGCCAGCACCAGCTTGGCCACTTCGCGCAGCGTCTCGAACACGCCTCTCCCCTCCACCGCTACAGCTTCGACGACGGGTTCACCTTTGACCCGCAGGTTTTTGCACAGCGCTTCCGGCGCCATGACGTTGGGGAGGTCGCGCTTGTTGAGCTGTAGCACGTAAGGAATCGTGCCGAACTCCAGCTTGTGCTCTTTGAGGTGTTCCTTCAGGTTCTCCAGCGTTTCCAGATTCGCGTCCAGCCGCTCTTCCTGCGAATCGGCGACGAAGACAACTCCATCCGCGCCCTTCAAGATCAGTTTACGGCTGGCTTCGTAGAACACCTGCCCTGGAACGGTATACAGGTGCAAACGAGTCTTGAATCCCCGGACCGTGCCTAGGTCGAGCGGTAGAAAGTCGAAAAAAAGCGTTCGGTCCGTTTCCGTGGCCAGCGAAATCATCTTCCCTTTCAAGCCCGCCCCAGTATTGTCGTAGATCCATTGCAAATTCGCCGTTTTCCCGCCTAAACCGGGACCGTAATAGACGAGCTTGCAATTGATTTCGCGTGCGGGAAAGTTGATGAAAGGCACAGTAGCCCGGCGAACCGGGAGTGTATTTATAGCATAGCGTGCGCGGAGCCCAAAGCGTTGAGCCGTATCGGCGTTGCCAATTGGAAACAGGTATCGCACGCGGCACCAGACCTTTCGGGCCGTATAGGTCATTGCTTATCAATCAGTTAAGTCGTAACAAAGCGTCCCCCCGGCGGCTGGCCTAAGGCCCATTTCTATCTGTCGTTTCCTGTGCCGACCCGGCGGCGGGCGCAGACGGATTGACGCGCCTTGCCTGCTGTGCTAATAGTTGTCAACAAAATGCACCGTTCTGGAAAGAAAAAAAGCAGAAGAGAACGAGGCGCATCAGCGCCCCAAGCCGGCTTACCTTCCTGAAAAAAAAGAGCTTAGCTGAGCCGAAGGCTAAGGCAGGGCTCAGGCCCCTCGTCGATCCCGACACGGAGCAGCAGTTGCGAGCCTTCGAAGAGGCCGTACAGCATTTTCAGCAGCAAAAATATGCCAAGGCCAAGCCCGAGTTCGAAAAAGTGATTGCCGGACCGGGAAAGGACCTCGCCGACCGCGCTCGTGTCCATCTCCGCATTATCGAACAGCGTTTGCAGCGTTCCGAGCCGGTCACGCCGCGCACTCCCGAGGAACACTATCAGCAGGGTGTGGCCATGATGAACATGGGACGGTGGGATGAAGCTCGCGAACATCTTGTGCGCGCTCGCAAGTTGGCCCCCAAAGCCGATTACGTCATCTATGCTATGGCGGCTCTCGATTGCCTTACTGGGGAAGCCGAGTCGGCAATGGAAAACCTGAAGCTGGCCATACAGCTTCGGCCGGAGAATCGTTATCACGCGCGCAATGATGAAGACTTCGCCTTCCTCCAGGAAGATCCGAGGTTTACGGAACTTCTTTACCCCGATCGCGACGGCTCTGGCGTCTGACGGATTCCCGCACGTGCATCGTCCATCGCTTCGGCGCGCCCGTCCCGTGCGCATTGTGGCCATTGGCGGCGGCACCGGCCTTTCCATGCTGTTGCGCGGCCTGAAAGGCTACGTCGCTCCGCGCCAGCGGCCGAACTCCCATCATCCTATTTCAGATCTCGTCGCCGTGGTGACGGTTACCGATGACGGCGGCAGTTCTGGCCGCCTGCGCCGCGAGTACAGCGTCCTTCCCCCCGGCGACTTGCGCAATTGCATGGTGGCGCTTTCCGAGGACGAGGCCCTGCTGAGCCGGCTCTTTCAGTATCGTTTCCACTCCGGCCGCGGCCTGCGTGGCCATAGTTTTGGCAATCTATTCCTCACCGCGCTGAGCAACATTACCGGCGACTTCACCCGCGCGGTGCGCGTGAGCGGCGAAGTACTTGCCATTCGCGGGCGCATCTTCCCCTCCACCAATCAACTGGTCTCGCTCGAAGCCGCGCTCGAAAACGGCAAAGTGATCGCCGGCGAGACTCGAATTGGCGCGACGCGCACGCCCATTCGCCGCGTGCGGTTGGTCCCGCGCAAAGTGAAGCCCTTGCCGGACGTCCTGGAGGCCATCGCCGCGGCCGACCTGATACTCCTCGGCCCTGGCTCGCTCTTCACCAGTATCATTCCCAATCTGCTCGTTTCGGGCGTGGCCGAAGCCATCGAAAAGTCCCGCGCCACGCGCGTCTACATAGCCAATCTTATGACGCAGCCGGGCGAGACGCTCGGTTACACGCTGGCCGATCATGTGCGCGCCATTCATCGACACACCGCCAGGAAGGTGATCGATTGCGTGGTGATCAACAATGAGCCTCTCGCTGCGGACGTTCTGCGGCGCTATAAGTCCAAGGGTTCCGAGCCCGTCTTGGTGGATCCCGCGGAACTGCGGCGAACCGGATTGCAATGCGTCTTCGACAATCTCCTCGAAGTTCACGGCGTCGTGCGCCACGACTCCCGGCGGCTGGCCTCTTTTCTGCTCAAAAGATTCATCCAATAATAGGTCGCTCGCGGCGTTTTCGGTCCAGTTGCGGAACTTCAGCACGAGCTTTGCGCCGGCGCGGTAGGGCCTTCCTGCGCGACTCCGATTTAGCGCGGGGAATGATATACTCCGCTGTTCCGCGGGCTGGCGGCCAACGGCTTTATCTCTACAGGATTTCTCTGGCGCGGAAACTCCCGGAGAAGTTGGCGAATCCTATTTGTGACCGAGGAGAAGCGGCCAATGTCCACATCTGTCCTGTCGCCCCACGATGAAATGAATGTGTACGCTTCGGCCGAAGCGCGCTTTGAAATCGCCGCCAAAAAGCTCGGTCTGGAAGACGGCGTTTACCGCTTCATGCGCTACCCCAACAAGGAGATCACCGTCTACATTCCCGTCACGCTGGATAACGGGCGGCTCGAGGTCTTCATCGGTTATCGCGTGCAGCATTCGCTGGTGCGCGGGCCGTGCAAGGGCGGCGTCCGTTTCGCGCCCAATGTCACGCTGGACGAAATCCGCGCCTTGGCCAGCGAGATGACCTGGAAATGCGCGGTCGTGAACATCCCCTTCGGCGGCGCCAAGGGCGGCATCATTTGCGACCCGGAGAAGCTTTCCCATGGCGAACTCGAACGCATCACGCGCCGCTACACCGCCGAACTGAGCGACTGGTTTGGGCCCGAACGCGACGTTCCTGCGCCCGACCTCGGCACCAACGAGCAGACCATGGCCTGGATCATGGACACCTACTCCATGCACGCCCGCCGCACCACTACTGCCGTCGTCACGGGCAAGCCCGTCGAGATGGGCGGTTCCCAGGGGCGCCACGCCGCCACCGGTCGCGGCCTGCTGATCGTATGCGACAAAGCGGTGACCAAATTCGGCAGGCGCCGCGCCGAAACTCGCGTCATCGTGCAAGGCTTCGGTAATGTGGGCTCCGCCGCGGCCTCGCTTATGCACGCCGCCGGTTACAAAATTGTTGGACTGGCCGACATCCACGGCGGGCTGTACAACGAGAAAGGCTTCGATGTTCCCGCGGTGGAAGACTGGGTTTTGCGCCAGCATAAGCCGCTGCCCGATTTCCCCGGGGGTGGAGAGCGCATGCCGGCACAAGAGATCCTGTTCCAGCCAAGCGATATCGTCCTGCCAGCCGCCGTCGAGAATCAAATCACCAGCGAGAACGCGGGACGCCTCCAAACGCGTATTCTCTGCGAAGGTGCCAACGGGCCCAGCACTGCCTACGCGGACGAGGTGCTCGACGCCAAAGGTATCTTCGTCATTCCCGATATCCTGGCCAATGCCGGCGGCGTCACGGTCAGCTATTTCGAGTGGGTGCAGGACCGCCAAGGTTTCTTCTGGCGCGAGAGTGAGGTCAATGAGCGGCTGAAAGATGTCATGGAGCACAGCTTCGACGAAGTGGTACGCTACTCGGAGGCGAATGGCGTGAATAACCGCATCGCCGCATATATGCTGGCCATCGATCGCGTCGCCTTCGTGTTGAAACTGCGCGGTATCTATGCCTGACACTAACGCAGGCGGGCCGTTGAGACGAGGAAGACTCGCGCAGAGTCAAGCCTCGAAGAAGAAGATTTTGGAAACAGGCGTCCTGGGCATCTTAACGAGTACGACCTGCAACAAAACTGCCGAACATTGGCGGCGAATCGCATAAGAGCGTGCCCCGGCGAGCGGCGGATCGAGACATTGCCTTAGCCTAAGCAGTTCACGAAGCGGGGAATGCCCGCGAGGCCTGAAATTGAAGAGTTAATCGCTGGTACAAAAGCGAGGACCCGTTGCTCGCTGAAGCCATCGCTCCTGGCAACGCCAAATCCGAGGACACGCACCGCCGCGACATCTGCACGGCCGGCCGCTGGATTCATGCGCGCCATTTCGCCCCCGCGAGCGACGGAAATATCTCGGTGCGCATGGATGCCTCGCATGTCCTGACTACTCCCACCTGCGTCAGCAAAGGCTTGATGACCGCCGACGATCTGGTCATCACCGATATGCAGGGCCGGCCCCTTTCCGGCACTCGTCCCCCCCTCCAGTGAATTAGCCATGCATTTGCTCATCTACAGTCTGCGCCGCGACGTCCGCGCCGTCTGTCACGCCCATCCGCCCATCGCCACCGGCTTCGCCGCCGCCGGCATGCCGCTCGACAAGCCCATTCTCAGCGAAGCCGTGTTTGCGCTGGGCTGCGTCCCCCTGGCTCGTTACGGAACCCCCGGTACCACGGAGTTATGCGATTCCATCGAGCCGCTGCTTCTGAACAATGACGCCATTCTGCTGGCCAATCACGGCGTGGTTACCTACGGTCCGGACTTGCTTACCGCCTTTTTCCGCATGGAAACCGTGGAGCACTTCGCTCACGTCTCGCTGGTCACCCAGCTTCTCGGCAGGCAAGCCGAGCTCTCCGCCGCCGACGTCGAAAAGCTTCTCGCCGCGCGGGCCAAAGCTCACGGCGAACGCAGCGACTCCTGACGGCAGAGGTATAGCTCTCAAAGCGGGGGGTATCACTTCCGGCGGCCTTCGCGCATTGGGGGATGCTCCGATCATTTTCGAGGCAAAAACAAGCGGGCCGCGCGCGGGTAAAGCTGCACGCGGCCGTTGCGTCCGAACGTCTTAGAGCGAGGGTGTCTTCAGGACATCGGCATCGTGCCGGTGAAGTAGAAGAACACGTAGGCCTTGATGCTACCGTCGGTTTGCGGCACGCCAAACAGCTTGACCAGCGTGCCGGGGGTCAGATTGGTTTGTACCGTATTCAACCCGGCTTGCGTCGTCAGGTTTACCGGGCTGATGGTGACGATGCCGTTCGTGCGGTCCACCTGGTAGACCAACGCGGCGGAACCCGAGACGATGCTGGCGTCAACCAGGATATGACTCGTGCCGCCAGCCGCCGCGATGGTGAAACTGCCGCCCGTGGCCCCGCCATTTGTGATCCAGCCCGTAGTCACGCTGGCCAAGGGAACCGGCGCTGGTTCGAGGATGGTCCACGGCGCGGCCCAGCCTGCTGGATTCGCCGGATCGTTCCACGTCGCGAAGGTAGCTCCGAAGACCGGCACGGGGCCCACGCTGCCACCGAATGTGGCTGAGCCGCCCGTTGCCGCGATGAAGTCCGGAATGGGATTGTCTCCCGCGGTAGCGTTGCTATCCACAAGCGTGGGGAAGGCGAAGTTCCACCACTTGTAGCCGGTGATCTTTGCGCCACTCACCGGATCGTTGCCGTTGGGCGTTAAGTTGGAGATATAGATCATCTGCTTAGTGTAATTGTCGGGAGAGGTTGGGGACGAGAAGACGCGCGTGTAGGTGAAGTTGGCCGAGTTGGGCGATGAGATCGCGCCTTCAAATCGCGCGATCTCGATATCCACCGTTTGAGCGACCAGCGGATTTTGCAACGGATCGGCGGCCGTTACGTGGACTTTGAAGCCGCGCACGAGATCGTTCAGGCAAGCCACCCCGGTGCAAATTGGCGTAGCGTCCACCGCCGGATTTGACGGCGCGCGGAAGAAAAACTGCGTGCTTCCGTTGACGTCCACTGTAATGGGCTGCCCGTCCTCATTGTCAACCACCAGGGCGGACGACGAGATGAGCACGTGGCGCACGTGACCTTCCGGGCTTACCCAGACAGTGTTGAATGAGCTGCTGACCCAGATGCGCACGGCGACCAGGCTGCCGTCGGACTGATAGCGCGCCGCAATGCGCAGGAATTTCCCGGTGAGACCGCTGGCCACGCCATTGAAATTGGTGATCGTGCTCCTCGTCCCGGCGTCCATGTCGTAGAAGAGCGTTCCGTTGTTCGCATCCGCCAGAATGGTTAGATTTTGGGTTGAGGACATCTCCTTCTCCGGATTCACCGGCGGTTCCACGGGAAACACTCTGGTCATCGTGATCGAGGTATCTACGTTGTTAACCGAGTTTGCGGATACAAAGCTGCCGTACAAGTCGCGCAACACCAGCCGCGTCACGTCAGAAATGGGGTGATGCCGCAAAGCGGGAGTGAAATTCACGGCCCAGAGCGTCATGCCCCCGCCCACAGGAGGATGCGCGACAATGAAGGCCGGATTGGACAGATCGAAATCAAAATCGATCTGGCTGTTTTGATTCGCCGTCACGGTCACGGGAGAAACAAAAGTCACGTTCAAAGGCACTGTGAGGCTGCCGGAGCTGCCCGTCGCACCCTGAATTTGGATTTGGCTGGAGGGGACTATTTCTCCAGGCGTGCCGGCGAATCCGGGATCGGGTTCCGACGAAGCGGTGAGGGCCACGTCACCGGGATTGGCGCTGAGCGTGAGAGTGGCCGCCGTGTAGGTGCCGGGCGGCACGCTGACGCTATTCAGGATTTCGGCGATCTGATCGAGCTCGATCAAATTGATCATGGCCGCCGGGTTGGGGTTGTACACCACCACGGGCGTGCCGCCGCCTTGAGGCTTGAGCGCAATGCTCAAAACCTTGACGCCGACTTCGGCCCAGTCGTTCGTTGGGGTATCGCTGATCATCGTCGACATTTGGCCGGAAGATGAAGGCGAAGGTGTATTGGACGACGTGGAATTGTTGCCGCTGCAGCCCACCAGCAGCAGCGGAATTATCGCCAGCAGCCCCACGCGCACACGAGTAGTCCGCGAATTCATTTGAATTCTCCTTGGGGAGCCCGCGCATCGCGCTGCTCCGGTTCAATTGTTCTGTTGCGGCCCGCTGGTTAACGCCGGACCGATTTCGGGCGCTGCGATCTTTCGCCCGGCTCACCCCACAAAACACGCCGGGGAAATATAGTTGCGCTCCGCAAGACCGAACGGATGGTACGAAAGTACTACGCGACGCGCATCGATAAACCGAAAGCAACGTTGCACGTCCAGCGAGCGCTTAGGCGCCCGCTTTTTGCCGGAAACACTTTTTCACCGTGCGGGGAGAATGTTTTCCCAGAACGGCGCTCATCCTGTTTCGGAACAAAAACGCGGTATCTGAAATGTGAAAACGCGAACGTCTCGCTGCCTAGTTCGGCCGGCTCGGCGCCGGCTTGCCACCAAGTTCGCGCAGCCAGGACTGGATTGCGGAGTGGTGTTTTGCGGCCATCTCTCCAAACACCACACCCACGCCAAAAATACCCATGCCATATCCCGAGTGCATGTAGATCACTTTGCCTGGGATTTCGCAGCTGTTTATTCCGTGGCTGATGCGGAGGCGCAGCTCTGTTCCGACGGGAATAGGCTCGAGCGTATCGATATAGCAGCCGCCCACGCTCAACTCGGAGACTTGGGCGGAAACGGAAGTTCCGTCGCGCAGGGTCGCTTCGGCATCCGCGAAGAAGGAGAAGCGTGGATTGGCACGCCTTACTGCGTAAGTTGCTTCAGCCATGACTGTCACTCCATTAATTCTAGCTGCCCGTGTTGGGTCTATTGTATGAAGCCGAAGCGAGCATCCAAGACAGTATATGTTCTTGAATTGCCGAAAACGGTAACTGGCTTTTCGTACAGGTGCCCGCCGGCGATATATCGCGCGGACATTCCGAATAGCTTGAGGCGAGGACTACGGCCAGTGCCGAGGCAAAAGAGCGAGCTCAGCTTTCGACCGCTGAGAGCAAAAGCGGCGACCCAAGCCTGCCGGCATAATGCGGGCGGTAGCGCGTGACGTTATACATCTTGGGGACATCGATTCTGCGGGCGCCGAGCTTAGGGTCCGGGAGCGGCGTGTGCGTATATTTACCGTCGCGCACGGCGGTAAGCCGGCCGTGAACGCCTTCGCGGATTAAGTCCACGGCAACATTGGCGAACGTGATGGCCACAATCTGGTCCAACGCGTCTGGATCGCCACTGCGCAACTCGTACGTGAGATCGCTGACCATGATCTCTTCGCCTTTGCGCTTGCGAAGCTCCTCGCCGAGCGCGTGGCCAATATCCACTTTTTTCCTGTGCCCGTATGCGTCGGCCTCGCCATATTCGGCGACCTCGTGTCCACGCCACACCGCGCCCTCGGACACGATCACGAACGCATACCGGCTGGGATTATTGCGCTTGTCTTCCATCAAGATTTCGATCAGGTGGTCCAGCTCGAATTGGATTTCGGGTATGACGCAGCGTCCGGCGGTGACGTAGGCCGTGTACAGCGCCGTGAACCCGGAATCCCGGCCGAAGATGCGGAAAATGCCGATGCGCTCATGCGATCCCAGCGTGGTGCGCTGGCGCGTGATGGCTTCTTTGGCGCGGCTGATGGCCGTGGAAAAACCGATGCAATATTCTGTTCCCTGGACGTCGTTGTCCATGGTCTTGGGAATGCCGATTACGCGCACCCCTTCCGTGTCCAGCCGTTTGGCAAAGCTCAACGTATCGTCGCCGCCGATAGCGATGAGATACTCCAGGCCGAGGTAGCCGATGTTGTCCAGGACGACGGGCGTGAGGTCGTAAATGTCCTCCTTCACGCGCAACCCCTCGGCTTTTTCCCCTTGCTCAGTGTGCTGGCAGCGCGGCGCGGCGCATCTTCGCCGGATTGGTGCGCGAGGTATGCAGGATCGTCCCGCCAGTGCGGTCGATGCCCCGCGTGTTGTTGCGGTCGAGGGGCCGGACATATTCCGCATCGAACTCGGTCCCGTCCGAAGATGCGTCAGTCCTTCCCATCCCCGGCGTATGCCGATAACCTCCAGATCCATGTCCGTGGTCTGGTAAACCACGCTCTTGATTACCGCGTTCAGCCCGGGAACATCGCCCCCGCCGGTTAGAATGCCAATGCTGACGCATACACCACCGCCTAAGCGCAATCTTTGTTGCATCACGCGTTTCAGGTGAACTCCAGTGCTTAGCAGGACCCACGACCCGATTCGCCCAACGCCTGGCAGCGGCGTTCCGGCCGTGAATATTTGCTTCGCATCGTTCGAGAGAAATCCCACGCAGTTAGGAGCCTGCGAACGCGGCGCGCTAGTTGCAGCCGCAGCCGCCCATCCCGCAGCATGGTCCCGCGGGCAAGCCGCCGTTCGCGGAGGGTTCCGCCGAGCTTCCTTTTGCCGGCGCGCTAAAGACGGGAAGCTGCAAGGTGTGTCGGCCGCTCTCGCACTTGGGGCAGGCGATCTTTGTCGCCTTGGACATCACGATCTGCTCGTATCGCGCCCCACAATCGTCGCAGACGTATTCGTAAATGGGCATGTTAGCTTCCCGCTCCTTTTTCCATCTTTATTATTGTAGGAATAGATGCGCGAGCGGGGCAAGTTGGTAAGGGCATGCGGTCGTTGCCAATTCCAAAAGGATTACGGCCCCAAAAAGCTACGGCCCCCAAAGAGGCGGGGGCCGTGGCGCACTACTTGTTTTGCTGGAGGCTTAGTCGCCGGCCGGAGCCGCGACCTCCTCGGTTTCATTCACCGCTTGCGTCGCGCCGGCATTCGCGATCTTGGTGAGGGCTGGGCCGGTGGCCGTTTTGATCTGTTGCACAGAACCGATCTGCACGACGGACGGTTGCGGCTTCTTGAGCACCATCTCCTCGTAGATGGCCCGGACCTTGGCGGCCTCTTCGAGAGCCTTGCGGCGGCGCATCTTGTTCTCCTCGGCGGCCGTCATGCGGAATCTCGTGCTCCTTGGTCACGAACCCGCGCGGCATCGTCCTCGTCGATCACCAGCGAATGCTCGTAGGTTTGCAGATCACGGCGCGGCCCTTGGCATAGATCTCGTGTTTGCCGTGGGTCTTGTACCACTGCGCGACGGTCGCGTTCTTGTACATGTTCTCGATGATTTTGCGCCAGCCGATGCCCGTGTTGTAGGCGCAGAAGGAGATCTCGCCCTGCTGCGTGGCGTACGGGATGATGCACATTTCGGTGCGGCGGAAATCATAGTTGAACAGGTCCTGGAACCACATGCCGGCGATGAACAGGAAATTCCAGGGATCCTCTTGCGGCGCTTCTTCGTGTCTTCGAACGTGCGATCGGGGCCGGAAGTGCCGTATTTCTTCACGTGGTTTGGCGTCAAACCCCAGGACTTGTCGAACTTGCGCCAGACATCGATCAAGGCCAGGCTCGGCGGCGCTTCAAAGGGCCGTAGTTCTTAAGCAGGGCCAGACCCATCATGATGTTGGAGAAGGTCTTGCCGCGCGCCGCATCGGTGATTTTCTTGACGTCCTCCACCAGCTGCGGCACGTTGAGGAAGCGCGGCACCGGCGCCCACTCTTTGGTTTCCTTGTTGATCATGAGAGCGGTGCCCACGCCGCAGTTCGGATGGCAGCCGCAGCTCACGGTGCCCCAATGCGATTCCGGCCCGTGCGACCAAATCCGCAAAAGCCGAGAACGCGCTGATCAGCGAAATGGGGAACCAGTCGCGGGTAGGCTCGACCCTGCCCACCTGCTTGCTCACGTCGTTGGCCAGATGCGAAAGTGTATAGCGCTGCCGCAAACGGCGCTCCGGAGTGATGTCTTCGTCGCGGCCGGTGAAGGAAACAGGCTGGAAAGCCACGAAGGAGATCTTCTTGGGGTTTTCCATCGCGAATTTCACCATCGCGCCAACCTGATCGTTGTTGACGTTGTTGACGATGGTGACGACCAGGATGATCTCGATGCCCGCCTCGTGCATGTTTTCGATGGCGCGCAGCTTTACGTCGAACAGATTGCCCACCTGGCGGTGGCTGTTCGCGTCGTTGCCGATGCCGTCGAACTGCAGGTAGGCATACCGCAATCCCGCCTCGAAGGCCTTCTTGCAAAAGTCCTTGCTCTTGGCGAATTCGATGCCGTTGGTGGCCGCCTGCACGCTGTTGTAGCCCATCTTTCGAGCGTAGCGGATGGCGTCCAGAAAATACGGGTGCATGGTTGGCTCGCCGCCGGAGAACTGCACGGAAAGCTGGCGCCGCGGCTTGATCTTTACGGCGTTGTCCAGGACTTCCTGAATCTCCTCCCAGCCCAGCTCATGAACGTAGCCCACCTGGTTCGCGTCCATGAAGCAGGGATCGCACATCATGTTGCAGCGATTGGTGAGATCGACGGTCAGCACCGAGCCGCGGCCGTACCGCACCGTGCTGGATCCGTGCTTGTGCAGCCCCTCGTCGTTGTGCGCGGGAATATCGCGGCCGGGGAAATTCTTTTCGATCCAGGCCAGGAATTCGCGAATCGATGGCCATCAGGTCCTCGTAAGTGCCGTGGATCGGACATTCCTTCACCATCCAGATCTGGCCATCGCGCTCGATGATCTGCGCCTTGATCTCGCCCACCTTTTCGTACATCAAATCTCGCCAGTCTTTTTGCCGCTGAAGATCGCGTCGCGCGCCTCTTTCACGCAGCCTGGGCACAGCGAATCGGTTTGCCGCGGACAGCCCAGCGTGGGCTTGGTCTTCTCCCACGATTTCAGCAAAGGCTTTTCGGACCATTTCGGCGTGAAGGAAGGGTTCGGATTGAATTTGTTGAAAAATTGCAGCGTGTCGAAAGCCACCCCGGCGGTCTTGCTCATCGCCAGGTCCACCAGTTTCCACGCACGCGAACTTGCGCCTGCTTTTCTAGGCATGAATCGCCTCGCTTTCCGGCTCTACAAATGAATTCCGAGTATGTGAAAGAAGATGCACCAAAAGTTCCTGCCAACCCCTGCAAGGCAGCGCGCCTGCCAGCGCCCGAAGTGCCTTGTCCTGATTCAGTTTCGTCGTTGTTGACGGAAAGCGTCTACCCGGATGCGTTCAAGGGTGAAAAAAGCGGGTCGAATGGCGCCCTGCGAATGGCCAATGGGGGCTTGAAACAGGAGCCTTCGCGCCGGCAGGTGTTAACCGATAAGTCTCAGAGCCAAAGGAAGTTGGAAGCTTTTCTCCCGATTCTCATTCGTTTACGACAGGCCTCAGCACCGCGATGGCGAAGTGAGCGAGATGGCTGGCGCCCTCGTCGAGCTGCAGCCAGCGAACGGCGCAATGCTCCTTAAGGTAACTCGCCACGCGAGACTCGGCTATGCCGAGATTTTCGCCCAGTCTCTCGCGAAGCTTTGGATTATCTTTGGCTCCCCGTCCTCCGCGCGTCAGGTTGGCTATGGCGATTCGCAGGGTTTGGCAGGACTCAATATAATAGTGCGTCACCTGATCCGAATCGGAAAGCAATAGCACCCCGGGCCCCGCCGGCGCTGTTTCCGCGAGGTCCAATTGAACCGGAGGACACGCCAGCAAGCGCCGAACCTGAGACTCGAGTTGCGCCATGCGGGAAGCCAGTGCCGGCTCGCCGGCACGGCTTCGCTCACGCCAAGCCACCGCCGGCGCAAAGCTCTCTGGCGCTGTCGGTTCCTCGGGAGGTGTTGCCGCCATCACCGGTTGGGCCGGTGCAACTTCGTCCTGCCGTGGTGCAGGCCGTGCCATCGGCGCTCGCGATGGCGCTGCTCCAGAGGCCGTCGCAGGTCCTCGGCGGCGGTTTCGGCCGCCCCGCCTTCCGCGCCGCCGCGGCTTCGGCCGCGCCGACCCGGGCGTTTCTGCCGCGGCAGGCGCCGCTTCCGAACCTTCCATCTCTTCGGCCCGATCCTTCATCTCTTCGGACTGACGAGGCTCGCCTTCGGTCGCATCGCTTGCGACCTCCGCCTCGCTTACGCCTTCCTGCGCTTCGGATGCGCGAGCCGCCCGCGTCTGGACGGCGGGACGAGCCTCGAATGTGGGACGAGCCTGGGATGTGGGACGAGAACGTTCAGGCTCAGACTCTTCCGCCGCGGACTCTGCAACCTCCGCTTCGGGAACGTCCTCGACTTTGCTCTGTTCGGCTGATTCCACGGGCGTCCCGCCCGAGCGCAGGCGCGCCAGCGCCGCCTCGGCCTTGGTCTTCCATTGCGAACGGCGGAATCGTTCCGCCGCCGCTGTGTACCAGCGCGCGGCTTCGGCATGCTCTCCGGCCTTCTCGTGCCACTGCGCCAATTCAAATGCCACCATGGCATCGCGCGTGCGTTCGTAGAGTTCTGCGAGTTTTGCCGCCGCGTCGGTGCCCGTTTTTGCCTTGCGGATACGCGCTTGGATCTGTCGCCAATCGGCCATGGCTCAGCATTGTAGCAGCGAGTGGCTCATGCGGACAAAATCTGAATGGTCGCGCAGCGGCCATTCCTTGGAGCCGGCAATACAATCGGCGACGATTTGAGGTTGACGCAAGCGGGCATGAGACGTACGTTTTGTGCGCCGTAGTTAGAATTGAAATCGAATTCAATCATCTGCCCCGAAGAGGTGCGCCGTGCCACGTCTGTCAATTGTCGCCGCATTCGTTCTCAGCTTCTTGCCCGCGGCAGCGCTCGCCCAGAGCTCCCCGAAGTTTCTGCCGCTGGGCCGCGCCGACGCTGCGCTCTACACGCCCGACGCGGGGCCGGCTCCGCACGTCGGCGTGCTGGTCATCCACCGCACGGCGGACTACCTGCGCCACCCGGCCTGCACCGAGCTTTCCCGTCGCGGCTTCATGGTCCTGTGCGTGAATACGCGCTTTACGAACAACGAGATGCTGGTGCGCTTCGAGGCTCTCGCGCTCGACGTTAAGGCCGGCGTGCAGTTCCTCCGCTCGCAGCCCGGCATTACCAAGGTGCTGCTGTTCGGGCACAGCGGTGGCGGGCCAACCACGAGCTTCTACGAAGCCGTCGCCGAGAACGGCACCGCCTTCTGCAAGGCCCCCGGCAAGCTCGTGCAGTGCACCGACGAACTCGCCGGACTCCCGCCCGTCGACGGAATCGTCTTCGCCGACGCGCATCCGGGCAACCCCGTTAACGTACTGCGCGGGCTCAACCCCTCGGTGATCGACGAGACGAATCCGCCATCGCCGCGCGTGAACTCCGATCTCGATCCCTTCGATCCCAAGAACGGCTTCAACCCCAATGGGAACTCGCATTACTCGGCCGACTTCCAGAAGCGCTACTACGCGGCGCAATCCAAGCGCATGAATGCGCTGATCGATGCTTCGCTCGCCAAGCTCGAAAAAATGAAGCACGGAGATTACCCTTACCCGGATGACGACATCCTGGTGATCCCGCGCGGCGGCAACCCCGGCGCCGGTCCGGGCGCTGCCGCGGCGCTGTTCGACTACGATAGCGACATCCTCGAGATCTTCGGCACCGCGCGGCCGGAAAAGTTTTTGCGCAACGACGGGTCGATCGTGACCCAGGTGGTCAAGTCGGTGTTTGTCGCCGAGCCGCAGCTCGAACCCCTGCACCGGACCTTCGACGGCGGCACCAAAGTTCTGAGCATCCGTTCCTTCTTGAGCGCCAACGCGGTGCGCTCGACCAATAGCCTCGATGGGATCGATGAATGCTCCACCAACAACTCCACCATCTGCGCGGTACGGTCGATCCGCGTCCCCGAGCTGTTCGTCGCCATGGGCGCGCATTATTTTGTCCGCGACATGGAGCGTGAATACGACGCCGCCACCACCAAGGACAAGGACATGATCGTCATCGAGGGTGCCGTGCATGGCTTCACGCCATGCACGCGCTGCGAGACCACGCCCGGCCAGTACGCCAATTCGGAGAAGAACTTCTTCGACTACGTGAGTGGCTGGATTACCAAACGCTATTGACGCCGCCGACGGCCCCCGCAGCCCCGGCGCCGAAGGCCGCCCCCTGTTGATGTGAAAGGAGGGGACAACCTCAATAGGCCTCGCCGCCTCTCTGGGCGGTAACGATTCCAACTGATTACGGTTAACGCCTCCGCTACGCTTCCCACCGAGCCTCCACGTACTGCGCCCGCCTCGCCGGTAAACTAACCCTAAGGCGAGCCGTACCGTCATGCCGCAAACCGAAAAACAACAGATTGGCCGATACGAAATCCTGGAGGAGATCGGCCGCGGAGCCATGGGCGTCGTCTTCAAGGGACACGATCCGCTCATTGGCCGCCTTATCGCCGTAAAAACCATCACCGCTGGAGTCGCCGAGAACCCAGCTTTGCTGGAGCGCTTTTACCGCGAGGCCAGGGCCGCCGGCGGTTTGCAGCATCCCAACATCGTTACGATCTATGAGTTGGCGGAATCGGGCGGTGCTCCCTTTATTGCCATGGAGTATCTGGAAGGGGAAAGTCTGGAGAAAATCATCGCTCGCAGCCCCGCGCTACCCCTGGCCACAAGGCTCGGCTACGTGCTCCAAACCTGCCGCGCCCTCGATTACGCTCATCGTCGTGGCGTGATCCACCGCGACGTCAAGCCGGCCAATATCGTCGTGACCCGCGATGGAGTCGTCAAAGTCGTCGACTTCGGTATCGCCCGCCTGGCATCTACTTCCCAAACCCAGACCGGAACGCTGCTCGGCACGCTGGCCTACATGTCTCCCCGAACAGCTTCGCGGCCAGAACGCCGGCGCGCGCTCCGATATTTGGGCGCTCGGAGTGGTGCTCTACGAGCTCACAGCCTATCAGCGGCCCTTCACCGGTGAAAATCATGGTGCGCTGCTCCTGAGCATTCTGCAGAAGGAGCCTCCTCCAATACGGCAATTGCTTCCTGAATGTCCCATTGCGCTCGAAAGAGTCGTTTTGAAATCTCTTTGCAAGAATGACAAAGAGCGCTACCAGTCCATGGAAGAGCTGCTCAAGGACCTCGAAAACTTCAACGCTTCCCTGACGGGAAAAGCCCCTCAAGCCGCGGCTGAAGCACAAATTCCTTCCCGGACCGTGCCTCAGCCTTCGCAGCCGATGAGTGCCATCGCCCGTCCTGCCGGCGCAGCGCCGATTGCCAAACCCGAGGCGCGGCCGCTCTTCGCGAGCATTGCGAAGCCCGCGCGGCCGAACTCCCATCCGGGGCGTAAAGCTGTGGCTGCCTGCGCGATTCTGGCTGTCATGGCGCTTGCTGCGCTCGGATTCGTTCGCCGTTACAAGATCTCGGCACTGCACATTCCCGCGGATTGGGCGTGGCGCCTCAATCTGCTTGCGCCGGCCTCACCGGCATCTCCCTCGCCGCCCGCATCGCAGGACGTCGCGGCAAATACGGAGACACCGGCAGCGGTGCCGCCCAAGCCGCCGGAAACGCCGGAAACGCCGGCAACACTCGACGCGGCGCCGCCCTCGACGCCACTCGCGCAGAGCGCGCCTTCCACTCCAGTCGCGGACGTCGACGCACCCGCTGGAAGCGTTCCCGCCATCCACAATCTCCGCCGCCAGTTCAGCGAGCCAGCACGTGCTGCGGATTTGCAGCGCGTCGCGCGGCAGGAGCAAGAGCTGTGGGACAAAGCCACGGCCTACCTACAGGATGGCGATCTCGACGACGCCGATAAATCGTTGCGCGACATTCTTGCCTTGCCGCAGGTCGGTCCTCGCTGGTCGGATGCCGCCCATTACGTCGATCAGGTGATTCCCGAACGCCGCCGGAATCAGCAGCTTTGGGCCGCGGCTCTCTTCGCGGCCACTTCCCAAGCGCCCGGCCATCTTTTGCAAGAGGTAAGGATGCTCGATGAGCTCTTATCCTTCGGAGGCGCGCACCAAAAGGAAGCGCGCCAAATGCGCGATACTGCGATCGGCCAGTTGATTCTGGGCAGCGCACGAAGAAGAGCGTCCTCCCCGGCTGACGGCGACCAATGGCAAATGGCGCGCCTGAAAAATCACTTCGACGAACTGGTGCAACAGGGCGACGCTGCTGCGCTCGACCAGCTTCGGGACTTGCAGTCCAAGTTCCAATTGCTCGCCGACGGGGAAGAGCCCAGCGCCAGCGACGCCCGCGACTACGTGAATAGCGTGATTCCCAAAGCGCAGAAACACATTGAGGATAGTCTTGCTGCCGCTGAATCCAATGCATCGGCCAATGCTGCTTTTACTAGCGCCGTCAAGGATTACAACCGCGCGGTGGGCGCGCAGAATTCCGCCACGCTCCGCGACCGGGTCCTGCCCCTGTTTACCCAAATCGCGCAAGCCGGCGGCCCGCGTGCCAAGGAGGCGCAACGCTTCGTGGATACTTTGATTCCTGCTGCATCGAAATCGTCGGCACCGCAAGATAATCAACAATAAAATGATTCGCACTTCGCCCGGACGATCTCCCGTGCGGAATTGCGTTCGCTCTCCTTCTTAGCGGGCCCTTCTTGGGGCAGAATGAACGCATGCGTGCCGACGCGGACACTCGATGGATCGTCGCCAAGGCCATCGAGCTCGGCTTCGATCTTTGCGGAATTGTGCCCGTCGAAGCGCAGGCTGATCGCGGGAACTTAGAGGAGTGGCTCGAGCGCGGCTATGCTGGCGGGATGCGCTACCTTCTCGATCCCCGCCGCATGGATATCATGCGCGTGCTTCCGGACGCCAAGAGCCTGGTGGTCTGCGCGCTGAACTACAACACCGACAACCTTCCCTCCATCGAGGCTGTCGCTGAAGCTGGCCGTTTCGAGCCACGGGCATGGATTTCGCGTTACGCCTGGGGCGATGACTATCACACCGTTATGGGAGAGAAACTGGAACGGCTGCTCGCGGCCATGCGCGACTACTTCGGGGGCCCCTTTCACGCCCGCGCTTATGTGGATTCTGGGCCTGTTTCCGAGCGCCTTGTAGCGCAAAAAGCCGGTTTGGGCTGGCAAGCGAAAAACACTTGCCTGATCAACGAGAAATTGGGCTCGTGGTTTTTCCTTGGTGTGATTTTGACTTCGCTCGAACTGGCGCCTCCCAACGAGGCAACCGGTGCGCCCGCCGATCTCTGCGGAAATTGCCGTCTGTGTCTGGACGCGTGCCCCACGGAAGCCCTGATCGAGCCTTATGTCATGGACGCGCGCCGCTGCATCTCCTACCTCACCATCGAGCTTCGCGACTCGATTCCCGAGGAGTTGCGCGCCCCCATGGGCTGGCAGGTGTTCGGGTGCGATATCTGCCAGGACGTTTGCCCCTGGAACCGCAAAGCGCCGGTCACTTCTGCCCCAGCATTTCAGCCGCGCGAGAAGCTGCTCGCTCCAGAACTGGAGTGGCTCTTATCGCTCAGCGAGGAGGAGTTCCGCGGCGCCGTTTTCACCGGCAGTCCGGTTCGCAGAGCCAAATGGCGCGGGCTGGTGCGCAATGCCTGTGTCGCGGCGGGCAACGTTGCCGCGAGAAATCCTGCGGACACTCCTAGCTTTTCGCGGATCCGTGCGCGCCTGAGCGAACTTGCCGCATCCACCGATCCCTTGATTGCCGAGCACGCCGCCTGGGCCCTGGCTCGGATGGAAAACCCCGGATGAGCCTTTAGCGTGCGGCACAGCCACTCTTGCGTAAGCACCGGCCCCTACTTGAATTGCTCGTCGATTTCCACTTGGTATCCCGCCGCCAGCCGATTGTTCTCGTTGGCCGCGCCCACCACCGCCATCAGCTCCAGGAACATGGCCTCGGACATGCCCTTCTTCCGCGCCGCAGCCGTGTGCGAGGCTATGCAATAGCCGCACTGATTTGTCACGCTGACCGCCAGGTAGACCATCTCCTTCGTCAACGCGTCGAGCGCGCCGGGCGCCATCACCTGCTTGGCTGCTTCCCACTTCCGCTTCAGCGCCGCCGGGTCCCGCGCCAGCGCCTTCCAGAAATTATTCACCCAGTCGGTTTTCCGCGTGGCCATGATGTCGTCGTAAACGGCGCGCACTTCCGGACTGGCGTCTTTGTACTCGATCAATCCGCTCGGGGACATGCCAAGCCTCCCTCATTCGATCCTTAGAATTGGGTGTTGGAGCGCTTATTTGGCCCGGAGGCTTATCACGTAGGCGACCAGCGGCTGGTGGTCCGGGCTGCCGGTCGGGATGCCCGGCATTCTCTTATTTGGGGGTCGCTCTTGCCGGGCCGATCACTTCTGACCGCCAGGTTGCGCCGTCGTGCTCTCTTTGGCGTTGAGGTCGCGTGACAACATCAGCTTGAAGGTCAACTTGTCTGCCCCACCCGTCACACCAACTCCAACCCCAGTTTCTATATTCACGTACTTGTTGCTGTGATCCAGGACCGCCCAAACCTCGTGAAACTCGTCGTTCGCTGGAAGGAAGTGGTGCATGGGCCCGAAATCGGCATACTCCTCGACGGCCACAGCCCATTTGTCGTTGAGGTTGTACGCGATTCGCGCCGCCGGAACGAATTCGAGATTCCCAAAACCGCCCGAGTAATCGGTGTCTACAATCGGGTTAAAGACCAGGTCGATCGGATGCAGGTGCACTCCCACGATGGGCCGCACTTCGGAGGTAATGTGTTTGGATTCCCAATAGCTGTAATTGACGCTGAACTCGAAATTCACTCCGTAGAAGAAGGTGTGGTCGTGGGCGTGCGGCCGCACGAAGAGCTCTCGTATCTTGAAGCCGTTCAGCGACCCGCCACGGTCCTGGGAGTACGCCGTGTACACCGGGAAATAAAGCCCCTGCTCAAACCACGGAGTCACACCGTAAGCCCATTCGACGGCGCCATTAACCGAGTCATTGGGAATGATGCCGCCGGGGAAATCGGGGGTCTTTCGCCCGATAGGCGTAAAATTGCTGTGCACCATGACATTGAATACGCCCACGTCCTCAATCTCGGCGTCGTAGACTTGAATCTCATCGGTTTGCGCCAAGCTGATGGCGGGCGCCGCGGCAATGGCCGCCAGAATGGCCAGAAACACGAAGGCGCGTTTGCCAGTAAGACCGTGCAGCGTCAGCCGCAGAAGTCGTCTCACGTTCTCTCACTCCCCTACAGCGAATGGCCACAAGCGAACGGCCACAAACGAAGGGAAGATATCTCAGCCGCTTGAGAGACCGCAACAAATACTAATGTCGGGGGATAAAATCAGTAACAGGCCCCTCTGGATTGCGGGGGAACCCCAGGGTTAACCACGGAGCTTAGGCGTGCGGGTGCGCTTTGTCGTAAACTTCCATCAACTGCCGGATGGAGGCGTGCGTGTAGCGCTGTGTGGTGGAAAGCGAGCTATGCCCCAGGAGTTCCTGGATGGCGCGCAGGTCCGCTCCATCGGCCAGCAGGTGCGTGGCAAACGCATGCCGCAGCGAGTGCGGGTGCAAATCCCAATTGACGTTCATCAGGCGCACGTATTTTTTCACCATCCGCTCCACCGACCGCGCGTTCATGCGCCGGCCGGCGAGATTTAGAAAGATGGCCTGCGCCTCGCCGCTCTTTCCCGCTCGAGCCAGCAGGTCCGCGCGGAGCGGCCAATACCGCTTCATGGCCTCTTCCGCCTTTGACCCATACGGAATAATGCGCTCTTTGCTGCCTTTGCCCAGGACGCGCAACATCTGCTCCTTGCGGTCCATGTCTTTGATATCCAGCCCCGTCAACTCGCTCACCCGCAGCCCAGAAGCGTAAAGCAGTTCCAGAATCGCGCGGTCCCGCTCGAGCATCAGCCGAGCCGAATCCTCGGCCTTTTTTGAAGGCCGCCGCCGCTTTCCTCCCGCTTTGCCGCGCATCTCCGCCTCCGCGAGCCCGTCCAGAAACTGGTTCATCTCCTCGGCGCTCAAAATCGATGGCACTCGCTTCGGCAGTTTTGGCGTGGCCACCAGCCGGGCCGCGTTTTCCCGCACCATCCCCTCGCGGGCGCAAAACTTCAAAAACGACCGCAGCGCCGCCAGCTTCCGCGCCATGGAGCTTTTTTGCAGTTTCTTGTCGTGCAGATAGCCCAGGTATTCGCGAATGATGTGGTGATCGATCTGAGCCACCTGCGCCGCCGGAGCATCGGGTGGGGTCAGATAGGCGAGGAACTGCTCCAGGTCCATCTTGTAGTTCCGCAGCGTATGCGGCGAAGCGTTGCGCACCGAACGCAGGTGCGCCAGAAATTTCTCGATGGCCGCTTTCATCTACCTGGAATGTAGCAGATTTTCGGCGTGCGACTCTAGCGCCTGCTGTCGATCCGTAAGAAAAGAACGGAAGAACGGCGTGCTGCTCACGGCTTGCCCGATACCGTTACTTCTTCCGGCGCGGCTTCTTTCTGCTCGCCTTCCGGCGCGGCGATCTCCCAATCGCACCCTTCCTTGACGCAGGCTTTCGTGTGCTCCGTCTTGGTATTCTTCTCCACGATAAAAGGCGCCCCGCATTTCGGGCAAGGCTCCGGGATGGGCTTGTGAGGCGATGTGAAATCGCACTCCGGATAGCGGTTGCAGCCGTAAAACACTCGCCGCCGGCCCTTCCTGGCCCTGCGCTCCAACAGTTCGCCCGTCCCGCACTTCGGGCATTTAATGCCCAGGGTCTTAGCGCGGATAAATTTGCACTTCGGATAACCGCTGCAGCCAATAAACTCGCCGTAACGCCCGTGCTTCATCACCAGTTGTGACCCGCATTCCGGGCAATTTTCGTTGAGCGGCACGTCCGGCTGCCGTGCCCGCCTCGTCCCGGAAATGATCCGTTTCGTGGTCTTGCAATCGGGATAGCCCGAGCACGCCAGGAACGAGCCCCAGCGCCCGCGCTTCACCACCATCTCGCGCCCGCAGTTGTCGCAGGCCGGCGTTTCCGTTTCGCCCTCGCCGCTCGGTTCCGGCGATAGGTCCTCGATAAAATCGCAATCCGGATACCGCGAGCATCCCAGGAAAAAGCCCAGCCGGCTGATCCGCTCCAGAATTTCGCCCTGCCCGCACTTCTCGCACTTGCGTCCCGTGGGAATGCCGGCCTTGTACGACTCCATGTCGCCCTTGGCCTGCTCCAGATCCTGCTCGAACCGTGTATAGAACCCCTTGACTGAATCCTTCCAGCCCAGTCGGCCCTCTTCGATTTCGTCGAGCTCTTCCTCCATGCGCGCCGTGAAGCTCACGTCGAAGATATCGTCGAAGCTCTTCACCAGCAGCTCGGCCACTTTTTCGCCCAGCATTGTCGGCGTGAAGCGGCCCTGGTCCTTGTTCACGTACTCGCGCTCCACGATGGTGGAGATGATCGACGCGTAGGTCGACGGCCGCCCGATGCCCTTATCTTCCAGCTCTTTCACCAGCGTCGCTTCCGAGTAGCGCGGCGGCGGCTCGGTGAAGTGCTGATCCGGACGCAGCGTTTCCAGGCGCAAGATCTCGCCCTGCGTCACCGCCGGCAATCGGCGCCCTTCGTCGCTTTCCGCGGCCTCGTCGTCCTCTCGTTCGGTTGAAATCTGATAGGCGGCTAGGTAGCCCTCGAACTTCATCACCGACCCCGTCGTCCGGAACGTATAATCGCCCGCCGCGATGTCGATGCTTGTCTGGTCATAGACCGCCGGAACCATTTGCGAAGCCACGAACCGCTGCCAGATCAGCTGATACAGTTTGAAAAGATCGTCGCTGAGATACGGCTTCACGTCCGCCGGTTTGCGCCACGCGTCCGTCGGGCGGATCGCCTCGTGTGCTTCCTGCGCTTCCTTCTTCGACTTGTAGAAGTTCGGCTTCTCCGGCAGATAGTTCTGGCCGAATTCCGTCCCGATCAGCTCACGCGCTTGTCCCAGCGCCTCGCCCGACACGCGCACCGAGTCGGTGCGCATGTACGTGATCAGCGCCACAGACCCCTCTTTGCCCAGCTCCACGCCTTCATAGAGCCGCTGCGCCAGCGCCATGGTGCGCTTGGCCGTGTACCGCAGCCGATTATAAGCCGCCTGCTGCAGCTTAGACGTTGTGAACGGCGGCTGCGCATGCCGCCGCTTCTCCTTCTGCGTGACTTCGGAAATCTGCCAGCGCGCTTTTTCCACCGCCGAGATGATCGCGTCGGCCTCTGCTTGCGTGTGCACCTCGATATCTTCGCCCTTATGCTTGGCCAGCTTGGCCTCGAACGAAGGCGGCTCGGCCGCCGCGAGCTGCGCGTGCAGCGTCCAGTACTCCACCGGCGTAAAAGCGCGAATCTCGCGCTCCCGTTCCACGATCAGCCGCAGCGCCACCGTTTGTACGCGCCCCGCCGATAGCCCGCGGCGCACCTTGTCCCACAGCAGCGGCGAAACTTTGTAACCCACCAGCCGGTCCAGCACTCGGCGCGCCTGCTGCGCGTCCACCAGATTTTCGTTGATCTCGCCCGGATGCTCGAAAGCCGCGCGAATCGCCCGCGGCGTGATCTCGTTGAACATCACCCGGTAGATGTGATCGCGGCGCAGCTCGGCCTCTCCATCGCCTTTGCGCTTTTTCTTCTTTTTCTTCCCCGCGCCATTCGACCCGTTCTTGCCGTTCTTCGCCGCCATGCTCGGCTTCAAAAGCTCCGCCAGATGCGCGCAGATCGCTTCCCCTTCGCGGTCCGGGTCGGCCGCCAGATACACGGCTTCCGCCTTCTCCGCCGCTTTCTGCAATCCCTCCACCACCTCCGCCTTCTCCGGGCTCACCTCATACGTCGGCTCGAAGCCGCGCTTGATGTTGATGCCCAGCTCTTTGCGGGGCAGGTCCATCACGTGGCCGTAGGACGCCTTCACCAGATAGTTGCGTCCCAGATATTTGTTGATCGTCTTCGCCTTTGCAGGCGACTCGACGATGACGAGTGAGCGTGCCATAAACCTTTCTTTTAGACCGAAACGCCCTTCCGCGGGCGAATAAGTTCCCTTCCGCTACCTAAAGCAAACGTAACTAACCCAGAACGCGCCTCACTGCGGCCATTCGGCCGCCAAACCCGACCTTCGCTGCCTGTCATTCCTTCAACCATAGCAGAACCACAACTCCTCGCTCTTAAAGCAGCACCCTCACAAACTGTTTCCCCGGCATCTGCCGGATCACCCCCCGCATCTCCATCTCGCAAAGCGCCGCCAGCGTCTCCGACGAGCTCAGCCCCGTCTTCTCCACCAGTTCGTCCACATGAATCGGCTCGTCTATGCGAATCAGCTCGAAAAGCCGCTTCTCCGTCGGCGAGAGGCTCCCCTCAAACAGGGACGCTCGCTCCTCCGCCGTGGTTGCTTCCATCGGAAAAAGCTCCGCGCGCACTTCCGTGGGCAGCTCCTCCACGACCTCCTCCCAGTTCGTCACCAGCTTCGCGCCCTGCTTGATCAGTTGGTTCGGCGCAAAGCTCATCGGCTCCGTCACGTTCCCCGGAATCCCGTACACTTCGCGCCCAAACTCCATTCCCAGCCGCGAAGTGATCAGCGAACCCGAATATTGCGCTCCCTGCGCCACGATCACTCCCAGCGCCATCCCCGCCACGATGCGGTTGCGCACGGGAAAGTTTTCGGGCGCGGGATGTGTCCCCAGCGGAAACTCCGTCACGACCGCTCCTCGCTTTTCCACCTCGTCGAAGAGCTTTCGGTTCTCCTTCGGATATATGACGTCGATGCCGGAGCCCAGGACGCCGATCGTCCCGCCCCGTGTTGCGGCGCAGGCGCCGCGGTGGGCTGAGCTGTCGATCCCGCGCGCGAGCCCGCTTACGATTACCAGACCGCGTTCGGCCAGGTCGCGCGCCAATCGCTCTGTTATTTGATTCCCATAAGGCGTCGGGCGTCGCGTTCCCACCACGGAAATCGCGTGCCGGCTCAGAACCTCCACGTTTCCGCGGACATACAGCAGTGGCGGCGGGTCGTAAATCTGTGTCAGAAGCCTCGGATATTCGGTCTCCTCCCAGGTGACCAGTCGGATTCCGGCCCTGCGTACCTCCGCTAACTCTTTCTCCGCGTCGCGAAACGCGTTCTTTCCGAACACCGCCTGTGCCGCCGCCGCTGGCAATTGGCAGCCTTCCAGTTCGGTGAGCGACGCCCGAAAAATTTCTTCCGGCCCGCCGAATTGGCGCAGCAGCTTGCCCGTCAGGCGCGCGCCCAGCCCGGGCGTCAGCCGCAGCGCCAGCCACGAGAGGGAGTGGTCCAGGTCCACAGCGCCGCGAACCCTAGTTCACATCCTCCGCTTCTGTCAAGCGAACCGTGTTTCTGAAATCTTAAATTTTTCTTTGAAATTTGAAATCTCAGACTTGAAATTCTCTGTATCGTTTCGAGTGCACCGCGGCCACCGGGAAATCCCTCTTTGGCGCCTCCCGCACCCTTGGGGATTGAGTCCCCGCCGATACAAGCGTACGATGTCCGAGTCAAGGTTCGAACCGGATTCCGCACTCTCGAGAGGGGTAGTCTGGATATGGCAACAACATTCGTTTCGCGGCGCATCGTGGCTGCCGCTGTCGGCTTGGTTCTTACGGCGGTGATTTTTGCCGGCGCGCAACAACCCCAGCAGTTGGCCGGAAAAACGGCCGAGCAGGCTTTTAAGACATTCAGGTGCTCAAGGAAATTCCGGCCGAGCAGGTCGTTCCCACCATGCGCGTGATGGCCGGCTCGCTCGGCGTGAACTGCGGTTTTTGCCACGTCGAGGATCGTTCCAAGGACGATCTGATGACCAAGCAGACGGCGCGCAAAATGATCACCATGATGATGGAGATCAACAAGAACAATTTCGACGCGCGCCAGGAAGTCACCTGCTACACCTGCCACAAGGGCACCAATGATCCGGTGAGCACGCTGCAATATTCCGATGAGCCGGCCGCTCCGCGGCCCGGCGGCCGGGAGGCCAAGGTCCTTCCGCCGATCAGATTCTCGCCAATTACGTACAGGCCCTTGGCGGCGAGCAGGCCATGCGCAAAGTCTCGAGCGTCACGATTATGGAGACGCGCGATGCGCCCCCGCCCCAGGGCGGAGGAGCGCCCCCGGCCGGAGGCGCTGGAGGCCGCGGTGAGGCTCCCGCTGCTGCCGAAGGCCGCGGTGGCGCCGGCGGCGGCCGCGGAGGCGCTGGCGGCGGTCGCGGCGAAGGTGCTGCTGCTGGCCCGCCACAAGAGCAAATCGAGCAGTATCTGAAGGCGCCTAACCTGATGGTCAGCATCGTTCACGCGCCCAATGGCGGAACCACGGCCATGGGTTTCGATGGCACCACCGGCTGGACGCAGAATGCCCGCGGCGTGGTTGCCGATATGAAAGGAACGGACGAGGTACGCACCGTGCGCATGGCCGATTTCTACGAACCGCTCGATTTGAGCAAGGAATACGCTCGGCTCCAGGCTCGCGGCACCGCCAAGATCGAGGTTTTCGCACGCGAACACGATGCCTACGCCGTCGTCGGCACGCCCCAGGGAGAGCCGGCCGAACGCCTCTTCTTCGAATACCTCCACGGGCCTGCTCATCCGCAAGGTCGTTGTTGATCCCCAACTCCCGGTGGGCAATGCGCCCACGCAGACCGATTACGACGACTACCGCGACATCGGCAACGGTATCAAGTTCCCGTTCCTGATGCGCGTCACCAATCCTCCCGACGCGCGTATCACCACCACAGTCCGAAAGGTGGACACCGCCCCCGTCGACAACGGCAAATTCACCAAGCCCGAATCCAAGGCCCCGCAGGCCCAATAATTCTCGGCTGTCATCCCTCAGTCGTCCGCCGCGGCGGTCGACTGAACCCGGTTTAGGGACTGTGGTGGAGTGCGGCGGTTTCTTCCGGCATTCCGGGACGGCGGAATCGACCGGACTCCAGACACCGAAGCATCGGCAGTTCGCTTTTTGTGGGTGCCTGTGAAAGGCCGGGAATAAGGCCGAGTCTCCCGCGTCTGGGACGACTCTACTGAACAGCGACGATAACGTTTGTCGGAGGTTGAGACCGAGCTCGTCTCGGTGCTGTATTGATAGGCTCCGACGTTCCACGCACCGCTCGAAGGCCTGGCGTTCGGCGCGTAACTGGTTGTAGTGTGCGGTTCGAGGTAATGTACGCACAGCCCCCGGTTGTCCCCAGCATGCAGGCAGCCTCCGCCGTCGCGTCGTGCAGAACGCTATCGAGGCAATAACCGCTGGTTTCATTCGTCCCCGATGTCGTGGCCGTGGGAGTTCGACGAAGAGGTCGGCCCGAGATCGTTCGCCGAGGTGTAGCCTTGTGATGCCGCCGTCGCATAGCTCATATAAAGCCCGTTCGTTTCTGTTGCCACGGAAGCATTTTGAAAGCCTTGCTTCGAGGAAATCCCCACCCAGTGGTTGTTCACCGCCGTAACCGGGGTGCTAGCATTCCCAACCAGCAATTTCCGCCCACATGGGCACGATGGTGTTGTTGAAGAGCACCCAGCTTCCGTGTGAATCTTCGTCATTCCAGTAACCGCCGGCATTGGTCGGCTGGTCGTCATGGGTAATGTTGTTAAAGATATAATCGGTCTGCCCGCTCGGTGTACCCATGTCAAGCATGTAACTGATCGACTGGCCATAGGTAGTGCCGACGTACCGCCAGATATTGTTGTAGAAAAGATTCGGGTTGGAAGCGCCTGCGTTAATTTCATTTTCACAAAACATGATGTCCCCGTGGCCCGATCCATTGGTTTCAAAATTCCAGTATTCAAAGATGTTGTCATGGATTTGGTGGCAATCGCTCATCACCTGATCTCCGCCCACATGGCTGAAGATGTTGTAGCGCAATATGTAGGATTCGGTGTCGTTCATGCCCAGCGGAGAGAGCGTCGTGTCGTCTGAGTCGGACCCGTCTATGATGTTGAATTGCAGCACGACTCCGGCATATCCCGAGTTTCCGGCTATGCCGGACGCGCCGTTCTGCGTTCCTCCGGCGGTGTGCGACCAGCCATGCACATAAAGCCGCTCGGGGACGAAGAAGTAGGGGGTGACCGTGCCCTGGCCGGCCCCGCTATAGTATGAAGATCACGTTCCCGCCGTTGCCCACGTTCGCCGTCGTTCCAGCAGAATCCCGTGATCTCGAAATCGTCGAAAACATTCCACACAGTCGAGTTGACGAGATCATCTGGTTGTAAGCTCCGTTGATCGCCGCGTTCACGCAGCTCGCCACGGAACATGGACCAGCCCCGGGACAAGCCTTTGTGGGGTTGTCGCCGGTGAGAATAGGCCGGGCCCAGGAACTTCCGGAATACCAGCTCGGATCGACTCCGAGGTAGATGGGAGACGATTGAGATTTTCCGTTCCACGTCCAATTCCAGCCATTCGTATACGGAGAAGCGCCGGAGTTACCGAGATGCCAGCTGTCGCCGCCACGGAAGATGTATCCGGTTCCGCCGGAAGGCGCATTCGAGCCGCAGGTTCCCGTGCAGCTGGTCATGCCCGGCGCATGTAGCCACGGTGACGTCTCGGAGGTGCCGTTGTTGGAATCGCTGCCGTTAGCCGCGATATAGAAGCAGGTGGTGATCCCCTGGCTCGCTAGCGTGACGAGCGAGCTGGCTGGATTCGTGGTGCTTAGGTAGCTTGCGCTCGTGGGGCAAGCTCCCCCGGCGGCAAATGCCGAATGCGTCGAAACCAGCAAGAAAATCACCGCAGTAATAGTTTGATTCTCATCGCCCTAGTCGCCCTCGCCGTTCGTTAATCGTTCACCTTGAGCAAACGCCCCACAATCACCATAGCTTCCTTCCGCGAATCGCCCTATACGCCAGAAGTAGTAAGCGAGTAAGGTTCCTTCCCTCTGGTCCTCTGTCGACCTTACGCTTTATGGGTAAGTAGTAAGGTACAAGCGGCGGTGAATTGGGGACAACTGGCCGGAAGAACAGTTTGTGCACAATGATGAGGGGCAGGAAACCGCGGCTGAAAACAGTACCTCACCCTCCCCGGAGCTTCCAAGGCCAGCTCTAGCCCCTGGCCCGCACGCCGGCAGCGCCTCCTGCAGCGCTGTAGCTCCCAACGTTTCACGGACCCGGGCGCACGCTTTTCGTTGTCATTCTGCTAGAGTAGTTGGCCGCGCTTTTTCCTCGGCCCGCTTTCCGGACTGCCCGGCCACCAAGCGAAGAATCCCTCCCAAGCCTTTTCCAATGATCTCAAACCTGAGGCCTGCTCTCGCGGACTTCAAGATGAAGTAGGGCCGTGAAATTGCGCAGTACGTATTCGAAGCAGACCGTTTAAGCCAGTGATCCTTACTACCGCAGCAGTCCGCCTTTACTCATGGTGTAAAATAGAGCATGCTCGAATTTTGCAGAGAGCAATATTGTCTTCGTGCTGCGGTTCCGCTCACCGCGCCTGAACCAACCTCCGGCGAGATTCTAGCTAAGTACCATAGAATGATAATCTTGTGCAACGGCTATCAGCAACTTATTTGGAATGATACTCTTGCGAAAAAAGGTGGGGGGAGGGTGGTACGGCGCACTTTCCGTGCCAAATGAGCATCGGACCAGGCTCCGGGCGAAGATTGAGGTTTAAACCTAGCCCGCGGCCTTCAGCGCGGCAGCCCGTCCGAGGCGCGTTTCGCGGTCGACATGCTTTCGCGCTGGGTCCGACTGACTGAGGTTCGTGCAACTCTGGTAGAATGTGCCCTTGCACAATCGCGGGCGTAACTCCTGTAGAATGCGCACTTACAGAATGCTGGACTTAAAGCCGATTAGAATGTGCACTTACAAAAAATTGGGGAGGGGGTGGGGACGTTAACCCCCATCTGAAATCAGCGGCACAGGTCCTTGTGCTATATTGAGCGACCTCAAAATGTCTAGGCTTAGAATCTCCATCGTCGAGTTCCTGAACACGGCACCCCTCGTCTGGGGCTTTACCAACGGCCCCCTGCGCGGCCGCTACGACCTATCCTTTACTGTGCCTTCTCTTTGTGCCGAGGAACTGCGCTCGGGCGCGGTCGACATCGCCATCATTCCCGCCATCGAATACCAGCGCATCGATGATTTGGTCGTGCTGCCCGAAATGGCCGTGGCCGCGCGCGGCGAAGTTCGCAGCATCCTGGTTCTCTCGAAGAAGCCCATCGAGCAGGCCCGGCGCATTGCGCTGGACACAAACTCACGCAGCTCCGTCGCTCTCACGCGCCTGCTCTGCAAAAGATTCTGGCGAATTTCTCCCGAATTCATTAACGCCCCGCCCGATCCCGCCGCGATGCTCGCCGAAGCCGACGCCGCGCTCGTGATCGGCGATCCCGCGCTGGCCATTCGCCTTAAAGTGGATGCGCTCGCCGCAAAGGCCCCTGATGCAAAGGGCTGCGGCTGCGCCGACGAATCCGCTGGCCCAAAAAACGACCAGATCGTCCCCGGCATCGATACGCTTTTCGTCTACGACGTCGCCGACCAGTGGCGCGAGTGGACCGGCAAGCCTTGCGTCCTGGCCATCTGGGCCGGCCACCGCGAAGCCGTCACGCCCGAAGTCGTCGCCGATTTCCAAGCCTCAAAGGAGTATGGCCTCGCGCGCATCGGCGAAATCGCAGAGGCCGCGGCGTTGAAGCTGGATCTGCCGCCGCGCGACCTCGAATCCTATCTGCGCGACAACATCAATTTCTCGCTGGACGCCGCCAATCTCGAGGGCCTCGAGCTCTATTTCCGCGAGTGCGCCGCCGCCGGACTGATTCCCCGCGCGCGCCCCATTGAATTCGCGTCACTTTCCGCAGAGCCCGTGCCGCCAGCTGAGTCCGTGCGGCCAGCACCCCCGCGCGCCGAACGCGCGCAGGGGAGCCGTTAAAGTTTCTCAGGCATACTTATGGAGCCGCAAAGAAGATGACTCTGTCGCAGCAGGAAGCCCTCGATCTTTTCCAGTCCGATGACCTGATCGGCATCGGCATGGCCGCCAATCAATTGCGCAAAAAGAAAAACGATCCGCGCGTGGCCAGCTATCAGATCGACCGCAATATCAACTACACCAATTTTTGCACCGAGTATTGCTCTTTCTGCGCCTTCTATCGCCCCATGGGTTCAAAAGAAGGTTACGTTCTCTCGATCGATACCATCCTGCAGAAAATTGAAGAAACGATCGCTCTCGGCGGTACCGGCATTCTTATGCAAGGCGGATTGAATTCCGATCTGCGCATCGATTATTACGAGGATCTGCTGCGCTCCATCAAGCAAGCCTTCCCGAGGCTGCATCTGCATTGCTTTTCCGCGCCCGAAATTCTCTGCATCGCGGAAGTCTCGAATCTAAGCGTGCGCGATACCATTGCCCGCCTGCGCGACGCCGGCCTCGACTCCATTCCCGGCGGCGGCGCGGAAATCCTGGACGACGAAATTCGCCAGCGCATCTCCCGCCTCAAGTGCAGCGCCGATGAATGGGAACAGATGCACCGCACCGCGCACGCGCTGGGTCTGCGCACCACGGCCACCATGATGTTCGGCTGCGGCGAGGACTACCGCCATCGCGTGAACCACTTCGAGCGCGTCCGCCGCATTCAGGAAGATACCGGCGGATTCACTGCGTTCATTCCCTGGATTTTCGCGCCTGAGAATACTTCCCTGGGCAAGCGCGTGCCCGAAGCCACCGCCGCGGATTATCTGAAGACGCTGGCCATCAGCCGGCTCTATCTCGACAATATCGACCACATCCAGTCGAGCTGGCTGACGCCGGGAATCAAGATTTGCCAGATTGGATTGCAGTTTGGCGCCGACGACGTCGGCAGTATTCTCATCGAGGAAAACGTCGTCTATGCCGCGGGCGTGCGCAATCGCACCAACGAAGCCGAATTGCGGCGCATCATCTCCGATGCCGGCTACATGCCCGTGCAGCGGGACACTCTCTACCGCTGCTATTACCTGAAACAAGATTCCGCCGCGGCTTCCGCGCTCCCCGCATGAACGCGGCGAAGGTAGTTTGTGTCAGCGCGGCTTCTGCGCCGCAAAACGAAGCCGCACGTAATCGGCGGTCCAATTGCCGTTAGCATCGCATAGTGTTGGACGCAGCGCTTTGCGAACTTCCTCGATGAACGCGGGCCTTTCCGCGAGCGGCAATGCCCGCAGGAAAGTTTCCGCGAAGGTTTCAAGCCACGCTGCCATATCGCCGGGAAGCGGCGTAGGCCGCGGAAATAAAGAAATGTACGAAATCACGAAACCGGCTTTTCGCAGCCGCGCCGAATAATCCTCGATCGTCGGAAAGAACCACGGCATGAGAGTTTGCGCATCCACTCCGCGCCGCCGCACCGCATCGACCAAAGCGGCTTTGATCGCCCGCACGTTTCCATCTCCGCCCATCTCGCCCACGAAGCGTCCCCCGCGCCGCAGCGCGCGCCAGACTCCCGCGATCACTTCATCGGGCCGCAACATCCAGTGCAATGCGGCATTGCTGAAGATTGCGTCAAATTCATCTCGAAACGGCAGCGCTTCGCCCGCGATCACGCGAGCATCCAACCCTCTTTTTCGAGCCGCCGCAATCTGCATTTCGCCGGCGTCAACGCCTACGACTTCGCATCCCAGCGACGCCAGCTTTTCCGTGAGCGCGCCATCTCCGCAGCCCAGGTCGAGGATTCGTTCGCCGGGTCGCGGCGCGAGCAGCTGCACGACCGGCATGCCGAGATCGGAGACGAATCGCGCGTTCCGCGCGTAGCGCTCCGGATCCCACGTTTGCGTGCCGCTCAAGAGGTCTTTTCTCAGGAGGGATTTCGCGGGCGGCGGATCGATATCTCCACGATCTCGTCTTCGGCGAGGTCGTGCGGCTCGAGCGGATGCAGCGCGCCGCCGGAATAGCGCGCGCGAATGGCCCTTTCAATCACCCGTCCAATCGCTCGTTCATTCGGCCGTTCGCCGCTCGTCCGCGCTGAACTATGCGGTGCTGAACTGTCTCGCGCGGAAGCTTTCGCGCCGCGATTCGCCGCAGCTTCCGGTTCCGGCTTCTCTTTGGCTGTTGGATCGAGTTTCGCGCCGGCCGCGACGTTTGCGCCGCCGCTCGAACTGGTGCGGTCGAGCGCGATGTTGGCAAGTTCGTCGGCCTCCCGATTGCGCTCGCGAGGCACGTGCTCGACGGCGAAATAAGCCAAGCCACGCGCGAGTTTTCGCGCGTGCTCATGCAAGGGACGCAAGTCCGGGCTCTTCACTTTGTAGCGGCCTTCCATCTGCCGTACCAAGAGTTCCGAATCGCTGCGCACCAGCAAGCGGTCGACTCCCTGCGCTACCGCATAGTCGAGCGCGCTGATCAGCGCGTAGTATTCCGCGACATTATTGGTGGCGCGGCCGATGTATTTCCCGGCCTCGAATCGCGTGGTGCCATCGGGACCGCGGACAACTACGGCGTAAGACGCGGGACCGGGATTTCCGCGCGAAGCTCCATCCACATTGGCAATGAAAACGTTGGCGGGTCTTTCCGGCGCCGCGAAGAGCAGCCTTCCAGAAGAGGGTTTCGGCGGCCGCATCATAGGAATCGAACCGCGAGCCGCTCAGGTTTCATTCGCGGATATTCCCGCGGCGCTGGCTTTGGATTCAGCATCGGGCGACGGGGCCGCGGGCGGCTCGATGTAGTACAGAATTCGCGAGCAGGTTTCGCACTGAAGGACGTCGTGGAAATCGCCCCGGCGCAACTCCTGAAAGACGTGCGGGCGTATGCGCAAGCCGCACAGGCTGCACGCTTCCTCGCGCACCTCGGAGAGGCCGATTCCGTGCCGGCGCACAGCTACGCGTTCGTAAGTGTCCAGCAGTTCCGCGGGAATTTCCGAGGCGATCTGGCCGCGCTCGGCCTCCTTGGCGGTCAATTCCGCTTGAAGCGAAGCCTGCTCGGACTGGATCTTTTGCCGCTCCGTCTGTGTCTCACTCTCCACAACGATCACGGAACGCTCCGCAGTCTTCACCTGGCGCTCGTACTCCTCGCCGGCAACCATGCGCTCGAGCAGCCGGTCCTCAGCCTGAGTCATCTCCCCTTCCGCATGCTGGATTTCGTGTTGCAAGGCCTTATACGCTTCGTTGGTTTTCACCGCGAAGCTTTGGTCGCGGTATTTGCGCGCCCGCTCCTTCCAGGAGTCCACGTCCATTTCGTACGTCTTGCGGTCCTTGAGGCTTGTGGTGAGGGCTTCTTTGGCGGAGATGATCTGCCGGCGGGCCTCGCCGACCCGCGCTTCCACGGCGGCGATCTGCGCGGGAATCGCTTCCAGGCGCTTGCGCAGTTCGGCTAGGCGCACGTCTAAAGCTTGCAAGTGCACGAGCCGCTGAATCTGCGCATCCATTCGGTGTTTCGATTCTAGCACACGGGCACGGCGGGTTCGGAAGCGGGCGACCGCGAAGCAGGTCGTTATCGGGGGGGTGACGGCAGAAAAGAGCGCAAGGGCTCCGGGAGAACAAGTCCCCGCCGCTATTCCTCGCGGAATTGCATGGTTTGGTCGACGGAGATCACCGGGTAGTGCGGAGGCGTAAAACCTCCACTGGAAGGCACTTCGGGGTGACGCGCGGTCACAGTGAAACCATTTTGTCCGGTTTCTATCGAATACGTGTACCCATCACGGCTGGTTCGGGTGAGGTTCATCGTGCCGCTGGAGGTCAGTTGGTCCAGATCGCCATAGGAGCCATTTTGCGCGAAGTACATGCGTTCGGCCTGGGCGATGGAGTTCAGGTCCATCTCCACGCCGGTTGTGGAAATGGCCTGAGTAGCGACCATGCCCGGAGCGGGCGCGGCTTGCTTGAGGAAATAGTAATAGATGCCGAGGCCGATGAGTGCCGCGAAGAGCAATCCAATCATTCGCATAATCTCCGATTATCGCTTTCCCCGGACGGAATTTGTGGAGGAGCCCGGGCGGCTGCGCCGAATTCGTAACGGGTACGAATTCCGGTTGCCCATGGTATAATCACACCTGACTAGCTACTATTAAAGACAGGTGACAAGACACCTTGGCAAGGGCGCGAATACAGAAGAATGGAGCGCATAGGCATGCCGCGTCCGGCGCGGCACGCCGCCGGCGCATGATGGAATGGATGCGCGGACGAAGCGGGCCCGTGGCCGGAACGGACTTGGCCCGGCATTTCCGGGTCAGCAGGCAGTGCGTGGTGCAGGACGTCGCCATACTCCGCGCGGAGCGCAACGACATTCTTTCGACGCCGCGGGGCTATCGGCTGCCGGCTAAGCCGGCACGGGACACCCACCGCGCCGTAATCGCCTGCCAGCATGCGCCGGAGCGCACGGAAGAGGAGCTACAGATTTTCGTGGACAACGGCGTGCGCGTCCTGGATGTGATCGTGGAGCACTCCCTTTACGGCGAGATGCGCGGGTCGCTGATGATCGAATCGCGGGCGGACGTGCAGGACTTCGTGGCTCGCTGGCGGAGCACGAAGGCCAGCCTGCTTTCGTCACTCACGCGCGGCGTGCATTTGCACACGGTGGAGGCGAGCAGGCCGGAGATGATCGCGCGTGCCAGGACGCAGTTGCACGATCACGGATTGTTGCTCAAATGACGCAGCAGACCACACAGACGGCTCGCACACCGCGGAGGGCACGGTTGCGGCGGGCATTTTTCCGCGGGGAGAGCCTGCGCCTGGAGAATCCCGCTTACCTAAACTCCGTGCGGACATTATTGGATGAACTGTTGTCTTCGGATACTGGCTCCGGCGATTTAACCGTGGCGGCGCTAAGGCTGGTCGATGAAGTGACGAGCGCGAAGATATTAGCCAAAGAGCGGGGGGTAATTGCCGGAGTTTCCGAACTGTGCTGGCTGCTGAGACGAGACGGCCTGAAAGTCGCGGTACACAAACAGGATGGTGAAGCCATCGAGAACGGAGACGCCATCCTCGAAATTGAAGGGCCTCGGAGCAAGCTGCTGGCATATGAGAGGACGGGGCTGAATCTTCTCCAACGCTTAAGCGGCATCGCGAGCGCCACACGGAACCTGCAGGATGTGGTTCACCGGCGCAACCCCGATGCTCACGTCATCGGCACGCGGAAGACGCCGTGGGGCATGCTGGACAAGCGCGCTTTGCATCTGGGCGGCGGCGGCACGCACCGGCTGGGGCTGTGGGACGCGATCCTGATCAAGAACAATCATCTGGCGCTCGTGGCCGGCCGCGAGGCGGAGGCCGCACGCATGGCGATCGAGCGAGCCTGGCCGGCGCGCGACTCCGCCGTGTTCATAGAAGTGGAAGTACGCAGCCGCGAATCGGCCCTGGCGGCGGCAGAGGCCTTCCGCCGCGTACGGGAATCGGACGAGAGCAGCGATTGCCCGTGCTGCCTGCTGCTGGACAATATGCCGCCCGCGAGGATATCGGAAGTGATCGCCGATCTGCGCGCGCGAGATCTGCACGACCACGTTTTGACGGAAGCCAGCGGAAATATTTCCGAAGCCAACATCGAGGAGTACGCCGCCTGCGGCGTGGATGCGATTTCCATAGGCGCCCTGACGCATTCGGCGCACGCGCTCGATATTTGCCAACGACTCTAATCCCAAGGACAAACAAAATGACTCCAGCAACCTCCAGCGAAACTTACGAAACCCGCTACACGCTTCCGCCCATCGAGGAGATTCAGGACTCCGCGGAAGAGATCCTGGCCAAGCAGGAGCGCGTGCGGCAGCTTTGCCGCGAGCGCAACGCCATCATCCTGGCCCACCATTATGAGCGGCCCGAGGTGCAGGAGGTGGCGGATTACGTGGCGGATTCGCTGCGGCTCTCGCAAAGCGCCGCGGCCACGGGAGCGGAGACGATCGTCTTTTGCGGCGTGCATTTCATGGCCGAGACGGCGGCGATTCTCTGCCCGGATAAAACCGTTTTGCTGCCGGATTTGCGGGCCGGCTGCTCCTTGGCGGCGGCCATCACAGCGGACGAGTTGCGCGCCTGGAAGGCGCGTTTTCCGGATGCCGTGGTGGTCGCGTACATTAATACGTCCGCCGAGGTGAAGGCGGAGAGCGACTACTGCTGCACCTCCGCCAATGCCGTCAAAGTAGTGCGAGCGATTCCGGCGGAGCGGCCCATTCTTTTTCTGCCGGACAAGTTCCTGGCCCAGGTGGTGGCGCGGCAGGCGGAGCGCAGCAACATCATCGCCTATCCCGGCTATTGCCACGTGCACCGCACGATCCGGCCGGAAGACGTAAGCGAAGTGCTGGAAGCCCATCCCGACGTCGAACTCCTGTTGCACCCCGAGTGCGGATGCGTGAGTTCGTGCATGGCCAAGGCGCTGGACGGTAGCTTGCCTTTCAATCGCACCTTCTTTCTCTCCACGGAAGGAATGCTGCGGCACATCGGCGCATCGAGTGCGAAGGAGTTCGCGGTGGGAACGGAGATGGGCATTCTGCACCGGCTGAACAAGGAGTTCTCGGACCGCTCGTTCTATCCCGTGAATCCGAACGCGGTCTGCGCTTTCATGAAAACCATTACACTCGATAACGTCATACGATCGCTGGAGACGCTTTCACCGCGGGTGACAGTGCCCAGGGAGATCGCAAGCAAGGCGCGGCGCGCCATCGACCGCATGCTGGAACTTGCCTAAATGTCTTCCGAAGCTCTCAAAGTCGGATTATTAGGAGTGGGCGCAATCGGCCAGATTCTGGCCGCGGCGCTCGACGCCGAGTCCAGCCGCGCGGTGCTAGTGGCCGTCGCCGACCAGGACCGGGCGCGAGCGGAGAAGTTCGCGGCACAGCTCAGATCGCGGCCGGCGGTGGTCGAAATGGATGAACTGGTGCGCCGCTCCGATTTAGTTATCGAAGCGGCCAGCCAGGCAGCATTGCCGGAGATTGTTCCACGAGCGCTGCGCGCCCAGAAGGACGTCATGGTCATGAGCGTAGGTGGCTTGCTGGACCATGAGGAGTGGTTCACTGAAGCGGAGCGGCAGGGCTGCCGGATTTACGTTCCTTCGGGCGCCGTCGCCGGGCTCGACGGGCTGAGGGCCGCGGCGGCGGGACGCTTGAATATGGTGATTCTAACGAGCCGCAAGCCCATCGCCGCCCTACGCGGAGCAAAATATGTCACGGAACGGAGAATCGATCTGGATAGTTTGAAGGCGGAGACGGTGTTGTTTGAAGGGCCGCCGGAAGAGGCTTGCCGGGCGTTTCCCTCGACGTCGAACGTGGCGGCCTCGGTTCGCCTGGCCGCAGGCAAATCGCCGGAGATTCGCGTTCGCGTCATCGCCGTGCCGGGCGGAACGGAGAATGTTCACGAAATCCAGGCGGTCGGCGATTTCGGCCGTTTCCGGATCGTATTGGAAAATGTGCCCTCACCCTCGAACCCGCGCACTTCCCGCCTGGCCGCACTTTCGGCGGTAGCTACTCTCGAGGAGATCCTGCGCACGCAGAGAGTGCGCGTTTAACTCCAAAGCCCGCATCGGATGCGGAGCGGTAGACGGCCGAATAGGGTACACTTCCACTTTCGGCTCGGTGCATCGCCTCAAGATATGCTGGCCGTATCAGCAAGGTGCTTCGCTGGCACAGCGGGCGACCAACCCTTCGGGGCTCGCGAGCGTCTTACTAGGTTCGTGCATTCGGCAACCCCGCGATAACAAAAAGGTTCCGTTCTGATTTGCAACAAACGAGCGTAGACTGATGGAATTCGTGGCCCACCGTTTGGGCTCAGGAGTGACTCGCTTGAAATCAACGCGCACCGTCCTATGTGGCTTCGTGCTTCTGTTTGCGGCATCGGTGGGATGGGCCAAAGGCAAGGCGCCCCGGGTGCCTGCGCCGGCTCAGGCTGGTTCGGCCGGTCAGGCCGCGGCTTCGCCAATACTGGGAACGTTGCAAGAGGAGATGGCCCGGGAGATGGCGGTATTCGGCAAAGCCGATCCGCCGGCTTACTTCCTGACATACACGGTGACAGATAGCGACCGCGCGGACGTGACGGGATCGAACGGAGCGCTGCTTTCTAGCCAGCAGCAACGCAGCCGCTGGCTCGAGGGACAAATTCGCGTGGGCAGCTATCAACTGGACGACACCCACCACGTGGGGAACCAACAGGACGGCTCTCCGGGCAGCTTCGGCGAAGTGGTGCCCGTGGACGATGATGCCGGGGTGCTGAAGCGGGCCATGTGGCGGGAGACGGATGGCCAATACCGCTCGGCCGCCGAAGCCTTCATCAAGGTGAAGACAGGTAAAGACGTCGAGGTGCAAACGGTGGCGCAGGGCGCGCCCGATTTCTCGGAAGAGAAGCCGCAAGTTCATTACGGGCCGCGCGCGTCGTTCACCGTGGACCGGCATCCCTGGGAAGACAAAGTACGGCTTTACACGGGTTCGTTCCGGCAGTCGGCGGCGGTTTTGAATTCGATCGTGACGTTCACGGCGCAGGCGGAAAATCAGTATCAGGTGACGACCGAGGGCACCAAACTTCAGTTTGGCGACGTGCACTACAGGCTGGAGCTTTTCATTCAAGGAAAAGCGCCGGACGGCATGGATTTGGAGCGCTACTACAACTTCGATTGGGTCGATCCGTCGTTAGCGCCGGACGACAAGGCGGTTCTGGCACAGTGCGCCCAGCTGCAAAAAGAGTTGGAGGCGCTGGTCAAGGCTCCGCTAGCCGATCCCTACGCCGGACCGGCGATGCTGACGGGGCGCGCGGCGGCGGTCTTCTTTCATGAGGTGTTTGGGCACCGCGACGAAGGCTTCCGGCAAAAGGATAGTGGCGAGGGCCAGACGTTCGCGGGCAAGGTAGGCGAAGCGCTCATGCCCAACTTCATCACCATCGTCGACGATCCCACCGCGCCGAAGGTGGGCTCGACGGTGCTGCTGGGGAACTATCCCTACGATGACGAAGGCATTCCCGCGCAGAAAGTGACTCTCGTGGATCATGGAGTGCTGCGGAACTTCGAGATGTCGCGGCAGCCTCTGAACGGATTCCCGCAGTCGAACGGACACGGGCGGCGGCAGGTGGGTTTTGCGCCCGTTTCGCGCCAGGGAAACCTGATCGTGGAGAGCAGCAACAAAGTAACCAGCGCGCGCTTGAGGCAAATGCTTATCGAGGAGATCAAGCGCCAGAACAAGCCCTATGGCCTGCTGTTCGACGACATTTCGGGCGGCTTCACGTTCACGGGCCGCAGCCAGCCGCAGGCTTTTCAGGTGCAGCCGCTGGTGGTCTATCGGGTTTATGCCGACGGGCGGCCGGATGAGCTGGTGCGGGGAGTGGATATCGTGGGAACGCCGCTGGTTTCGCTCGCGAAAATCATGGCCACCGGCGACACGATGGAAGTCTTCAACGGCTTTTGCGGAGCCGAATCGGGTTCGGTGCCCGTGGCGGCGGCGGCGCCCCCGATGCTGATTTCGGAGATGGAAGTGCAGAAGAAGCAGACGTCCACCGACCGGCCGCCCATTCTGCCGCCGCCGGCACACGATCCGCAGGCGCAAGATCCTCCGGCCAAGGCAAACAAATCATGATCTTTCATCAAGCAATGAGAAAAACTCTGTGTATTGCGTGCGCGGGCCTCGTCTTGGGAGCGCCTGCGATTGGGTTCGGTAAGAATGCCGCGCCGGCGGCGCCGCCTCCCGCGGGCCAAGTAGCTGACGTGCCCGCTGGAGACACGGATAAGACGCTCGCGGCGCTGCACGATGAATTGCAGCGCTCCAAAGACCGCCTGGCGCTGCCGGGCCAGCAGCGGCCTTACTACATCGAATATCGCTTGCTGGATCTGGACGAGCGCATGGTCAGCGCGGAATTCGGCGCGCTGCTGACGACCAGCACCACGCGGAATCGATTCATGAGCGTGGACGTGCGCGTGGGCGATTACAAGCTGGACAGCTCGAATTTTCTATCCGCGGAAGGGTTCCGCGGATTCCTGGGCTCCACGGGAACGGTGGGGATCGATCGCGATTACAACTCGCTGCGGCAGGATATCTGGCTGGCCACGGATCAGGCGTACAAGCAGGCGCTCGATTCTTATTCCAATAAACAGGCGGCGCTGCGCACGCTGGCGAACGCGCCTACCATAGACGATTTTGCGCAGGAACCGCCGGTGGTGATGGTCGAGCCGCGCGTGGAGCCGGATTGGACTTCGCGAGACTGGGAGTCGGAGGTAAGAGCCGTATCGGCGGTTCTGAAAAACTATCCCGAGCTGTACACCTCGCGCGTGACCTATCACCTGATTTACGCGACGAGCTATCTGGTTTCGACGGAGGGAACGCAGATCCGCACGGGCCGCACCCTGGCCGCCATCGAGGCCAGCCTGGGCACGCAGGCGGCCGACGGCATGCCGCTGCACAATTACCTGGCGATCTACGTCAATCGTCCGGGGCAGCTCCCCGCGGCGGATGAGGTGCGGCAGCAACTGGACGCCAAGGGCAAGGAACTGGCTGTGCTGCGCCTGGCTCCGCCAGTGCAGGATTACGATGGTCCCATGCTGTTCGAGGCGCGCGCCGCCGGTTCGCTGCTGGCGCAGACCTTGGCGCCGTCGCTGAATGGGGCGCGGCCGCCGCTGGCGATGAACACGCGGTTCGAGCAGATGATGCAGGCGCTGGGCGGGCGGAGCGAATGGATGGGGCGGATCGGACAACGAGTCCTGCCGTTAACAGTGGACTTGGCGGACGATCCCACCGCGCAGCAGTTCCAAGGGCACGAACTGATCGCGTCCTACAAGGTCGACCAAGAGGGCGTTCGAGCGCAGAAGGTCGCGCTGGTTCAAAACGGCTTGCTCAAGGAGATGCTGATGTCGCGACGGCCGGGGCCGGATTCTTACGAGTCGAATGGCCACGGTCGCTCGACGTTTTTGGCGGTGCCGCGACCGATGACCAGCAATCTCTTCTTCACGGCCAGCAACGGCGAATCACCGGAGGAGTTGCGCAAGAAATTCCTGGATGCCTGCAAGCAAAACGGGCAAGCATTCGGGCTGGTGGTGCGGGAGATGGATAATCCGGTGCTCGCCAGTTCCACCCAGGAGGAACTCTCCGATTCGCTGGCGACGCTGGCCTCGGGAGCGCCGAACGGCGATCGCATGCCGCTGCTGGTTTACCGGGTAAACGTAAACGACGGGCGCGAGGAGTTGGTGCGCGGGGCTCTGATTTCGCAACTGACAGTGCGGAATCTGCGGGCTTTGCTGGGCATGGGCAACGACAACACCATCTTCGCGTATCAGCAGAGCCAGGATGGGGAGACGGCGGGAACCGCGCTGGGCGCGTTTGGCACGGCTAACGGCGGGGTGCCGAGCGACGTCATTGCGCCATCGCTGCTGTTCGAGGAGGTCGAAGTCCGCGGGCCGCACGGGGAGCCGCGGCGCACTCCCATGGTGCCGCCTCCGCCGCTGCAATAGGGCTTCGCAGGTCTATTTAAAGATGTCGCGTGCTGGTGGCGGGCGAAGCACGTTAGCCATGCCGCAACGCTGGCGCGTTCCAGCACTCATCGTATAATCCAAAAAGTCAGAAGCAGCTTCCAGGGGCGACCGATATCGCTACGTCCAACGCCACATCCGCGAAACAGATGGCCGCGCTCGGTTCGGTGGGCTCGGCTATTGTTCTCTTATCGCTGAAGATTTTTCTCAGCCACCTGACGGGAAGCCTCGGCGTGCTCTCCGAGGCCCTGCATTCCAGCCTGGATCTCATCGCCGCAATCATTACCTATCTCTCGGTGCGAGTGGCCGACCGTCCGGCCGACGCCGACCACCCCTACGGCCACGGCAAAGTGGAGAGCTTCTCGGCGTTCCTGGAGACGGGGCTGCTGATCCTCACCGCCGCGTACATCATCTGGGAAGCGGTGCAGCGGCTGTTTTTCACGCAGGTGACGATTCGGCCCAGTCTGCTGGCCATGGCGATTTTGGGGATCGCGCTGGGAATCGATCTGCTGCGATCGCGGGCGCTCACGCGAGTTGCGCGGGAACAGATGAGCGAGGCGCTGGAAGCGGACGCTCTGCATTTTTCGACCGACGTGTGGAGCACGCTGGCCGTGATTGCCGGCGTGGCGATGGTGTGGCTGGGGCAGCGAACGGGGCTGGAGTGGCTTCGTTACGCCGATCCGGTGGCGGCGCTGGGCGTGGCTGCCGTGGTGATCTGGGTGGCGGCGAGGCTTGGCCGGCGCACGGCGGACGCCCTGCTGGATACGGCCCCCGCGGGTTTGCAGGAGCGGGTGGCCCGCGCCGTGGAGGAGCTCGAAGGCGTGCTGCGCACCGAACGCGTGCGCGTGCGCAGGGCGGGCAACCGGCACTTCGTGGACGTTACCGTGAGCATTCCGCGGGCGGTGAGTTTCGAGCAGGTGCACGCGATCAGCGATGAAGTGGAGCGGCGCGTCGGCGAAATTATTCCCGCGGACGTGATGGTCCACATGGAACCGCGCGCGCAGGCGGGCGAGCACGTGTTCGATGCGATCCGCGCCGCTGCGCAGCGGCGCGGTTTGGCGGTGCACGATCTATCGGCCCACCAACTCGACGGCCACCTTTTTATCGAGATGCATCTAGAGGTGGACGAGCACTTGAGCCTGCGGGACGCGCATCGCCAGGCGACCGACCTGGAAGAAGAGATTCGCGGGATGCCTTCGTTGGCGCGAACGGGCGGTCCCGATGGAACCGCGGTGAATATTCATATCGAGCCGCTGGGCGCGCATATCGCCACGGTGGATCGTTCCGCGGGCAACTTGCAAGGGTTGGAGCAGGAGGTGGAAACGTTCGTTAACGGATTGCGGCCCGAATTCCCCGCGTTGAAGGATTGCCACGACGTTCACGTGCGCCAGGTAGAGCGGAGAATTCAGCTTTCCTGCCACTGCTCCATGGATGGCATTTTGCCCATCACTGTAATTCACGATATTACGGCGAAGCTGGAGGACCGGGTGAAGGAGCGGTTTCCGCAGATTTCGCGCGTGACCATTCACCCCGAGCCGCCCGACGCGCGCGAGAGTTAACTGCGGCAGCGTTCCGGGAGGCCAAGGCCGAGCCGGTCCACTAGGCATTCGCGGGCAAGTTTGTTAGGCTAGCCGAAGATAGGGAAGGGCTGTATCCCGGCAAGGGAGCGGCACCGGAGGACGACATGAGCACCGCATTTGATGCGGGCAACGGGAAAATCACCGTGCCCGACATAGTCGCTGGCAAGAGCGGCACACCTTTTAATTCCAAGCCAGTTCCAGTGGTAATTCCGAGAATAGTTTGGAAAAGCGAAAGATCGTTTGCCTGACGGCCTACGATTATCCGACGGCGCGCCTGGTTGACGACGCGGGCGTGGACATTGTGCTGGTGGGCGATTCGCTGGGCATGGTGGTGCTCGGCTACGAAAACACTTTGCCACTCACGATGGAGGAGATGCTTCACCACACGCGCGCGGTGCGGCGCGGAGTGCGCAAGGCGCTGCTGGTCGCGGACATGCCCTACGGCAGCTTTCACGGCGACAAAAGTGAAGCGGTGCGTAACGCGGTGCGGTTCGTAAAGGAGGCGGGCGCCGAGGCGGTGAAGATCGAAGGGGGCGAACGCCGCATGGACCTGATCGCGCAACTCGTGGAGGCGGAAATTCCGGTGATGGGCCATATCGGACTGACGCCGCAATCGATGCACGCCTTCGGAGGCTTTCGCGTTCAAGGCAAATCCATGGAAGCGGCGGAACAGCTTCTGCGGGACGCCCGGGCCGTGGAAGCGGCGGGCGCATTTTCGATTGTGGTCGAATCGGTTCCGCGAGAGATCGCCTCGCGGATCACCAGCGAACTGCGCATTCCCACCATCGGCATCGGCGCCGGCCCGGAGTGCGATGGCCAGATCCTGGTGCTGCACGATATGATCGGCCTGTCCGTGGGACACACACCCAAGTTCGCCCGGCGGTACGCCAATGTGGGCGAGGCGATTCGCAATGCCGTGGGCGCGTATGCGGACGATGTCCGCCAGGGGCGATTCCCGGCGGACGAAGAGTCCTACCATCTCTCGAGCGAAGTTCGCGAACGGCTGCTGGCCGTGCGGCGAAGCTGAGCGCAAAGGAAAATACATGATGACACCGGAGGACGCCCGTACTTTGTACGCTTATGACGCCTGGGCCAATCGGCGAGTGCTGGATGCGTGCGCGGCGCTGGCGCCCGAGCAATTTACGAAGGACCTGGGGTCGAGCTTTCGCTCGGTGCGCGACACTATGGCACACGTCATCGGCGCGGAGTGGCTTTGGCTGGAGCGCTTTCAGGGCCGCACGGCTCGGCTGCCGAGCGGGGATCAGTTCCCGGATCTGGCCAGCCTGCGAACGCGCTGGGGCGAGGTGGAGCGCGATCTTCTCGCGTACGTCGGCGGGCTCTCGGCCGCCGATCTGGAGCGCAGCTTCGATTATTGGGACATGAAAGGCAATCCGCACACCTCGGTGCTGTGGCAGACGCTGCAACACGTGGCCAATCACAGCACGTATCACCGCGGCCAGGTGACCACGCTGTTCCGCCAGCTCGGCGCCAAACCTATCGGCACCGATCTCATCGGGTTCTACCGCGAACGCGCGGCGCAAGCCGCTCATTAAGAAATTCCGGCCGCAGCCGCGTGGAAGTCATACACACCGTTGAATGGATGAAGCAGGTCTGCCGGCAAGCGCGTGCCGAAGGCCGGCTGGTGGGCTTTGTTCCCACAATGGGCGCGCTGCACGCGGGCCATCTTTCCTTGATCGGGGCGGCCCGGCGGGACGCGAGCCCGGTGGCCGTTTCGATTTTCGTGAATCCCAAACAGTTTGGGCCGAACGAGGATTTCGCGAAGTATCCTCGTGATCCGGAAAACGACCGGCGGCTACTGGAGCAGGCGGGAGCGGATTGGTTATTTGCTCCTACCGTTGAAGAGATGTATCCCCCCGATTTTCGCACCTCGGTGAATGTGGAAGGTCTTTCCGATCGCCTGGAAGGCAAAATACGGCCGGGACATTTTCGGGGCATCGCCACGGTTGTGCTGAAGCTGCTGGAGATCGTTGCGCCGAGGTTCGCCTATTTTGGGCGCAAGGACGCGCAGCAGGCGCGCATCATCCGCCAGATCGCGTTCGACATGGCGCTGGACAGCGAAATCGTTGTTTGCCCGATCGTACGGGACCCGGACGGGCTGGCGCTTTCGTCGCGCAACCGCTATCTCTTGCCCGCCGAGCGCAATGCCGCGACGGTGCTTTACCGGGCGCTTTCGCGCGCGCGGCGCGCGGTCGAAGAAGGCGAGCGGCACACGCTGAGAATCGCCACGGCGGCGCGGCAGGAGTTGGCCGGCGAGACGCTGGGTTCGGTGGATTATGTGGAGATCGTAGATGCGGGTTCGTTCGAGCCCGTCGTGCGGCTCACGCCTTCATGCCTGGTTCTTTTAGCCGTGCGCTTCGGCGGCACGCGCCTGATCGACAATATGCAGGTGGAGATGGATTCGCGCGGCGGAGCGATTTGCACCCTGTAGGCACTACGACTTCGTTGCCATCAACTGCTTGACGGCTTGCAGGACTTCGGGGGCGTGGCCCTTGGAGGGCGCCTTGTCCCAAATTGTGGCGATTCGGCCATCGGGCGCGATCAGGAACGTGGAGCGCACGATTCCCAGAAACGATTTTCCCAGGAACTGCTTCATGCGGCGCGCGCCATAGGCTTCGATGGCCTTGAACTGAGGGTCGCTCAGCAGCGGAAAGTTCAAATTGTATTTGGCGGCGAACTTGGCCTGCGTTTCGACGCTGTCGCTGCTGCATCCGACCACCACGGCGCCTAACTTATCGAATTCGGGTTTGGCGTCACGAAACTCGGACGCTTCGTTGATTCAACCGGAAGTGAGGGCCTTGGGAAAAAAATAGAGCACCACGGGTTTGCCGCGCAGGCCGGAAAGCTCGACCTCCCGCCCATCGGCGGCCGGCAGCCTAAAATCCGGAGCTTTGTCGCCCACTTTGAGCATCTTGATCTTGCTCCTTGGTTTTTGTCTTGCCGCCTTAGGGGGCATGGGTTCAGCCTAACAGCCGCTTCAGCGTTTCATTAACGATCTGCGGATTGGCCTGGCCGCGCGAGGCCTTCATCACCTGCCCGACAAAAAACTTGAATACGCCTTCGTTGCCGGCCCGATATTTGGCGACATTGTCGGGACTTTTCTCCACGACTTCGCGGCACAGGCGCTCGATTTCACTGGTGTCTTGAATTTGCGACAAGCCCTGCGCGGAGATGATCTCCTCCGCCGATTTGCCGGTTTCAAACATAGCCGCGAAGACTTTTTTCCCCGAAGCTCCCGTTATGCTGCCCTTTTCGACCTGCGCCAGCAGCCCAGCCAAAGCGGCGGGAGCGACGGGGCTCGATTCGACGGGCTGGCCGGAATCGTTGAGCCTGCGGAGAAGCTCGGTTTGAATCCAACTGGCAGCGGCCTTGGGGGGAGCACCGGCGCGGACGACCTCCTCGAAGTAATCGCCGAGCGCGCGGGTGGCGCTGAGGCCGCCGGCGTCGTAAGCGGAGAGGCCGTGCTCCTCGATAAAGCGGCGGCGGCGCGCGGCTGGCAACTCCGGCATATCCCGCTGGATTTCGGCCAGCGAGCCGGTGCTGACGTGAACCGGGAGCAGGTCGGGATCCGGGAAATAGCGATAGTCGTGCGCGAACTCCTTGGAGCGCATGGGTTCGCTGCGGCCTTCGGCGACGTTCCAGAGGCGCGTCTCCTGAATCACGCGCCCGCCGGATTCGATCAAGGCGATGTGGCGTTCGATCTCGTATTCGAGAGCGCGCTGTAGATAGCGGAAAGAGTTCAGATTCTTCACTTCGGCTTTTGTGCCAAAGCGCTCCTGGCCGCGCCGGCGCACGCTGACGTTGGCGTCGCAGCGAAGCGAGCCTTCCTCCATATTGCAATCGCTGACGGCGGCGTACTCGAGCACCTGCTTGAGCGCGCTGAGATACGCATAGGCCTCGGCGGGAGAGCGCAGATCGGGCTCGGAGACGATTTCGGCGAGAGGCATGCCGCCGCGGTTGTAGTCGATGTAACTATGGCGACCGGAATCGGGGAAGCCCTCGTGCAGGTTCTTGGCGGCGTCTTCCTCGAGATGGAGGCGGGTGATGCCGATTTTTTTCACGGCGCTGTCGTGCTCGATTTCGAGCCATCCATGGGTGGCGAGCGGCAGTTCGTACATGGAAATCTGGTAGCCCTTGGGCAGATCGGGATAGAAGTAATTTTTGCGCGCAAAACGCGACGTTTTCTGAATCTGCAAATTGAGCGCCAGCGAAGCGCGCAAAGCGAGCTCCAGGGCGCGTTTATTGAGCACAGGCAAGGAGCCGGGAAGGCCCAGGCAGACCGGGCAAGTGTTCGTATTCGGCGGATCGCCGAAGCGCGTGGAGCAGCCGCAGAAGATTTTGGTGGCGGTTTTCAGCTGCACGTGGACTTCAAGCCCGATGACGGGCTCATAGGCCGCGGCGACTTCGGGCGCGACGCGTGTTGCCGTGGATGCGATTCGAGCCATGGTGAATTCCGCGATTATAACATTTTAAATTCCGGGAGCCGGAAGGAGCGCGCGAACGCCCGGAGTCCTAGCCCGCAACGCCGATTTGGCCGAGGTGATGGACTAAGTGCGTAAGATAGTCCGTTGCTAAAAAGCCAAGGGTGACCGCCTGCCCCGATCCGATGCGACAAGGCGTATCGAGCTTTGAATCAGGCAAACGGGCGATTACGTGGGCGAGGTAACGATTGTAGGACGCCCACAGTGAAACCAGCATGGGCCAATCCGCCTGTTGAGGGGCCTGCACACGGACGCTCCCGTCCTGGTCGTAACCCGGGAAGTCCAAAGAGTCTTGGAGCGCGGCTCGGACGAATCGCTGGTGATTGTTTGAAGCCGAGTCGATCAGATGACCGATGACTTCCTTGCGAGACCATCCACCCGACAATATGCGCTTGGTACTCTCCAACTCAACGACCTGGCGAAGCTTGGGCTCGGCAGAATCGATCAGGGACAGCAATTTTGCACTTAGCTCTTTCATCTCACTTCCTCGCCTGTGAATTATATCCGTCTTGATGGGGCGAATTCCGGATAGTGGGCAGGCATAGGAAAAGGTGAGGGCGGGCCGGGCGGCGCTTGGCCGACCGGCCCGCGGTGTAGAGGCTTATTCGCCGCCGAGCCGGAAGCGCATGCCGATATAGGCGGCTCGGCCGAGCGCCGGGAAGCCGAGGACGTCTTGATAGTCCTTGTTGAAAACGTTGGTGACGTGGCCAATCACGCTGGCGTGCGTGGATAGCGCGTAACTCGACGCCACGTCCACTCGCATATAACCCGGATCGCTGGTCAGACCGAGCGGAGGGAACAGAAAGTCGCTATCGGTCCGGCGGCCAACGAACGTGGCGGCGACATTTCCATGGAAGCGGCGGATACCGCCATCGAGCACGAGGTTTCCCGAATTGACGGGCCGGCGCAACAGGCGATTGCCGGGAAGTTCGGCGGGATCAAAAGCATTCGGAGAAACGAGCACGCGGGAATCGTCGTAAGTGTAGTTGGCCGCGAGACTCAGATTCTTCGCCAGTTGCCATTCGCCAGCAAGATGGCCGCCGCGGGCACGAGCGAGGTCGGTATTGAAATAGGTTCCGAAGCCGGAGGGGCAACCCGATGGAGGCGTAACCGGGCAAGCCCCTCCTGGAAAGCAGTCCGTAAAGCTGACGATGTTGCGAAATTGGTTGTAGAAGAAGTCGCCAGAGATGGTGGCTTTGTCGCTGTCGAGATGCTGTTCGATCCCCGCATAGGTCGTCCGGCTCTCCTCGGGAAGCAAGTCCGGATTGCCGGGAAAGCAGGGATCGGTTCCGAAGGACTGATCGAGGCTGGGTTCCTTAATGCCCTGGCCGTAATTGGCGCGAAGCCGCGTGGCGCCCCAGAAATCGTGGCCATAACGCAGCGTGTATGCGGCTCCGACGCGCGGGACGCCACGCGTGCCGAAGTCGGCGTTGTCTTCTTCGCGAAAGCCGGCATTGAGGACGAGACGGTTGGTGGCTTGCCAGCGCAGCTCCACGAAGCCCGCTTGATTGTTGCGCCTGGCGTGAAGGCCGTCCAAATCCGCCAGGCCGGCGTTCTCAACTTCGTAGGAGTAGCCGAGTGTGGCCGAGAAATGGCGGGCGACGTAGCTGGATTGGCCTTGGAAGCCGGCGCGGTTGAACTGATTGCGGCTGACGAATGGGAAATCGCAGTAGGCTGAGGGGACGGCGTTCGCAGAACGAGGGAAATCACATTCTCCAAACGGATCGGGCGAGAGGAAGTATGCGCTGAGCGGATCAGCGAACAGCTCGTGAATATCGTTCTCGAAGCCGAAGAGCCGATGCTGCCAATGAGGGCCGGTGGAGAAATCCCAACTGAGGCCCGCGGATAAGTCACTCAAGTCATACTGCTCATTGAGGGTCGGCGGAGTGAAGAGCGACTGTCCGGACTGGCCGGAATCGCTGCTATTACTGCGCACGGTGAGACGCAGCGAATTCTGTTCGGCAAGGCGCAGGCCGAAATTTCCCGAGAAGGTGCGATCCAGGAAAAAATCGTTGGGGCCCTGGCCTTGCGTCTGATAGTAACCGCCAAGAACCGAGTAATCGAGCGGACCGGCGAGGCCGCTGAGCTCGGCCATGCCACGGCCGGTGGAGAAAGAGCCGCCGTCGGATTCGGCGACCAGAAGCGGAGTGCGCGTGGAGCCGCGATGAGTGAGGACCGCTATGACGCCGCTCATGGCGTCCGAGCCGTCGAGAGCGCTGGCGGCACCATGACTCAATTCGATTTTGTCGACGCCGTCCAAAGTAAGTTGCGAGAAGGTATTCATGGCGCCGCCCGGTTCGTTTAACGGGACGCCATCGACGAGCACCTTGGTGTAATTGGAATTGCCGCCGTCGAGAAAAATGGAAGAGATACCGCCGATGGCGCCGGTTTGGCCGAGCGTGACTCCGGGGAGGGATTGGAGCAGCGGGGCGATCTGGGTGATTTGCCTGCTATCGATCTGGTCGCGGGTGACGATGGAAACGGGCTCGCTTTCCGCGTTCACGTCGATTGGCTCGGCCGATGAACTCACCACGACGTTGGAGGAGAGAGGCTCGAGCGCAAGCTGCGCGCGCAGTTCGGGGTTTTGGCCCGGGGAGAGATTCAAATCCTGCTCGTAACGCCGCAGAGAAGGATGCGTGACGATCAAACGAAAGCGGCCAACGGGAACATCCAGGCGAAAGTGGCCGTCGGCCGAAGAGGTTGTTCGCTCGGGGCGACTGCCCGCAACAGAAGGGATGGCTTGCAATTGGACGGTTGCGCCGCCGACGGGCGCGCCGCTGGGATCGGCGATGACCCCGTCGACGGTTGCGGCGCTTGCGGCGTTCTGGGCGAAAGCCGGAACATCGAAGGCGAAGTCGAACAGCAGGAAAGCAACGGCAAGTACGAGTGCAGCGGTAGAGCGCAGGATCGTGAGTCGGCATGAGTTCCTCCTCTCCGTCTCGCGCGGGAGGTGAAGGTTGTCCCGGCGAATACGCTGGAAGCGATTCGCGGGATGCAAACTCCGCCGGTCTCCTGGCTTGGCGGCTTGGGCGGGCGGCCTTCCCATGCGGCTGGCCCTTGCGGACCTGGCCGAACAGTGGCTCGCGCGCATATTGGCGCCGCCTTACAGTCGCGCGGCGGCGACGGTTTTCACCGTCTTCCCGAACGCGGAGTTCGCGGGTGAATGTGGGCGGAGGGCGCGCGGCAAGCGTCTACGAAAGAAGAGAACGCCGCGCGTCTCTCCGCAATGGAATTACCTTACAACGCATAACCTCGGTGATTTTGAATCGGCCGTGCCGCGCACGCTTCGCGCACTCCTCGGCGCCGCGGTTACAAACCTCAGGGCGTGTTCTGCTCCTCCTTGCCTCTGACAATGTGGACGCGCGGGCGCCCTTGGGGCCCGGTTTCGATTTCGAGAGGCGTCTCGAATACTTGCTCGAGCAGTTCGCGCTCATAAACAGCCGCGGGCGGCCCCACGCGCAAACATTTGCCGCGGTGCAGCAACACGATCGTGTCGGCGAATTCGGCGGCCAGACCCAATTCGTGGGTCACTTCGATCACGGTGTAACGGTTCTCGTCGGCAAGGTGGCGGAGCCGGCAAAGCAGATCGATCTGCGCCCCGATATCGAGATGCAAGGTGGGCTCATCCAGCAGCAATACCAAAGGCTGCTGTGCGAGGGCGCGCGCCAGCACGACGCGCTGTTTTTCTCCGCCGGAGATTTCGTGCATCCAGCGATCGCGCAGATGCTCGGCGCCCACCTGTGCCAGCGCGTTTCGGCAATGGCGAAATCTTCGTCCTTTTCAAACCACAGCGAGCGGCCGTGGGGATGGCGGCCTTGCAGCACGTAGTCTCCGGCGCGAATCGGGAAGACGAGCGGGCTTTCCTGCTGCACCATGGCGATACGCTGCGCGCGCGTGCGCGGATCGAGGCGACTGGTCTCGAAGCCATCGAACTCGACGCCGGCCGAGACGTGGGGCGATGGAACCGGAAACGAGGCTCAGCAGCGTCGATTTGCCGCTGGCGTTAGGGCCGAGAATGGCGACGAGTTCGCGTTCGCGCGCCTGAAATGAGGTAGCTCCCAAGCTTAAATTGCGCGGGGGAACGGCGCTTCGGATAACCGTAGGTCACCTGCTCGTCATTCACGGCACGCGCGCGGGGGCGCGATTGCTATAGGCGCTTTCGGGGCCGGGGGATGCGCTGGGGGTTGCGCGCGACGAGTGCCAGACACGCCGCCATAACCGCCGACAGTTTGCCTCTCAGCCGGATCGTAGTATGACGTCACGACAGCCTCCGCCGCAAAAGATAGATGAACACGGGAGCGCCAGCCATCGCCGTCATGGCGCCGACAGGAACTCGGTAGGCGCGACGACCGTGCGCGCGAGAGTGTCCGCCACAACGATGGCGATAGCCCCTCCGAGCGCCGAGGTGGGAATGAGCACCCGATAATCGGAGCCGAAGAGCATGCGCATGACGTGCGGCACCAGCAAGCCCACGTAGCCGATGGCGCCGCCGACCGAAACGGCCAGGCCGGTCAGCACCGATGCGGCGACGTAGACCACCAGCTTGACTCGTGTGACGTCCACGCCGAGATGCATGGCCTCTCGCTCGCCGGCGAGCAGGACGTTGAGGTCGGAGGCGGTGGTGAAAATGGCTCCGGCCGCGGCAAAGAAGCCGCCCATCAAGATCCAGCAACAAGCCGTGCGGAAGCGAAATGGAGAGATCGCCCATCAGCCAGAAAGCGATTCCACGGAGATCGCGGCTGGCTAGTGTGGTCATCAGAGAACATGATTGACGGCCGAGAGAAAGGATGCGGTGACGATGCCCGCCAATAGAAGCATGCCGCTATCGAGCTGACCTTGGCGGCGGCCCAGAAAATACACGGTGGCGATGGTCGCGGCGGCGCCGAGAAAAGCGGCGAGCGGCGTCATCAACGGCAGTGCGGGAGCAACGAACAGCGCCAAAATCGCTCCAAGCGCGGCCCCACTGGAAACACCGAGCACGTAAGGATCGGCAAGAGGATTGCGCAGCACGCCTGAAAGCCGGCGCCCGCCACGGATAGCGCGGCGCCGACCACGATGCCCCAGCAAAATTCGGGGCAGGCGGATATCCACCATGATCAGCGAAAATCGGTGGAGATTTTTTCGGGGTGGCCGCTGGCGAGCCACCACAGGTTCTGTCCGAGATCGGCAAACGAAAATGGAACGGCTCCGAGGCGCAGCGCCAGCAGCACGATGGCAAAGAGCACCGCGGTAAGAAGCGCGCAACTCCACAGTACGCGTCGAAGCGTCAACGGCTTCATGGGGCTCCGCCTGCGGCTGAGAAAGCCAAGACTGACCGGGACAATCTTGCGACCAAAAATTGCGGCAACTGCCCCCCGGCACGCAGCGGCAAATGCGGCCTGAGGAGCAAACGAGATGGATAGAGCGCGGCCGCAAGCTGTTCGATTCCATCTACCACCGGCGCGGCGAGGGATGGCTGATCGCTTCCGACACAACGACGAAGCGGCGATTGCGCACGGCGTCCAACTGGCGCCAGGCGGGGCGGTTCTGCAACTCGGCCAGCTGCCTTTGCACTTGTTGCGGATCGTCGCTCGAAAAGATCAGATACTTCGGTTGCAGGCGAATGACCTCTTCCAGATTGATGTTGGGCCAGGATTGCTGCGTATCGATGATGGAATGCGCGCCGGCGCGGCGCAGGGCGTCTTCCAAAAAGGTATTCCGCCCGACGGAAATCAGGGGATCGAGCCACACAACCATCATCACGGTTTGCGGCGGCAAGCCTGCGAGGCTGCGGTCGATCTGGCTGAGCCGCGAGCGCAGATTCGTCAGCAACGAACGGCCCGCGTCACCCGCGCCGAGCAACTCCCCCAGCCGCTCCGTCGAGGTGAGCACCTGCTCGACGCTGCGCGGGTCCGTGCCGTAGACGGGGATGCCCAACTGCTCGAGCGAATGCACCGAGGCCAGCCGATTGATCGAGCGCGCGCCTACCACTAAATCCGGATGCAGAGCCGCAATTACTTCGATATTGGGATCAACGGGGCCGCCGATGCGCCGTTTTTGCTTGGCTTCCGGCGGATAATCGCAGAAGTCCGTGTCGCCGACGATGCGGTCGCCAAGGCCGAGGGCGAAGAGCGTTTCGGTAACGCTGGGCGCCAGGGAGACGATGCGGCGGACCGGCTGCGGAATGTGCACCGAGCGGCCCGTTTCATCCGTTACTTCACGGGAAGTAGGTCGGGTTGTATTGTCTCGCGGCATGGCATGAAGTGATTCGACGCGCGCGCCGGCAAGCAGCAGACAGCCGATCGTCAGCGCGACCAACCATCGAATCAAAAAAGCGCGGGCCGGCGCAAGAGAGATTCTCCTGGCTGTGTCTTTAATTAAGACTTGGCCGACGCCGAAGATCGAATTTTGGTGGACAGAGATCCTCGCCCGAATCGAGAGAGGTTCGTGTGCCGGGAGTTCGGCCTTCCGTAAATGTGCCATGAGACAATGCGGCGAGCATCAGGCGACAACAAAAAAGCCCCGGCGAAGGGGCTCAAAAGCCACACTCTCTCGCTCGAAGAGTGTGAGCCTGCAGCGGCCTGGGCGGGTGTCCTGACTTACGGCTTTAGCGGCCGATTACAGTGGCGGGACCGTGGCCGATTTTCACGGCCTTCCCCCACTCCCGGACTTGCAAGATGTCGGCAGTGAGTTTATGCGCCGCGGCGCGGAGTGTCAACTCGAAGCCGAGGGGACGTCTTCGCGTCGGCCGTGCCGGCGCCAGACGTGGTCCCCGCTTTGGGACAGCACCAGATTCGCGGCAACCTTGACGCAGGGAGTAGTATCGTAGCCATGATCGGGGCGCTGATCGGGGCCTATCGGGCCATTACGTCTTGAAGGAGCACGTCGATGAAGACTACAGTGATCTTGGTGGGCGGCCTGCTTTTGCTAAGTCTGGCGGTTTGGGCTCAAGACGACGCGGAGTATCAAAGCTGGATGAAGTCGAATAACCCGAATGTGGCTAGCCTGCGCATGAATTTGGCGGCTAAGTCAGGCGACGCCGCGGCAGCCGATGCGAAGAAGCTGCAGGATACCTTCACGCAGGTGCATGCATACTGGCAGAAGAAGAACGTCAGCGATGCCACGCAGTTTGCCACGGACGCGGAGAACGGCTTCAAGGAAGTTGGCCAGCTTGCCGCGGCAGGCAAGTTTGACGAGGCTTCGGCAGCATTGATGAAGACGCAGGCCAATTGCGGCGGCTGCCACATGGCGCACCGTGAAAAGGCGGCGGACGGCTCCTGGAAGATCAAGTAGCAGACGGCGGCGCAGTCAGCGGCTGGTTGCGTTCTTCTTGCGAGGGATTTCGGGCATAGCCCCGCCGCAAAAGCGAATGGCCGAGTGGCAGGGCTGAGCAGAGGAATTCTTGCGCGGTCTGTGATAGCCTGACAGGCGAATTTAGGGATGATTCGGGCTCAGGGAAAGCCATCTGGCGAAAACTCGCCATCTTTAGCAAGCGTCAAGAGGAACGGGGGAGAGCATGCCGAATCGCAGAGATTTCATCAAGGGCGTGGCGGGCGCGACGGCGGGACTGTGGGTTGCAAACGGTGTCTTCACCGGTGACGCGCTGGCTCAGAATCAGGGGCAAGGGCGCGGCGGCCGGGGCGGTGGCCGGCAGGAGGACGCGCCGTCGGGTCCCGTGGTGCGGCGCGAGGTACGCGTCGGAAACAAGCGCGTCAAAGTGATCGACGTGCATGCCCACGCTTCGATTCCGGAAGTCGCGGACGTCGTGAAGGGTACTGCGGCGGAGCGCTTCGCCCGCGGCGGCGGAGGGCGGCCTCTGGGCGACGATCGCATCCGGGAACTGGACAAGCGAGGCATCGATGTCCAAGTGCTGGATATCAACATGTTCTGGTGGTACGGGGTGGCGGATCGCGATCTCGCCGCGAAGATTGTTGACGTTCAGGATAAAGGGCTATCGGCCTGGTGCAGCGCCCATCACGATCGATTCGCGGCGATGACCTCACCCACGTTGCAGTTTCCCGATCTGGCCGCTCAACAACTCGAGCATGCGGTGAAGGATTTGGGCATGGTGGGAGCGGCGATCGGAGGCCACGTGGAAGGTGAACCGCTCTCCGATCCCAAGTACGATCCTTTCTGGGCCAAGGCGCAGGAATTAGACGTGATCGTATTCATGCATCCCAATGGCGCCACGAACGTGGCAAAAGAGGATGCCTTCAAAGGGCGAGCCGATCTGGGAAATATCATCGGCAATCCGCTGGAAACGAGTCTCTTCCTCTCCCACCTGATTTACGACGGCGTATTCGATAAGTTTCCGAATCTGAAAGTCGTGGCGGCGCACGCGGGCGGCTACATGCCGTCTTATCTTGGCCGGAGCGAAGTGGCTTGCGAGGTGCGCGCGAATGCCGGTTGCCTGAACAAAAAGAAGCCGAGTGATTATCTCAAGTCGCAGGTGTATATCGACTCGATGATCTTTTCGCCAGAGGGCATACGACATCTGGTGGCGGAGGTTGGCGCCAGCCAGATCGTTTATGGCACGGACATTCCGCTGGTCTGGCCGGACACGGTCGATGCTGTCCTCAACGCGCAGATCTCCGACGCCGACAAGGAAGCGATCCTAGGCGGGAACCTCACCAAGATACTGCGGCTCAAGACATAACTAAGCAACGCAGCCAGTTTCGAAATCAGCTGCGCCAGCGCAGCGTGACCGGGCCTTCCAGGGGGTGCCGCATGGGCCCGCCATTGCGCTGTGAATCCATATACGCCGACTTCAACTGAAAATACCAGCGCGCTTGCCGGTCCGCATCGTCGATCAGCATCATGCGGGGCTGCACTTCGAGGCCGGGCTTTTGCAGTTCGATCACGCGCTGATCCTGGGCGATGAAGCGCTTTCCAAAAAAATGAAGCAGCGGCGCCACCAAGGGAAGCCACGAAAAGAGGTTCCAGGCGGCGCAGAAATCAAGGCGACAAAGCTCGCGCCGGATGGGCGTGATGGTGGTGCGATTGGTGAACCAGTATTTTCCACAGCGAACTTCCTCGGTGCGCATATTGGGCAGAACAAAATCAATTTGCGTGGTGACTGCCGCGCCATAGATCTTCAGCAGCTTGTAAGGCGCGCTATTGGCCGACGGCGCGTGCGGGCTCATGCGAAAACCGCGAGGAATCGGCTCGAAGGTTTTCTGCTTCTCGCGAATGCTGTGGCGGCTTCGCCACCACCAGGAGCGGTGCACGAACGGACCGTGAGCCGGATCCATCAGCCCGATGATGGCGGTATCCATGCTGCAGGCCAGGGTCGCAGAGAGATGCGCAAGGCGATAGTTGCCGCTGTATTTCGGCAATTCCGGCACAGGCGGCAGCGTGCCGTCGGCAGGCGGACGCCCTTCCGCGTTGGCGAGATAGGCCCAGATGTAACCGTCGCGCTCTTGGCAAGGGAAGCTGCCGGCAAAGATGCGGCCGCACTGCAGCTTCGAGTCGTCCGTGACGGAGGGAATGACGCAACATTGGCCGGTATGCGCGTCGAAACGCCAGCCGTGGTAGGCGCATTCGACGGTCTGCCCGTCATAATGGCCAAGCGAAAGCGGGAAGGCGCGGTGGGGCAGACGTCGCGCAGCGCAAACGGTTTGCCTTCGGCGTCGCGTCCGAGAACGAGAGGGATCTCGAGGCGCTGCGCAGTTACCAGCCTTCGGCCGCGTATTTCTTTGCCGCGTAGGACCGGGTACCAAAAACCCCACAGAAATTCGCCGCCGTCTGAAGCCGTTGAGACGGGCAGTGCCGCGCTTTGCTCCATCAATTCCATGAGCGAATATGGTTCATGATAACTGTCATCCTATATCGTCCACCAGCGTTGCCCAAGAGAGAAGAGTTGCGCCCGTGGTAAGGGCGGTGTTTCCCGTGCCCCGCGCTTACGGTATCCTGTCCGTTCATGCATGATCTCAACTATTTTCGCGAGCACCTGCCTGAATTCGAGAAAATGGCGGCAAACCGCGGCGTAAGCATCGATTTCGACGCTTTTCGCGCGCTGGACCGCAAGCGGCGCGAACTCGTTACCGCGACCGAGCAGCGCAAGGCCGAACGCAATCGCGCCAGCGAAGAGATTGCCCGGCGCAAACGCGCGGGCGAAAAAGCCGACGATCTGCTGGCGGCGATGAAAGCGGCATCGGAGGAGATCAAGCGTGGCGACGAGGAGATTGCCCGCCTGGACCCGCAATTGCAGGATTTCATGCTGTCCATTCCGAACCTGCCGCATTCGTCGGTTCCGCAGGGTCACGATGCCAACTGCAACGTGGAAGTTCGCCGCTGGGGCAGCCCTCCGAAATTTGATTTCGCGCCGAAGCCGCACTGGGAGATCGGCGAACGAGCCGGCATTTTGGATTTGGCGCGAGCCGCAAAGATCGCGGGAGCGCGTTTTGCGCTGTATCGCGGCTTAGGCTCACGGCTGGAAAGGGCGCTGGCGAATTTCTTCTTGGATGAGCATACCCGCAAAGGGTATACGGAATATCTTCCGCCGTTTCTCGTCAACACGGCTTCTCTTATCGGCGTTGGGCAGTTGCCGAAGTTCGCGGCGGACATGTTTCATCTGGAGGGAACCGATCTGTGGCTGACTCCGACGGCCGAGGTCGAGCTGACCAGCCTTTACCGGGACGAAACGCTCGATGCGGACCAACTAACGGTCAAGGCCTGCGCCTGGACGGCCTGCTTTCGTTCCGAAGCGGGCGCCGCCGGCAAAGACACGCGAGGCATTCTACGCCAGCATCAATTTCAGAAAGTGGAGATGTTCAAGTTCACGCGGCCGGAGCAGAGCTATGAGGAGCTGGAATCCTTGGTTGGCGACGCGGAGTCTCTGCTGCAGAAGCTCGGGCTGCATTATCGAGTGATGCTCCTCTGCACCGGGGACATGGGCTTCGCCTCAAGCAAGACCTACGATATTGAGGTGTGGCTGCCTTCGGCCAACGAGTTCCGCGAGATCTCTTCCTGCTCCAATTGCGAGGCTTTTCAGGCGCGGCGCAGCGGCATTCGTTTTAAGCCCAAGGGCGGAAAAAGCGATTTCGTGCATACATTGAACGGATCGGGGCTCGCCGTGGGGCGCACATGGCTGGCGTTGCTCGAAAACTACCAGCAGGCCGATGGATCGATCGCCATGCCAGAGGCTTTGCGGCCGTACATGGGGGTCGAATCGATCCGACCACACATCCGTTAGCTTTAGTGTGCCGTAAGTAACTGCTGCATATAGGGATACGCGCAGATGCGCGCCGTCCTAGTGTCCTAAGTTGAACCAATCATTCAATAGGATCTGCCGGATTCAATTGACAACCGCTTTTGGTAATCAATACACTGCGCCCTTGTTTGCTACGAGCTCGGAGAATCCAGTGAATTCGCTCAGTCGTATATTTCGAGTGGTGCTGTGGGGAGTGGTGACGGGCGGGCTGATCTCTTTTGTGCGCCAAGCCTCGGACCTCCAAATGACCCACGGCGCGCCGCCTCGAAAATCACCCGCCGCAAACCGGCTTCACCGGGACCCCGTTTGCGGCACCTACGTCTCCGCGGAGATTTCCGTCAAGCTGGAGCAATCGGGCCATATCACACACTTCTGTTCCTCCGAGTGCCGTGAACGGTACGCGCAGCCGGCTGCGCGCGCGGCAGGGGCCTAGAAGTGACGGCGCAACGAGCGCCGAAACGATAAGGAGAGTGGATGGGAACGGTGGCCAAAGCTATTCCGCAACCGGTGATTCCGAAAATCGCTCCTCGGGAAGATCTTAATCCTTTCCGCATCGCTCAAATGCAGTTCGATATGGCCGCGGAGTTTCTGAAGATCGACGCGGGATTGCGGCAGATTCTGCGCACCCCTAAGCGAGTGATGGAAGTCTCCATTCCGATCAAGCTGGATAACGGCCAAGTGAAGGTTTTCGCTGGGTATCGCGTGCAACATAACATGGCGCGAGGACCGGCGAAGGGGGGCGTTCGCTACCATCCGAATCTCACGCTGGACGAAGTGAAGGCGCTCGCTTCGTGGATGACGTGGAAGACGGCCACGGTGAACATTCCTTACGGCGGCGCCAAAGGCGGCGTGATTTGCGACGCGAAGCGGATGTCGCGAACCGAATTGGAACGGCTGACGCGACGATTCACCTACGAAATCATGCCCATTCTGGGACCGGAACGGGATATTCCTGCTCCGGACGTAGCGACAGACTCACAAACGATGGCGTGGATGATGGACACGTATTCCACTCTGGCCGGCGAAGCCGCGCTCGGGTGCGTTACCGGCAAGCCCGTTTCGCTGGGCGGCTCGGAAGGCCGCGCGGATGCCACGGCTCGAGGCCTAGCCTTTGCCATCGAGGAAGCCTGTAAGTTGAAGAAGATGTCTCTGCGCGGGGCGAGCGTGGCGGTGCAGGGTTACGGAAATGTGGGCTCGGCGGCGGCGCGCATCCTTTCCGAGAAAAAAGCAAAGATTGTGGCCGTCAGCGACTCGCGGGGCGGCGTGCTGAATCCGCGCGGAATCGATCCGCTCAAGGCGTATCGCTATAAGGAGCGCGCCGGAACCGTTGTGGGCATGCCGGGCGCGTCGCGAATTTCCAATGAAGACCTGCTCGCGCTGAAATGCGACATTCTCGTGCCTGCGGCGCTGGAAAACGCCATAACGCTGCACAATGCCGACCAAATCAAGGCCAAAATCCTGGCCGAGGGCGCCAACGGGCCGACCACGCCCCATGCCGACGAGGTTTTGGCGCGCAAGGGCGTTTTCGTGATCCCAGACATCCTGGCGAATGCCGGTGGAGTGGCCGTCAGCTATTTCGAATGGTCACAGAATCTGCAAGGCTCCCACTGGCAGGATACCGAAGTGAACCAGAAGCTCGAGATGGTCATGCGCCGCGCGTTCAATGACGTATACATGATGATGCGCAAACACCGCACGCACTCTCGCGCTGGCGCTTACGTGCTGGCAGTGAGCCGCGTGACGGAAGCGATGCTGACGCGGGGCCTTTTCCCCTGAACTTTTTTTCTCGACTCGCTCACCCTGTAGGTTCGCCGCGCATCTGTATAAGTGATGAGAGCGGCTTTTAAGTGGCAAGAGTCTCTTAATCCCACGAAAAAAACTTGCACTGGCACATCGAGGCGCGTAAATTCTGCTGTGCCGGTTCACTCCCGGGCGAGTGGCCGGCTTTTGTGCCTAGCGCGGAGGGCACGGCAAGTTGAATAACCACCATCATCCTTCTTTTCCCATTGTCTTGACGGTTGCGGGATTTGATCCTTCCTGCGGCGCTGGGATCGGCGCCGACCTGAAGACATTGGCGGCTAACAATTGTTATGGCGTCGCGGCGATCACGGCTTTGACGGTGCAGTCCACTCAGGGCGTGAAGGCCGTTCACGCCACTCCCGCGGCAATTCTGCGGGCGCAGCTTGATGCGCTTGCGGAAGACTTGCAAATCGCGGCGGTGAAGATCGGGATGCTGGGCACGCGGGCCAATGCGGTGGCCGTTGCCGAATTTCTGGACAAGACGAATTTGCCAAACATCGTGCTGGACCCGGTGGTGCAGCCCACGGCGGGCGGTCCGGATCTGCTCGATGCGGCCGGAGTGAAATATCTGGCCGAGGAACTGATGAAGCGCGCGTCAGTGATCACGCCGAATGTTCCGGAAGCGGCTCGCTCACAGGTTTGGAGATCAAGGACTTGGCGGGAATGGAAGCGGCGGCGCGCAAGCTCGTGGAGGCCGGGGCACGGGCGGTAGTGGTGAAGGGCGGCCACATGGATAAAGCCGTCGATCTGCTCTTTGACGGCTCCGAAGCCCTCATGCTTGGGGGCGACCACGTGCGCACGGAACACACGCATGGCTCCGGCTGCACGTTTGCTTCGGCGATTGCCGCGCAGCTTGCCCTAGGACGCGGGCTGCGGGAAGCCGTGATGCTGGCGAAAGCGTATGTCGTTAAGGCTATCGAAAACGGCTTTGCTATCGGCAAGGGCCCCGGGCCGCTCGATCATTTTTATCGAAGTCACCTCGAGCCGCCGCCGCGGGGAATCCACGAAGTGCCGCAGCACGGTATGCATCCCGCAGCCGAGCCGGCCACGCGCTAGTTGGATCCTCGACGCGTCCAGCCTTTCGCAGATTTAGAGGAAAACCTGGCCGGTTCAGACATCCCGCCGATAGACAATTCGTCCGCCGACAACAGTGACCATGGGAGCGCCGCGGAAGGAGCGGCCTTCAAACGGGGTATTGGTGGATTTACTGGCGGACTGCTTAGCGTGAAACGTCCAGGGGTGGGCCGTCGAAAAAATCGTGAGGTCCGCCGGCTCCCCAACGGCGATGGCGCGCTTTCGTCCCAAAACTCGCGCCGGACCGGTAGTAAACAGCTCCACCATACGCATCAGCGATAGTTTCCCGGCGTGAACCAGTTCCAAAGCCAAGCCCAAGGCGGTTTCAAAGCCGGTGACGCCGAAGGGAGCGCGATCGAATTCGACTTCCTTGAGTGCCGCTTCGTGTGGCGCGTGATCGGTGGCGATCGCATCCACGGTACCGTCGGCGAGTCCTGCGATCAAAGCTTCACGATCTTGCGTGGAGGCCAGCGGAGGATTCATTTTGAAGCGGGAGTCGTAGACCACGTCTTCGTCGCAAAGCGTGAAATGATGGGGAGTGACTTCACAGCTCACAGACAGGCCCTGCTTCTTGGCCGCGCGGACGAGATCGAGCGAGTCACGCGACGAGAGGTGCGCCACATGAAAGCGGCAGCCGGTGAGTTCAGCGACCTGAATATCGCGTCCGACGGCAATGGATTCGGTGGCCGCGGGCATGCCGCGAAGGCCCAGGCGCACCGACTGGCGTCCCTCGCGCATGACCGCGCCGGCGAAAAGCGAGGAGTCCTCGCAGTGGTCGATGACGGGCAGATCGAGGGCGCGGCAATAATCCATCACCTGACGCAGCAGCTTGGCTGTGGCGATGGGCCGCCCGTCGTCGCTCACCGCGACAATGCCCGCCTTTTGCATGGCGCCAATTTCGGAAAGGCCCTCGCCGCGACTTCCGACTGACGCCGCGCCGATGGGCCAGACATGCGTGCTGGCTACGGAAGCCGAGCGATCGAGGATCGCGCGTGTCACGGAGGCATTGTCGTTGACGGGCCGTGTGTTGGGCATGGGGCACACAGCCGTGAAGCCGCCGCGTGCCGCGGCTCGCGTCCCGGTTTCAATGGTTTCCGAGCTCTCTCCGCCCGGCTCGCGCAGATGGCAGTGCAAATCAATGAACCCGGGAGCGATCACAAGGCCAGCGGCGTCGAGTGTTTCACCGTTCGACGAGATCGGTGCGCCGGCCGAATTTTCCGGAGGCGAGACTCGCGAGATGCGGCCGGCGTCGATCCAAATATCGCGAGCCGCGTCCGTGCCGCTGGCAGGATCGAGCATGCGGCCGTTCTTAATTTGCAGCATGAGCGGATCCTTTGGCCTCATCGGCTTCCGAGCCGGTGGCCAGCATGACAAAGAGCAGAGCCATGCGCACAGCCAGGCCGTTGGTAACCTGCTCCAGGACGCAAGATTGGGGGCCATCGGCGACGGCGGGATCGATCTCCAGGCCGCGAATCATTGGTCCGGGATGAAGCACAAGCGCACCCGGGCGGGCAATCTTGAGGCGCTCGGGCGTAAGTTGATAAAGCATGATGTATTCGTCGAGCGGCAGGGCAGGCTCGATGCAGTCGCTCTTGTTGCACGCGCAGAACAATGATCACGTCGGCTCCCTCGAGCGCCTCTTCGATCCTCGAGCAGCGCCGCACGCCGTTGCCAAGGCACTCAAACTCACGCGGCAACCACATGGGCGGCCCGCAGAGGGTGAAGCGGCAGCCAAATCTTCCGAGCAGGTGGAGATTGGAACGGGCCACGCGGCTGTGGAGTATGTCTCCGATAATCGTGACGTTGAGATTCTCGATGTGGCCGCGGCGATCGCGGATGGTGAGGGCATCGAGGAGCCCTTGCGTGGGATGTTCATGGGTGCCATCGCCGGCATTGATCACAGGTATATCCAGATGGCGGGCAACGAAATCGGCGGCGCCTGAGGAACCGTGGCGCATGACGATGCAGTCCGGTCTCATGGCGTCCAATGTTCGAACGGTATCCAGCAGCGATTCGCCCTTTTTCAGGCTGGAAGACTCAGCCTGCAAATTCATCGTGTCCGCGCCGAGGCGCGAGGCTGCGGTTCCAAAGCTGATGCGCGTGCGCGTGGAAGCCTCGAAAAAGGCCAAGGCCACGGTTTTGCCGCGCAGGGTGGCCAGTTTTTTCAGCGGATGGCGGTGAAATTCCTGAAATGGCTTGGCTTCATCGAGAAGAAAACCGATCTGCTCCTTGGTTAGATCTTCGATGGTCAGCAGGTCGTGCAGGCGTTCAACCACTTCGTCCCCTTAGAAAATTTGCCCCGTTCGGTGCGGTCCCGCGCGGGAGGCTATTCCACGCGCTCCACGAGCATGACGCGATCTTCGCGGTCGATTTCATGCAGCCGGACCTCGACGATTTCGCTGGAGCTCGTCTGGATGGACCTGCCCACGAAACTGGCTTCGATGGGAAGCTCGCGATGCCCCCGATCGATAAGCACCAGCATGCGCACGCGGCTGGGGCGCCCGAGATCGAATAGCCCGTTCATGGCCGCGCGGGCGGTGCGTCCGGTATACAGCACGTCATCCACCAAGAGTACGTCTTTATCGTCCACGGGAAAGGATATCTCGCTCGAATGCAGCACCGGCTGAGAAGCTATCTTGGAGAGATCATCGCGGTAAAGCGTGATATCCAGCGTTCCCACCGGTATATCCACGTGCTCGATTCCGTTCATGGAGCGCGCAATGCGCTGTGCCAGAGGCACGCCTCGGCGGCGGATCCCGATGAGCGCCAGATTCGCGGTGCCGCCGCTTTTCTCCACGATTTCATGGGCCAAGCGCTGTAATGTCCGGTCGATCTCCGTGGCGGACATCAATTGGTTTTTCTCGACGACGCGCATCCGGGCGAACATCCTAGCACAGGAGACCGAAGGCGCAGCAGCCTGTGTCCTGTGGATTCGAGGAGCCGGGGAGTCCGAGACCAGAGGGATCCGCCGCATTTTCAAGCCGGGCAGGCGACCGAGTTCTGCGGTTTCGCGTGTTAGACTACGCGCCGTGAATCCTCCGAGTGCAGTGGATCTCTCCGTAGATGTGGGCGCCGTGCACCTCGCCAATCCCATTATCGCTGCGAGCGGCACCTTCGGCTACGGCATTGAATTCGCCGACCTCACCGACCTCAATCGGCTCGGCGGCATTGTGGTGAAAGGGCTCTCGCTCGAGCCGATGGAAGGCGCTCCGGCGCCGCGCCTGGTGCCCACGGCTGCCGGCATGATCAACGCCGTGGGTCTGCAAAATGTGGGGGTACGGCGGTTTGTCTCGGAAAAGCTACCCGCGCTGCGGGGTTACCGGACGGCGATCATTGCCAACGTTTTCGGGCGGACCGTGGAAGAGTACGCCGAGGTCGTTCGCCATTTGGAAGACGCCGAAGGTCTGGCGGCGTATGAGCTGAATATCTCTTGTCCCAATGTCGCTTGCGGCGGAATTCAATTCGGCAGCAATCCCGCCATGGCCGCGGAGGTTGTAGCCGCCGCGCGAAAGATAGCCCGCCGGCCACTATGGGTGAAACTTTCGCCGAATGTCGCGGACATCGGCTCGATTGGCAAGGCGGCGGAGGAAGCGGGGGGCGATGCCTTGACCGTTGCCAATACGTATCCGGCAATGAGCATCGACTTCCGAACCAGAGCCTCGCGCATCGGAAATCCCACGGGAGGATTATCGGGACAAGGGATCAAGCCGATCACGCTCCGGCTGGTCTACGAAGCCTCGCGGGTTGTGGGAATACCGGTGATCGGCTTGGGCGGGATCGACACGGCTGAGGACGTGCTGGAATACTTCGTGGTGGGCGCTTCGGCCGTTCAGGTGGGCACAGCGAGCTTCGCCGATCCGAACTCCTGCGCGCGCATCGTGGCGGATGTGGAAAAGCTCTGCGCCTCCGAGAAGATCATTTATATCAGAGACTTACGGGGGACATTTCGTATACAAAAAGATTGAGCAAGCTGGCCCTCTGGAGTAAGATCCTTGCGTTCTTTCCGGCCGTCCACGTTCATGCGCCAGCGCCTCTCCATCTCGTCGGCCGCCCTCTCCTGGCCGCTTCTCGTCTTGCTGATCACACCCGGAGTTCAGGCACCCTTAGCCGCGCGACCTTCTACGCCACCGAAAGCGATCAAGGTATGGTCGGGGCTGGCGAGCTGGTACGGGCCGGAATTCGAAGGCAAGAAGACCGCCAGCGGCCAGCTGTACGATATGTTTGCCGCCACGGCGGCCCACCCCTGGCTTCCCTTCGGCTCGCTGCTGCGCCTCACGGACCTGAAAACTGGCCACAGCCAACTGGTACGGATTAACGACCGGGGGCCGTTTATCGACGACCGCGAACTGGACGTCTCCTATCTCGTCGCTTCCCGCCTGGGGTTGATCGACCGCGGCGTGGCCCTGGTTCGCATCGAACTGCTCCAGGAGCCGCCACTCCCATAACCTCTTCCGCCACTCAGAAATTGATCCTGGCGCTCGACTTCGGCCGCCTCAACGAAGCGTTGGACATGGCTCGCGGAATGGCCCGCCTTGTGGGGATGTTCAAAATCAACATCCATCTATTCACGGCGGAAGGCCCGGAAGCGGTTCGAAAGATCGGGGCGCTGGGGCCGGGCGTATTCCTCGATCTCAAGTACCATGACATCCCTAACACGGTGGCGGGCGCAATTTCCGCCGCGGCCGAACTCCCCGAAGTTCGGCTCCTCGATCTCCATGCCAGCGGCGGAGCACCGATGATGCGAGCCGCAGCGCAGGCGCTGGCGCAGCACGGCGGCAATTTGCGCGCGAAGCTGCTGGGCATCACCATACTGACGAGCCTCGATGAGACCGAGCTGCGGCGCGTGGGGTTCAAGGGAACTCCGGGAGCGACAGCCTTGGGCCTGGCGCGACTTGCCAAAAAATGCGGGCTGGATGGCGTAGTGGCCTCTCCAAAAGAAGTAAAGCGGATCCGCCGCGCCTGCGGGCCGGATTTCTTGATCGTCGTCCCAGGAATTCGGCCGGCGCAAGCGGGAGCGCGCAAAGCCAACAAATCCGACGATCAGGCGCGGATCGCGACTCCGGCGGAGGCGATTCGAGCGGGAGCCGATTATCTCGTATTGGGGCGGCCGATTACGGCGTCGCCTGATCCGGCGGCAGCGGCACAGGCCATCGCGCAGGAAGTCGCGGCAGCGTTGTAGAGAGCTTGAGTCCGCGCTATTTACACTTACCCCTCAAATTTGATCCCTCCGTAAGTCTTCTGTAGCATGAGCTCAAGTAATCGGACCGCATTGCTATGCGAAATGTCGTTGTCGGCACCGCCGGCCATATCGATCACGGCAAGTCGGCGCTCGTGGAGGCACTCACGGGCACGCATCCGGACCGCCTCGAAGAAGAGAAGCGGCGCGGCATCACGCTCGATATTGGATTCGCGTTCCTCCAGATCCAGGATTTGAGCATCGGCTTTGTCGACGTCCCGGGCCACGAACGGTTTGTGCGCAACATGCTCGCCGGGGCGTGCGGCTTCGATCTGGTGCTGCTGGTGATTGCGGCCGACGAGTCCATCAAACCGCAAACGCGAGAGCATTTTGAGATTTGCAAGCTGTTGGGGATTCCCCGAGGCATCGTGGCGCTTACAAAGTGCGATCTGGTCGATCCCGAGGTCCTTGAGCTAGTACGGCTGGAGGCGGAGGAGTTCGTCCGCGGATCGTTCCTTGATAGCCCGGCGGGCCCCGACGGCCCCGGGGAGCTCGGTGGAGCCGGGGGACCCTGCATCGTCCCCGTGAGTGCGAAGACTGGCGCGGGACTGGACGAATTGCGCCGTCAGCTTTATCGAGTCGCCAGCGAAACGCCGGCAAAAAGTTCCCTGCGCTACTTCCGCCTGCCCGTCGATCGCGCGTTTGCCATGAAGGGATTCGGCACGGTGGTTACTGGAACAGTGCTCGGAGGGCAGGTAAAACCTGAAGACGAGGTGGATCTTTTTCCTTCGGCGAGGCGCCTGCGTGTTCGGGCCGTCCAGTCCGGCGGTAAGGCGGTGCCGAGGGCGTCCGCGGGGCAGCGCACGGCGCTAAATCTGGCCGGGATTGACCATCAGGAAGTGTCCAGGGGCATGGTTGCCGCGGCTCCCGGCCGATTCGAGGCGACTTCGCGGCTGAGTGCACGCATCGTTCTGCTGGGTTCAGCGAGAAAGCTGAAGAATCGCGCGCGCGTGCATTTCCATCATGGTTCCTCGGAAACCATTGCGGAAGTTCAGCTGCTCGCCGCGCCGGAGTTGGCGCCGGGAAGCTCGGCGTTCGCGCACCTGCGCCTGGCCGATGCCACACTCGCGCTGCCGGGAGACCGCTTCATCCTGCGGCAATTCTCCCCGGTGGTTACCATTGGCGGCGGCACGGTGCTGCATATCCCGCGGCTGCGGTTGCGCGGCCCGCAAGCGGCAACTTTTCTCGAGTTGCAGGAGCGCGGCCTGAATGGCGATTTTGGCGCGCGCGCAGCGGCGCTCGAGGCCATGGTTTGCTCCGAGGCTCAGGGCAGCACGCTCGCGAATCTGGTCATGCGGACGGGATGGCCGGAGGAGGAGATCCGGAAAATCGCGGAGGCCCTGGCGGCCGAACGCCGGTTGCGCATCATTTCGCAGCCTTTTGTAGCCGTCTCTCCTGCAGTGGTGAGCGCTTGCGCCAACCGGCTATGGAACGAAGTGGAACGATTCCATCGCGGAAACCCCCTGCTCGACGCCATCTCCAAAGAGGATTTGCGCACCCGCTGCGCCTCGGCGTTGCGTCCGGAAATATTTCGCGCCGCCCTCGAGGATGCCGTGACGGCCGGCAAGTTGGCAGTCGCGGGCGATTTGGTGAAGCGCGCGGGTCGCTCCATCGACTTGCAACCGAAGGAGGCTCGCGCCAAGGAGCAGATCGAGCGCGAGTTTGCCCGTGCGGGACTCTCTACGCCCGGCGTGGAGCAGGTGCTCGCGTCCGTGCCCGTGGAGGTAGCCCAGGCGCAAAAGCTCTTTGAATTGCTCGTCCGGGAGCGAGTTCTGCTAAAGATCGGAAGCGACGTGGTTCTGCATCGGGATGCCGTTCATCGCCTGACGAAGCTCCTTGCCGATTACAAGAGGACCCGCGGCGAACGTCTGGCGATTGCCGATTTCAAGGAACTTGCCGGCGTGAGCCGCAAATTTGCCATTCCGCTGCTGGAGTATTTGGATCGCTCCGGTGTTACGAGGCGAGTAGGAGATTACCGTGTTATACTATAGGCGCTGGGTTTCGGGTCGTCACCATATGCGTGGATTTGACGCTTTATGGTGTGGATCTTCGGTTTCTGCGCGGCTCAGCGAACGCAGCTTCAAGAGGCGAGGTTAACTATGGGTGAGTTTAGCCCGATTCACTGGCTGATCGTTTTGGCGATCATCGTAATTTTGTTCGGCGGCAGGCGCATCCCCGAAGTCATGCGCGGGATGGGCGAAGGCATCCGCAGCTTCAAAGAAGGCATGCGCGGCGATACCCCGGCGACGCCTGCAACGCAGAATCCCGTTCCTCCGCCCAATACGGCGGCTTCGGTTGAAAAGAAGTAAGAGCTGTCCCCAGCGACAGCTCTTTTCCCAGCCGCAGTAGCGGCGCTCAACCTGCGGCTTCGCCTCCCTCGTGAGCTCTCCGTGGAGACTGCCAGCCCAGACTAACCAGCATACGGTAAAGCCGCGCTAGTGGCAGTCCCACCACGTTGAAATAGCACCCGTCAATTCTTTCGATGAAGCACCCCCCGATTCCCTGTACCGCGTAGGCCCCTGCTTTGTCCAGCGGTTCTCCGGTGTCGACATAGGCAGCAATTTCGTCCCGGCTGAGCCGTGCGAAACGAACCCGCGTCGACTCCGTGGCGGTCTTTCTCGCATGATCGGTAAGGCGGAAAAGCGCAACGGATGTAACCACGCGATGAGTTTTCCCACTCAATTTCAGGAGCATTTCGCGCGCCGCTTTAGCGGATCCCGGCTTGCCGAGCAGCCGACCCTGGAGTTCTACAGTTGTGTCGGCGCCAATGACGATGGCTTCCAGCGGTTCAGCCCCTAATTTCTCCGCAACCGCTCGGGCTTTGGCTTCGGCCAAGCGGCGGGTCATGGCGCGAGCGGTCTCGCCGCGAAGGCGAGTTTCGTCGACGTTCGCCTGGGCGACCTCGAAAGAGAAGCCCGCGTCGCGCAGAATTTCCGCGCGCCTCGGCGAAGCCGATGCCAAAATTAATTTCATTGCAAGATGAATCGAACGCCGCAGCCCCGCCTAAAGAGCGCCCTAAAGAGCAAGCGTTTCCTGGTGCTCGCCGAAAACGCGGCGCATCGCATCGGAGATTTCCCCCACCGTGGCGTAAGCTTCGACCGCCGCGAGGATTGCGGGCATCAGATTCTCGCCCGTGCGGGCGCGAAATTCCACTTCGGCGGTTGCCGCGTTCGCGCGAGCGCTATCGCGTTTGGCGCGCAGCGCCTGCAGGCGCCCGATCTGCTCCTGCTCAATCCCCGGGTCGATTCGCATAATGGGGATTGGCTCGTCCCGCTCGGCGCGGTACCGGTTCACGCCCACGATGATGCGCTCGTTTTGTTCCACGCTTTGCTGGTATTCGTAAGCGGCCTTTTGGATCTCGCGCTGGACGTAACCCGCTTCGATCGCGCGCAGCATTCCGCCCATGGCGTCGATTCGTTCGATACACGCACGCGCGGCGGCTTCGATTTCGTTGGTCAGATGCTCGATGGCATACGATCCGCCAACCGGGTCGACGGTATTCGTCACTCCGGTCTCGTGGGCCAGGATTTGCTGCGTGCGCAGTGCGAGGCGCGCGGACTCTTCCGTGGGCAGCGCCAAAGCTTCATCGAGCGCGTTGGTGTGCAGCGATTGACATCCTCCCAGCACGGCGGCGAGCGCCTGGACGGCAACGCGCACGATGTTATTTTCCGGCTGCTGTGCCGTGAGCGAGGAACCCGCGGTTTGAGCGTGAAAGCGCAGCATCATCGAACGCGGGTCCCGCGCGCCGAACCGGTCTCGCATGAGTCCCGCCCAAAGGCGGCGCGCGGCGCGGAACTTGGCGATCTCTTCGAGTAGATCGCTGTGCGCATTGAAGAAAAAAGAAAGCCGCGGGGCGAAGTCGTCCACGCGAAGACCCGCGGCTATGGCGGCATCGACGTAAGCGATGGCGTCGGCGAGCGTGAACCCCACTTCCTGGGCGGCGGTCGAACCGGCCTCCCGGATGTGATAGCCGGAGATGGAAATCGTGGTCCAACCGGGGAGTTCGTCTTTGCACCAGGCAAAAACATCGGTGACGATGCGCATGGCCGGGCGCGGCGGATAGATGTAAGTCCCACGCGCAATATATTCCTTCGAGAATATCGTTTTGGATGGTTCCCGAGAGCTTTTCGAGATCGGCTCCCTGCTGCCGGGCCACAGCCACGTACAGCGCCAGGAGAATCGCTGCCGTGGAGTTAATGGTCATCGAAGTGGAGACTTGCGCAAGCGGGATGCCTTCGAACAGCTCGCGCATATCGTCGAGCGAGCAGATGGCCACGCCGACCTTGCCAACCTCGCCGCGCGCGCGGGGATGGTCGGAATCGAACCCCATCTGCGTGGGCAGATCGAACGCCACCGAGAGCCCGGTTTGGCCCTGGGCCAGCAGGTAGCGGTAGCGCTCGTTGGATTGGAGCGCCGTGCCAAAGCCGGCATACTGCCGCATCGTCCAGAACTTGCCCCGGTACATCGTGGGATAGATTCCGCGCGTGTAGGGAAATTGGCCCGGGGAGCCGAGAGACGTTTCGGGATCAAAATCTGCAAGATCTTCGGGCGTATATACGACTTTGAGCGGCACACCCGATAAGGTCACCCCACGAGAGCCGCTGGCGGCTGTCTGCGAGGGTTCGCCCGAATCGGCAACTCCCGCACCCTGCGGGTTTGGAGCTTCGGTGTGGTCCGGATGGGGCATCTCAAATTGCAGGAAGAAGGAGATCAGTTTACGCGGCGCGCCGCCCGGAATGAAGCCAGGCCAAAACACGCCATTACGAGAGCCATGCCCACGGAAGTCTTCCACTCCCAACCGGGCGCTCGCTGTCTCCAGTACCGGAGCGCTCCGCTTGTCCAAGTCAAGGCCAGGAGAAAAAACATGGCGCCGGTGGTCTCATGAAAAACTTGCCGCACGGCGCGCCAGAGTCTCCCAAAAAAACCACGCGGCTTTGCGGCTGCCGGAACAACGTTTTCCATGGGCTAATTTTAGACCAAAAATGCGGCTGTGAGGCTCCCTATCTGGACGATTTGGACGAGCCGAAGGCTCGGCGAATGCCATTGCGGCTTGGCGTGGATTAGCCCACCCACGTGGGGCTGCGTTGAGCAACAACGCTCAGAGCGGCCCTTGTTTCGTCTCGCGGCAACGCCTACAATTCCGAATGTGCCGTGAAGGGGGGAACGACCTTGCAAATCGACGACCACCTGAAGCGCCTGCTCCGCGAACTGGGCCACGCGATTAATGACACGGTTTCCGAATCCGAAAGAATTACCGAAGCGATTTCCGGGGTTCGCGCCGCCGGCTACGATCTCGTATTGAAGCTTGACGCCACGATCGGCTTGGCGCGCCGCGAGTCGAACTCCTCCCAGATCACATCGAACGACCGCCGGTTCCTCGAGTCGCTCCACATTCAAGTGGATCAAGAGGTTCTCGAAGAGGAGAAGCACGAGGCGAAATTCGAGGTTACGCCTCAGGATTTGCGCTTCTTGAAGTCGCTCAAGATTTCGTTCGACGAGCCCAAATAGCAGAAATTTAATTTCTCGCCTGCTCGAATCGGTTTCTCCAAGAAGGTGGCATTTTCGGTGCTTCGCCCGCCTGCCGTTGCTGGCCGCTTTTACCCCAACGATCCCGCCGACTTAAAGCGCCAAATATCCGAATTCACTTCGATCACGGCGGAATTGCCGCCGCGAAACGCCATCGCCTGTATGGTCCCGCACGCGGGTTATCGGTATTCTGGGCGGGTTGCCGGAGCCGTTTATGCCCGCCTGAAGCTGCCGAGGCGGTTTGTCTTGGTCGGACCCAGGCACTTCCCTAACGGCAAAGCGCAAGCCATTCTCTCCGATGGAATCTGGCAAATGCCGTTGGGCCCTGCCGAGATCGATGCGCAACTGGCCGGCGAGATCAAGAGCGCCTGCCCCTTCCTCTGCGAGGATGAAGAGGCGCACCTGCGCGAGCACGCCTTGGAGGTACAGCTTCCATTCCTTCAGCATCTCGCGAACGACTTTCGATTTGTTCCCATTGCGCTGGGCCCCAGCGATTACGATTTGCTCGAGGCGCTGGGACGCGCCATGGCCGAGGTCGTGCTGCGGCTGCCGGAACCCGTTCTCATGATTGCTAGCTCGGACATGAATCACTACGAATCGGACGAGATCACCCGCCGCAAAGACGCTCGAGCGCTTGAAGCCGTGCTGGCCCTCGACCCGCGCGGGCTATTCGATGTCGTGCGTCGCGAGGGGATTACCATGTGCGGGGTCGGCGCGGCAGTGAGCGTCTTGACGGCGGCGCGCCTGCTGGGCGCCAAGCGAGCCAAGCTCGAACGTTATGAAACTTCGGGAGACGTGAACGGCGATCGTGACGAAGTGGTCGGCTATGCCGGCGTCATTGTGGAGTGAGCCGACTCACGGTGGCCTATGGGCGGGCTTTAGCGGGCGCTGGACTGGCGCTGTCCGGTGTTGCCATGCGAATTCGTTCCGCAAGCGCACGCGCACGCTGGCGGGCGACGTCAACCACGCGTGTATCCGCGCCGATGCGATCCAACACCGCTAGAAATTGGTCCGGTTCGGGAAGCGCCTGCTGCGCCAGGTCCATCTCGAATTGGCGCAGCGAGTCGTTAACGCCCAGGCGGTCGTATTTCAATTTTTGTTCCAGATCCATGACGTCGCGTTGCTGTAGGAAAAGTCCTTCGAAGACGAGTGCGAGCTGGGTCGCCGGGCGGTTCAAGGTGTAGTTGTAGTGCGTTTCGTGCGCCTCTCGGCCTTTCTCGTAACGGAAGGTCTTTTGGCCCAGATCGGCAATGCGGCGGTGGACATCGAGATCGAGGCCATCAAAATTGTGCAGCTCGCCGGCTAGTTCGAAAACCTTCATCCGCACGGCATCGCTCACGTGGAAGGACTCGGGATCCGGGGCGTCGCTTAGTTGCCGGATATCGTAAGTTGCTGTTCCGTCCTCGCCGATCTTTATTTCAATGAATTCCGGGTTGCTGCCCTTGAACACGCGCCGATAAGTTATCGTCGCGGCATCGTAAGCGCGCAGAAGCGGCGAAAAAATCAAAATGCCGCCAAGCCAGAGAACACCGGCAAGCCAAAGAACGAGAGGCCCGCGATGATTCTCTCGACGCATATCGATCATCGTACAGAAATGATGCGCGAAGTGGATCTGGAGTTACGGCGCTTGGCGGTTCCCGCAGCGCGCGCCGAAATCAGGCTGGCGCCAAGGCGCTCCTTCGCTTCCGCGACCTGAATGTGGCAGAGAGCAATTGCCAGAGCGTCCGCGGCATCCGCCGGCTCAGGCGTTTCCGTCATGCTCAACAACGCGCGAACCATCTGCTGTACTTGTTCCTTCCCCGCGTGGCCATAGCCAGCCACGGTCGCCTTCACCTCCCGCGGAGAATAGCTGAAGGCCGCGATGCCGGCCTGCGCTGCCGCCAGAAGGACCACGCCGCGAACCTCCGCCAGCCGCAAGGCCACCTTCACATTGAGCGCGGTGAAAACCGACTCGAGGGCGACGGCTCGCGGCCGGAATTCGCGGATGAGCTCGCTCAGCAGGGCGTGAATCCGGCACAGGTGGAGATCGCCGGCAGCAGCGATTTCTTTTGAAGGCCGCAGGGCGCCGAGGCGAAGCATACGGCAGCGGCTACCTTCGCGTTCGACGATTCCGAAACCCGTCGCGCCGGCAGCGGCGGGGTCAATTCCCAGCACACAATAGGATTCCGCACTCACGCGAATCGAACCGCCGCGGCAAAGGGTACGGCAGCGGGAAAACCCCCCGCCGGCATCTCTCGCTCCGGCGTGGCGGAAACTCTCGACGAATTTTCCATCAACTCTGCGCGGCCATGACGGCCAGTTCTTTTTCGTCTATATCGAAATTAGCGAAGACGTGTTGAATGTCGTCGTGTTCTTCGAGAGATTCCACGAGTTTGAGCATCTGCTGCGCCGCCGAGCCCGTCAGCTTGATGTAATTCTGTGGTACCCAGGCGACCTCCGCCGATTCGGGCTTGACGCCCGCTTTGTTCAGAGCGTCGCGCACGTTCTCGAAGGCATCGGGAGGCGTGAGAACTTCCCACTCCGAGCCATCGTCACGCAGGTCCTCCGCCCCGGCATCGAGAACAATGGAAAGCATCTTGTCCTCGCCAGCCTGTTCCTTGGAGACCACAATCTGGCCTTTGCGGCTGAACATCCAGCCCACGGCGCCAGTCTCGGCCAGATTTCCGCCGTGCCGGCTCATCATGTGTCGAAGTTCGCTGACCACCCGGTTGCGGTTCGTGGTGACCACCTGCACGATCATTCCCACGCCTCCGGGACCATAGCCCTCGAAATTCACTTCCTCGTATTGTTCCCCTTCGAGTTGGCCGGTACCGCGCTGAAGTGCCCGCTCGATATTTTCGTTAGGCATATTCTCGTTCTTGGCCGCGGAAATCGCGGTGCGTAGCCTAGGGTTGGAATCCACGTCGCCGCCGCCGACTCGGGCCGCAATCGTGATTTCTCGAATCAGCTTCGTAAAGATCCGGCCCCGTTTGGCGTCCGTCGCCGCCTTCTTATGCTTGATCGTGGCCCATTTGGAATGCCCAGACATATCTTGCCCCTCGTTGAGTTTATAGAAGTTACCGCACAACGGCCTTCAGGAGATAATCTCGAGCCGCTTTCCCTCTTTTGCCTCGCCAGTCTAGCATACCCTTGCTTTTGCGGGTATCCACACGAGCCCCGGTCCAGCATAAAACCCAACTTGCCATCCCCAGCGAGAGCGCAACCGTCAATGGCTGATTCGCTGTTCCCGGCAAGCTACCTCTGGATTTTGTGTGATTGAGATGCAAAAATCGATTTAAGAGGGATTCCGAAGCGATGCCAAATTCGTGCAGCGCGCCTGGATGCAAGTCGACGGTTCCCGTGGCGCTGGAGGCGGAAAAGCTTTGTATTTTGCATTTCACGCTGGAGATTGAGCGGCGCTGCGCCGATATGCGCCGTGAGACGGCGACTGGCCGAGCCCCTCGCGAACGGCAGGTGGAGATCATTGATTATGTCGGAGGACGGGGCGAACTGCTCGCGCGCACCGCGACCAGCGGCTTGCACCTGCCCGATGAGCTGAAGGCCCGCATCCTCAACACTTTCCTGACCTTAATGAACCTGCGGGAAAACCTCGACCGCGCCGCGCTTCGCCATCCGATTGGGCGCACGGAAGGCCGCTGACGCCCTTCCCCCTGCGCCCTCAGGCGCCAATGTAACGCGCATAGATGGAACGGGCCACAGAGGTGTCGCGCGTGCCTTTTATGATGGCGCGGCCATCGGCAAACACGGTCATCTCGTAGGGCGGCACCTGAAGGCGTAGCAGGAAATCGTTCTGCCGCACCGGGTTACCCGCCGCGGCGAGGGTGTGTCCGAGAGCAGTCAAGTCCAGCCGCCTGCCGCGCTCGTGAATTTGGACGGAGTCGCGGCCACATAGGGTAAGGCGAGGCTGCGCTTCTCCCTCCAAGTAAGAGAATCGGCCCTGCCCGCAAGCGCGGCAGTTTTCACGCCGGGGAATGTGCATGGAATGGAAACGTCCGTTCCATACGTCCGCCGTGATCAGACGGGCATCTCGCGCTTGCGACTGGCCGGCGAGAATCTTGATCGCTGAAGCGGCTTCGAGGGAGGCAATAACTCCGGCTGCCGGGCCCAGCACTCCGACCGTGTCGCACGTAGGTTCGTTAGCACGTCGGCCTAAACCATCCTCTCCGAATGGATCCTCTTCAGCGAGGCACGCCAGACAAGCGCTTTGTCCCGGATGTATCGGCATGGTAAGCCCGTGGCTGGCTACAACGGCTGCATAAATCCAGGGCAGGTGGCTCTTCACGGCGTAATCATTGATCAGAAGCCGCGTTTCGAAATTATCGGTGCCGTCCAGCAAAAGTTCGGAATTGGCCAGCAACTCGCCGGCGTTCTCCGGCGTCACATCCCCTACGATGCCCCGTACTTCGACGTCGGAGTTGATGCGCCGTAGCCGGCGCTCGGCCGCGACTGCCTTTGGCAATAATTCCTGCGCGTCGGACTCCTCGAACAGGGTTTGGCGCTGGAGGTTCGATGGCTCCACGAAATCACGGTCGACAATCCGAAGATGGCCGACGCCGGCACGCGCGAGCAGGCCTGCCAGTGCCGAACCCAATGCGCCGCAACCGACGATGACCGCCGAAGACTGGCGCAGGCGCTCCTGACCAGCTTCCCCGATGGGGCCGAAAAGGATTTGCCGAGAGTAGCGTTCGCGGAGCTTTGCGTCCATTTGGGCAATTATACGTTGCCGGGGGGCATCCGTTTTGGGCGCCTCGAACGTCTTCGTGATAAATTCAATTCACGGTGACGCCGCACATTCCGGCGTCATTTATGATAGCGCTGTTTTGGGGAGCGCCTAGTAAGCACGCTGGTGGACGGAAGTTTCCGGTAGGCAACCCGCCTTGTGCTAACCTTTTCTCTATAGTGGCGAATGATTGCGAATCGTCCCTGTGCAGTTCTTCTTTTTCTGGCCGGCATAGGCCTGTCCTGCGCAGCGAGCGCTCTGGCTCAAACCCAAGCAGCGCCGCAGTCCGCGGGACAGATCGAAGGCAAGCGGGTGGCTGCGATTCGCATCCTGGACCAGTCCGGCGAAGTCCTTCAGGTCCAGGCCTCGGGCCTGCCGCTCCAACTAAATCAGTCATTCACTATTGAGGCAGAACGCCAAAGCCTGCGCCAGCTTTATCGCACGGGACTATATGCCGACATCGTAGTCCAGGTTACCAACGTGCCCCAAGGCTTGCAGGTGGATTTCCTGGTGCGGCCAAATTTCTTCGTGGACGCGGTTCGCGTGAATGGGCTTCACGAGCCGCCGAGCGACAGCGTCGCCGTCTCTTCCATGCGCCTGGGACTGGGCGAGCCTTTTCGTGAGTCCGATATCCCTGCGGCGTTAGACCGCTTGAAAGATGCGCTGGAAGACGAAGGACTGTATCAAGCAAAGCTCAGTTACCGTCTCGTGCCTCACGTGGCTACGCGGCAAATGGATATTATTGTCGACGTCGTTCAGGGCCAGCGCGCGCGCGTGGGAACGATCAACTTGGTCAATCAGTCTCCCTTCACCGAGGCGGAGATCCGCGACCGCCTCCGCCTTAAGCCCAAGACCAGAGTGACGTCGGAAGCGCTGGAGAGAAGCGTGCAAAACAGCCGCAAATGGCTCACTGGGCGCGGCTATCTGGGCGCTCGCGTCTCAGTGGTGCGCGGTGCATACGAGCCCGATACAAACACCGTGGCGCTGCAGGCATCTGTGTCTGCGCAGCTCAAGGTACGCGTGCAAGTGCTTGGAGCGAAGGTTTCGGAGAGCACGTTACGGTCCCTGCTGCCAATCTTCGAGGAGGGTGCGGTCGACGAAGATCTGCTTCAGGAGGGCCGCCGCAATTTGCGCGATTATCTGGAGCGCCGGGGATATTTCGACGCCGAGGTCGATTACACGACTTCCGAGGATCCCGAGGAGAGCCAGCCGGGAAATATGGAAGTGATCACTTATCGCGTGGAATTAGGGTCGCATCAGCGGCTGGTGGGTTTGGCGTTCTCCGGAAACCATTACTTTCGCGACGATTTGCTGCGCGGCCGCATCCGCATCCAGCCCGCGGCATTTGGCTCCCCGGAGCGCTTCAGTTCAGGGCAGCTGACGAATGACGTGGCCTCGATCGCCGAACTGTATCAATCCAACGGCTTCCGGGAAGTCCAGGTGAGCAGTGATCTGATGGACAACTATCGAGGCCACCCGGGCGACCTCTTGATCACTTTCCGGATCGCGGAAGGTCCGCAGACGCGCATTGCCAACCTCATGATCGAGGGCAACCACGCCATCAGCAGCCAGGAGCTTTCCGGCGCGATCGGATCCACGGCGGGGCAGCCGTATTCGGATCTCAACGTCGCCGGCGACCGTGACAACGTGCTGACGCTTTACTACGACCAGGGTTTTCCCAACGCCCAATTTCACGCCTCGGTGGATAACATCCCCGCTCAGCCCGGCGAGGGTCCGCGCGTGAATCTTACGTATCAAATTGAGGAAGGCGAGCAGATTCGCGTCGCGCAGGTTCTTGTGGGCGGCTACCAGCATACGCATCCGAGCGTGATTGTTCGCGAGGTGCAACTGCACCCGGGCGGGCCTTTCAGCGAAAGCGCGGTGGTGGAAACGCAGCGTCGGCTGTATAATCTGGGGATATTTAGCCGCGTGGCCATTGCACCGCAGGACCCGGAAGGCAGCGGCACGTCAAAAACGATCGACCTCCTGGTGGACGAGGCCCGGCGCTACACCGTTGGTTATGGTCTGGGCTTGGAAGCCCAGCGGCTTGGGACCGCCAGCACCGGCCCAGTGGCCGAGCCGCTCTACTTCAGCCCGCGCCTCACCAGCGAATTCACCAAGCTCAATCTCACTGGCCGCGCCGATTCGCTCTCCTTCAAAGCGCGGGCCAGCTTATTGCAGGGACGGGCCCTGCTTACCTACAGCTCCTCGCCCCATTTTCTTCTCCCCACCATGAGCTTTCAGCTCATCGGCGACTACGTCAAAGCGCGCGACGTGCAAACCTTCACGTCCACGCGCGAAGAGGGCTCCGCTCAATTGACCGATCGGCGCTCGATCCTTACGTCCCTTCTTTATCGATTCGTGTATCGCCGCGTGCAGGCCACCGATTTGCAAGTTGCGCCGGAAGAGATTCCCCTTTTTAATCAGCCCACACAGGTCGCTTTCTTCGCTTTCACCTGGGTTCGCGACCGCCGCGATAATGCCGCCGACCCAGCTCGCGGAAGTTTCAATACATTCGACATCGACGTGGCCAGCCAGGACTTCGGCTCTGCCGCTTCCTTTCTCCGCGCAACCCTTCAGAATTCCACCTACACGCACCTGGGCTCAATATTCGTCTTTGCCCGGTCAACACGCATTGGCATAGAGGAACCCTTCGCCGGTTCGACCCTGTCGGATATTCCATTGCCTGAGCGCTTTTTCGCCGGCGGTGGCACCACGCTGCGCGGATTTGGACTCAATCAGGCCGGTCCGCGCGATCCGGTGACGGGCTTTCCTGTCGGCGGATTGGGCCTGCTCACTTTCAATCAGCAATTGGAATTTCCCATGCGCCTTCCGTTAATCGGCTCGCGCGCCAGCGGGGGAGTTTTTTATGACGCCGGAAACGTGTTCCAGACGTTTTCCGCTATTACTTTGCGTTCCGCTCCCCCGATGCCCATGGTGAACCTAGGGGGCGTTTGTCTTACTGATTGCACCAATGAGCTGAATTATTTTTCGCACACGGTGGGGTTTGAAATTCGCTATCACACGCCCGTGGGGCCGGTGAGCATCGATCTGGCGTATCAGCTCAATCCGGCCAATTTTCTCGTTCCGGCCAATTCCGCCGTGTCGGGGGGACCCCTAACCGTGCAGCGTCTGCCGGCGTTTCAATTTTTCGTGAATCTGGGGTCCACGTTCTGATGCGCCTCGGGGCTATCCTCGTGTTGTGTGCTCTGCTCGGGGCCTTTTCCCCGGCCGCTTGCGTCGCGGCGCAAGGCCATTCGCAGCCGCAAATCGTGGACGGCATTGTGGCGCGCATCGAAGGCGACATCATCGCGTTCAGTGAGCTCCGCGAACTGGCGGCCTATCAGCAACTCCTCGATGGCCACTTCCAAACCGACGAAGAGCTGCGGTCGGAGCTGATCGAGCAGTGGATACTGAATGATGAGGCTACCGGCGCGCGATTCCCCATGCCGGCGGCGGCGGAAGTGGATCGCGAAATGAGCCGCGTCCAGAATAGCTTTCCCAATACAGCCGCGTTCGAGCAGCGCCTCGGCCAAGTCGCTCTTACTTCAGAAGCCCTGCGCCGGGTGATGACGCGGCAAATCTATCTGGCCCGTTATCTCGATTACAAATTTCAATCATCGGTTCAAGTGGATGATGCCGCCATCGCAAACTATTATCGGGATCACCTGCTGCCTGAACTTCAGGCAAAAGGCCAGCACGCGCCTCCCTTAACGGATGTGACCGATCAGATTCGCGAGCTCCTCATCGAGCAAGGCGTGAATGACCGCACCGCGGAATGGTTCGATGAAACCAAGCCGAGGATGAAGATCGAACTCGAGCCGATGGACTCTTTCTCCGCAGTCAATCCCGGTGAAAAACAATGAACCGACCTGGGATAAGCCGAAAGTTGCTGCCCTGGATCGTGGGGTTGGTAGTTATGACGTTAGCGGTGCCGCTCGTGGCCTTACTCATCGTTTCCAGCGGCGCGGCGGATAATTACATCCGGGGTGCCATCGTCGCGCAGATCCAGAAATTCACCTCCGGCACGGCCGAATTGCGAGACTTTCACTTTAATCCCTGGCGGCTCCGAGTGACCCTGAGCGATTTCACGGTCCATGGACGCGAGCCGGCAGGGACGCCGCCATTCTTTCACGCCGAACGGCTGGAGGTCGGGCTGCGCATCGATTCGATTTGGGCGCGCAAAATCTCCCTTGGGGACGTCGAAATCGTTCATCCCACGGTGCATGTGCGCGTGGAACGCGACGGTTCTATTAATGTGCCCATGGCGCGAAGCAGCACCTCTTCGAAGCCGTTGCGGCAGCGCATTTTTGAGATCGCAGCGCGCCGGTTGCGCCTCACGGATGGCGAGATGCTTTGGAACGATGTGCGCGTCCCCCTGGTGGCCGAGGGCGGGCAGTTTGATTTTGGCGTCGACTATGCCGAACTTGATCGCAAGTCCATGTACCTGGGCCAATTGCGATGGCAACACATGGAGTTGGTGGCCCGCCGCTATCTGCCCTTTACTTCCGACCTGTCGGTGAGATTCACGCTCCAGCCGGATTCTTTCACCATCACACAACTGCTCTGGCAGGGTCCGCACACCTCCATTGACGCCCAGGTTACCAACTCGAGCTTTGCGCATCCCAATTGGGGCTTTCGCTATCGTGGGCACCTCAGCCTCGAGGATATCCGCACCCTGCTGCGCAAACCAACCACTCCCTCCGGGGAGGTCGAATTCTCCGGTGACGGACATTTCCTAGATAATCGCTTGGCTGTGACCGGGACCTACTCCGCGGCGAATATCGCCATGCCTTATGGCTGGTTCCACGCTTCCGGCATCAGCACTCGCGGTACCTACCGCGCGAACCGCGTGTCGCTCGATGTCCCCCAGTTCTCGATTGCGGCGCTGGGCGGAGCGATTGAGGGCCAGCTTCATCTTGATTTTCCGAAGCTGGAATTTCGCGTGAACGCCCACGCGCATGATATCGATTTGGCCACGCTCCTGGCGGCGGTTAACAACGATAGTCTCCCGATCGTTCCCCTGCATTGGGGCGGAATTGCCGACGTGCAAGCGGTCACCACCTGGACATCGGACTTCAAGAAGCTTGATTCGCGGGGCATCTCTCTTTGGGTACCGAAACCTCAGTTGCCCGCAGGCCAGATTCCTATCACTGCAAGCCTGAACTATCACTACAGCATGGCGGCGCGGGACGTCGTGCTGGATGCCAGCCATATCGACACGCCTACGAGTACGGTGCAGTTCGCCGGAACGCTCGCGGCGGAAGCTTCCAAACTCGAAGTGATGTTCGATTCTCAGGACCTTATGCCCTGGGATGATTTCATAAACCGCATCAGAGGCGAGGACGCCGAGCCCAAAATCATCGCCGGACGCGCCCATTGGCAGGGCAGCATAACAGGACCCCTGGTGGGCCCAACCTTCGCCGGCCACGTGGTGGGAACAAGCGCCCGTTACGACAGGCTTATGTGGGACCAAATCGAAGGCGACATGATCTATTCGCCTGAGGGGTTCAGCCTGACTCGCGCCAACGTGCGCCGCGAGCCTTCCTCCGCTCAACTCGAGCTGTCGTTGATGCTGAATAAGTGGGGCTTCGATCCCGACAGCTCCTGGCAAATGGACGCCACCCTGGTCCGCACGGACGCGGATGGATTGCAGGCGCTATTTGGAACCGCGTATCCCGCGCATGGCCTGTTGAGTGGAACATTTCACGGCCGTGGAACGCATGCCAATCCGGAGTTGACGGGCTTGTTCGACGTGGTTGATCCGCAAGCCTGGGGTTGGCGTTTCGATCGCGCCCGCGGCCAAATCACGCTTCGCCACGGCCAGGTTCGTATTGCCAATGCGGAATTGCGTCTACTGCCTCCGGCGGGTGGAACGGCGACTCCGCAAGCTCCCGGTTTGCTGACCGGCAATTTCAACTACAGCACGGCGGACGGCCAGGCTGTTTTCGATTTGACGGGCGCCGCACTCCCGCTCGAAAGCGTCTCGCTCATCCAGACGCCTGCCCTGCCCATCGCGGGCAAGGTCAGTTTCCATCTGAGCGGTCAGGGACCGTTGCTGGCCCCCAAACTGGATGGCGCACTGCGCTTGGTGGATCTGCGATTCCGAAACGAAGTGGTGGGCAGTTTCGATGCCAAGCTCCAATCCGACGGCTCCAAGCTCGGTTTACAAGTGGATTCGGCAATCACTACGGGAGAGCTGCACGGCAACGTAAATGTAGATTTGCACGGCAGCTATCCGCTTACCGGCGAAATCATGGTTTCGCAGATCGACCTCGATCCCTTGATCGTCAGCGCCTTGCATCTCGGCGGCATGACCGGCCATAGCCAGGTCGTGGGCCGGTTTGGCATCTCCGGCGCGCTCCTGCAGCCAGACACAATTTCCGTGGACGCCAATCTCACGCAGCTCTCGCTCGATTATCAATATATCAAGCTGCAGAACCAGGGCCCGGTGCTGCTCCAATACGGCAATCACGAAGTCCAGGTGCGCCAGGCCAATCTGCGCGGCGCCGATACGGACTTCCGTATCACGGGTTTGGCACGGTTTGCGGGGGACCGCGCCATGGATTTGCGCCTCACCGGCGCGGCGAACCTGCGCCTGTTCAGCGGATTCGTGCCCAACCTGGATGTACGGGGTCCCGCACAGATCGATGCCGGGATCGCCGGCACGCTGTACAACCCGCGCATCACCGGGCGCGTTCACGTACAGGACACTTCGGTGCGGTACGGAGATTTTCCCGCGGGCCTGAGCCAGCTCGCCGGCGATTTTATCTTCGATGCCAGCCGCATCACGTTTTCCAATATCAACTCGGACACAGGAGGCGGCCGCCTGCAGCTATCCGGTTCGCTGAGCTACGGCAATGGGCCCGTGAGTTACGATCTTACGGCGCGGACCGCACAGGTGCGCGTACGCTATCCGGTAGGCATGAGCTGGCTCGCGGGCGGCGATTTGCGCCTATTGGGCACGACGCAGTCAGCTACTCTTTCCGGGACAGTAAGTGTCGACCGTTTGCTCATGTCGCAAGGGTTCGACGTCACAACTTTGCTCGCCTCTTCCGCCGAGACTTCCGCCGGCTCCACGGCAACGTCTCCCTTCTTGCGGAACTTGCAGTTCGACGTGCAAGCCAATACCACTTCCGGCGCGGTCATGGAATGGTCTAGCGGCAGATTTCAGACCGAGGCCAACGTGCGTGTCCGCGGCACCTTTGACCACCCGGTCCTCCTCGGCAATATCCATTTGCTGAACGGACGGATGACCATGCGCGGCAATGACTACAATTTGACGCGTGGCGACTTGAATTTCGTGAACCCGTTTCGCGCCGATCCGGTGCTCAACGTCGAGGTGGCCACCACCATCCAGCAATACGAGGTCACCGTCGATTTCACCGGCCCCGCAAGCCATTTGATCATGTCCTATCGCTCCGATCCTCCTTTGCCCTCGAACGATATCGTCACCCTGCTGGCCCTCGGACAAACGGGCCAGGAAAGCAGCCTTCGAGGCGGCGCCGCGGCCACCCAGACCCCCCAACTTGGCGCGACCACGTTGCTTTCCGAAGCGATCTCCTCCCAGCTAGGCGGGCGCGTGCAGCGCCTTTTTGGAGTGCGCCATTTCAGCGTCGATCCAGACTACATTGCCGCTACCAGCGCCACCCAGAATCCCGGCGCGCGCGTCACCATTGCCGAGCAGTTCGCGCGCAACCTGGTCATCACCTACAGCACCGATGTGACCTCCACTCAGGAGCAAATCATTCAGATCGAATACACCCTGCGGCCCGACATCTCCGTGGTCGCCTTGCGCGATGAAAACGGCACCTTCGGTGTCGACATCGTTCGCCGGCAGCGATTCAAGTAGCGCGCGGAACTTTCGTGTCTGATCCGCCCAGCGCTTCCGGGAACGGCAACAGCTTCCCGCATGCCGGAGCCCCGGCGGAAACTGAACTCGCCCTGCGCCGCCAGCAGATGGTCGAGCTGCAACTGCGCAAGCGCGGCATTCGGGATGAGCGTGTCCTCGCTGCCATGCTGAGCATTCCGCGGCACCAATTTGTTCCCGCCGAACTCGCGCCGGAGGCTTATGCCGACCGGCCCCTGCCTATCGGCCAGGGGCAAACGATTTCTCAGCCTTTTATGGTCGCGGCCATGGCCGAGGCGTTACGGCTCTCGGGAGGCGAGCGCGTGCTCGAAATTGGCGCCGGCTCGGGTTACCAGGCGGCGGTGCTATCGCTGCTGGCGCGCGAAGTTCACGCCGTGGAGGTGCGCGAAGATCTTGCCCTCTCCTGCGGCGAGCGGCTGGCCCGGCTGGGCTATGGCAACGTGCAGGTGCACGTCGGCGATGGCACTCTGGGATGGCCTGGCGAGGCCCCTTTCGAGGCGATTCTCGTCACCGCGGCGGCGCCGGACATTCCGCCGCCACTCGAGGCGCAACTTGACGAAGGCGGCCGGCTGGTCCTTCCGGTGGGCTCCCCGGACGAGCAGCGGCTCTTGCGCGTGGAGAAGCGCGGCAATGCCACTTCTTCGCGCCCGTTGTTCCACTGCCGGTTCGTCCCTCTTGTGGGCAAGTATGGCTGGTAGCCCGGCAGCGACTGAGTAATGCTTCGACTCTGTGGGGCAAAGAACTTGACATCAAGCGGTCCGCGCGTATCCTCAGAATTCATGACGCCGGCAAAACCAGCTCGGTCTCCGCGTCCCGTTCTCGTTCCCCTGGAAGATCGCGCCGCGGATAATCTCCGCTTTATTCGCGAAACGATGGAGCGCGCCGGTTCCTTCACGGCTGTTCCTGGATGGGGCGGCGCAGCCATTGGTTTCACCGCGCTTGCCGCTGCGGCTATCGCCTCGCATCAGACGAGTGCGGCGCGCTGGCTCTTCGTCTGGCTGGCGGAAGCGGCGCTGGCTATGATTCTTGCCGTACTCACGGTTGCTCAGAAGTCCCGAGAGGCGCATATACCGCTTTTCTCTGGACCAGGCCGCAAGTTCGCCCTCGGTTTCTCCCCGCCTATGATTGTTGGCGCGCTGCTGACCGTTGCGCTCTACCGCGATGGCGATCTTCGCCTGTTGCCTGGCATGTGGCTATTGCTATATGGGACGGCTGTCGTTAGCGGAGGCTCTTTCTCGGTGCGCGTCGTTCCCGTCATGGGCCTTTGCTTTATTGCTCTGGGAGCCGCGGCCATTGCTTCTCCGGCTTCCTGGGGCAACGGCTACATGATGGCCGGCTTTGGCGGCTTGCAAATTGCTTTTGGATTGGTGATCGCGCAGAGATACGGCGGTTGAGTTTGTTCGCAGGATCGCGCTTGCGTTAGGAGGCCACGTGCGAGCTAAGACGGGAACCGCGACGGCGGAACGCATTTCCAAGGCCCGCCCTCAGGAGTCGCGCCTCACCGCGCTCGATAATCAGGCGCGGGAGCCGCTGGCGCCGGGCCTCGATCGATTGATCCACGAGCGCATGCGCTTGGGAATTGTCAGCGCCCTGGCGGTGAACCCTTGGCTGACCTTCAACGAATTGAAAGCGTTGCTGCGGACCACGGACGGAAATCTCTCTGTCCACGCCCGCAAGCTCGAGGAAGCGGCTTATATCAATTGCATCAAAATGTTTGACGGCCGGCTGCCCAAGACCAAGTACCGCCTCACTGCCGCAGGCCGGCGCGCTTTCGAGCGCTACCTGGATCACATGGAATCGCTGATTCGCGCGGCCCGGGAAAAGTCGGGAACCTGATCGCTTCATGTACGCTTTCGCTCGCGGGCCCTCGCAAAGGCTTTGTGTAGGACTCGCGTCGCGGCGGGCGTGAGCCGATAATTCGTGAGTTCCGCCTCCGGGACAAAGGCCAGATCGCTGATCTCGTCGCTGATCGCAGGCTCCCCTGAAACGCGCTCGCACAAATAATCGAGAATCACGTAATGATAGCGTGGGCGAATGCGCGCCTCGGGCATCCGCGCAGCGTCCTTCAGGTCTGCGGCAACGCCGGCGGGCTCCACGCCGGAGCGGATCTCACCTGACTCCGAGAAAATTCGTTCCAGCGCTTCAATCAGCTCTACCACCCGCACAATCAGGCCGGTCTCTTCCTGAATTTCGCGTGCCACGCCCGCAGCCAGCGTTTCGCCAACCTCGAGCAATCCGCCCGGAATCGTCCATTCGCCCAGCGCCGGTTCTCTGGCGCGACGCACCAGCAGCGCGCGATTTTGCTCGATCACCACGCCGCCCACCCCCACCATCGGCCATTCGGGAAATTCGCGCTTGCTCATGTATTGGGCGAGGTTCCCCCCTTGACTCGCACGCGATATATAATACGCTTGCGTGAGGGGCCATGTTTGGCCAGGAGGTTCGGCTGTGGTGCGCTGTCCGGAATGCGCCGTCGAAATCGATCTCGACGAAGACGAAGTGGAAGAAGGCGAGATTCTGAACTGCCCGGAATGTGAGGCCGAGCTGGAAGTGGTGCAGACTCATCCCGTGCACTTGAACGTCATCTCCGAAGACGAAGAAGAGAAAGAAGCGGAAGCGCCGGAAGCCGAGGGGGACGACGGTGATATGCGGGACGAAGTGCTGGATGAGGAGGATGATCTCGAGTAGTGCCTTTTTGGGCTTCGCGCCAACGCGCCTATATTTACGGCCTTCTTTCCTATGTCATGCTCGAACCGCTAAATCGCGGCAATTTGGTTTTCCAGGCGTGATTTCATTTGGGATCGGCGGTGTGATGGTCCGCGAGGAGGGGAGGCTATGAGACTGGCCACTCGTTATTCGCACAAGGCTCTGCGCCTGCTATCGGCAGCTGTGTTTTTCGCCCTGCTGGTCCTTTCCACATCCGCCCAGCAAAGCGAATTGCGTACCGTTCACGGCGCGATATTGGACAAAGCGGAGAACCCCGTTGCATCGGCCGTTGTCTACCTCAAGAACGTCCGTACCTTGGTTGTGAAAACCTATATCTCCGATCATGCCGGCGAGTACCGCTTTAGCGGCCTTGATCCCAATGTGGATTACGAAATTCACGCCGAAGACGACAAGATGATGTCCAACACGCGAACGGTCTCGAGTTTCGACAGCCGCAAAGACATCGTCATCTCGCTCAAGCTGGACAAAGCGAAGAAGAGCTGACTCTCCCTATCGGTGGTCGTCCCGCATATACTTTGAGGTGGAATTCTGAGGCGTGTTGGTGCGATGCCTCTGTTGGGAGTTGTGTGAACCTTTTCACTGCCGCGATTCCTCCGTATCCGTTAGTTCTCGAAAATCACTTCCGCCAGCGCGAGGTTGCCCGTGTGGGTGATGCTCAGGCTGATGTGTCGAGCGCCCAGGCGCTCCGCGTGTTCGCGTGCCGCGCCGTGAAGAACGATGGTCGGTCGCTGGCCGGGCGCGCGCGTCACTTCAATGTCTCGCCAGCGCACCCCTCTGCTCCAGCCGGTGCCGAGCGCTTTCATGGCCGCCTCTTTGGCGGCGAAGCGCCCGGCGAAACGCTCGGCGCTGTCGCGGTGGCGCTCGCAATAGGCGATCTCGGCGGGGGTAAACACACGCTCGAGGAAGGCTCTGCCGTGACGCGCGATGGCCTCACGCAGGCGGCTAATCTCCTCCATGTCCACGCCCATGCCGACAATCACTTCGCGAGTTCCTTCCCGGCGCGCCGCGAGACAAAAGTCGCCCCAGCAGCGGCAGCGAATTATACCGCCGAGCCGTGCGAGTTTTGGACTCCACGTTGTTTCGCGCGACTTTTAGATCAAGCCGAGAAGCGGAAGCGGAGCGGTATGCCAGGGAGCAGCCAGTAATGCCGCGGGCATCATCCATTCGGCCTCAGAGGCGAAAGGAGTCGCGAAAGCGGCCGCAAAAGCCGCAGAAGCGCGCGTTTTTGAGCGCCATCGAAGATGGCTGGTCGGTCCGCGAGGTTGCGGGTTTGCAGATCCTCACGGCAAATAGTTTCGACTCGCTTCCATGGATTGCGCATGGTTTCAGCACGCGGAACGGCGGCGCCAGCAAGATCGCCGGCAAAATCGATGCTGCCGCCGCGCTGAATCTCGGGTTCACGGAGTGGGATTCGCGCGAAACTGTGGCTCGGAATCGCGCCGCCTTCTTGCGCGCCGTGCTGGGTCAAAAACCAACGCCGCAATCGGTCCTGCACGCGGAAACCGGAGAATCGCTGGTGACCCTGCGGCAGATTCATTCCGATGTGGTGCGCGTCTTTTCGATGCCGGCGACACCCGCGCCGCAAGCCGATGCCGCAATTTCCAGCCACGCAGGCCTGTTTCTGGGGATTCAGACGGCCGACTGCGTCCCGATTTTGCTGGCGGATCCACGCCGGCATGTGGTGGCCGCGGTTCACGCCGGATGGCGCGGAACGCTTGCGCGGACTGCCGTCAAGACGCTCGGCCGGATGCGGCTGGAGTTCGGTACGAATCCTGAAGACGTTTTCGCCGCGCTTGGCCCGGCGATTGGGCCTTGCTGCTATGAAGTCGGCCCTGAAGTCGCGCAGGCGTTTCTGGGGCAGTTCGCTCATGCGGCGGAGTGGTTTGAGGGACCATTCGAGCGGCTGAGTTCGGGCGAGGAGCCGAACCCGCTTCCTTGGCTTACCATGATGCCGCCGGGCCATGAGCCGCCGCCCGAGCGCGTGCAACTCGATTTACGTTCGGCGAACCGCCGGCAGCTCGTGGATGCTGGCATGCGCCCGCGGAACATTGCCGTGAGCGCGCTCTGTACCTCGTGCCGCAGCGATCTTTTTTTTTGCTATCGAAAAGAAGGTCCTGCCACCGGCCGCATGATGAGCGTGGTCGGAATTCTCGGGAAGCCGCGTTAGGCGGAAGGTGCAGCTGAAGGAGAGGATGCGATCGCGGGAACCAGGGATCCCCTTTCGCTAAGAGCAAGCTGTCCGCACGCGGCGTTCACGTCTTGCCCGCGCGAGTAACGCACAAAGGCGGGAACGCCTTTTGCGTTGAGCACCTGCCGGAACTCCTCCGTGCTTTCGGCCGCGGGTGGGCGATAGGGTAGTTCGCCGGGATTCCACGGAATCAGATTGACCTTGGCGTTTATGCCGGAGAGGAGCCGCGCCACGCGGCGGGCGTCTTCGGCTGAATCGTTGAAGCCTCCGAGAAGCACGTATTCAAACGTCAGGATCTCCCGAGGCCGCAGGGGATATTCGCGGCACGCCTCCAGCAGCATCTTCAGCGGATATTTTCGATTGATGGGCATGATGGCGTCGCGCTCTTCATCGGTCGAGGCGTTCAGCGAAATGGCTAGCCTGGGACGCATTTTTTCACGCCCCAGCCGCTCGATTCCAGGGACAATGCCGCTGGTCGAGAGCGTAACGTGCCGCGCGCCGAGACCCATGCCGTTGGTATCGAGCATCACGCGCAGCGCCGCCACCACAGGGTTGTAGTTCAGCAGCGGTTCGCCTTGTCCCATGAGCACGATGTTCGTGCGCGGCGTCAGGGATTCCCGATTCTCCTCGAGCGCGAGCAGAACCTGGGCCAGGATCTCCCCCGCGGTCAGATTGCGCACCAGCCCAAGCTGCGCGGTCAGACAAAAGCGGCACTCCACCGCGCATCCGGCTTGCGTCGAAATACAGATGGTTTGTCGGCCGGTAAAAGGCATGAACACAGCTTCCACTCGCGCTGGCGATTCGCCCGCGCCCTCCTCGCCCCTTGCGGCGAGCGCCAGCAGATAACGCACCGAGCCGTCGCTCGAATGAAAGCGCCGCGAAACCTCCGGCATCCCGATGTGGAAACGTTGTGCCAGCCGCTCCCGAAGCGCGGCCGGCAAGTTGCTCATGGAGGCAAAATCGAACCGCCGTTCGGCATAGAGCGCGTGGTAAAGCTGCGCGCCGCGATAAGCCGGCTCGCCGATCTCTTCCATCCGCGCGCGCAAATCTTCGCGCGATTTTCCCAGTACATCGTGTTTTGCCGCGCCGGAAAGCTCCGCTGCCGAACTCTTCGCGCCTTCCGGAACGCAGGATTCAATCTGTCCAGGCATGGAATGGGCCTTCTAAGCTCCATCATAGCACGCGTGAAATAGCTCATTGCTCGAGCCCATTCGCGCCGACCTCGCGGGGAATTGGCGCGCTCGCTTCCGCGCCGTTGTCCTGCGTGCGGCAAACGCCCAATAGTCTTTCACTTCCGAGTGTGCCATTATTTCAATAACGATGAGGCGGGTTGTTACTTCCATTGAACGGGAAGCGTTGCCCAATGGCTTGGTGCTGGTCGCCGAGCACATGCCCCACATGCGTTCGGTCGCCATGGGCATATGGGTGGGCGCCGGTTCGCGCGGCGAGCCCTCCGAACTGAACGGCATTGCCCATTTCATCGAGCATATGGTTTTCAAGGGAACCTCCAGGCGCAGCGCGGAGCAGATTGCCCGCGAGATGGATTCCGTCGGCGGTCTGCTCGACGCCTTCACCTCGAAAGAGATGGTTAGCTTCAATGCCAAGGTGCTCGACGAAAACCTGCCCATCGCTTTCGATGTGCTTTCCGACCTGGTTCTGGGTCCCGTCTTTGCCGATGAGGACATTGGCAAGGAAAAGCAAGTCATCCTCGAGGAGATCCGCATGGAGGACGACAACCCGGAATCGCTGGCGCATGAGATGCTCACGCAAAGCTTTTGGCGCGGCCATCCCCTGGGCGCGCCGATCCTGGGCACCCGCGCGACCGTGCGGCGGTTCACGCGCGCCTCTGTCGTGAATTGTTTCCGGCGCTGGTATACGCCCGCGAACACGGTCATCACCGCCGCCGGCAATGTTCACCTCGAAAGCCTCATGAAGCTTGTGGGAAAGTCCTTTGCCGGCCTCAAGAGCAAGTCCCGCCCTTCCCCCAATAACCGCACGGCGCCGCTTACGCACGCGCGGCTGATTACCCGTAACAAGCCCGCCCTGGAGCAGGCCCATATCACTCTTGCCGTTCCGTCTTATCCTCTGACGCATCCGCGGCGCTATGCCGCTTCGGTGCTGAATAACATTCTCGGCGGCAGTATGTCTTCGCGGCTCTTCCAAAATATCCGCGAGCGCCAGGGACTCGCCTACGCCGTCTTCAGCGAGCTGAATCCTTATTCGGACGCGGGCATGCTCTCGGTCTACGCGGGCACCAGCCGCAGCACCACGGAACGCGTGCTGCGGTCCATTGCCGACGAATTCCAACGCCTGAAGAAGGAGCTTGTCGCCCCGGAGGAATTGCGCCGGGCCAAGGACCAGCTCAAGGGCTCGCTCGTGCTTTCGCTCGAATCGCCGGGGGCGCGCATGTCCAACCTGGCCCGCCAGGAGATCTACTTCGGGCGTTTCTTCAGCGTGGAAGAGTTGCACGCCTCGATCGAGGCCGTCACGGCCGAGGATGTCCAGCAGACGGCCCTGGAATTCTTCGACCCTCGAAAAATTGCCGCCACCGTTGTCGGCCCGCTCGAGGGCTTCCGCCTGACGCGCGATCTGCTGGCCTGCTGAGCGGCCTCTGGCGCGCGGTGGTGAACCGGAATGCGACCCCCATAGGTTGTACCCCTCGCCTTCATAATCACAAAATCTCGTGAATTGCGTTGACGCCTGCCCCGCGCTTTTGCCATGATGCGTGCGGCCGCTTTTTTGCGCTTGCAGCCGGTCAGCGGCAGGTTTCGGCGGGGCCCCCAGCATGCGTCGCTTTTACGCATGATGGGGTGCAGGTTTCGGGGGGAGATCCATCAGCCTTCGCGTGAGCGTTCTCGCGTCGGGCAGTTCGGGCAATTGCACCCTGCTCGAGACTTCCCAGACGCGCCTGCTGGTGGATGCGGGCTTGGGAAAGCGCGAAACGTTGCGCCGCCTGGCTGCGCTGGCTCATTCCCTGGATCGCCTCGACGGCATCGTCATCTCTCACGAACACACCGACCACATCGGCGGTCTGGCGGCCCTGCTGGGCGCCTGGCGCACCACCGTCTACCTCAATGCGGAAACCCATGCCGAAACTCTGCGTTTTCTTCCCCGAACGGCATGCGCGCCGCCTCGAGCGCGTCGAGTTCATTGAAGCCGGCCACGGATTTTGCGTCGGCGATATCGAGGTTGCTCCCTTCCGCATCCCGCATGACGCCATCGACCCGCTTGGCTTCACCTTTCGTGCCGGCGGCGTGAAGCTCGCGCTCGTCACCGATCTCGGTTACATGCCCGAGCTCGTGAAGCAGCATCTGCGCGATTGCGATGGAATGGTGCTGGAATCGAATCACGATCTGGAGATGCTCAAGGTTGGTCCGTATCCCTGGCATGTGAAGCAGCGCGTCATGAGCCGCACGGGACATCTTTCCAATGAAATGGTCAGCACGTTTCTCGCCGATCCCGAGGCCTTTGACGCGCGCCCGCGCTACCTGGTGCTGGCGCATCTCTCGGAAAATAACAACAATCCCGATGTCGCTCGTATCTGCGCGGAAGAAGCGCTGGGCCGTCGTCCCGGCGAAGCCGCCTTTCGCGGCGAGTTGCTAGTAGCTTCGCAGCACGAACCCCTCGCCCCAATCCAGCTTTGACGGCTGGGCTCGGACTTCGCTTTAAAAAATGAGGCCTTGAACCGCGGACTTGGCTATTGCTGCTGCTGCGCGGGTTGCTGGGCGCGTTCCATGACGGGCGCCGAGGGAGGAGGCGCCGCGGCAGTCTTGGCAAGTTGCTCGTGGCCTTCGTCATCGAGAGCCGGACGCACCCGGACGTCCACCGAGAGGCGCTGCCCGGCATGGCCTTGGTAAACACCGCGAACCGGCGCCACGTCGCCGTAGTCGCGGCCGTACGCGATGCGCACGTGCCGAAGGCCCACGGGAGCGCCGAGCGTGGGGTCCACCCCTACCCAGCCGCTTCCCGGAATCAACACCTCGGTCCAGGCGTGCGAAGCCTGACCGCCGATTACCTCCTCTTGCCTGCTCTGCGGAGACGCGGTTCGTGCCGGAACCAGATAGCCCGAAACGTACCGAGCCGGCAAGCCGCGCATGCGCACCGCTCCCAAGAGCAGATGCGCAAAGTCCTGGCAAACGCCCGCGCTGATCGATAGAGAATCGGCGATCGATGAGTGTACGTGAGTGGCGCCGGGCAGATATTGGAAGCTATCGTGAAGCAAGCTGGAAACCCTGTGCACAAACGTTAGGACGCCCCCGCTTGCCGCTTCCGCCGCCTCGATAAAACGACGAAGCTCCGGGAGGTGGGGAACGTATCCCGTGGGCGCGATGAAGTCGAAGTACTCTTCGCGCAACTCGTCCTCCATCGAGTCAAGTTCCGCCAGCTTCATTGGTTGGCAGGCGGCCTCCGGAATCTCGTGCGTCAGGACGATGGATTCCGCTTCGATTCTCAAGCGCCGGTGCTCTTGAAGGATGTTGAATTGGTACACGGAATTGCCATAGGCATCGCGGTAAGTTGTGCCGCTGGCGTGCGGCTCGGTGATGATGCGAAACGACAGGCAACTTTGCCGCTCGTCGTGCATGGGCCTCAGGCGCAACTCGTTATAGCTTTCCGAAACAGGGTCGTCGTAAGCGAACTCGGTAACATGGATCAGGTGATATCGATTCATGCCACGCCCGCATAGTAGAAGTAGTTGCGGGCGATGTCGCTGCCAATCAGGCCAAACATATCGGAAAGTTCGTTCAGATAGTTATGCAGCCCTTGTTTGAAAATCTCCTCGATTTTATCGTAGCTGAGCCTTTCCACCACTTTGCCCACCAGCCTTTCCGCCTCGTTCGCGTAGGAGCCCGGGCTGCTGCCGCTGATGGCACGCAGGCCGGATTGCACTTCCGTGGTGCTGAAACGGATCGAGCGAGGGAGTAGCGGTTTAAGAATGAGCATGCCGGCCACTTTCTCGGGCTCGATGGAAGAGTGGAACTGGCGATGATAGGCCTCGAAAGCGCCCACGGAGCGCAGCACGGCCATCCATTGATGGTTGTCCGGCGTTCCCACCATGGGCAATTCGTCCAGTAAATTTTGATACTGCACGTCCACCAGGCGTGAAGTCATTTCCGCGCGCTCCAGCGACCAGCCGATGCGCAGGAATTGCCAGCCCTCGTCGTGCTCCAGGGTGGCGTCGGTGACGCCGTGGAAGCGATGCGTGCCGAATTTGATCTTGTCGCAAAAGCGATGCGGCCCGGCGACGATTTCGTCGCTGGCATTGAACCGGCTCACCATGTGATACAGGCCGTTGATGTCCTCCCACATCTCGCGGGAGATGCAGTCGCGGATGGTGCGCGCATTCTCGCGAGCTTTGGCGATGCATTCAACGATGGAACTGGGGTTGTCGTGACGAAATGCCAGAAACTCGAAGACGTTCTCGGCGTTCACTTCGGAATAGAGCCGGTGGAAGAGATTTTCTTCTCCCGCCATCACCATCAGCGGCTCCCATCGCAGGTGATAGGCCTCCTGGGACTGCTCGAGCAGCATGTGATAGTTCACATCGAGAATGCGCGCCGTATCTTCGGCGCGTTCGATATAGCGCGCCAGCCAGAAAAGCGAATCGGCAATGCGCGAAAGCATCAGTCCTCTCCTCGCAACACCCAGGTATCCTTGCTTCCGCCGCCCTGCGACGAATTGACAACCAGCGAATCGCGCTGCAGGGCCACGCGCGTCAGCCCTCCCGGAACGATGGTCACTTTCTCGCCATCGTAAAGGCAATACGGGCGCAAATCCACGTGGCGGCCGGCCAAGCGCCGGCTGGAAACGTCGTAGGAGGGTACGCGGGAGAGCGGAATCACCGGCTGGGCGATGTAGTTGCGCGGATTTTGAATGATTCTGGCGCGGAACTGCTCGATCGTTTTCCGATCCGCCGTTGGTCCCATTAGCATTCCGTAGCCGCCGGATTCGCCCACGGCCTTCACCACCAGATCGGAAAGGTGTTCCAGGACAAAGGCGAGATCGGTGGGTCGGGCGCAGACGTAGGTTTCCACCGTTCGCAGAATCGGCTCCTCGCCCAGGTAATAGCGGATGAATTCGGGGACGTAGGCATAGATCGCTTTGTCGTCCGCCACGCCGTTGCCGACCGCGTTTGCCAAGGCCACGTTGCCGGAGCGGTAAGCGCCCATCAATCCGGGAACGCCCAGCAGCGAGTCGCGCCGGAAGGCCAGCGGATCCAAGAACTCGTCGTCGATGCGCCGATAGATGACGTCCACGCGGTTTAGGCCGCGGATCGTTTTCATGTACACGATGCCGCCATCCACCACCAGGTCGCGGCCCTCCACCAGTTCAATGCCCATCTGCCTTGCCAAAAAGCTGTGTTCGAAGTAAGCGCTGTTGTAAATGCCCGGCGAGAGCAGCACGATCTGCGCGTCATCTTCGCCGCGAGGTGAGAGGCTGCGCAGGATTCGCCAGAGTTCCGCGGGATAATGATCGATGGGTAACACCCCGCAGGCATGAAAGAATTCCGGGAAGATTCGCGTCATCACCAGCCGGTTTTCGAGAACGTACGAAATGCCGCTGGGAGTGCGGACGTTATCTTCCAGGACGTAGTACTCGCCTGTCTTGGAATCGCGGACCAGATCAATCCCGCAAATGTGCGTAAAGATTCCTCGCGGAACCTCCACATTCACCATCTCGCGACGGAAGTGGGGGCAGGAGTAGACCAGAGCGCGCGATAGCTTGCGATCCCTTAAGATGCATTGCTTGCCATAGATGTCCTGCAGGAAGAGGTTCAGGGCCACCACCCGCTGCGCTAGGCCGCGATCGATTCGCCGCCATTCCGTATTCGGAACAATCCGAGGGATCAAGTCGAAGGGAAAGAGGCGCTCGGTGCCTCGGCCATCGCTATAGACTGTGAACGTGATGCCCTGGATCAGGAAGGAAAGGTCGGCCAGCTTGCGCCGCTCCTCGAATTGCTCGCGAGCCATGGAGGCCAGTTTTTGGAAGACATTGGCGTACGAGGGACGCGGCACGCCCGCCGAAATGAACATTTCGTCGTAGAAACTCCCCGGCTCATAGCCGGAGAAGAGCCCGGTGACGGTAGCGCGGACGGGTGCGGCCTCCATAAAGTTGGATTACTGTATCAGCCGGGCTGGAGAGGCCTTCACGCAAAATTTCTATGCGGTCCATCAGCAATTTAGGCGGCAATCCGGGTGGCGATTCACGGAGTTTGCAATTCCGGCCAGGCGCCGCCACATCGGTCCGCACGCAGCGGCCGAGCCAGCTCAACTTATGCTTAGAATGGGCGCTTAGAATAGGCGACTGTGTTGATTTCTCGGCACTTCTTCGTCGCGGCCGAAGTGCCGTGTCCCGTGCCTTGTATCGAGAGCCCTTGTATGGACAACGACGATGCGTTTTAGGAGAGAACCATGAGCATTGACCGCAGGGACCTGCTCAAAGTCTTTGGCACGACCGCAGCCGGCGCTGCGCTCGATGGCCTGCTGGCGGAAGAGATGCTGCCCCAGGCAACGGCACCGGCCCCACATGACCAAGCCACGCCGGCTAAATCGGCTCCCGAACGAGGCCTTGAGCGGGCCCCCGAACGCTTGCTCCAGTCGGAGCCTCAAGTCAGCCTTGATGCCGGAGGCTCAGCTACTATCGCCTGGGAGACGGTGACTCCCACGCAGGGTGGCACGATCTATATAGGCGTGCCCAATGATGAGGTCGCGCTCGATTGGCCAATCTACAATGCCAACCAAGCCCTGAACGAACAGAGCGCCACGCTGATGCATTCGGTAAATATCGAGGTTCGCACCTACCTGAACCGCTCGGCCCCGCAAATGTTGCAAGGGGGTGGCACGCTGGCATACCGGCTCGAGCTCTTCGATCCTCGCAAAGGCTCTGCGCAGTTCATTGACCGCCATTTCTCCTTCCAGGTGGACCGGGGCCAGTTCCACAAATTGCCCACCATTCTGGAGGGTCCTTTCCTGGCGCAAATCACCGTCGATTCCGCCGTCGTTTGGTGGGTCACCGACCAGCCAGCCACGGGCCAGGTGCGCCTGAGCAACGGCGCGAATACCCGAGTAATCGCGGATGAGGGCGGTGCGGCTGGCCGTCATGTGGTGCCTCTGAAGGGGCTTACCGCGAACACCAAGTACGGGTATCAAGTGATGAGCAAGGCATCGGACGGCGGCGAGATCCGCTCGCGCAGCTACACGTTGAGAACCTCCCCGCAAGAGCCGGAATTTTCTTTTGTTTTCACTTGCGACGGCCGCACCGGCGGGCTGGGCGGCGGCGACGCGGCCCTGGAAGGTATTAATGGCGTTTCCGCGCGCGCGCTCGCCATCCAGATGGCTGGTCATGCGCCGCACTTGCTGATTTTTACAGGCGATCTCATCAACGGCTACACCACGCGCGAGGACGATTTTCGCGCCCAATTACGTTCCTGGAAGCGTATTTATGGGCCGCTCTGGCGCGAGATTCCCGTCTATACGGGAATGGGCAATCACGAGTCGCTTTTGGATCTATTCGAGGACGGAGCCCAAGCCGATAAGCACGGAGAGCACAGCGCCGAAGCCGTGTTCGCTTCGGAATTTGTGCATCCCATGAACGGCCCGGAGCCGGAACGGCCCGGCTTGCCGCCGTATAAGGGCAGCGTCTATAGCTTCGATTATGCCGGCTGCCATTTTCCCAGCTCAATTCGGATTATTGGTACTCGAGCCGCCCTCAGCAGCGCGAGGGAAATCCCTTCGGGCGTTTGCTTCCGGGACAACTGGACTGGCTGGAAAAGGATTTGACGGCGGCGCGGTCTGCCCAAGCCCGTCACATTTTTGTATTTGTGCACGAACCGGCGTTCCCAAATGGCGGGCATGTGGCGGACTCGCTTTGGGGAGGAGGCCGCGACCCTGAGGCGGTCAAAGCGCGGGATCGCTTCTGGACCATCGTAACGCGGCCGGCGCGAGCGCTGTTTTCTCCGGGCATGAGCACAACTACAGCCGCACGCTCATCGACAGCAAGACGCCCGTCCATCGGGACGGCACGGCGAACGCCGCCTTTGCCAAGCCCACTTGGCAAATCACCCAGGGAGCTGCGGGCGCGCCCTTCTATCCCCCGGATAGCGATGTGCCGTGGGCGAAAAGCGTGAAGAAATTCGTGGCCCACACGTGGTCCTATTGCCTGGTGCAGGTGCGAGGGCCCCGCGTCACTCTGGAAACCTACAGTTACACGGGGGAGCTTCTCGATCGGGCGGAATTGGTGTGAGCCGCGGCCGGTTGGTTTGCCGCTCGCAAACCACGAAATTGTGCTACAAACGCTGAACCCACATGCCTGCCACCGCAGTTCTCACCGGCGTAGAACAGCGCGCCACTCGGCGCATCTCCCGCCGCCTCCTGCCGTTCCTCTTCGTCCTTTACGTCATCGCTTTTCTGGACCGGGTGAATGTGGGCTACGCCGGCCTGGAGATGTCGCGCGACCTCAATTTCAGCGATCGCGTCTTTGGATTGGGCGCGGGCATCTTCTCCATCGGATACTTCCTCTTCGAGATACCCGGTGCGCTGATCGTGGAGCGCTGGAGCGCCCGGAAGTGGATGGCGCGCATCCTCGTCACCTGGGGACTGGTCACCCTTCTCATGGCGGCGGTGCGCACTCCGCGCCAATTCTATCTGGCTCGATTCCTGCTCGGCGTCGCGGAAGCTGGATTCTTCCCCGGTATCGTCGTCTATCTCACCCATTGGTTCCGCTATGAAGACCGCGCCAAAGCGGGTGCGATCTTTATGGCGGCCATCCCTATGTCGAACATCATTGGATCGCCTCTCGCGGGTGGATTCTCAGCCGGCATTGGGTCGGAATCTCGAGCTGGAGATGGCTCTTCATCGCCGAAGGGATTCCCGCGATCCTGTTTGGAATTCTCACGCTGATCTATCTGACGGACTGGCCGCACCAGGCGCGCTGGCTCACGCCGGACGAACGGGCCTGGATCGAAGCAGAGCTCCAGCGCGAGAAAGCCGCCAAATCGCAGGTCCGCGGATGGACGATGGGCCAGGCGATGCGCAGCAAGCAAGTCATTCTGCTCACGCTCGTCTATTTCTTCGCGATTATTGGAATCTATGGCTTTGTGATCTGGTTCCCAACGATCGTTCAGCGCGCCACGAACCTGCCCAATTTTGCCGTTACGCTGCTTTCCGCGTTGCCCTATGTTGCCGGCCTAGGCGCCATGCTCTGGAATGGGTGGCATTCCGATCGCACCGCCGAACGCCGCTGGCATACCGCGTTGCCTTTGTTCCTGGGCGCCGGATGCCTGGGGATAGCCATCCGCGCAAGCGCGCATCTGCCCTTGGCGTTTCTCTGCATGGTGATCGTGGGAGCGTGCACGACGGCGTTTATGCCCAGTTTTTGGGCGCTGCCTACGGCCCTGCTGAGCGAGTCCGCCGCCGCTGCATCGATCGGCTTGATCAACTCCGTCGGCAATCTAGGCGGCTTCGCGGGGCCCTTTTTTATCGGCTATCTGCGGACCGCCACCAATTCCTTCGCGCCGGGCTTGGCTTTTCTTCTGGTATCGATGGTCCTATCGGGCATGCTGGCGCTCTTCCTGCACGTTCCGGAAAGAGCGCCCCCAGGGGGTTAGAGGGGCGTTAGGGAACCAAGGGGAGAGTTAACGGGGCGGCGTAAGTTGCCACCAGGTCGGCATCAAGCGGCTCGACGAGTGCGGCACCAACCTTTGCGTGTTCCGGCTCGTACGCCAGCATGGGGGTAACAAGGACCGGGGTCAGGCCTTTGCCGAGATAATCCAGCTCCCGCGCCGCCGCTTCAGACAGATCCGAGAATCCGGTTTAGCCGGAAGTTGGGCCCGCGATCCGTTACAGTCACCGTTACGGCTTTGCCGTTCTGCAGGTTGACCACCCGAACCACGGTTCCGAGCGGCACATACCAAGACGCTGCCGTGAGCTTTCGGCGGTCAAATCGCTTGCCGTTAGCCATTTTGAGGCCCTGGTGCTGCAAGCCATACCAGGAGGCGATCCCCACGAAGTGGGACTTAGGGTGCGCCGTGGAGTTCAGCTTTTTGGCCTGAGACGCCGCAGAGATCATGGAAGCGGATAGCAGGCTGGCTGCGAAGACTATTGCGGCTGTTCGTAGCTTGGTCTGCATGTTTATCCTCCGGTATCGTTTCGCTCGGCAATTACAAAGGCCGCGCGTTCCTTGCCTGTACCGCTTTCCTCCCTTAAACCCTTGGATTAGCATTCCCACGAACATGGACAGCTAGCTTCTTCGAAATCGGGTCATTTACGCCTCGTTCTCAACTCTTTTCCTTGGCGTTACCCGTGGATCCTTGTAGCGCCGTCCCTCTGACTTCGGGCCTCTTGCTCCCCGCCAGCACCAATGCTCAATTTCAACTTTCTCACTGAGCGACTAGGCTGTTCGGTGTGGGAATAATCTATCGGTGCCGGCCAGCCAGATCGATGGGCAGGAAGCTTCATTTTTCTAGGTACGGGCGTACTAGGCCTTAGGAGCGGCAGATCTAATATAAGTCTTGTACTATGAGTAGATATAAGTATTACTTAGCTATTTAAACTGCGAGAAACGAGAGCGGTTTGAGGGTAAGGTAGATATATGTAACCTGCCTTATAGTTCATAGCAATACACCCAAGCATGATGATACTAAATCAGTTATCGAAAAGCCACTCGTGCCGTTCGGAACCGACGCCTGCTTCCAGCAGTTCGGCCCATGGGGAGAGGTCATCTAGGGAACGCTCGTGGGTGCGTTCCAATTGGATCGGTGTCACGGATACCTGCCCCGCTAGGACGGCGGCATAGTCGCTTTGGGGGTCCAGGCTGACCGCTCACCGGCTCCTCGTTAAGCCAATAATAGATCCGGCCCCTGGGATCAGCCCCTTCCTGGAGCACGGTCCGGGTGACCTTTCCAGACTGCCGCGTCAAGCGCACGCCTCCATTCCACTCCAAAGGGACGTTCACGTTCAACAGCACGCCCGCAGGCAAGCCCTTTTGCAGAATCACTTGCGCTAGTCGCCGGCCGAATCGGGCGGCGTGGTCAAAGGCAAACTCCGTTGCCTCGGTGGGCCAAAGAGATGGCGAACGCCGGAACGTGGTTGATGACCGCCTCCGTGGCCGCGCCCACGGTGCCCGAGTAGAAGACGTTTTCGCCCAGATTGGCCCCTCGGTTTATTCCAGAGATCACCAGGTCGGGTGGCTTCGGAAAGAGCCGGTGCAGGGCGATCATCATGGCATCGGCCGGCGTGCCCTCGATCGACCATTCCCGCTCGGCTATCTGCTCGCAGAAGATGGGGTGTCGCACAGTGATCGACTGCGCCGCGGCGCTGCGCTCCTGGTTAGGCGCTACGACGCTGACGGTCCCCAGCCCGGCCAAGCCTCCACCAGGGCTCGCAAGCCAGCCGCGTGAATGCCATCGTCGTTGGTTATCAGGATTTCAGGCACGAGCTTCGCGGGGCGTTCGGGCCGGATTGAAGCGGTAGGTCATTCAGTCTGCAATCCTCGATTTTCGATGTGGAAATGGTCGGGACGCCGGGATTTGAACCCGGGGCCTCACGCACCCCAAGCGTGCGCGCTACCAGTCTGCGCTACGTCCCGACCGGCTAGGTAAGGGGTTCTCGAAACGCTTCGATCTTGAGCCTATCACTCGCTTTCGAGGAGCGTCAAGAACGCGCGCAGCGAATCTCGCAGGTCGAGCAGCACCTTGCGGCTGATCTCCGCCGCCTGAGGGGCTTCCGTGGCTCGTGCGGCCTTCCGCCTCGACGCCGGATTCCGACTCCAGTTCCGCCGGAGAATCCCCCAGCTCGCGCAGGTGGCGTCGCGCGCCCGCGATGGTAAATCCCTCGTCGTACAAGAGCCGCTTGATCAATAGCACCGTATCGACGTCTTTTCGCCGATACAGGCGGTGCCCCTTGGGACTCTTGACCGGTTGCAGCGTTGGGAATTCCGTCTCCCAGTAGCGCAGCACAAAGGGTTTGGTATCCGTGATGCGGCTGACTTCCCCGATGCGGTAGAGATTCTTCTCTGCGGAGATTTCCTGATGCCCGTTTTCCGACATTGCCATTCCATCCTATGCCGATTTGTGGGCAAGTCAATCGGCTTGCCCCCGCCTTCGCACCGCTCGTTCCTTTCCTTGCCGCTCGCGCTCCCGAAAGCGCTGCACAAACCGGATCGGCGCGCCGAAAAAATCAAAGTGCGCGCGCAGCTGGTTTTCCAGGAAGCGCTCATAGCTGAAATGCAGGCGCTGCCGCTGGTTGGTGAAGAGCATGAACGTGGGCGGGGAGACGCCGGATTGGGTCACATAGTAGATTTTCACGCGACGCGATGTAGGCGAACTTCCTCGGTTCAAGTCAACGCTTGCCAGCCAGCGGTTCAACTCGCCCGTGGATATGCGTCTCTTCCGCGCTACGGCAACGCGGTCGATTAACCCATAAAGCTTCTCCACGCGCTCCCCGGTCAGCGCGGATAAAAAAACGACGGGCGCGTAGGACAGAAATTTCAGCCGCTCCCGCACCAAGACTTCGTAGTCGGAGGCCAAGCGCTCGGGATCGCTGGCGATCATTTTTGGCCCTCGATCCTGGCTGCCGCGATCTCGGCCACGCGCCACCCGCTTTCCGCCTGGCTGCTTCCGGCCCTCCTTGGCGGCTTCCTGCGCCTTCTGTATCGCCAGGTCCCACTTATTCATCACCACGATTACGGAGCGGCCCGACTCCTGGGCATACCCGGCAATCGTCGCGTCTCCTGCCGTAATGCCGATCGCCGCATCGGCCACCAGAAGCGCCACGTCGGCGCGCTCCAGATGTTTGCGCGCCATGATAACGCTCAGCTTTTCCGCAATCAGATTGGTCTTGCCCTTGCGCCGGATACCCGCCGTATCGATGAAGCGATAGCTTTTGCCGCCGCGCATGACGAGCGTATCCACCACGTCGCGCGTCGTGCCGGGTTGGTCCGACACGATCGAACGCTCCGCCCCCGCTAGTTCATTCATCAGCGTGGACTTTCCCACGTTCGGCCGGCCGATAATGGCCACTTGAACTTCCGTTCTTTCCTCCGGGGCGTTTTCAGTCTCGGGCGTCTTGTCAAACTCGCCTGTCAGAGCGTCGAGAAGAAGGTCAACGCCCAAACCGTGTTCCGCCGAAACGGGAAAAACATCCGCGCCGATTTCGTAGAACTGAGCGGCAAGGTCCTCCTGCCGCATCGTGTCGACCTTGTTCACGGCCACCACAAAGGGTTTGCCCGTCTGCCGCATCAGGCACGCAAGTTCCAGATCAAGGGGAGTCACCCCGGCCCGTGCGTCCACCACCAGAACCAGCGTGGTGGCATCCGCGATGGCCGTTTGTGCTTGCCGGAAAATCTCGCGTGGGATGGCGGCGCGGTCATTGGGTAGCAAGCCTCCGGTATCGACCACTTCAAATGGCCGCCCATGCCATAGAGCGGGGCCGTAAATGCGATCCCGGGTAATTCCCGGCTCATCCGTCACGATCGACCGGCGCGTGCTGGTTAGGCGATTGAAAAGCGTGGACTTGCCCACGTTGGGTCGGCCCACGATAACGATGGACGGCAATTTTTGATTCATTCGATGCGGGTTGCCCGCGTGGTCCCCGAGTGATCCGTTGTAATTCCGTCTAATGCCCGTCTATGCCCGTTCAATACTCGACCAGCTTATCTTATAAGATAGCCACCGTCCCTATGAAAACCGCACAGCCCCGGCCCGCTCAAGCCCCCACTGAACCTCAAGGATCGTCTGAGAGAAATTCGGCGTGGCTTCGAACCTGCTTTTTGGGTGGCCAACATCACCGAGCTTTTTGAGCGCCTGGCCTACTACGCGCAAGCCGCTGTGCTGGCGATTTTTCTTCACGAATCCCTGCACCTCTCCACCGAGCAAACCGGAACGCTCATGGGTGTGGTCGGATTCGCTGTTTGGTTTCTGCCCATCCTCGGCGGCAGCCTGGCGGATCGCTTCGGCTTCCGCAGATCGCTGGCCTTGGCCTACCTCACGCTCGCGGTTGGATATTTTCTGATGGGCTCGCTCTCCGCCCATGGATGGCCCCGCTGCGGGAGAGGCTTCCACTTTTCTGGGTCGTTTTGATCGTACTTATGGTCCCCGCTCTGGGTCCCTCCATCGTGAAGCCTGTCGTCGCCGGAACGACGGCGCGAGCCTCCAGCGAGTCCGTGCGATCGATCGGATATTCGATCTACTACACCTGGTCAATATTGGTGGCATGCTTGGCCCCATCACCGCTTTTCTCGTGCGCCGCTCGTTGGGGATTGAGAATGTATTTCGGGTGTCGGCGCTATGTGTGTTCGCCATGTTTTTTGCTACTTTGATTTTTTACCGCGAGCCTACGCGTGCCGGTGAGTCAAATGTTCCCACCGTGGCCGCGGCGCTGCGAAACATCTTCGTCGTTTTCTCCAACCTGCCCTTCCTCGTCTTTCTCTTGATCTTCTCGGGCTATTGGACCATTTACTGGCAGCAGTACATTGCCCTGCCTCTTTTTCTTCGGGGATACGTGGATCCCAACGCCAAAATCGATCTTTTGCTGTCCGTCGATCCGGCCACCGTGATCGCCTTTCAGATCGTGGTGAGTTATCTCACGCGCCGAATCCCGGCGTTTAAGGCCATGACCCTCGGCATTCTGATCTCCAGTTTCTCTTGGCTCATTTTGCTGCTGCACGCCAGCACGGGGTTCGTGATTGCCTCGCTCTTCATTCTGGCGGTCGGCGAAATCATGCAGTCGCCTCGCTATTATGAATATGTGTCCCGTTTGGCGCCGCCCGGGCAGCAAGGGACCTACATGGGTTTTGCCTTTCTTCCGGTGGCCATCGGTTATCTTATCGGCGGAAAGTTGGGAGGATATTTGGTGCATTATTTCGGCGATGTTCTCCATCGCCCCCAGGAGATGTGGTGGGTGGTGTCCGGCGATCGGATTCGCGACAGCGTTGCTGATGTGGATTTACAATATGGTGTTCAAGCCCACTGCCGCTGCCGATTCTTCATTGGCGGATTCGCACTGAGGTGGATTTTGAAGAAGGAGATGACTCACGAAAAGCTTTCCAGCTCCCGCCGTCTCGCGCGCGTGTGGGGCGCCTCGGCGGCCGCCGCCGCCCTCGCCTTCTGCGTAATGTCCGGCTTTGCTCAGTCCCCTCGGACCAGTCCAGACGCAAATTCGGCCGCCGCCGCTTCCGTGCTGCTGAGATCCCAGGGCGCAGGGTTTGTTTCGCCAGCACTGTGCCTCCTGCCATTACGCTGAGAGCAGAGCGCAAAAGATCGCTGTCGGTCTGAAGGGCCTGTACGCTCGCTCTTTTTCCGACGGCAGGAAAGTCACCGATCAAGGCTTAGCCAAATGGATTGAAGAGGGAGGGAAAGACATGCCCGGCTTCAAGGAAACCCTCAAGCCCGGGCAGGTCCGCGCATTGATTGCTTACGTCAAAACCCTTTGAATCAATCCCAGCCGTGAACTGGCGTCTATGCCTTCTTCGCTCTCGACGCGCCCAGCCAGTCGATGGCCTCGCGGGTCGTGGTCATCCTGGCGCCCATCGCCTGCATCTCCGCCAATGCGCTCTCTCCATCCTCCGCTTTCAACGTCCTGATGGCGTCATGCGCCAGGGCCACGCGCCGCCCGCGTCCAAGCAAGCCTTTGGCGGCGCAACGCACGCAATATTCCGTGACCACTCCGAAGACCACGAATTCGGCGTCCGCGTCTGTAAATTGCTTGAGCCGGTCGATAACTGTTTCGGTGTGCGGATTATCGAATACATCCAGAGTTTGCTTCTCGAGGATCACTTGCTGATAGGGCGATAGATCGTCGGGAACCGTCGCTTCCCGGCGATTGGGCAGGATTAAAAATCGGTCGGCGACGGTCTCCGGGATGATTTCCGCGCCACGGGTGCCGCGAACGCAGTGCGGCGGGAATCGCTGAAACTCCGGGTCATCCGGCGCGTGGACGCACGCGTCGGAAACGAGAAAGACGCGGTTTTTTCGGGCCTGGTCGGTCAGGAGCTTTAAATTTGGGATCAGTTTTTCAGCGCCGGGAACGTAAAGTCTTCCGCCCGGCAGCATGAAATCGGTCTGAGTATCGACGTCCCAGAAGATAACTTGGCGGGAAACCAGGGCGAAGCTCCTGCTACCGCGTCACCGTTCGCATCGTGCGCTCGCGAACCTCTTCCAGCAGGGCCTCCAGCCGCGCGCTATGCCGCACCGGGTAAGGGTGTTCGGCGACCCCCAGCGCGCGTAAAGCAGCGGGTAAGCGCTCCAACTGCGTTTGGCAGCGCCGTTGAGATTCCGCCAAAGGCGCGGCCGGACTCACCCGTTTTCCTCCGCGCATCACGGGAATGAGGAGCGGCTCGCCCGGCATGCTCTCATTCTCCAGGGCGATCACATCGCCCGCATAATTGCCTGCGGAATCGGTCTGACGGTACACCTGCTTGCGCCCAGGATAAGTTACTTTTGTGGCCGTGAACTTGGCAGCCTCCAGCACTTCGCCGCCTCGCTCCACTTCAGCCAGTTTGTAGAGCACCCCCAGCGATGGCGCATCGGATGAAGTCGAGAGCGAAGTGCCTACGCCAAAGGTGTCTACGCGAGCGCCCCCGTCGAGCAGTAGGGAAATACGCTCCTCGTCGAGGTCGCCGGACATGAAAATCTCCACGTCGCCCCACCCGTTTTCGTCCAGCCGGCGCCGCACCCAGGTGCTGTCGGCGGCCAGATCTCCGCTATCCAGCCGCACGCCGCGAGGTTTGCGTCCCATCGCGATGATCTTCTCGAGCGCGGCATGCACTTCATAGGTATCCAGAAGCAGCACGGAATGCTGCGGGAAAAGGTCCATGAACTGGGCAAAGGCTTCCTCTTCTTTATCATGCGCCATAATCCAGGAATGCGCTTGCGTCCCGTAGGTGGGAATGCCGAATAACTGCCCGGCCCGCACGTTAGAGGTGCCCAGGCATCCGCCGATATATGCCGCCCGGGCGGCTAGAACGCCCGATTCAGTGCCGTGGGCCCGTCGCGCGCCGAACTCCACGACGGGGCGTCCGGCGGCTGCTTTGGCCACTCGGGCGGCCTTGGACGCAACCATAGTCTGAAAGCTGACCGTTGCCAGCAGCGCCGTTTCCATGATTTGTGCTTCGGCGATGGGCGCCGTAATCCGCAGAAGCGGCTCGCCCGGAAAGCAGATGGTCCCTTCCGGCAGCCCCCACACGTCGCCGGAGAAACGGAATTCCGCCAGAAAATCGAAGAAATTGCCGCTGATTTCAGCAAAAGCAGGGTGCCTGCGAAGGTAGGCGATGTCCTCTTTGCCGAACCGCACCGTCTCTAGGAACTCGAGGGCTTGCTCCAAACCTGCGCTCACCAGAAAGTTTCGCCTCGGTGGCAGGCTTCGCACGAAAAGCTCGAACGTGGCGCGCGCCTCGAAATGCGTCTCGAGATACCCTGCGGCCATGGTTAACTCGTAGAGATCGGCTAATAAGCCTGAGGGTGCCGGAGGGGTTGTCATAGGGTTCCCGAACTATTATGCCACTATTGCGGGTGTGGAGTCCTCAGGTAGGGCCTAACGGGGGGCCAAATGGGTCGGATCGATCTGGCGGTGGCTAGGCAGGCAGATCGGTGTGGCGGCCGGCTCTACGTCTACGGTTCGGCCCGGCCGCCACATCCAAAGCACACTCCTGCCGACTCAACTCGACGGGGAGATGCTCTATTTGGAGACGATTAGCCCAGGACGGCGTCTTTGAACGCTTTCGCGGGTCGCAATCGCACCACTGTTTTTGCTTTGATCTTGATCGCCTCGCCGGTCTGCGGATTCCGGCCCATGCGCGCCTTGCGATGCGCCTTCACCGCGCGCCCGAGGTTGGGTATTACGAATTTTCCTGCGCTGCCCTTGCACTCTTTCACCGCGAGCTTGAAGAGCTCTTCAAAAAAGCTATTGACCGTCTTTCTCGGCGTTTCTAACTTATCCGCTAGAAAGCCCACGACCTTCGACTTGCTCATCGGCTTTGCCATCTCGATTTTCTTTCCTCCTCCAGCGTTCCAAATGATTCGAGCCTTTTGTGGAGGCCCGAACCTGGGCCGCGCACGCGCGACACTATAAAGAGAGTCTCTTCGCAACGCAAGAGAAAATGCAAAAAAACCCCGGAAAAGTGATAGTTCTCGAATCTGCGAGTTTTTCTCTCGCTCGTTCTTGCTCTCCTTAGAACCGTTTCGGCACAGTTTCGCCGTGCTCGGCAAGCCCACGCGCGCGCGTCTTCCTATGCGGCGTTTCCAAAAATAGAGGGCCCGCGGCGGGGTGGCTAAAGCTACAGCCTGCCCAATCCTTGATAGAAACTAGCCACAGCCTTTATCCCCCCAAAATAGTTTTCGAGCAGGATGTGCTCGTCAGGGGCATGCGCGTTTTCGTCGGGCAAGCCGAATCCCAAAAGCAGGCAGGGCACCTGGAACGTATCGTACATTTGCGTGACGAACGGAATCGACCCACCCTCGCGTATGAACACCGCGCGCTTGCCGAATCCCTTCTCCAACGCTTCGTGAGCCACTTCGAAGAACGGATGCGTGTAGGGCGCGACCCACGGTTTGCCCGTGCTCAGCACCCGAAACTCGCAGCTCACCTGCTTCGGAAGCAGCTTGCGTATATGCCGCTCGACGAGCCGCGCTATTTTGCCGGGATCCTGGTTCGGCACGAGCCGCGTGGAGAACTTGGCATGCGCCTTCGAGGGAATCACCGTTTTTGCGCCTTCCCCCATGTACCCGCCCCAGATTCCATTAAGTTCGAGTGTCGGCCGGCACCACAGCTGTTCCACCACCGTGTAGCCCTTTTCGCCGCATAGCGCAGGCGCGCCCACCGTCTTCCGGAACTGCTTCTCTTTGAACGGGAGGGCGTTGAGGGCCTTGCGCTCCGCTCGAGAGACGACCGCGACGTCATCGTAGAAACCCGGCACGCTGACGCGGAAATTCTTATCGTGCAGCTTGGCAAATAGCTCCGTCAGTATCGTGAGCGGATTGGGAACCGCGCCCCCGAAGACACCCGAGTGCAAATCTTGCGCCGGTCCGGTGATGTCCACCTGATAGTAGTTCAGCCCACGCAGACCGTAAGTAATCGAGGGCACCCCGCGGGCCAGCATGGAGGTGTCCGAAACGACCAGCGCGTCGGACTTGAGCTTTGGCTTGTTCTTGTTCACGTAATCCCAAAGGTTCTCGCTGCCCACCTCCTCTTCGCCCTCGATGATCACTTTGAGGTTGATCGGGAGCTTCCCGGCCGTCTGCCGCAATGCGTCCAGCGCCCGAATGTGAATGTGCACTTGGCCCTTATCGTCCGCCGTGCCCCGGCCATAGAGATTGCCGTCGCGCACGGTGGGCTCGAATGCGGGCGAAGTCCACAGCTCCAGCGGCTCGGGCGGCTGCACGTCGTAGTGCCCGTAAAAAAGAACCGTGGGCTTCCCGGGCGCTTGCAGGGATTCGCCATAAACCACCGGATGCATTTTCGTCGGTACAATTTCGACGCCGTCCAACCCCACGCGCCGCAACCGCTCGGCCACCCACTGCGCGGCGCGCTCCACGTCCTGTTTGCGTTCCGCTTGTGCGCTGACGCTGGGAATGCGCAAAAATTCGTATAGATCGGTCAAGTGTTCGTTGTGCTTGCGTTCAATGTACTCATTCAGCTCCATCGACCCTCCTGCGGCGTCCCGATTCTAAGAGCCAAGCTGCTGCGCTGCAAGGCGCTCCGCGCCCTGTCCCCTCGGCCAGTTAGCCCCGAGGAAACGCCAAGCGCGCCCGCGATTGACCCTCCTGCGCCTTTACCAGACCATGAATGTGTCATGTCCACTCTCGTTTACGACCGCGAACGCCGCAGTTCTCGCGTCTTCACGCGCATTCGCGTGAAGCTCGCTGGCAAGAACCAGCACGGCCGCCGCTTCCGCGAGGCCACCGAAACCATCGTCGTCAATGCTCATGGCGGGCTGTTGTACCTTGCCCAGGATCTCGAACTCGGATCCATCCTGGTGCTTACCAATCCCTTCACTCAGGACGAGCTGGAGTGCCGCGTGGTCTACCTCGGCGACGATTGCGACAAGGGTCGCCGTATCGGCATCGAATTTCTCACCCCGGCGCCGCGCTTCTGGGGCGTCGAATTTGCCCAGCCCGATTGGGTCCCGGCTCAACGGAATTAGCTTTTTTTCACTCCTCCGCCCGCAGAGCGCCATCCGTAATCGGCGTCCCTCGTTTCGGCAGTGGATGAGTCTGAACTTTCTGGATCGTGCCACCAGAGGTCAAAATTCAAACGGATCCGCTGCCATCCTTTCCCAAACCTTGTCTTGTAGCGTATACTCCGCTGCAATTAAGAGGAACCGGCAAATGAACAATACCCAGAGTATCTGCGATCGGCGTAAGCGCCGCTCCCCGCGAGCAAGCCGGCGCGCGTTCCGTCGCCATCGCGATGTATTGCATTTTGCTTCTTTCTTACGTGTTAATGGCCGCGGACCGCTATCTCTTCCCGGTCGTCGCCCCATATGTCCGCCGTGAGTTCGCCTTTTCGCCGGCGATTACCGGGTTGCTCACCACGATCTTCACGCTCGGCCTGGGCGTCGGCGGGCTCACCACCGGCTATATTCTTTCGCACCTTTCGCGCAAATCCGTAATGTTGGTAGGGATTGGCATTTTTTCCGGTGCGACGGCTCTGACCACGATCACACACGGGTTTTGGGGAATGCTCTTGTGCCTCGCCGCGCAAGGCATCGGCATGGCCATGCTGGCTACCTCGATGTTCGCCCTGGCGGCCAGTTATTTTGCCACCTATCAGGCTGCCGCCATCGGCTCGGTGAATTTTTGCTATGGCATCGGTGGTTTCGTGGGTCCTCTCTGGCCGGCGTGCTGCTTACCAAATATGGCAACTGGCGCGCGCCCATGCTTGCGTTTGGGCTGTTCGGGTTCGTGATGGTCGCGATTATCGCCGCCACCGTGCGCCCCTGGTTCAGCGAGACGCGACGCATGGCTCACGCCCGCGCCGAGCGGCCGGCGGTGCCGCGGGCCTCGGGAACCGAAACACCATTGTTCTTGCCATCCTCTGCGTTATTCACGGGCTCAGCATGTATGGATTCTTGGGGAACTATGCCTCTTTCCTTCAGGAAACTCTGCACTATTCGCCCACGCGCGCGGGAGTCGTGGTGGGCTTCTTCGCCTCGGTGCGTTACTTCGATTGCCGGCGGCTGGCTTGGCGATCCGTTTCCTCCTCGAATCGTCTTGTGCGCGGCATTCGTTTGCATTTCCGTGCTCGGCTACCTGTTCTTCCAGCCAGGCTGCTTCGGTCCTGACGCGCGAAATCTGAGCTGCATCTACGGAGTGGTGGGCAGCGCGGTGCTTTATGTGTGTCTGGCGGCCTATCACGTGAAGTCGCTTCAGAGCGGCCTGTCCAGCAAAGGATCGGGCATGTTCGTCACCAGCCTCTACGGCGGTGCCGCGTTTGGCGGTTATTTGATTCGCGCTTTGGCCAGCCATGGGGTTGGGTATTCGCTGGAGCGATTCAGATGTCGCTGTTGTGCGCCATCGGCGCGGTTCTCGCCTTGGCGTTGCAGCCCAGAGAAATGGCAGCCTAGGCAAAAGCGGAATACCTTCGCCGAACTCAAGCTCGTGATGCTGGCCGCTCAGTCATCCCTATCCGAAAATCCCGCATGGGAGCTGCTGCTTCTGTGCGCTCGGCGCCAGATAGGCGCCGATACCTCAAAGCGCATTCTCGCAATCGCCTCGGGCCAGCCGGACTGGAACGCGCTCCTCGCCGCGGCCTCCGAACACACCCTCACCTCTCTCGTTTGCAAAAATCTCCAGGACTGCGCCCCAGCCGCACTGCCCGCACCTTGGCGCGAGCGCTTCGCTCGATCTTATTTTGAATGCTCCTGCCGCAATTTGGCGCTTACGGCCGAACTCTTCCGTGTTCTGGCGGCTCTCGAAAGTTGCGGCGTCTCCGCTACGCCATACAAGGGACCGGTTCTCGCTGCCCAGGCATATGGCGATGTTGCGTTGCGCGAATTTTCCGACCTGGACATCATCGTTCCCCAGCGCCAAATCGTCGCGGCGCATGAAGCGCTCCTCGATCTCGGCTTTTGCCCGGAAATTGCCGCCATCGAACCTTCGCAATCTCCCCGGCGAACTCCCGGCCAATACGCTTATAGGAATGGCGCCGGGACGCCCTGGAAGCTGGTCGAGCTGCATACCGAACGAACGCTGCGATACTTCCCCGCGGCCTTGGATCTCCAGGCGCTGTGTACCCGGCGCCAGCCGATAACCCTCGCCGGGCGGCAGGTGTTGACGTTTTCGGCCGAGGACACGCTCTTGCTCCTCAGCGTACACGGATCGAAGCACCTCTGGGATCGCCTCTCATGGATCGCGGATATCGCCGCTCTTACGGCCCGCTCGCACCCATTGGAGACCCGATTGGGCGTTCGTGCTGGAGCGTGCCCGGAGTTGGCGCGTTCAGCGCATGCTGCTGTTGGGGGTGGGACTCGCTGCGCGTCTCCTCGAAGTGGCTCCGCCCGATGAAGTGGCGAACTGCCTGCAGCGCGATAGGGTTAGCCGTCGGATGATTGAGCAAATCTCCCGCCGATTCTTTTCGGCGGAGAAAATACAGCTTGGAGTGCTGAGCCGCTTTGCCTTTCGGGTGCGCATGCGAGGGCCCTTCACTCAGGGCTTGCCCTATGCCATTCGGCTGGCGTTGATGCCTACCGAACTTGACCGCGGGAGGCGCCGCCTTCCCGACCCCCTCTATGCCCTTCTGCGTCCGCTGCGGCTGGCGCGCACCTACGGCTGGCGGACTCGCTTCGGCCCTTAGTGTCCTGTCCCGGAAGTAAGTCGCAATTCAGGTTGTCGGTGTGAGCTCGTAGCCCAGGGCGCCCTCACGGTTCTTGTGAGGGGCCCTGGGGAAGTCTGGTGGCCCTCAGCTTTAGCTTCGACGAGTTCGCCGGGTTGTGGGTCAGGGCTTCAGCCCTGACAAAAGGGAGGGTTAAACAAAAGGGGCTTTAGCCCCTGGAGCTGTGATCCGCTTCTGAAGCTAGCCCCGCGACGTATACCAGTCCCAAGTCTTGCGCAAGCCCTCTTCGAACTCGACCTGCGGTTTATATCCAAAGCTCTGGGCAGCAAGTGAAATGTCCGCCTGCGAATCGCGGATATCGCCTTCGCGCGGCGGACCGTGCTTCGCTTTTGCCGGCCTTCCCGCAAACCCCTCCAGGAGCTGCAACGTGTAGTTCAGCGTGTAACGGCCCCCGGTCCCGAGATTGAACGCCCGGCCGCCAATGCCTGGGGTCTCGCAGGCTTGCAGGTTCGCTGTCACCACGTTCTGCACAAATGTGAAATCCCGCGACTGTTCTCCGTCGCCGAATACATTTGGCTCGCCGCCATTGCGCATCGCGGCGATGAATAGCGAAAGCACTCCCGAGTAAGGCGAGCCGGGATCCTGCCGCGGGCCAAAGACGTTGAAATAACGCAGCGCCACGAAATCCAGCCCGTAGGTGCGGTGAAAAACGCGCCCGTACAGTTCGCCAACCAGCTTCGTAACCCCGTAAGGAGAAATAGGCGCGGGCGGCATGCCTTCGTGCTTCGGTAGCGTGGGAGTATCTCCGTAGATCGAAGAAGAGCTGGCGAAGACGATGCGGCGCACACCTGCGTCTCGCGCCGCCACCAGAACGTTCAAGGTGCCATCTACGTTGATTTGATTCGTTTCCACCGGCTGCTTCACCGAACGCGGCACCGACGTGCGCGCTGCCAGGTGGAGCACGTAATCGGCGCCCTGGCATGCCTTTTCCACCGCCTCCCGGTCCGTAATGCTGCCGCGAATGAAGGTGATCTGCTGCCGGACCTTTTCCAGGTTTGCCTCTTTGCCGGCGGACAGGTCGTCGAGCACGGTGACGCCATGCCCCCGGCGCACCAATTCGTCCACTGTATTCGAACCGATGAAGCCCGCCCCACCTGTCACCAGATACCGCATGTCTAAACCCTCCTGGAGTGTTCAGTTTACGAGCAAAGGAATCGCCGCCAAAGCGTCCGAAGTGCTCAGCCAGGGTTAGATGTTCCCATCCACCTACTGGGACTTTTGCGGCCTCGGCATCCGCAATAGGCCGCTCCTGTTCCTTTACTCGCCAAGTTACATGGCAGCTAACCTGAGGGAAAATTTGGCAAGGAATCTGAATCGTCCTTCCTAATATAGGCAAACCTTTTCCCCTCAGCCGCTTCCCGATTCCAGACTGCTTCCCCTCCGACCGCCCAAAATTGCCAGCCGCTTCATATTACAAGGCTTATCTTATGCCCGTTGCACCTCGTGCCATACAACGATGAGGGATAGATAACCGTGCAAAAGTTTGGCGTTCCATGTGCTAACCACTACGTGGGGGAGTTTCAAACTTTCGTTTTCGGGGGAGCTGACAGGTGGCTTTGGCTGGTACACAAAGGGTTTCGTTCACGCTTCGCGTAGAAGACTTTCCGCCCGAGGAAGTGATTTTTGGGTCCTCGGCCCTCATGCAGATATGTCAGCAGAAAATCCAGAAGTTCGCTGCGACCACCGTCCCGTTGCTGATCCAGGGCGAAAGCGGCACCGGTAAGGGAGTTCTGGCCCGTTACATTCATTCCCGCTCGGCGGTTGCCGACGGGCCCTTTGTCAACGTCAATTGCGCCGCCATTCCTGGAACACTGCTCGAAAGCGAGCTCTTTGGCTATGAAAAAGGAGCCTTTACCGGCGCGTACACCAGCAAGCCGGGTCGCGTCGAGTTGGCCAATGCGGGCACGCTTTTTCTGGACGGCATCGACGAAATCGATATGGGCCTTCAGGCTAAGCTCCTCCAGTTGCTCCAAGACTCCCAATTCTGCCGCATCGGCGGCAGGGAAGATGTCAGCGTCCAGATTCGGATTATCTGTGCCACCAATCGTCCACTCGAACATGAGATTGCCGCCGGCAGGTTCCGCTCCGATCTCTACTACAGAATTAATGTTGCCAAGGTAGAGCTGCCCGGCCTCCGCGCGCGCATCGAAGACGTACCTGGGTTGGCCGCGCACTTCTACGAAAGGCACCGCAAGCGCCATAATAGTGACGCGCGCCCCATCTCCGCGTCGCTGGTAACCCTTCTTGGGAAGCACAATTGGCCCGGAAATATTCGCGAGCTGGAAAACCTGATGGAGCGCTACGTCATCCTGGGTTCGGAAGAAGCCATCGGTGCGGAGCTTACCAATTGGGAACGCCCGATCTCCACCGAACTGCCCATCAGTGGCCCGATCCACCTGAAGACGGTGACGCGCAAAGCCGTGCAGCAGCTCGAGCGCAAGATTATTCTCAGCGCCCTGGAAGCGAATCGCTGGAATCGCAAGCGCGCCGCCAGCGATCTTCGCATCAGCTACCGTGCGCTCCTCTATAAAATCCGCCAGGCGGGACTGCCGCCGAAGCGCTCGTCAACGGTCGTCACTGCGCCGGTCGATGTTCCGACGGCTTCCGACTAACTTCCCTTCCTGGACTGCTTTCGCTGTCACTACGCCGAATGGTTTGACCTTCGCGATAAAATAGACATATGTGTGCCAAATGACGCACTGATGTTCGAGCGCCGTCTTGGTGGGTGCCCGATGCGTCGGTTTTACGGTGGGGATTTCGGCTCGATGCTGTGATCGCGAGGCCGGCCCGATGGGTCGGTCCCGACGTGTGCCGAGGGCAGGCCGGGGATCTGCGGTGTTTTGCGTAATGACGGTCAGCGGCTGGGCCTAAGTGGCGTAGAATGATACTCTTGTGAGTACTGAAACATAAATAACGTGGAATGATACTCTTGCATAGAAGCAAAAATAAACGCCCTAGAATGATACTCTTGTAAAAAAAAGTGGGGGGTACCCCTCCCGGGCGCACTTACATTGCCAAACGGGAAGGGAACGAATTGCGGGTGCGGATCGCGCTCAAAGTTCGAGGTGCACACTTCTGGCCAGTCGGAGGTTTACGGGTAAGCCAAAAAAGTGGACGCGCCGCCGCCCCGCCGAGTTACGACTCGGTAGTTTGTAGGTTGTAAGACGCTGCAGATGTCGGGCTGGTAGCAGAAGCGGAGAAATGGGCGGGAAGTACGGCTCTAAGGCGGGGCGGCTTGTAGACCCAGAGAAGCGGCGCAAAATCCCTGGTTTACGGCGAATGATTATGATGATGCCGATAGGCACACATCACCGGCCACCTCCAGACATTGATCGAAGTACGGGGGACGAAACCTATGTCCAGCTGGCCTCGCGGCTAGTACAGCGGCGCGTAAACAACCATGCCCGTTGCCATTTGCACCACCGCTTCCCCGCCGCGCCTGAAGGCGGATTTGGCCGCGCTGTTGGGAACGAACAAAATGTCGTCGGCTTGCAGCTGCGGATCGGGAACTTTCGCCTGCAGGATCTGCTTCAATGGAACGGGTATCTCCACTTCCCTTCCATCGGGAGTGTGGCGAATGATCGTCGTCTTACCCTGGGCCGCCGTCGGATTTGGGCCCTGCGCCATCGCCAGCGCCTTCAGCACCGTGAGCTTGGGATTTTCCAGGACCACGCCTGTGGGGACCCTCACGTCGCCCACGACATAAACGATGCCCGCTCTGGAGATCACGACCGTGTCGCCCGCCGCTACCGGGACATTCGCTTCTTGCAATCCGCTCGCGTCGTAAGCCAAGGTAATTGTCTCCGGGGCCTGGGGATTCTCACGATGCGTGATGAACGCGGTGTTTCCCGCTCTCACGGATGTTCCTCCCGCCGCGGAAATAATGTCGAAAAGCGTTCGTTTGCCCGCGATGGGATAGAGTCCCGGCTTCTGCACCTCGCCCAGAACCGTGACGTCCTGGTTCGCGTACTCTTTCTCCGCGATCACGACCTGGGGATTCCGAAAGACTCCCTCGTTCGGCAAGCTGCTTTGCCACCAGAGTCTCCGCATCGTTGATCGACATTCCCGCAAGCTTCACGGTGCCGATAAACGGCAATGTCACTTGGCCGCTCGCGTCCACTCGCGCTTCCTGAGCGTAATCGGGAACTCCGAATACGCTGACGTTGAGCAAATCGCCGTTGCTGATCACGGACGGCATGCCCGCCACGGGGATCGACTCCGTCTTAGGCGCGCCCGCCATAGTTGGTGGCGCGCTGCGCTGCTGCGGCGCTGCCGCAGTTGGAGAGGCGGACTGCGGGTTGGGATTCGGAGCTTGCGCCCCCATCACGGTAATCGCCCAGATCAGCAGCGCTGGACCGAGCCACAAGCTCCGGAGAGCGCCAAAACGAGGAACGGACATCATGGTGTCACCTCCAAAATTCTTACGTCCTATGAATCGCCTCAACTCATCGCTATTCAAAAGCTCAGGCAATTTGCTGCGGTTCGAGCATCGTCGCCATGCGCGCCGAATCTCGGATACTCCGCCGGCCGAAAAATGTGTTCACGGGAAATTTCCGCGAGCGGCACGCGACCCTGCAGTGGGGCTCTTCTATCGCCATGGCGGCGGCGTATCCCCAAGGCGCCGCGACCTGCCGGATGAGCCAGTCGCGGCTGAATAGCCGGATGACGCAGGTCCTCTTGGTTCCTGCAATCACGTTCACTTGTTGCGGCGGGTAGAGTAGCCCGGTGCCCAGAGCCTTCAGCACCGCTTCCTTCCGCGTCCAACAACGATAGAGCGCCTGGTTGCGTTGTTCGGCGGGAAGCGCGCGCACGTAACATCGTTCGCGATGGGAAAGGCACTGCTCGATGAGCGCCTCACCAAAAAGCGCCCCACCAAAAAACGATTGACCGAAAAGATCTTCCTGCACATGCTCAAGATCGATTCCCACCGGATTGCGTCCGATGGCCAAAACCGCAAGGTCGGAGGCGTGGGACATGCTGAAGTGCAAGCCTTCCACGTTCCTCAGAACGGGCTTGCCGCCGGCTCTGAAATCGAAGAGCAACTCGGCCGCTGGCCGTCCCGAATACCGCGCCAGGACTTGCCGCAAAACCGCTCGCCTGACCACGAACTCCCGGCAATCTTTTGCAAAGCGATAGTTCGATGCCTGCCGCGCCTCGTCCGCTGGCAGCGAATCCCAGCAAGCACAAAGCGCAGCGCCTTCCACGTGCAACCCAGTCCACCAGATATGCACTTGGCCGGGCGCCAAGCGAACTTCGTTCGCCTCCGTTGCCATGATTTCTCCGTCTTCTCAACCGTACTCTGGTGCCAATCCTATGAGCGCGATTGGTCACTCGCCGGCCCTTTGGCCGCGCGCAGCCGGGCAATCTGAGCGGAAAGCTCGGAGATCGTGGGGGCCTCGAATAGGGCGCGCAGGGGAACTTCCACGCCGAACTTTTCGCGCACGCGGGCGATCACTTGGATTCCCAGAAAAGAGCTGCCGCCCAAGAGGAAAAAGTTATCGCGCACTCCCAGATCGCGAGTGTTCAGCAGGCCGGTGACGATTGCTCCCACCTCGCCTTCCAGGACCGTCCTCGCTGAAGTGAAAGCCTCGTCTCGCAGCGTATTGGCCGCATCCGGAACAGGCAGGGCCTGGCGATCCACCTTGCCATGCGTGCTGAGCGGCAGCCTTTCCAAATGGACAAATACGCCTGGGAGCATGTATTCGGGCAGGAAGGTTCGCAGGAACTCCCGCAGGACTCTGGAATTCGTCTCCTGGCTCTCCTCCTGGTTCTGGCGCGCCACAACATAAGCCACCAAATATTTGTTGCCCGGTTTATCCTCCCGGGCCACCACAATGCTGGACTGCACCGCGGGATGGCGGTCGAGCACGGCGATGATTTCGTTGATTTCCACGCGATGACCGCGAATCTTGAGCTGATCGTCGGCGCGTCCGGCAAAAGCGATTTGGCCATCCGCGAAAAGTGAGCCAAAATCTCCGGTTCGGTACAAGCGCGATTCGGGGTCGGCGCTGAACGGATTGGGAATGAATTTCTCGGCGGTGAGCTCCGGGCGGTTGCGGTAACCGCGGGCCAGCCCCGCTCCTCCGATATAGATTTCCCCCAGCGTGCCCGCCGGCACCGGCCGAAGGCGCTCGTCCAAAATATAGACTTGGGTGTTGTCGATGGGTTTGCCGATGCTCGGCAGAACGCCAGGCCGGGCGGCTGAATCCACCGTGCCGGATGTGGCCACCACCGTGGACTCGGTTGGCCCGTAGTTATTTACGAGGCGGAACGGCAATTTTGGCGACGGATATTCGTGGAGCGTGTCCGCGCCCGTTAAAAGAATTCGCAGCGCCGTTTCCCGCGGCCACTCCAAGCCGATCATTTGTTCGGCAAGCGGCGTGGGAACGAAGCCGATGGTGATTCTCTGCTGAACCAGCCAATCACGGAACGATTCGGGGTCCTGATAGAGGCTGCCGTTTTCGGCCAGGTGCAAGCTGGCGCCCTTCGCCAGATAGGGCCAAATCTCCCACACGGCGGCGTCGAAGCCTACGGCGGCCATGAACGGCGCGCGGTCCTCGGGCGTGATGGCGAAAGAGCGCTGATGCCAGGTGATTAAATTCAGAAGGCTGCCGTGCGTTATTTCCACCGCTTTGGGAAGTCCCGTTGAACCCGACGTATAGATCAGATACGCGAGATCGCGCGATTTGAGGGGAACGTCCGGGGCTATGGGCGAATTGCTTTCCATGATGCCGGCATCGCTGTCGATATTGATCGTCTTCCACGGGCCGCTCGCGAGACCCGGCAGATGGCGCGAACTGGTGATCAGGAAAGTCGCGTCCGCATCCTTCAGCATCAGGATGCGGCGTTCCATGGGATAAGCCGGATCGAGCGGAAGGTACGCGCCGCCCGCTTTCAAGGTCCCCAGCGCGGCGACGACAAAATCGATCGAGTGGGCCAGACAGAGCCCTACCGGAGCTTCCGACGCGAGGCCCAGCGACAGCAAGTGGCGGGCGAATTGATTGGATCTTATTTCCAGTTGCGCGTAACTGAGTGAAGCCGTGCCCTGAGCCACGGCAAGCGCTCGCGGATTGGCTGCCGCCTGTGCGCTTACCAATTCCGGGACGCATTTCCAAGACGTGCGCCTGGGTGCTGGATCAATCCAATCCGCCAACACGTCGCGTGTGGCGTGATCAACCGACTCTTCAACCGCTCCGGATGCGCTTTCTTGCAACATGGCCTTGCTCTCCTGGTCTCTGCTGTTTGGATTACTGGGAACTGGTTCAGGGATGGAGTTTCGGTGGTGCTGGCACGCGCAACGTGTGCTCGCGCGAAAGCTCTTTTGACCGATGGCAATTGCTTCACACGGCTGCTTTACTCTTTTTGTTTTTGGACTGAACTCCTTCTTCAAACCGCTGAAATGGCGGTAGAAGCCCGAAAGCGTGCCTCAGGAAATTGCTTCATTACCCTTCTTTGCCCGCCCGTACAGTTTCGCGAACTACGGACTCTCCTTTATTCAATTAATACAGGATTCGCTCTAGCCCAGGCCTTCGGCGTCCCCTGATTTTTCTTGCAATACCGGGAGTTCACTTGAGTAGACAGCCGCAGTGTCACTTTCAGAGTCGCAACAAGAACGCGAAGTCAGATAAGAGACGTACACTCCAGCGATTTGTTCGTGTACTCGTCTCATGCGCACTGATCGCGGCTCTTTATCCAGCGAGGATTTCCGCACAGTCCGTCAGCGTGGTGCAAAGGGCGACGCTGAATCAGCAACCCTCCTCGAGCGGAACGGTCACGCTCACATTGCCGAAAGCCACTGCCGCGGGACATGCGCTCATCGTCGGCGTGAGCTTTTGGCCGCTGGATCTCACCAGCGTGAGCGACACTGCCGGAGACTCCTTCACGCGCGGCATCCCGACGTCGATTTTTCACAACGTCTCGCAAGGTGTGCTGTACACGAATTTCTATTACGCGAAGACCACCGCGGGAGGAGCGAACACGATTACGCTGCACTTCAGCGGCGGCCAGACTTACCTCGTGGCCGCGGTTTCCGAAGTTGCGGGACTCGATCCTTCCGCTCCGCTGGATAAATCCGTTTATAACGAATCTCTGACCTCCACCAGTCCCTGGTCCTCGGCTTCGCTCACTACCGCGGCGGCCAATGAATATCTTTTCGCCTGGGCGGCCGATGAGTGGAACGATCCTTCGTGCTCCAAACCTACATCGGGATGGAGCGACACCCAGAACACTTCGGGAGGGGCGCTGTGCCTGCTGGACCGGACGGTTTCAACGGCAGGCACCTATCGAGTTTCGGTTACGCCGAGCAGGGCATTCAACTACGCCATGGAGCTTGTCGGTTTCAAGGGGGCATCAGCAGCGGTTACACCGCCCGCGCCGCTTTCTGTCTCCACCACCAGCCTTCCCAACGGAATGGCTGGGACGTCTTATGCCACATCTCTATCGGCCACGGGGGGAGCACCGCCATATAACTGGACGGACAGCGGGCTGCCCAGCGGTCTCTCCATGAACAGCACAGGCGCGATCACCGGCACCCCGAGCGCCGCCGGAACACAGACAGCGTCGATCACGGTAAAAGACTCCGCCGGCGCAACCGCTTCGTCATCGCTGCCGCTGACTATCGCTACCCAGGCGATTAGTGTGGCCATCTCGCCGACGGCGGCAACGGTGGCGGGCGGCCAATCGCAAACGTTCGCCGCTACGGTCTCGGGCACGAGCAATGCCGGCGTGAACTGGTATGTGTCCGGCGTGCAGGGAGGCAACGCCAGTGTAGGCACGATCTCATCGAGCGGCGTCTACACCGCGCCAGCCTGTCCGAATTCCTCCGCTGTAGTGGTTACCGCGCAGAGCGCCTACGCGCCAGCAACTCAGGCGACAGCGAACGTGACCTTAACGACCGGCGCCGGCTCTTCGCTGGCTCGTTATGTGGCCACCACCGGCAGCGACTCGAATAATGGCAGCGCGTGCAGTCCCTGGGCGACCATCCAGAATGCCGCCAATAACGCGCAGCCGGGAATGACCATTCATGTGGCGCCGGGCACCTACACCGTGAGCAGCACGATCACCAGCAACCCGGCTGGCACGGCCACGAGCCGCATCCGTTACATTTCCGATGTGCAGTGGGCCGCGAAGATTGTTTCGTCGGCGGACCCTATCTGGAACAACAACGGCGCTTACGTGGACATCATGGGCTTCGATATCTCCGGCGGCGGCACCAGCTACACCGGGATTCACAGCCAAGGGAGTTACGACCGCAGCATTGGCAATCGCATTCACGATTTTGGCTCGACCGGGTGCAATGCCGGCGCCGGCGTGATGATCGGCGGCGGCGCCAACAATCAAAGCGCCATCGCCAACATCGTCTACAACGTCGGCCCGCTGCCACCAGCCGTTCCGGGCTGCAATCTGATCCACGGCATCTACGTGTCCACCGCGGGGGCCGTCGTCGCAAACAACCTTACCTTCAACAACTCGGCCAAAGGCATTCAGCTGTGGGGCGTGCCCACCAACTGCATCGTGATCAACAACACCAGCTTCCACAATCAGGACGGCATGGTGCTGGGCAACGACGGCGCAGGCGGCAGCACGCTGGACAACAGCATCATCGCCAACAACATCACCTACAACAACGTGCGCTACGGGATGTACGAATCCGGTTCCATGGGCACGCACAACCAGTATCTGAATAACCTGATTTACGCCGATCCGGGCGGAACTTATATGATTACCGGCCAGCTGACCAACACCGTCTCGACCAATCCGCAGTTTGTGAACTACACCGGAGACGCCAGCGGGAATTATCAGCTCGGCGCGAGCAGTCCGGCGATTGGCGCGGGAACTTCGACCGACGCGCCGAGCACCGATCTTGACGGCGGCGCGCGGCCCCAAGCATCGCGCTTTGATATGGGCGCCTATGAGTATGGCGCGGCCCCAGCCTCATGGCCCTGGATGCAATAAGAGACCGCTGCACTTTTCTTCCGCGTCGCTTTCAGGCAGGAGTGCAAATAGTAGGCTGCGAGTTGATCCCGGTGTAGGTAGCTGTCGAAATAGGCGCGAGAGTTGCGGCGCAAGGCTTCGCGAGCATCGTCATTTTGCAGATAAAACCTGCAAAGATCCACCAGATCGGAGAAGTCGTCCTTCACGTAGACGATGTGTTTACCCTCCACCAAAGGGACGGGGAGAGTGTTGCGATGCCTAGCAGCAATCACGCAACTCCCCACAGCCATATAGTCGGCCAGGCGGAAACAAAAGTCGCCCTTTCCCGGCAAGTCGATACAAATCTTGGAATGAGCGATCTCCGACAGAGAGATGCAATATGGCTTGACTTGCAAGCTGCCTTCCCAGCGGAAGTGCTTCTGGTTTTCGAGCAGGGAACAGGCTTTGCGCCTGACTTCCTGCGCGAAGTTCAAGCCGAATCGGCCATAGACTTCGTAGCGGTATGCCTTCCGATCCGCCATGGCCCGCACATGCGGCAGATAACCGTAAATGCCCACGGCGTTGGGGATATATCCTCCCGGCACTACATTTTCAAAACCGTATCCGCCGGACGCAAACTGCATTTTGAAATAGAGAAAACAGCGCCGCGCGTGATCTTCGTCGATTTCGGGAAGATCCAGGTAATCGATGGCGACGTTGTGCTTTTTCCCACGAATGCAGATCTCGATGAGGGCGATTCCCTTATGCGTTTGAGGGATGTCTGCTAATTCAACACGGACGTATCTGGCTAACCCGTATCGAAGAGGGTCAACCCAGGTGGTCGCCAGCCCCCACTTGTATTTCTTTGGCCAGCGGATACTGATGCTAGCCAGCTCTTGCGCGTCCAAAGGCCAGCTTGGAGTGAAATCTCCGTGCGCGGGGCGAGACCTCATTTTCCACGCAGCTTCAAGGGCCTTTCCCCTCCACGCCTCGAGGGAAGTCACGCGGGACCAGTTGCGAGACGTCAGTCGGGACCAGTTCATGACATGTTTCCTGCGGGCCTTCTCTCTAATTCTCTAGCGGATCTTCGGTAAATCTCACCGATACTCCATTGCCCCGGTGACCCCGTTCCATTGCCCCAGGGGCAACCGTACACAAGCAAAAGGCACATGACAACGTTGCACCACTTTTGAACCGCCGATCAGTAGTCCGGTTGGGTTCGCGCTCGGCACACTCTTCCTGCCTTTTAAACCACGAAGAAGACCCGGTTGTCTCGCAAACACCCACTCATTGTGATTTTCCGGGGGGCAGGAAGCGCTGATAAAACTAAACGTTTTTCTATTGCTAGGTGTGTTGTCTCTCACAGCATGCGGCGGACAAACAACCCGCATCACGCCGGCAGCCACCACTGCGGCGGCCGCCGCCGCAGCTCCTTCAACTAACGCCGCACCTCTCTCAACTAGCGGAACGGGCTCGGGCTCAATCGCAGGCAATCCATCAGGCGCACTCGCAGTTTCCATCTCGCCGACGGCGGCAACGGTGCCCGGCGGTCAATCGCGATCATTCGTCGCCGTGGTCAGCGGCACCACTAATCTCGGCGTGAACTGGTATGTGTCCGGGATGCAGGGCGGCGACGCCTGGTGGGCACAATCTCTCCCAACGGCGACTATACGGCGCCGACTTGCCCCACTCCTTCCGCCGTAGTCGTTACCGCGCAGAGCGACTACGCGCCCGCGACTCAAGCGACGGCGAATGTGACGCTGACAGCACCCGCTCCTTCCTCCCTCGCTCGCTACATTTCCCCGAACGGCAGCGATTCCAATGATGGCAGCGCGTGCAGCCCCTGGGCGACGATTCAGAATGCCGCCAATAACGCGCAGCCGGGAATGACCATTCATGTGGCGCCGGGAACGTACACCGTGAGCAGCACGATCAACAGCGGCGCCGGCGGCACGACGAGCAGCCGCATCCGTTATATTTCCGACCAGCAATGGGGCGCGAAGATCGTCTCGTCAGCAGATCCCATCTGGAGCAATTCAGGCGATTACGTGGATATCATGGGCTTCGATATCTCCGGCGGCGGCACCAGCTACACCGGGATTCACAGCCAAGGGAATTACGACCGCAGCATCGGCAATCGCATTCACGATTTCGGCTCGACCGGGTGCAATGCCGGCGCCGGCGTGATGATCGGTGGCGGCGCCAACAATCAAAGCGCCATCGCCAACGTCATCTACGACATTGGCCCGCTGCCTCCGGCTGTTCCGGGCTGCAATCTGATTCACGGCATCTACGTGTCCACGGCAGGGGCCATCATCGAGAACAACCTTACCTTCAACAACTCGGCCAAAGGCATTCAACTGTGGGGCGTGCCCACCAACTGCATCGTGATCAACAACACCAGCTTCCACAATCAGGACGGCATGGTGCTGGGCAACGACGGCGCAGGCGGCAGTACGCTGGACAACAGCATCATCGCCAACAACATCACCTACAACAACGTGCGTTACGGAATGTATGAATCCGAATCGCTGGGCACGCACAACCAGTATCTGAATAACTTAATTTTCGACAATCCCGGCGGAACTTATATGATCACCGGCCAGCTGACCAACACCGTCTCGGCCAATCCGCAGTTTGTGAACTACACCGGAGACGCCAGCGGGAATTATCAGCTCAACGCGAGCAGTCCGGCGATTGGCGCGGGCACTTCGACCGATGCGCCGAGCACCGATCTTGACGGCGGCGCGCGGCCCCAAGCGTCGGGGCTTGATATCGGCTCCTACCAGTACGGAGCAGTCGGGGCCCTATGGCCCTGGATGTGATCGAGCGGCGCCCTTCAAACAGCGATGAACTGAAGCGTGAAATGCGAACACGTCAGATAATGAAACACTGAATTTGCAGAGAGCGTTCGGATGCCGTAATAGGGAGACCATCGGCGGCTGGCGACTTTGAAGCCAGCGCGCTCGAAAACGCGGATCCATTGCGAAGGATCTTGATGCTTCTCCCATTCGATCCAGGGAGCGAATGGGGAGCGCAAGCCGAGATGCGGCCAAAGATTACTGCGGGCGCAGTCGGCAACAACCACCGTTCCGCCGGCTCTGATTCTCGTCCGGAGTCCTTTCAATAAATCCACATAACGCAGGGCCATGCGCTCGTTTTTGTGCAGCGTTTTGACCGCGTCCTCATCAAGATGATTGATTACGTTGTACATCACCACGACATCGAATTTCCGATGGTGCGAGGAAAAGTCCTGTAAGGTGGCAGAGTAGGCCTCGACTTGCCCTCCCAGTTCGAGCGTCTTGATATTCCGACGGAAGCTTTCCAATGTGCCCTGCTTGCCGCCGTCCGCCTCCGGTTCGATTCCCACCGACGTCGCGGCCCCGTTCATTGCCGCCCATATGGCCCACGTACCTGTTCCGCATCCGACGTCGAGAACGGAAGCGCCTTGCAAGGAGACGCCATGGAATAGGAATGTTCCTCGACTCCAGTAACGTTTGGCGTTGGCGTACCCGAGCAGGCGGGCCGCGGTTTCAAGCTTTTGATCTGTACGCGCCAGGCTAAGCTCTGCAATGGTCGCCATAGGCCAGACCTTTCCGTGGGCCAACTTCCGGCTTCAATTTGATTTCCCGCCTCCCGCCTGCAAAAGCGTGACGAAGCTTGCCGAAGCCATCGAGCACTTCATAGCGTGAGTCCATATTTAACGTGTGGCTGGCACAAAGGCCCTCGGCCCAGTCCGGCAGAATCTTGCCCACGCGAGTCTCTCGATAGTCTGTTTCGGATAGCACATCGACGCGGTTGAGCGAAATCGCGTACCCGTATCTCTGGGAGCAGTCTTGAGCCGGGCGAATCAACTCTCCCGCTTCATAGAACAAATGTCCGGCGGGACGAGCACCGCTGACGTCGCAGGCGATGGGGTTCTTGGGATGCGGTATCCACGGGCCGAACAGAGAATCGGAAAAGAAGAGAGAGAGCTCGCTGCATACCAGGTCCTTACCGCCGATGCCCGCCGTGAACAGCCACAATTTGCCACCGTGCTCAAAAATGGTCGAATCCGCTGCTCGAACTTTGGAGAGCAAAGTTGCCGCCAGCTCCCAGCGGCGTGGGAAATCAGCGGCGCGATAGATCTCGACTGACGCGTTCTGGCACGTTTCCGGCAGCATGTAGGTTTCACCGCGCCAGCCAAATACTTGCGGGTAGGAGAGGTGGTAATCTCTGGCAAGCGCACGCTCCGGTTGGCCGGCATTCCCATCCTCATCCAACTCGACAAACCAGATCTCACCTCTGGGATGGGAGTCGCTCACGTTCTCGAAAAAGATGTAATGCTTGCCGCGCCACTCATAAAGGAAAGGATCCGCGTAGCTCCAATCGCCTGAGGGAATCAGCATTCTAAGGGCTGCCGATTTACCTGAAGACTGCAGTTTGTCGCGGTAAGCAATAAACCATTGTTCCGCGGGAGCTAGATTCGACGCCAGCCGACGGAACGCCCGCAGCGACCAGCGCGCCAGGAATCCAGCGACGGCCGCAGTGGTCATGGGACTTTTATTGCGAGACGTGCCGACGTTGTCCGGCGGCTCATTCGGAAGCGGAAGCGCCGGCCATGACTTTTGGTAAAGGTCGGCGAGGCGCCGCAGGATAATTTGCGATTTCCGGCGGCAGGCCGTGTTTTGATTGCGGCGGAACGTCAAGTAATCGTAAGAGAAAGTCGAGCGGTAAAGATGGTATTCGCCGCCGGCGGTAAGAGCACGCAGCGTGAGTGAGGAGACCGGATTGCCTTCGCATATCTCTTCGAAGCCCGCGTGATCGCTCTCCCACACAGACCCAATCCCCGAGGAAAACGTCCAGGTTCCGTATTTGGCCCAGTTCCACATTTTCCGCGGCACCGCCGCGGTGGCAAAGTCCACGATAACGTCTAGTTGCAAGGCCTTGATTTTCTCTTCCGCGCTTTCACCGAACACCAACTCGTCGCCTCGCCAAAGGGAGCGCGCGGTAATCGATTCCGCATCGTATTCCCGCCGTTCGCATCGAAGCACGTCCCGTCTTTCCTTGAATAGGCGGCGGTCCGCCCAACGCCAGGCGCGGAGCAAAGCCGGCCGGGAACTGTATCCACGTTTCTCGCACATGTTCACAATGATCAAGCTCAGCGTGAGGTGCGCGGAACGTAGAATCTCCGCGATGGTTTGGTGAACCCATAACGGCGCATCGGGCCCATCCATCAGCACTGCCACTTGCAAAGGCGAGCGCAGCGGCGCTGCGGGGCCTTCGCCAAAATGCGCGATCTTTGTTTCTTGCTGAGACACGGTTTGTCGCTGAAGCAAACTCATTGAAAGATCGATGAAATCAGTTCGAGCCAGGATTTGGGTACGAGGCGACTCCATCGACGTGCTGGGCCTCGTGCTCGTTGGCGGCCCGGTATGCGGGGGCCGACTCCTCGAATTTGCGAACCAGAACGTCAACCATGTGGGTGATCTCGAACGAATGCCCCACTCTGGCGTGCCCGGCCCGGCCGAGCGACCTGCGCCGCTCCGGGTTAGTTGCTAATTCGGCCAAGGCGAGGGCAAGCGCTTGTGAATCGGACGGCGGAATCAAAAGGCCGGCGCCCCCGCCGATCAATTCCGGAATGCCGCCGGTTTCCGTCCCAATCACGGGAATCCCGTGGGCCATGGCCTCCATCAGCGCAACGGGAATGCCTTCGTGATGGCCATTCCCCAGATCAATACTCGGAAGGACCACGACGTCGACCTGGCCATCCCGATAGAGCCGGAGGAGCTCGTCGTGAGCCAGCTGGCCTAACAGGCGGACACGATCGTTCATGTGCAGGTCTCGTATTTGCCGCTCGATGCGCCTGCGAGACTCGCCGTCACCGGCAAGCCATAGCTCGACGTCAACCCCCGATTTGCTCAGCGCAGCGACGGCCTCGATGAGGTACCTGTGGCCCTTCACTTCGATCAATCTTGCCGGGCACAGAACGGTCAGCCGTTCCTTTTTTGGCGCTCGAATTGAAATTTCGCGGATCGGAATGCCCAGATGCAAAACAGACGCCTTCCAAGCCACATCGGGGGCGGCAGAGCGAAGCAGTTTCAGCCCGCTCTCGGAAATTACTCGCACAAAGGCGGCATGCCTGGTCTTCTCGGCGAGTAAATTGTCTCGTGCAACGTCGTGCCGATGGCCCGTAAAGCTCCAGGGAATGCCCGCACATTCCGCGGCGATCAATACCGCACTGGCAGGGGCGGAGCCCCAATAGGCGTGGATGTGGTCCGCGCCCCATTCGCGGGCGACCCGGGATAGCCATAAACCCTTGGGGATCACGCCGGCATTGATGATCAGGCCCCGAAAATGCCGAACCGTCATCAAGCGGCGAATCAAGGCGGCGGCTGTGCGAAAATGTCGGCCAAACTCGATTGTCGCGTCTCGCAAGATGCCCAGCGATACGAGAGGGGCTTGCCGCGTGCATGCGACCAGTTCTTTAGCATCGGAATGGAAGACCCGCCGCCCTGGCGACAGAGGAACAATGAGAACCTGGTGACCCTGTCTTATCAGTTCACGGATCTCCGGGATGAGAAAGGTCTCTCCCGCGCCGAACGGGAAGCTGACGGTTACGTAAAGAATTTTCATCTTGCCGCGAATTTGAATCCGGGACGCGTTTCGGCAGTAACGGTTTGAAGCGGCTCCTGCCCCGAGGGGTAAAGCAGCCGCTCGTATTGCGCCATCACCGGGCTTAGTCCAAAGCGAGCTTCAAACTCGGGCTCGGGACCGTTTGGCTTCGGCGCCGCCAAACTTTCCAATAGGGATTCGCCAATAGCCGACGCCAGGGATTCCGGCGTGTGCTCCGCGGCGATGCGCAAGCGGCGCGTGGTGCCGGCGATTTCGCGCATCGCTCCCGTACAGTCGGTGGATACGGCGAATGTACCGAGCGCCAACGCCTCGAGAACCGCATTAGGCAAGCCTTCGTATCGCGACGATAGTACGAGAGCGTGAGCGTGCCGTAAAAAAGGATAAGGATTAGGCTGAAAGCCGACAAACCGAACGCAGGACGCCAGCCCTAGCTGGCTGGCTTGATTCTTCAGCGCGGCTTCGAGAGGCCCTTGTCCGACGATCGTGAGCTGCACGCCGGGAAAAGCTGCGCGAACCGCGGGCAACGCCCCGAGCAGCAAGTCGAGAGCTTTCTCCTGCGAGAGGCGGCCGACGGCAACTAAGTTGGGACCTTCGGTCTGAAACGGGTTCTGGCCATCGCACGCAAGCCGCGCGATGAGATCGATATCAACTGGATTGTAGATGCGCGCCAGCTTTTCGGAAGGCAAACCGAATTCGCGCTGCATCTCCTGCTTCATGAACTCGGACTGGCAGATGACCACATCGGCCCGGCAATAAAATTGTTTATAGCTCCAGAGCCTCACCCGGTTTCTGGTTACCTCGGGTGATACCGTGCGGGTCCCTTCGCGAATGATCAGCCTAACCGGTTTCGGCAGCAAAGGCCGCGCGGCAATTACCGCGGCGTTCATATAGGCCAGGATCGAAAGGATCGCTCGCGGGCGAATCCGCCAGCAGAGTTTGGCGATGGGAAGCACGGCGAAACGCGCCGCCGAGGCTCCCAGCGCATGAATGGTGACGTCGGGAGGGACGGACTGGAGATGCGCCCCTCGAACGTCCAGCAAGGCCAGATGCGGCTCGAAACGCCCGCGGTCAATGTGACGCAGAAGGTTGAGCATGACGCGCTCGGCGCCGCCCGCCTCCATGTTGGGAATGACGAAAAGGACTTTCATGCTTGGATATGGCTGCGTTTCAATTGCTTTCAGCAGCGCGCGACTTCGCCGCCGAGGCTCGGAAATTGCCGATCCAGCCAGAAAGCAGGCGCCGCGCAGCTGGATCGACGCGAAAGAGGTTCGAGAAGTAGGCCATGAGCAGCGCCAAGGAGACGATCAGAACCGGCAGCGGAGACGGCGTCAGATGCTTGACCCACAGAATCAGCAAGGCAGCCGGAACGTATATTGCGAGAATCGATAAGATCGGCTTGAATATTTTCGTCGCCGATGCCTGGGACTTCCGCATCACCATGGCGCTGTATATGACGTACAAGCACATCCCGGAAAGCGCGAAGAGCAGGACGGCCAGCCTGGCGCTCCCCAAAAGTCCGCCGATTAGAATCGGTCCGCCGCGAACGAAGACGTTGGCAATCTGAAAGCGCAGCTCCAGGGCTTGCTCCTCGAGAACCACGAAGATAATCCCCAGCGGCGATGCCACGAACCAGGCGAGCAGCCAAAAACTCAAGATCTGCGTGAAAACGCCGGCTTCGGCCCATTTCGCTCCGCAGGCGACAACGAACAGATCCTTGCCGATCAAGGCGAGAACCAGGCACGGGAACATGGACATCTTGACGAGATAAGCTATGGCCGATTCAACGGCGGTCCCCAAAGTGCCCGCCAGCCGGGCTTCCGCGGCACGCGGAAAAAAGGCCTGCGAGAAATTCGACCCGATCAGCTTCGAGGGCATGCGCAGCAGCCGGTTACTAAAGGAAAATTGTCCCGCGATGCCCACCGACATCATTCCAGACAGCAACAGGTTAGGCAGATGCCAGGAGAACGTGTTCAGAAGAGTGGCCACGGCACTGAATTTGGGAAACGTGGCGTAGCGTTTCAGCGCCCAGACCACACGCGCGTGGGAAAGTCCGGCCAGCAACAGTGCGGAGCTTTCCCGCCAGGTCTGGAAGGCTAAGATTACGGTGGTAACGACCACGCCAAAAACCGTGGTGGCCATGAGCGCACCCGCGCTCACCAACCCGGCAAGCCCTATGGCTACCTGCGAACCCGTGATCGAAATTCGCAGGATCACTTCGAGGATCATGAGGCGGTTGAATTGCCGGTACCGGGTATTCCACGCCATGAGCAGCGCAGAGAGTCCGGCAAAAAAGACGTTCACCGGGATCAGCCAGGCGTAAGCGCGGAGCGAACTGGCCCCGAGCAATTTCCAAAACGGAATGCTGGCGAGGGGAATTAGCGCCGCGGTTACGGCAGTCGTAACAACCACGAAGAAAAGGCATAACCAAAAGAGGTGGGCAGCCTCTTCGTCCTTCTCGGGCAAGAGAATCGCCATCTCGTAGCGCAAGCAGGCGATGATGGAGACGGTTCCGCTAACGGCGGCCAATATCGCCAGACCTCCAAGCCTCCGGCGAAAAAAGGCGCGCAACGATAGGGGCTGCGAGAACACCAATAAGCTGAGAAGAAGCCGTGCCCGTTCCCAGCTTCAGTACGTCTCCGGCCAAAGTGCCTTTGCGTGCCAAAAGTCCTCGTTTTCAGGCTAGCTCCGTCAGCCTTCGCACGATTTGCGAAGAATCTAGCGGAGGTCGGGAGTGCGAGCCGATATCGATGGAAGTTCTGACCGGCAAGCGCCGATATCGGGGACTGGAGCGCGGCGATTCCCGTCAAAATCGGTCATTGGCGCTCCCATGGTCGTACCGCGCTGAATGGCCGGGCTGCCGGCGGCAAGGTGGTAATCGCCGTTCTCGCCGCCCGTATAGTTCACAAATTGCGGATCGGCTGTGACGGTGTTGGCCAGGCGTCCCGCGATCATGTGGACCTGAGTGCGAGGGTCGTCGCAAGCTTTCGGATCGGTACAGTTGGAGCTGATCAGGTTATTCAAATACTGGTTGTGTGTGCCTACCGAACCAGATTCATAGAGGCCATAGCGCACGTTGTTGTAGGTGATGTTGTTGGCGATGATGCTGTTGTCCAGCGAACTGCCTCCCGCGCCATCATTGCCGAGCACCATTCCGTCCTGATTGTGGAAACTCGTGTTGTTTGCCACCACGCAGTCCGCGGGCGTGCCCCAGAGTTGAATGCCCTTGGCGGCATTGTTGAAGGTAATGTTGTTGACGACGGTGCAGCCGGCCGTGGCCACGTAGATGCCGTGAATGAGGTTGCAGCCGGGAACAGCTGGAGGAAGCGGGCCGATATTGTAAATCATGTTGGCAATCGCGCTCTGATTGGTGGCGCCGCCGCCAATCATCACTCCCGCGCCGGGCATGCACCCGGTCGAGCCAAAATCGTGAATGCGATTGCCAATGCTGCGGTCGTAACTGCCTTGGCTGTGAATACCGGTATAGCTGGCGCCGCCGCCGGAGATATCGAAGCCCACGACGTCCACGTAAGCGCCTGCATTGTCCCAGATGGGGTCCGCCGACGAGACGATCTTGGCGCCCCATTTCTCGTCGGAGACGTAGCGGATGCGGCTGGAGGAGGTTCCGCTGGTTCTGCTGGCGATCACGGCGCTGAGCCTATACGTGCCGGGCGCAACGTGGATGGTCATGCCCGGCTGCGCGTGATTGGCAGCGTTCTGAATGGTCGCCCACGGGAAGCCGCATCGATCCGGGATTGGAGTCTTTGCCCGTTGTCGAGACGTAACGATCGAGGTCCTGTCCGGATTTGGCGGCCGCGTCTGGATACCAAAGATTCGCTCCCGCAAACGACGCGCAGCAGAGATAGAGAACGAAAATTCTTAGCGATCGATACGAGATCATCTTGGTGCAACCTAAGGCTTGGTGCAACCTAAGGGCTTGGTGCAACCTAAGGCTCGTGGCGAACCAGGAATCGAATCACGCGCGGGCGTCACTTCTGATTAGCGCAGGAGACCAATCCCGCTCAGCGGTTTCCGAGGAACGCTGCAATTGCGTGGCCAGAGCCGCCAGGATCCATACGAGCCAAAACTGTTTGCGCCAAAGCAGATTCGCGGCGAAACCGTGGACCAGCAGAGCCCAGCATGCCGCCTCAATCGCGAGAAGGACGAAGTTAGGAGAGCCGCGCCGCCCTCGATTTGCCAAATACAATTCCCTAAGCTGCCAAATAATGGCAGTCAAGAACAGTGCCAGCCCGACGATTCCCAGTTCCGCCCACACCTGCAGATATATGTTGTGCGGATCCCGATCGAATCCGCGGAATATGGGTGCGAAGCCGGCGAATTTGGCGTAGCCCATGCGGAAATTGTCCAGCCCAACGCCCAGGATCGGATAATGTTTTACGATTTGAACGCCGACGAGGAAGATGTCCCAGCGGCCGTCGCCTCTGTCCGTTAGCGCTTGTTGCATGCGCTGAAAGAAGAAGCTGGGGGCCACGGTTATGAACGCCGAGACCAGCACGATGGGGATGAGAATCTGCCTGCGGACACGCAGGCGGATCACATACACGATAAGGAGCGTCGCCAGGCCAAACAGACTGCCTCGCGACATGGTCAAAAGCACGCAGACGCCGATCAATGTGGCTCCCAGCAGCATCGCGCTGCGCTTCATCAACGTCGCCGCGGAAAGGAAACCGCCCAGCGCCAATGAAAACGGGAAAAGAAGAGTATCGGCAAAATCGTTCGGGTTGGTCTGATTGTTGGCAACCGTCAGAGCGGCACGCGAGAGCCATCCTACGCCCCGCGTGAAATCGCGCAAGGCCACTGCCGATGCCAATACGCCGCCCGCGATGATGAAGAGAACCACCGTTCTCAACTCGCGGGGATTCATGCGGAAACTCACGACTACCAGATAGAAAACGAATAGCGACACGGCGCTGGGCAAGCGTTGCAAGCCCTGGGCAGGATCGAGCGCCCACAGCAGAGTTTCGGCGCCCCAGGCGATAAACAGGCCCCACCAGAGCGCGGACCGCGGAGGCATCCTGAGCCGGCCGGTCACCAACCCGTATGCAAAAAGGATCGCGCCGGCCGCGGCCCTCAAGGCCCAATCTATCGAGTAACCTTTGCCCAGGAGGAGGACATTGTCGAAAGGGATGAGAAATGCGAATAGGCCCAACGACATTTCCACCGGGTATTTGGTCGCCAATATGAGTAAGGGCAGAGCGGCGAGCACATAATAATTCTGCAGGACGATGCCGGCGATGACCACAGCCCCTGCCAGTAGCAAAAGAAGCGCAGACGTTAGCGGCGCCTCGTAGGAAAGGCGCGGCGCTAAGGAGCGCTCCACGAGGTCGGTATTCTCAAGGCTTGGCATACGAGTGAAATCCCTTATTCGATCTGATGCGCTTTGTCTTCAGCGCGGTTTCGAGCGGCCTTTAAACAGTGGCGTCACCGTCGAAGAGAGACAGCGACCACACCGCGGGGTCCTTCAGCCTTGCGGTCAGGCTGCCGTGCAATGCCTTATAGAGAGGCCGGGTTTGCTGGCGAATCGTGTAGGGCGCGAGCGCGCTTACATCGCCGATCCCGCTGGGGCATAGCCCAATCGTCTGGAACAGATGAAATCCTTCGCTGGCACACCTTTCGAGCGCCCACTCCAGAATGGGATAGAAAAGATCCGCCTTGTCGGCGGCCGATTGGAAATCAATGAGCACGACTCTCTTCTGCTCGTCTGCCTTATTCGGGAGTTGCCCAAGAATGGCATAAGCGCAGAGCGAGGAGTTGTCGCTAACCGTCGCGATCCAAAGTTTTTTTTCCTGCAGCGGATAGCGGAAGTGCCACTCCAGGGCGCGCTGCGAACGTTCGGCTAACAGTTTGTGGGGATTTTCCGCTCGCAGCACTTGCCAGAATTGGTCGAACCGCTCGTCAAATCGCTCGCAGCATTCGATCTCCACATGACCATGGGCGCCGTTGGTTTTTCTTACCCTTTGCCTGATGGCGTCTCTCGCATACAGCGCCGCCGACACGGGGTAGGAGAAGGCATGCGGCGCGGGCCATTTTTTCCGGCCCAACCAGGAAGCGACAAAATCGGGATAGCTGGTAATCCATAAGGCGGAACGGTCCCAGGTCCCCGACGGGAATGGGCACGGCCCCCAGGGCCATATGGGCCTTGTAGGAAATCGGTCCCGCCGTGGTGCTGATGCACACGGCGGCATTCTCCTGGCGCAGGTATTCATACAGGAGCAGCATCGAATACGAGCTGTAGGCGGGTTCGACCACCCAAGAGTAACCGCAGGCAGCGATAAGCGGTTTTCCGTCCAGTTCGTAGCGCGCCGGGATGTTGCCACAATATCCGACAATCTTATTGGCCGCTTCGAGCACCCACCCGATGGGCCATTTTCGTCCGAGGTCCAGATAGGCCGGATTGGCCTCCCAAAGGTGACGCCATTTTTCACGGCTGCGCACCCGGAGGCCACGCTCTCGCTGAAGCGCGGCGATCTGGGCGTAGTCGTCGAAAGAGGCCTCGCGAAGCTTTGGCGCCGTGGATGTAATCACCGACTGCGCGACTACGGCCATTTCGTCACCCCAATCGCGCGCCCTGGCGACTGCCTTCCCCGGCGTCCTGCGCCAATCCAGGATCGCTACCGTTGGCCACAAAATTAGTGAGAAGGCGTTCAAAATTAGCGGCGATGGTCGCGCGGTTATAAAAGCGACTGATATAGTCTTTCCCCGCGGCTCCCATCTGCAGGCGCAGCGCGGGCTGGCGATAGAGCTGCACGATCGTGTCCGCCATTTCCTGCGCATCCTCCGGCCGAGTGACGATGCCGCCGCCGGATTCGTCGAGAATCTTTTGTGCTTCTCCGGGCGCAGGCGCGGCGCAAATGACCGGCTTGCCCATTCCCAGAGCCTCAAACATCTTCATCGGCAGGATGCTACGGCACATGGGCAAGCCCCGAAGAGGAGAGACCGCTACGTCGAATGACGAGACGATCTCGGCGAGGCGGTGCTTGGGCTGCGGCGGATAAAACTTCACGTTTGGCAATCCCATCGCGGCGGCCTTTTCCATCACGGCCGCCTTTCTGTAGGCCATTGCCGCGAAAAATAGGAACACGATCTCAGGTACTCGACGCCAATCTGGCGGCGGCATCGATCACGGTTTCAAGCCCGTGCTGCAGCCCGAATAGTCCCGCGTAACCTACGATAAAGGCGGCATCGCCGGCGAAGGCGCGCCGCACTTCGTTGCGGTCGCGGTGCGGCGCGCTTAGAGCGGCCATATCGGCGCCGTTTGTCAATACGACCACCGGCTTATTCGGGACACGCTGCCGAACGTGTTCCGCCAACGCTACGCGTGGAAGCGGTGATGAGATCGGAATGGCGATAGATTGTCTTTTCGAGCGCGGTCGCCGCCTTGATGACCGAGCGATTCTGTATCACCCCAAAGGCTACAGCCGCCTCCGGAAATAGGTCGGCAACGTTGAAGACTAGCTTCGCGCCAAGTATCCATTTCATCGGTATGGCGGATAGCCCAAGGAACAGTGGCGGAGAATCCACCAAAATCACGTCGGGCCGGCCGACGCGGAACGTTCCGAGAAGCAACGACGAAACCGTAAAGGAAAAATAGTTGAGCAGGCGGGGCAGTATCGCCTTACCCGGACTCGCATAGCACCATACTCGCTGAATGCGGACGCCATCGACGCGCTCTTCCATCACCACGCGGCCACGGTACC
>CAVPFR010000028.1:0-13981 GCA_963703785.1 uncultured Acidobacteriota bacterium | reverse complement strand
TATGTTGTGGCACCGTTTCAGTTACAGGAGATGACGCCGTTCCTGCGCGCGGCCCAGACGAAAGGCTGCGCAATTCAGATAGGGGTGGACATGCTGTTCGAGCAGATCCCCGCCTATCTCGAATTCTTCGGCTTTCCTACGAAGACGCCCGATGAACTGCGCGCGGTGGCCAGCCTCAGTTATTGAGAGATCAGCTAGGGCGGCGCCCGATCGAACTGGATCGTCATTGCGGAGGAGCGAAGCGACGAAGCAATTAGGCGATCTTACTCCGTCCGCGCGCTAATCGTGCGGACGCTCCTCGGCGAGATGGGTGAACCAGTCCGCAACGGCCAGCAGCAGCGCGGACGCGACGAACACGCCGAGCACGCCGGCTTGCCACCAGAGTTGGCGGTCGGTTTCGTTTTCGATGTTCATGTAGGTCTGGAGCAGTTTGATCGCCGAGATCGCGACGATCGAGGCCATCAGCCTCAGTTTGAGCTCGCTGAAATCGATGTTCGCCATCCAGCTAGGCCAGCCGGGATGCGCGTCGGTGTCGACCCGCGAGACGAAGTTCGCATACCCAGAAAAGATGACGAGCACGAACCAACGAAGCGGTCAGCGTCCAGGGTGGAATCATTAGTCGAATCGCTGCCCTTCTCAGTGAGTGAACGCCAAAGCGGGATGCACGGCCTTCTACATGCCCTCAGTTCGATGGCCACGCTCCTGCTCGATGTGCGACCGTCGCGACCTTGGCACCGCAATCGGTGAACGGCCGCCTTCTCCTGGTTTGGGCCTGGACTGGGATGAACCCGCGGAATTTGACAGCGACGAGCGCGAGTATTTCGAGCCTAACCTATATATTTACGACGCTTACCCCGGCGGAATCGGATTCTCGGAGCCGCTTTTTGACGTTGCAGATGTGCTGATCGCGCGGACACGCGCCTTGATCGAGGCCTGCCCCTGCGAACGGGGATGCCCGTCTTGCGTTGGCCCTGCCGATCAATCGAGCGAGCATGCCAAGCAGGTCGCGTTGACCATCCTGAATCGCTTCGGAGCGATGGCAGCATGAGCGGCTCTCTGCAAGAGCGATTCTCCCGAATTTCTGCGTTCAAACCCGTAAGGAAGCGCGAACCCGTTCTTCCGAATCAGCCTGAAAATCAGCCCGAGAATCACGCCGATTGCCAGGCCAATTGCCAAGATGGATTGCTGGCGCGACTCGGCGCACACGTTGGCAGAAATCACTACGGCGAGCACCTCGTCTATCGGCAATGGTATGCCACTCCTGAAATGTGCGAACCCTCGGAAGAAGTGTTGAGGCTCTTACTGCCGCCGAAATGCGAGGGAAGCGAGCGAATACTCCGATGCGCCATTGATCTGGAGAAATGGCTCTTCGTGGATACAGAAACAACCGGGCTCTCCGGAGGAACGGGAACGTATGCGTTCCTGATCGGGCTCGCTTGGTGGGAGTCGGGCGGGCTTAGGGTCGAGCAGCTTTTCATGCGCGATCACGACGAAGAGCATTCCATTCTCCTGGAAATTGCCAATCGGCTCGCCGAACGCCCGGTTCTGGTCACCTTTAACGGCAAGTCCTTCGATTGGCCGCTGCTCCAGAATCGCTTTCGCATGACCCGCCAGATCGATGTTCCTGAATTGGCCGCCCATCTCGACTTCTTGCATCCCGCCCGGCAGTTGTGGCGGCTGCAGATCGGCCCAACCAGGCTCGGCGACCTGGAGCGCAACGTTTTAGGCGCGGAAAGTTTAGGCTGGTCGCGTCGTGACGACATCGATTCAGCGCGTATTCCCGAGTTCTATTTTGACTTCTTACGAACCGGAGCCGTCGACGGAATCAGCGGCGTTTTCCAGCACAACCGGATGGATTTGAGGGGACTGGCGGCGCTCGGCGCGCGTATCTTTCGGATGTTGGCGGAGCCGGAAGACGCTCGAATATCGCCGCTCGAATTTTATGGAATGTCGCAGCTGCTCGCTCGCCGTGGCGAATGTTCCAAAGCCCGTAAGCTGTACGAGCGCAGCCTGGCCGCTGGGCTTCCGGGTCCCGTTGCGCGTAAGGCCAGGCACGAACAGCGAGGCTCGCCAAACGAGACGAACTCGGCCGCGCGATCGAACTTTGGAATGAACTTGCCGGCTCGGTCGAACCGAGCGTTGAAGCTCTCGAACAACTCGCCTTGCACTACGAACGAAGAGAGCGAGATTACGATGAGGCTGCGCGCATCACCGATCCGCGCTCGGTGAACTTCGGAAAGCGTCCCGGCTCGGCCTGATCGGGCCGGAACGCCACGCCTATCTATCACAACGTCTGAAGAAGCGTTTGATCCGTGTTCAAAGTAAGGCCGATCGATTAAAGAGCCTCGGGCGGCTGCTTTAAAGAACCAAGCATCTGACGCCGTCTTTGACTTCCGCGTGCGCGCAGAGTCAAGACGGCTCTTTCACTCCGGCATGACGACAATCTCTTCGCGTTTGAAGGCGTCGAGCGTGGCCTTATCGATATTTAGGTGCGCCATAACCAGTTCCGGCGGCGTGTGGGTCAGCCATTCGGAAAGGGAAAGATCCTGATAGAAACTGCTGCGGAACATTTCCAGGAATTTCAGGTCGGTGTTGCCGGTGTTCTCGATGTAATGCGGCAAGGTCTGCTGGACGTAGCCCACGTCTCCGGTCTCGAAGTCCATGGTGCGCGCGCGTCCCCCGGTGGCGAAGACGGTCATTCTGCCTTTTCCGGCGAAGTAGTATTGCCATTCGTCCGCGTTCTGGTGCCAATGCAATTCGCGTATGCCTCCCGGGTGGACCGTTACGATTGCCGCCGCAATGTTCTTGGATACCTTGAATTGGCTGGAGTCCACCACGCGCACCTCACCGCCCTTGCTGCGCTTGGTGACCGGAAGCTGGGCCGTGCGAAACGCAAAATCGGAGGAGGAGAGTCCCCTTGCTCCGGCGGCCGCCTTCTGGTCGGCCTCCAGCGGCCCGGGAACTTGGCTCTGAAAGATGAACAGCTCTTTTGCGGGCAGCTTCTCGAAAGCCGCTTGAGGAACGCCGAAGTTCTTGGCCAAAACGTCCTTCGGCGTGTGGGCCATCCAATCCGAGAGCAATACTGTGGCAAACTCCGAAAAACTGCCGTCGTCGAAGACCAGCAAAAACTCCGCGCCATCCGGATTCAATCCTTGAATGGAATGAGGAATTCCGGTTGGAAAATACCAAAGGTCGCTCTTCCTTGACGTCAGCCACGAAGCTCTTGCCGTCCGCATCGATGGCCGTGATTCGCGCGCTGCCGTAGAGCATAAAGGCCCACTCCGCCGCCGTGTGCCAGTGGAGTTCCCGAACGCCGCCGGCCGTGAGCCTCATGTCCACGCCGGCCATGGTTTGAGAGATGGGGAGTTCGCGCACGGTCACCTCGCGCGACCATCCGCCCTCGTGCAGACGCTTGTGCGAGAAGGAAAATGGATACTTGAAGGTCGCTACTCCGCCCGCGTCGGTGGCCGGAGGGTTGCTCCCAGAGGGATTCTGCGCGTCGACTGCGGGGTTTGCCGGACCGGGATCGCTTTTGCTGCGGTCGGAGCCGGGCCTCGCGGATTGATCCTGTCCCATGAGATTTGCCACCGAACCCATGCCGGCGACGGCTAGGGCGCCGGAGCCGGCTCCTAGGAAATCACGCCGCGACAATCGGGCTTTGTCCTTCGCTTTCGGCTTGTTGAATTCGTTTCGCTTCATGATGGCCTCCGCCAAGCCTATGATCCTAACGCACTGCAGGCTATCATCGCCATCTGAAGCCATCCTGTGGCAAATCGTTTTTCAGCTGTTGTTCCGAATGCCCAAGAATCCTATAGCACTTCCCCTTCTCGCTGGTGACCAAATTTTGCCAGCACCTGCCACGGCGATCTCCGCCAGCGCACGTTCAATGGATTGCATTCGTGGCAGAGCAAAACAAAAGGCTGAAAGATTCTCGGCGCTTCAGGAGGGTGGAGACTTGTGGGTGGCTACGCCTGCGCGAGGTGATTGCGGATGGCATATCGGACTATTTCCGTCACCGAATGACAACCAAGTTTCCTCATGATATTGGTTCGATGCGTTTCCAAGGTCTTCGTGCTCACTTTGAGCATGTCCGCAGCTTCCTTGCTGCTTTTACCTTCAGCGAGCAATTGTACGACTTCTCTCTCCTTCGATGTGAGCGGCGGCTGAAACTCTCCCGCAGTCGTTGTAGGCCTCCTGCCGGTGAATCCGTCTAACACGATTTGCGCGACTTTCTGTGTAAAGAAGGTCTGCCCCAACAGCAATGCCCGTATGGCCGCTACCAAATCACGGCTCGCATCTGACTTCATCAGGTATCCACGGGCGCCGGCGTTAAGCACATCCTGAATCAGTCGTTCGGAGTCATGCATCGTGAGAATCAAAACCTTGGTATCGGGATTGACCTTCACGATCTGCTTTGTCGCATCCAGGCCATTCAGTGAGGGCATGCCGATGTCCAGGATGGCAATGTGTGGCTTTAACTCCAGAGTCTTTACGACGGCATTCCTTCCGTCCTGTACATCGGCGACAATCTGCCAACTCGGCTCCTCCTGTAACAGCGCACGGAGCCCTTTTCTAACGATGTCATGGTCGTCTGCAATCAATATGCGGGCTGCACACACTTAGACACTCTCCTCTTAGCCTCAGCCTGAAACAGGAATGTGGTTGTATATCTCGTTTGGCTACACAGTCACAATCCGTGAGATTCCGTAGGCAGTCCACTATCCCTTGGGGCGGATCGCGAACCTTCAGGCAGAAAAGTCATGCCCGCTCACTTTGATCTGTAAGTGGGGAGTCGTCAAGTGACCGCCAGGGCAACAACGGACAGGGGCATTTCACCTACGACGGTCTAAATAGAAATACGCACGGAGAATATCATTTCCACAATCCTGTGGGCGCGGGGTCCGCACGCTAATCAATTCCCTCGAAAAGTTGACTGTTAAATCGCAAGCAAACCTAGTCCATATGGAATCGCGTGACGGCCCGGCTTCCGATTGGCCGACTTCGTGGTTAGCTCACCAAGAAGAGGTTGCGGCTGCGCGTCGGTTACGACCGTTCCCCACCCGTCTTAATGCTGAACCCTTGGAGCCCTGGGCCGGGAGCGTGATCGAGATTGTGGTGCCGCCGCTATCGGATTCAATATTTATAACGCCTCGAAGATGCTGCCTATTTTGCCGCCTCCTCCAGGCCGCCGTGGAAGGTAATGATCTCGCTGTCGCAGTGGGCCACCAGAACCTATCAAGGCCAACTTCAGATTGTGGGCTCGAATGAAGCCGATTCTCGATTCCCGCTGCAGATGCGTAAGGCCCTGAGCTATACCAACGAAACTGACCGGCAGTTGCTGCTGGCGATCGCGCACACGATGGCGAGCAAAACCGCCTGAATCCTCGGTGAGGGCATTCGCAGGACCCGCAGGACCCGTAAAGGCAGCACCGCTCCAATAATCAGGAAATTGTTAGTAGCGTCCTCGGCCGCCACCACCGCCACGCCCACCCCGGTCACCGCCTCGACCTCCGCCGCCCTCACGTCCGCGCCCTCCACCGCCGTAGCCGCCACGACCCGCCACCACCGCCTTCACGCGGCCGGGCTTCATTGACTACCACATTGCGGCCCATGAAATCCTGGCCGTTAAGAGCCCTGGATAACGCGGGGCTGCTTCCTCATCATTGTCGATTTCAACGAAGCCGAACCCACGCGGCTGTCCAGAGTCGCGGTCCTTCACTAGGCTCACTCTCGCTCCTGTTGCACCCGCCTGCTGGAACCAGTTGCTTATATCTTCTTCCGTAGCCTGGAATGGTAAATTGCCCACATACAGTTTCTTCAAGGTAGCTCCTTTTGGCGAGTGGAAAGCGGCTCAGACACGGGCAGCTTAGCGGCATAGCCGATTCGCCCAATTGTAAACGATTTCTGCCTAAACTCCCACAATCGGTGCGCTAGTCGGTGGAGAAAACAATTGAGCTCCACCGACCTCCGGTCAGCTTCCACAAACTGATTCACAAACTGATTAACGAAGCGGAGGATTTTTCGCGACGCCCCGGAGCAACTAGGCTTCGCGATTTTAACGATCTGGGCCCTCCCTCGTGAACAGCCTTACGGGGCACAGGGAGATTGCACCCAGGGTGCAATTTGTGTGTTTACACGGAGATGCCAGCAGAATTGCTATCTTCAATGGATGTTCGCTGCACTTCCAATCAGCCATAGTCCCTAGGAGCGCCGGTTCCGCTTGGAAGGAGCAGCTAAATGCTTACGATCTTGCTCGTAATTGTGCTTCTGTTTGCCCTGGGGGCGTTGCCGACTTGGCCCTATAGCCACAATTGGGGCTATTACCCGAGCGGCGGTTTGGGTCTTCTTCTGGCGATTGTAATCATCCTGTTGTTAATTCGATAGGCTGGACCTTAGTGCACGTACTGAGGCGGGTGTCGAAAATTTGAGCTCTCGCATGTTACCTCCCGGTAATGGCCACCGCCACTCAACCGGGCCGGTCAGAAATACTTAGCATCCCGCACCTCTTACATAAGCTCGGTCCCGGTCTGATTACCGGTGCTTCCGACGACGATCCAAGTGGAATTGCCACCTATTCACAAATCGGTGCCCAATTCGGCTATGGGATGCTTTGGACGATGCTCTTCAGCTATCCCCTAATGGCCGTGATTCAGGAAATCAGCGCACGGATAGGGCGCGTGACAGGGGTCGGCATCGCGGGAAATATTCGGCAGCATTATCCGCGGCTGATTCTGTACATCATTGTTTTACTGATGCTTTCGGCCAATGTTTTTAATCTGGGAGCCGATGTTGGAGCTATGGCAGCGGCATTCCAGCTTTTGGTTCCTGGGCGTTTGGCGGCGTACATTGTGTTATTCGGAGGATTTTCGCTGGCGCTGCAAGTTTTCGTGCCCTACACGAAATATGTTCCGTATCTGAAATGGCTCACGCTGGCGTTGTTCGCCTACGTCGCAACGGCGTTCGTTGCTCACATCTCTTGGCCACAGGCGATACGCGGCGCGTTGTTGCCCTCATTATCATGGCGAACAGGCTTTTTTACTGGACTAGTCGCAGTTCTTGGCACCACGATCAGCCCGTATCTTTTCTTTTGGCAAGCATCACAGGAAGCGGAAGAGGTAGCGACAAATCCTCTTGACCAACCCCTGAAGATATCCCCCCAACAGGCACCGGTCCAACTGGGCCGAATACGTCTGGACACTTACGTTGGCATGGCGCTTTCTAACTTGATTGCGCTCTTCATTATCATGACGACGGCGGCGACACTCCATGCACATGGCGTACTTAATGTTGAAACATCCGCCCAAGCCGCAAAGGCCCTTGAACCCCTCGCAGGACGCTTTGCTTTCGTGCTGTTCGGACTCGGAATAATCGGCACCGGATTGCTGGCTGTACCCGTGCTCGCAGGTTCCGCCGCTTACGCCGTAGGCGAAGCTTTGAAATGGAGACCGAGCCTAGAGAAGAAGCCTGAACAAGCTCCCAAATTTTATTGGACGTTGATTGCCGCCACCGTAATCGGTCTGACCTTCAATTTCATAGGCCTCGACCCAATCCGTGCGCTTTTCTGGGCCGCAGTCTTAAATGGCGTTGTAGCAGCGCCGATCATGGCTGTACTTATGCTGATGTCGAGTAATCGCTGTGTGATGGGAGAGTTTGTCCTTTCCGCTCCCCTTAAGTTTATCGGGTGGTTCGCGACTGGGGTGATGCTTCTCACTGCGGTGGGCGTCTTCGCAACACTGAAATAGCTGTGAGGCGATCGGACGGCATTGGGGGCGGCGGCCGGCTATTTCGGACTAAGCCGCATCGCCCACTTTCGGCAAGAATTCCCTAAGCTCCAAAGTAGGGACCGAGAGGATGACTGCGTCCCCTACCGACTGAATTAAGCGTACGGGCAAATCGATTGTTCCAGCGTGGAATATGCCTCGTGCCGCACCGAGTTTAGCTGCCGCCTCTTTGCGCAGCTTGATTTGGAGCGACTCTATCCGCCAAGAGTCAATGTCTAGGACAAGAGTGGCAACTTCGCCAATCGCCTGCCCATCCGCTGCAATCACAATTCGCTTTCGAAGATTTTCGTCAGAAAGCTTCATTTTTGAACCGCCTTCCTCACTGAAACTTCTAGCAATTCCAGGAGGACGCCACAATACGGGGAAATAGGCAGCCGAAAATAAACTCGCCTGTAGCCCTTCGTTGGGTCGAAGACAGCGGCCAGAACTTCACAGTCCGATTCCTAGCGAGAGACACGCCGTACGCCGTGACACGGTCAACCGTCAAGCCAGCCATCGCGGAATCCTGCGCGCCGAAGCCCGTCCACGATGTAGCGGCATCGCCGGATAAGCTTCCAAATCAGCTCCGTGTGATAGTTCTCATTCATCATGAGAATCGGACCCTCATTCAAGCCGAAGATCCATGGAGATGTCCAGGCGCCTTGATTGGTGTTGCTAACGGGGTAGGTTGGATTAAAACTCGCAATGAATCCATAGGGATTGCGCCCTTTCGATTCGAGATCCTCGATGATGTGGCGGATCGTTTCGATCACGATCTCAGGCGCGAACGGGAGAGAGGTTGCTACCGCCCAGGGCGAAATGGTTCCATCATCCGGACCGAATGGAGCGCCTCGGGACTCATAGCCGAAAAATACTCTTCGGACGCCATTCACCTGACGAACGGCTGGCCCCGGTCCGTCGCTCGCGGTCAGTCCCCAGAAGTATTCGTTATAGTGGGCGAACCCCCGTGGATTCTCGATTCCATATTGCCTGTGAATATATGTGGCCCGCCGGCTATTCTCAAAATAATCGATTCCCGTCTTCCTGTTGAATTCGTCGTGTATGCCCCGAAAATCCACCCATAGATGAGACATCTGGTGAATAAATAGTGGTCCAGCATATAGGTACTCGATGTCGTAGACTTTCTTCCACTCAAAAGTTGCGATCCATTCTTTGTAGCCTTGCGGATGGATAGGAAACGTCGGCGATCCCAAGGCCAGTGCGTAAAGGATGAGAGCTTCGTTATAGCCCTTATCCCACCGGTATGGAAGAAATCCCGATTCGGGCATCCAACCGTGACTGATGGTTGTGCCTTTATCGAGGGCCCATTGCCAATCAACGCGCCGGTAGAGAATTGCAGCCAGTTTCCGTATCTCTCTTTCCTCTGGACTCTTCGCGGTGAAATAGCCGGCCACCGTGAGAACACCGGCCATCAATATTGCGGTATCAATCGTGGACACCTCACATTGGAATGCTCGGCGACCGGTCTGCATGTCGAGGAAGTGATAGTAAAATCCTTTGAATCCGGTGGCATCCGGTTCCGGACCCTGGTGGCTCGAATGAAGGAACCTCAAAACCGTTAGAGTTCTGCTTACGCCCTCTGCTCGTGAAATTATGCCTCGCTCTACTGCCACAATGTAAACGCTGAGCCCCATTCCTACAGCCGCTATGCTCGAAGCCGATCCGGGCTGGGTCTTATCCGCGATCAAGCCGTTTCGAGGGCTCACTTCATTACGATAGTAAGCAACGATGGCACGCCGGAGATTTCCCAGTAATTCCGAATCCGTCGCCTGCGGATTCGGGACCGCGAGCCCTGCCGGCATAGCGTTAGCAGATCGTAGAAAGTCGCGACGGTTCATACTCCGTCCCATTTGCTCGTAATTTCCTTCCTGCGTTTTCGCCATCTAGAAAATACATGAAATCCTTTCCCTGGCAAATCTTGCCCGGTCAACCAAATACCACTACCGCAACATGTATGATTTCGTGCTGCGCGAGGTCGTTTTTTTCGAGCCGCAGCCGCGTCCAGACTGTATTAGGCTCCCGCCCATCGGAGAGTGTTTTCGAAACGCGTTTCTGACAAGGATGAAAACTGGACTTCAATATGTGGAACGGTCTTCGGTGGCTGGCAGTAAGATTCCAGCGGGGGAATAGATGGCTTGGTATTACGAAATTCTGGGCAAGGATGACGAAGTGCTCGAAACATCTGAGCCCATGTACGGAACCCAAATTGAGGCGCAATATGCCGCCTATCGGCGCATAAAGGAAAAGCTCACTCTTTTCGGTCCCGTACCAACAAATGGTGAGAAGTTGGAAGGCGGTTTGCGCGGTTTCCTAGCGAGCGGCCACCACATCAGAACGACGCAGAAGGACGATTGACATCCTAATCGCCTTGTTGTTGCGCCTGGGCTGCTTTGGATTGTGGCAGGAAGAACTTAGCCGGTGCGATGGAGTTTGCCACCGAGTCTATAAAGGCGTGCGCCGACTGGAGAGCCCCTCTAAGACTAGAATGGCCTTCGTTATTGCTGCCTTGGCCGGGAGCGAACGCAAACCACCGCGCTCCTGTTCTCCAACATTTAATCTCAACTCCACGATAATCCGTCGTCCATATCCTTGTGCTTTCCCTCATTGGGACGGAGCATACGCATTGATTAAACCCAAGCCAATCCGGGAGAAACGGTAGACTCGTGTCTCCTTATGTTTAGACTGGTGTTTCGTTATGGAACGACACCTCGCGTGAGGGCGGTGCTGAAGCCGGGCGTGATAGGTCTAGTTCTTTGGCTTCTTCTCACCAGCAAAGCCGGGTTCGTTCGGGCGGAAGGGCGCGCTCCGGCTTTGTGATGCTCAACGACGAGGGATCGGGATCATAGCCGGCGCAAGCGGTCGCTGTTCTGGGACCCCATGTTAATTAGCTTCCGCCATCGCTTCTTTCGGCTCGTTCGCGCGCGTACTACAACCCCAGTACTTTCTAATATGGCGCCAAAGGCCCATTTAGCGGGACCGCCCGCACGGCTATTATGTCTCCGTGGTTGGGGGGCTCGCGGGGACGGTGGCTCCGAGAAATATCGAGGTCGTTGGCTTCCCATCCGTCAGGTAAAATGAACCAGCGCGGGGAATCGACATGCAAGCACTTCAATTGCATTGGTATGAGGTTCTAGCAGCAGTCATCTTGTTCGTTATCTGGACTGCTTTGCAGTTACTGATGAAACCTAAACAGGAAAAGGAATCCGAACTGGAACATCAAGAACCGATTGACACAGGTGCTTATGTGAAGTGCCAGGGTGAGCAGATGGCCGAAACATTGCGGTGGAAACGATTCGATTTTGATTGAGTACCCACCGGCAGAGAGTTCCGCAACTCACCCAATGTCTGAAATCTCCTGCTCGCGTTTGGTGATCTTAGCCATCCCAGTTCGGTCACGTATCGCTGCGAATCCAACGCTGTCGCTCTCGCTCGCCGGGCGGCCTTATTCCCTTCGCCCATTCGGTTGCCGGACCGGTGGCCTTTGGATGTAGCCGCTCCTTGCGCTGAGTGCCCGCATTATCGCTTGGACTTGGTTCTCCGACATCTCTCGGCTCTTTCTTTCACAGCAGTGTAGAAAATAGAGTATCCGGCCCAACGCTCGCCATGAACCTCTGGCTGCTGCGCACTTCTTCTTCATCGCAATTTCTTCGACGTCTGCGGCGGATGGAGTCACACTGTTCAACGAAACGCTTGTGCACTCAGGGCTCGGGTAGTGTGACCGTTCTTTGTTGGGTGGAACCTTCGGGACCACGGCAAGGATCTGGCGATAAGTCTCCTGATAGCGCTCGACGACCGACCCAAGACTGAAACGCTGTTCAATTCGCTTGCGCGCCAGCGCTCCTAGTTGTTCGCGGACCTCTGGGCCGCTTGTAAGGAGCTCCCTCAAGGCCGCGGCTAACGCATTCGGATCGCCAGCCGGGACGACCTTCCCCGTGTCGCCGACCAGCGCTGCGGAGTCTCCTACATTCGTCACGACACAAGGCGTCCCGCAGGCCATTGCTTCCCCGACGGCGTTCGGGAACGCTTCGCTGACGGAAGGCGAAGTGGCGATATCGATCGCCGCGAAGAAGCGGGGCATGTCGTCGCGCACCCCCAGCAGGTGACAAACGTCGGCCAAACCTGCCCCGGCCTGATGAATCCAGTGCATCAATTCAGCATTATTCCGGTCCACGTCCCTGCCACAAAGCACGAAGTGTACGTCGGGGAAGCATGCGTGCAGCCGCGCGGCGGCCTCGACAAAGTTCCGGTGTCCCTTCAGTGGATGGAAGCGCGCCGCGACACCGATCAATAGAGCTTTCTCAGCTAGCCCGAGTTCCCGCCGGAGTGAACTACGCGACTGCACATCCGGGCGAAACTGTCTCAGGTCAAACCCGTTAGGGATAACTGTCGTCTTCTCCGCAGCGTAGCCCAAGCGGACATGCACTTGGCGAGAGCTCTCCGAACAACACACAATTCTGTTGGGAATCGCGTGCGAAAGCCGGGCGCAAACTCGCGCGGTCCAAATCGTGTGGCGCTTGTTCTGCCCTGGGTCGAGATTCGTGTGGTGAATTCCCCAGACCACGGGCGGATGTCCGGCTAGGCGGGCCGCCATACCGCCAATGAGGTTGGCGTGGTACATCCATGTTTGCACCACCTGCGGCTGGGATTCCCGCAGCCATTGCACGAGTCGCAGTAGTTGATACGGACTGGGAATCCCACGTCTCATGCTCAGCGCACGGGTTTGCACTCCCGAAACCTTTAGCTGCTCTCGCACTGGCTGCCAATCTGGCCAGCTTTCGTGCCAGTTTGTCAGCGAGATCACTTCATTTACGAAGCTTGACCGGTCCATGCTGGAGATGAGCTTGTAAAGCATGGTCTCGGCGCCCTGAGGAGCGAGACCCGTTATGATATGCGTGACTCTGATCATAGGATTTCAAGCGATCGGTTTACTGGACGTCGGAACGCACGGAGAGCAACGGTGGGACCTTGATCTGCCGGGTTATTTGGGGCTTGAGCGAAGGTCCCGCTACATGCTAGTACCCCGGCTTAAGGTTTGGTATCAGGGAGATAATCGATTAGATTTTCTCAAATGACTTAGTACCCTCCGTGGCTGGCAGCGCCTCTTCGGGCAATGAGGCCATGGATTCAGCCTATTCGCCACACAGGCCATGAGCTGGGCCGGGCGGGCGCTCCGCATCCGCCACTGTGGTTCGGCGCGGTGCTGGAGCTTGGCGTGATGGTCTGGTGAATTAACGCCGCAAGAGGACGAAGAAGGGGACCAAATCCTAGTTGCTTCAGGCGAGTGGAACTTGTTGGGCGGCTACGTTCCCGCTATGCGGATGGTGCCGGGGACAAGTTGACCCTTGCTGCGCATGGCCGGCTCCTGCCTCAGCTAGGAGCCTGTCCTGGGCTTATTTCTGATCGACCGTATAGCTCGTGATGTCCGCATCGGGACCTTCGCCCCCGGGTTTGCCATCGCGGCCGTACGAAACGATGTCGTATTCGCGGCCATCGGCACCCGGGCTCGTGTAGAGGTAGGGGTTACCCCAGGGATCCTTGGGGACCTGCTTCAGGTAGCCGTTGGGCGGATAGTTGGTGATCGTCGGATCGGCGGGCTGCTTGACCAGGGCCTGCAGTCCTTGCTCGGTCGTGGGGTATTTAAAATTATCGAGGCGGTACAGGTCCAAGGCACGCAGCGGCCCGAGGATCGCCAGCCCCACCTCATGCGATGGAATCTCCGCCAGCGCGGGCCCTGATCGCGTCCTCGACCCGCTGGGCCAGGTTCGCGAACTGGTCCTCGCTGACGGGCCCCGGCGCGCCCGGCGGACCCCCGCACGATCTTGTCACGGGTGAACGGCTCGGTTACCCGCTTCGCTTGCCGACCATGAGGATCACGGTTCCTGCGTGCTGGACCGCTCGCCGCACTCCGGGCACGACCGGCGGCGGCGGATCGCCGAGCCCGCATCCGCAGTCCTGCTGTCTATGACCCGGCTGTCGTTATGCCTGCAAAACGGGCAACGCAACGTGATCGCCTCCTCTAGGCCGTCATCGTCAGTATTGGTATGGTGCCATATTGTTGGGCGACGACCTCAAGCTTGCAATTGAAAGCGGCAGGGAGCTAGTCTGCACAAAAATAGTCCGAAGACGTTCGTGGATAATGGAGAAGGAGATTAGGATGGATAACTTTCTTTTGCTTGAAGGTCTCGAATCAGAATTGGGAT